>JAIORD010000005.1 GCA_021108275.1 Methanococcoides sp.
TGCTTCCAGTCTACACCCGATTTCTTTTCCTCAGACATATTACATCACTCCTTTTCTAATAAATAGTTCATGTCAGATCAAAAAACTGAAAAGGGCCTGACAAATGCCAGGACCTTTATATCAGTATGTTAACAGGACTTAACCTGTAATTTCCCTGAACTTGTCACAGCAGTTGATGTCGATGTCGAGGAGTTTCTCGATGTTCATCTTAGCTGCAATACCCTTTGCGCAACCTGGCACAGAGGTGATTACACCGATGTCGAGGTCTTCTCTGATCTCTCTCATGACGAACTCGTCAGAAAGGTCAGCATTTGAGACACCGAGCTTCTTTGATACGAAGTCCTTTGCTTCTCCGAGCCTCATGTTCTTTGAGAACTGCATCCTTGCAACAAGGTCACCAGCTGCTCTCATACCGGTCATACCGGAAGCCATGATGTGTGCGATTGGCATACCGAGTGGGTCGCCAACACCAATCTATATTCCATCTACGCCTGCGATTTCGACCATTGCTTTGCTTGCCCTTGTTACTGCATCTATTGGAGGGGTCTCAAGCATTGGAATACCGCCGACACCCATACCCATATCTACGTGACATGGAATAGAGGATGCTTCGACAGCTGCCTTTGTGAATGTAACTGAACGACCAAGGTTCCATGCGGAGGTTCTACTGGTGTTTGTGTTACATACAGGACCGAAAATGTTTGCTCCTGCCTTTGCGACAAGTGGTGCCTGCTGATGTGGCCACAGACCTGCAAGTCTTGTACCATCATACTCAAGGTCACCGTGCATACCGAGAACAAGCTCTCCTGCCATACCTGCTTCAATATAGATGCCGGGGAATTCCTTCCTGAGTGCCTCGATAGCATTAAGTGATGCATACATGTCACCATCACCAGCTGCACCGATGGTATCGAAGTTGACACCGTCAGAGCCAACCTTCTGGAGCTTCTGCATGATCCAGACCATGTCACGAATTCCGTGGTCACCAGCGTGCTGGATAGAGTCCTGAGCTTCAGAGATCTTGAAAGCTTTCATGAGGTCGCCTGGATTCTCGAATGGACCATCAGGAGTGTAGTACAGACCCATGTTTGGCATTGCGCCATAGAGCATAGGAATGATCATGTTCTGCTGACAAACTTCCATTGTCTGGCATTCATGTGAGATCACAGGTTTGACAGGCTTGTAGCTGTAGTCGATGTGACCAAGTTCCATTGTGTCTGCACCAAATGCACGCTCGTGGACCATTGAACCGACGAGTCTGCTTGCAGGAATACCCACACCACTGTTACCCTGGTCACCATCAATACGGATGGAACCGATATCGTGCGTTACCGGAACTTCCAGTCCTGGCTCCACACCGACGATCCTGCCAGGTGAAGTGATGATGTCAAGCATATGATCAATTTCATTTTCAGACATTGCGGGGATTTCACCAAGGTCTGCTGCATCTGCACTACCTGCTTCGATGTCAGCTCTGATGTCTTCCTTTGTCATGAAGATCTTCTGACCGTCACCCATTCTTAAGAAATGTTCTGTTGTCATATTATACACCTCGATCGATCAGAGAAGTAATTCTTTTGCTTTTGCTACAGCTTCACTTGCATTTTCTGCATAGCAGTCTGCGCCACATTTCTTTGCCCATGCATCAGTTGCTGGTGCGCCACCAACCATGACCTTTACCTTGTCCCTGAGTCCGTTCTCTTTGAGAAGCTCAATGACTTCTTTCTGGCCCTGAAGGGTTGTTGTCATAAGTGCGGAAAGGCCGACCATGTCAGCATCTGTTTCCTTGATCTTGTCAATGAAGTTCTGTACAGGTACATCCCTTCCAATATCGTGGACTTCAAAGCCTGCTGCCTGAAGCATTGTTGATACGATTGCTTTACCAATGTCGTGAACATCGCCCTCGACGGTACCGTTTACAATAACACCGAGCTTAGAAGATGCGCCTTCGCTTCCACCAAGCTCGTCCTGAAGTAATTCAACACCAGCGGACATTGCGTCTGCTGCCATCATAACGTGAGGAAGGAAGAGTTTTCCTCTTTCGAAGAGTACACCAACTTCGTTCATACCTGCTGCGAGACCGTTGTCAATAAGTTCTACTGCTGGAGCCTTACCTTTTGCTTTACCTACTGCAGCGATTACATCATCTTTCTTGCAACTTACTACCGCATCGGATAGTGTTTTAAATAATTCTTCGTTTGCCGTGTTTACAACCTCCTTTACATCTATGTGGAAAAAACCACATTGATGGGGCAGCAGGACATTAATCCGCACTACCATAGAATGAAAAACCAGTATGATATATAGCATAATTTGAGTTGTAAGTCCTACTGACATCGGAAATTGCAAAAGGCATTAGAAATGACCAGTGGCATCAGATATTCTAAAAGCATGAGATTTTCCAAAGGCTTTGGTATATATGCTGACAAAATATGCTTATTCTTGGTACGATCTTGAAAAATGAAATTCCTTAAAGACCTATATATTATAGACAACCGAAAGAGTCATTACTATTGATACAGGATTTTATAGAAGATAACAGATGAAATCGTCGCTAAGTGATACAATATGGCTTTCTGAAAAAAGAAAGAACCTTTTATTATTATTGGTTGAAGGTCCAAGGAACATCGACCAGATCAAGACATCACTTAATGTCACTTCAAAGGCCATGATGCCACAGATCAAGATACTCAAAGAACAGGACATGATAGTCCAGAACGAACTTGATGATTATGAGCTATCCGATGTCGGTCGCATTGTAGTAAAGAACATGTCCCCTCTATTAAAGACACTTGGCGTCATTGAAGAGAACATGGAATACTGGGCAACCCGTGACCTTACATCCATCCCCGAATCCCTTTCCTACCGCATAGGGGAACTCGGGCAATGTATGTTGATAGAACCTGATCTTAATCACATGTTCGACCTGCCAATAGAATTTACAGAGAACATAATACGTTCAAAGAATGTGAAAATGTTCATATCCTACTTTCATCCACTTTATCCCAGATTGCTCATAGACCTCCTTTCAAAAGAGATCGATTTTACACTTATATTTACAGAGTCGGTATTCAATCGCATGAGAACAGACTGTTCAAAAGAATTAGAGCTTCTAACAGGATCAGGAAGTGCTGACCTGTACGTTTGTGACGATTCCATTAAACTTACCACGATAACGGTAACTGAAAGATTTACATACCTCTGTTTCTTCAACAAAGAAGGAATGTATGATCACAGAAAGATCATGAGTTTTGATGAAAGTGCCAGTAAATGGGGAGAAGAGCTTTTCACTCACTATCAGAACCTTTCAAGAAGGATCACGGAGCTCTAAACGCAAGGGAGTGAAACAAATGGACTGGAAGAACACATCCCTTAAATCAAAGCTTATACTCTTCATCGTAGTCGGCGTTCTATTAGTATTAGTAACATCAACATCCGTAATTATTTCAACGGTCACATCCCAGGAAGAGACCCTCGCTTATGAGCAATCTATCGAAAAAGCAAGGGGATTCGCCAACTATTTTGACAGCGATATGCGTAAGGATCATGCAATAGGCCAGACCATTGCCAATTCCATGAACGCTTATGATTCTGCGAACAGAGATGAAGTGAATGATATACTAAAGGAAGTGGCATTACGCAACCCGAATCTTCTGGGAACATATGTATGCTATGAACCAAATGCCTTTGATGGCAATGACCAACTTTTCATAAATGCAGAAGGTCATGATGAGACCGGACGCTTCATACCATACTGGAACAGGATCAATGGAGATCTGACAATTGATCCATTATTGAACTATGAGGAATCAGATTATTACCAGTTACCAAAAATGACAAAGGTCGATCATATCATTGACCCCTATTTCTACGAAGGAGTGTTCATAGTAAGTTATGTTACGCCTATTTTCAAAGATGATGAGTTTGTCGGCATAGGTGGGGTCGACGTATCCCTTACATACCTTGATGAAGTTGTCAGTGAAGTGAAGATATTCGACACAGGATATGCATTCATGACTGGAAATACGGGCATCCTTATCTCGCAGCCTGAACAGAAGGACTGGATAGGCTACAGAACACTTTATGATTTCGATGTCCCTGAGATCACCGCCATGGCAGATGAGATCAAAGTAGGCAACTGTGGATTTATCGATACTATCGACCCTACAACAGGAAAGACCGTGGTAATGTTCTACGAACCTATCAAAACAGGAAATTTCTCTTTTGTTCTCGTGGTACCAAAGGATGAAATGCTTGCTGGCGTTACTGAATTGCGTAACAACCTCATTGTGATATCCACAATATCTATTATTTTCATGACAGGACTTGCAGCCATAATCGCCGGATTTGTCACAAGACCCATCAATGAGATAGTTGCTGATTTTAAGGACCTGTCAGATGCCGCTGTGGTCGGAGAACTCCATGCCAGAGCTGATACCGACGTCGATATCGATTTCAAGAACATACCGTTAGGTTTGAATGAGATCCTTGATGCATTTACACAACCTATGACAGAGACCATGAGGGTTACCAATGAACTGGCAAAGGGTGAGCTCCAGACACGTGTGGCAACTGACCTGAAAGGAGAGTTCAAACATATTGGAGATACCCTCGATAGTTTCGCAACAAAGCTCAATGCCATTATCGATGAATCGAACGCTGTTCTGACAGCATTCCAGAATGAGGATTTCACCCGTAAGATCAAACTAAAGGGAGAAGGAGATTTCAGGATACTTACAGACGGTATCGAGAAGACAAGACAGTCCCTTTACAATGCGACCACCGAGCGGAAGAAAGCGGAAGAAGAGCTTATACGATATTCAAAGGAGCTTGAACAGTCCAACCAGATGAAAGAAGAGATGGAGAGGGTTGTTGAGAATAGTCCTGTCATTGTTTTCAAGTGGAGAGCGGAGAAAGGATGGCCTATTGATTTCGTATCAAAGAACATATCACAGTTTGGATATTCACTTGAGGATTTCTCATCCGGGAAAGTAACTTATGCAGATATCGTTTACCCTCAGGACCTCCCCAGAGTGGAGGAACAGCTACAAAGAAAATGCGACGAGGGAGCAAATGAGTTTACTATTGAATATCGGATACTGACCAAATATGGCAAAATCGTCTGGGCTGATGAGAGGACCTTTATCCGCCGTGATGCAGAAGGAAATGTGGATTATCTGCAAGGCATCATTGTAAATATCGATGAAAGGAAACGTGCAGAAGAGACGTTACTAAAGGTAGAGGAAATTCGTAAGAAAGAGATCCATCACCGCATCAAGAATAACCTGCAGGTGATATCAACACTGTTGTACCTGGAATCAGATAAGTTCAAGGACAAAAAAGTAAGAGATGCTTTCAAGAACAGCCAGGACAGGGTCAGGACAATGGCACTGGTCCATGAGAAGTTATATCAGTCCGAGGATATGGAAAGTATCGATTTTGCAGATTATACAAAAAATCTTATTACATACCTTTCCCAGTCCTACGTAGTAGGTAACAGGAATATCGCCATCGATCTTGATGTCGCGGATGTTTTCCTTAACATGGATACTGCAGTTCCACTTGGAATTATTATCAATGAGCTTGTTTCAAACTCGCTTAAATATGCATTCGAGGATAAGGACGAGAACGAGAAAGGCATCATATCCGTGGATATTGAACATTTTGGAGATGATTTTATGCTAACGGTCAGCGATAATGGCAGTGGCATACCGGAAGATATCGACTTCAGGGATACCGAATCACTCGGATTACAACTTGTGACGAACCTTGTTGAGCAGATCGATGGGAACATTGAACTTAAAAAGGACAATGGAACAAAGTTCATAATTCAATTTACAGAAGAAAAATATAATTGAAAGAGGGTAAATGATGAGCCAGACCAAGATACTGATAGTGGAAGACGAGAAGATCGTCGCATTAGGTATTAAGAAGATGCTTAAGAACCTTGGATACCTTGTCCCCAGTATCGCGTCGTCGGGAGAAGAGGCGATCAGTAAGGCGGAGATCACATTTCCAGACCTTATATTGATGGACATTATGCTAAAAGGTGATATGGACGGAGTCGAAGCTGCAGACAAGATACGAAAAAGCTTCGATGTCCCAGTAGTTTTCCTTACTGCATATTCAAATGAGAAGATATTGGAAAGAGCTAAAAGAACAAAGCCTTACGGATATATTATCAAGCCTTTTGAAGAGAACAGTCTTCATTCGACCATTGAGCTTGCACTTCGCAATTACAGAGAAGAGAAAGAGCTTGAATGACCTTAAAGTGCCCATGGCAAAAGCTGTTCAGCCTGGTTATTTAAAAGTAAAAACTAAAAAAAAAGGCATCACATCAAAGGTGATGCCATTTGTCAATATTATTTCTTGAACTCAGTGTATCCGCATTTGCCACAGGTAAGTCTGTCCTTGTGGTCTGCAAGATAGACACCATCGCCGCAGCGTGGGCAGAACTGCCTTAGCCTTTCAATGGATTCGCCGTTTACTTTATAGTAGTCTTTGACAGCCATGTTTACTCACCTGCTTCTTCTACAACTTCTGCCTCAGGAAGTTCGTTCCTTTTGAGGACATATTCTTTCTCTACAACCTTCATGCGATCTGCATCTTCGTAGATCTTTGCATAGCCATTTGCTGCAGACATACCGTAGCTGTTCTCGAACTTCTGAAGGATGACAAGTTCAAGGGGTACGTTAAGCATTGCAGCCAGTTTGCCCCTGACATCGATCCTTGAAGGTGTGGAACCCTCGAATGTTGCATCGAACATCAATTCACGCCTGTTGAGAAGCGCATTATTTTTGTCTTCAGTAATATTAATATCCATATAATTTCCTCCGCACGTTGTATAACTGTTCTTTATGATCCTGTTTTTCAAGGATC
This sequence comes from Methanococcoides sp., assembly GCA_021108275.1. Lineage (GTDB taxonomy): Archaea > Halobacteriota > Methanosarcinia > Methanosarcinales > Methanosarcinaceae > Methanococcoides. The sequence continues at coordinate 6,880 of JAIORD010000005.1, forward strand.
TTATCAAATAGATCCTTAAGTTCTGCTTTTATGGATTCTGTAACCCTTACAAGCATTACACCCTTATCCGGTTGACCATAAAGGACTACCGAATTCAAAGGTGCCATTAGTATCGCAGGCAAAGCTGCAAGATCTTCTTCGCCTTGTACGAAAATTCGAACATTTTTATCAGACAATATCGCATCGCTTATCACACCGATCAGATCCTCGGTTATTACCCCGGGGGGATTATCTACTGTTATCTCAGCGAATCCCTTATGTTTTGTTCCATAAACGACCTGTGATGAAGCTGGCGCCCTTTTTGTCCTATCATCCACGATCAGAATATCTGGAATGATGTTTGATTCGAGCAAGTGAAAAGTAGTAACATCGCCCACAGATATAAGTATTGTGGGATTATCGAGGTCATCTACAAGACTTCTGACAGCATCACCGCCAGTACCTGTATACAAGACCCCGAAAGGTTTCCTTAAAAGAGGCCGAAGGCTTTCTGGTAAGGAAATATGTAAACCCAACTTACCGCACCTTCAAAGCGTATTTATCGGCAACTTCAACGCCGATCATTTCTGCTATTATGGAACGTTGAGGATCAACGATAATGACAAGTCCGCTCCAGTCATCACTCAAATTGCTTGAAGCGCAAACAGGACATGTCTGACCTGTAACGATCCTGTGACATTCACGGCATACCTGATCTACCATTTAGAAACACCTCGGTTTATTCATCTTTATTTTTAGATTCATCGGACTTAGGCTTGCGTGCATCTTCAAGCCATTCGAACCTGCCCAGAGCATGCTGACGCATTGTCAGTCCGATCTTACTGTCCCTTGGTTCTCTCTCATTGGTGCTCACAGCAACGATACGGGCACGCACTTTGTCACCTTCTGAAAGAGTACGGTTTCCGACCTTGCTAATAAGCCTACCATTCTTACCATCGTAGGACATGAAATCATCAGTGATCTGGCTAACGTGTAAAAGACCATCCATAGCACCAATGCTGACAAAAGCACCGAATTCTACGGTCTCTACTACCAGACCTTCCATGACCTCCTGAAGTATTGGGACGAATACAATAGCATCAAAGATCACATCGTAATAGACAGCACCGTCCCCTACAAGGATATGCCCTTCACCTATCTCTTCAATATCAGTGACAGCGACAATGGAGCCCAGTGCCTTATCGACCCTGCCCTCAAGCTTCTCCTTTAACGCATCCTTTACGCTAACCCCTACATCTTCGCCCAACAGACGGGGAGCTACACGGATCGTGTCCTTAAGTTTCATCCTTTTATACATATCTCGATCTCCAATATGCCCTGCATTAATTTAAACTGCTACTAAAATTATAATATGATGGTCACATTATATCCAAACGGTTCTTTTGACGCAAACGCACAACGATAACATTCGCATCATTAAGACGCTTTACCAGACCAACATCATTGGTCAGCACTGCTGCATCCATATCAAGAGCAAGCTGGAGGATGATATCGTCCGCAATTCCTGCCCTTTCCACGAGAGTACATCTATCTGATAACGAAAGTCCAACCTTTGCTGCAGTTTTGTTCTCGCCCGTGTACTTCTTGACCAGTGCCTTGAGCTCATTGATGACCGCCTGGGGCACAACGAACTCATCGTACCCGAGGCGCTCCAGTTCACCAAAGATATCTACTTTGAACTGAACTGGTATCATAAAACCGTTCGTATCGATTATAACCTTCAATCTTTGATTACTCCAACACCAATAAGTCGCCAGCGTGAACCAATACGTCTGCTGATAGCTACCATGGAGCCGACCTCAGCACATACCGGGCGCTTTAACTTTGCCTCTGCGACATCCTCACGTGCACTAGTAACGATACCCACAGTAGTTGCAGTACCGACATTGAGCATAAGAGGTTCACTGGTCTTGATCTTACCAATAGATTCCTCATCGGACACACCCACTACACGTTCAAGTAACTTCAGTTCAAGAGTGAACAAGTCACGTGTTGGCGGCAATGTACCAGGTACACCTGCAACCTGTCCCGTAAGGGAATCACTCTTTGTGATACTTGGGTCCAGACCGGTACCCAATGCAAGCAATCCACCAGGAGTTGCCTCATCGACCTTTTCCTTCCCTGCAATTACAAGATTGATGCTGGTGAAGATAGGCTCCCACCTAACAGCGTTCTCGCTCTCGACCTTACGTCCTGGACGTATCTCAATATCATCACCTGCTTTTAGTGTACCTGCTGTGAGGGTTCCACCAATAACGCCACCTGAGATCTTATCAATAGGTGTTCCAGGTTTGTTGATATCGAAAGACCTTGCAATAAGCAAGTGTGCCGGCTTGTCAAGTTTCTGCACTGGAGTTGGGATCATTTCGTTCATCGCGCCGATGAGAACATCGATATTGATGTTCTGCTGTGCGGAGATAGGGACAACTGGTGCATTCTCTGCAACCGTTCCTTTAACGAATTCCTTGATCTGATGATAATGTTCAATGACCTTTTCCTTTGGAACAAGGTCGATCTTGTTCTGCACGATCACGATATTCTTGATACCGATGATGTTCAAAGCCATCAGATGTTCCTTTGTCTGTGGCTGAGGACATTCCTCATTCGCAGCAATGACAAGAATAGCTCCATCCATGATAGCAGCTCCAGAGAGCATTGTTGCCATCAAGGTCTCGTGACCAGGAGAATCTACAAATGACACGGTACGGACCTCTTCCGTTTTAGTCCCACAGTGCTCACAGGTCTTAGCAACGCTAAAGCCCTGAGGCTCCGGGCAGGTAGGACACTTCCGGAAAGTAGTATCCGCATACCCTAATCTAATAGATATACCACGCTTCATTTCTTCACTGTGCGTATCTGTCCATACACCGGACAGCGCGCTTACAAGCGTCGTTTTTCCATGATCGACATGACCTACCATACCAATATTAACACAAGGCTGACTCAATTTTTGATTTCCCTCCCGATCGGGCTAAAATAAAAGTGTGATGTAATATAAGTATCTAGATTAAATGTAACTGCTTTAAAGTTTGTGATACCATGTCATTTCTAATATATAAGTGATTTCAACCATAATAATATCATACTATACTTATTAGTGATGTTATACCAGACAGAACGATATCAAAGCATAACAAAAAAAGGAGAACTTAAAAAAATAAGGGCGATAAGATCACTCATCGCCATCTTTCTTTGAATACCTGCTTCGGTAGACAAAATATCCTGCAACTACAAGCACTATGACCACACCTGCACCAATGATCACCGGCATATTGGAACCATCGGCCTTTGCAGATGCCGGAAGTACATCGGTCTTGATCTTTACGGTATCAGATATCTGGTCATGCCCATCGACATCCTCATACTTGACCTCACTGTTCAAAGCGTAAGCCTTTGGAACTGCAAGGTCATCCACCTTAAGATTGAAAACTGCAACTGTGCTCTCACCGGATTCAAGTGTACCCAAAAATGCCTGATCATCAGTAGTACTGAACGGATCAGCTGCACTTACCCTCACAGTAGCATCCTTTGCAGGAAGGTCACCTACATTCTTGTAAGTAACATAGATCATGCTCTCGGAATCAGGATACAGTTCACCAGTTACGTTGGTCACTTCAAATCTTGCCTCATCCTCCACATATATGTCAAAGGTCGTGTTCTGTGTACCCACATCATACCAGAGTCCAACCTCCATATTTGTAATACCAAGGTCAGTTTCATTGTCACCATTTATCTGGACATTCTTCTGGTATCCATAATAAAGGTCCAGACGCATCGGGTAACTTCCAGACCCTGCATTGTTCGAGATATCGATATTGAACTTCACAGGAGACTCGGTCTGCTGACCTGATACAAGGGTCCCAGCTTCCTGAGGACCGGACTTGACATCAACATCCGGATCAAGGGATGTCAGAACTGCCACAATACCAATTGCAGTGGTGCGCTGTGCTTCGTATGACATTTCAGTGCTCTGCAACTTCTGTTCCAGCTTATCAAGGAATTTCTTGTCCTCTTCCGATTCGAATCCCGTAATAAGACCTTTGTTCATAAGGTCGAGGTTCAAAGTAACGGAATCTCCACGCTCAAATTCATTATCACCCACAAGGGTTGCAGTCACATCCGGGCCACCATACACAGTATAATAGTTGTCATCGAAATTGAAGAAATCAGGCAGGTCAGCATTAGCTGCAGTGAACTCACCATTCGATGGCAGTATAGACGCTGCATGTACCGGTGCCATAAAAAGCAGCAGTACAGCAAGTGAAGCCATAATTGGCAAAGCGTATCTGGAATCTGTCATTTTAAACATAATTAGTCCTCTTCATAATATTAATTCGATAATTTTTCAGTTTAAGCATTATTTTTGTCATTCTTTCTGCGTATCGTATTGTATCCCATGTAAGCTACTAGCAGGAGAATTCCTGCAATTGCCATCGTGGTGATGCTTATACCTGCATCCCTTGACTTGAGCGGGACCTCAACAATAATGTTGTCCGAGAACTCAATTTCACCGTCCTCATCACGATATTTGATCTCACTGTCAATTCCGTAATCCTTCTCCACCGCAGAGATATCTGCAGCAAGATCGAATGATGCGGTCTTGCTCTCTCCCGGTGCAATAGTGTCCAGGTTTACAACTGATCTGTCCGAGCTAAGCGGTTTCATAACAACTATCCTAGCAAAAGCATCAGTTGCTTCGACCTCACCCACATTTGTGTAGGTCACATTGATAGTACCGGACTGACCGGATGTAAGCTCACCCTCCACATCGGACACAACGAACTTTGCAGCTGGTTCGACGATCACCGGGATCTGAAGGGTCGTGTTCCTTATCTTGTAGAATGTTGTATGATCAAGGTCAGGCACACCAAGTCTGACAGTACTTCCATCAGTCATCTCAACCTCACTCTGGAACTCATAACTGACAGGAAGTAAGAGCATATAAGTGCCAGCCGGTGCGTTATCGGAGATGGTAATGGTAAAGGATATCGGGCCATCAGGAAGCACACCAGGTGAAAGCTTATCAAGAGTCTGGATACTTGTGATCGGATCGACCTCTATATAATCTGTGGTCGAAACCATCTCAGTCTTTAAACCAAAAGCAGTGGTCCTCAATGACTCATATTCGAGCTCTTTCAGGGACTTTGCATGATCTCCATTTTCCGTATCCACATAAGTCTCGGCCTTGAACCCATACAGTACACCTCTGTTCGAAAGGACAACGCGTACCTTTGCAGTCTCGCCCCTCTCGAACTCAGTGTCCCCAATAACGGAAACATAGATATCAGGTTCACCGTAAGCATCATAATAATTGGTTGAGAACTCATAGGTCGGCTGTACGAACTCTTTTGCTCCTGCTACAGGAGATGCAGTAACCACGAACAATGCCGCAGTCAGCAGGACAGCCACCATGACCGCTGAATTCACATATCTGTTCTTTTGTTTATTTTTACAGTTCATCAAAAGGCATCAGCCCCCGGGTCAGTGCTATATTTTGCAATTTCGATGTTTTCTAAATTATCTTCGAATGCATCAGGCATTATTTTTTTTACTTTCCTCTTTTCGCGGAAATTGTCGAGCAATACCATCACAGGTGGGAAGATCACAAATGTTGCGAATAGGGCAAGCCCTACATCAATTACAGTGATCATACCGAAGCCACTGATCATACCGAAATCGGATGCTATCAGTGCACAAAAACCGAACAGTGTCGTAAGTCCGGAAGTGTTACTCCTGCTTCGGTCATTGCTTCTTCAGGAGTCATACCTTTCTCCTTTTCCTCGAAATACCTCTCCATCAGAAGTATAGCATATTCAGAACCCACCCCAAGGATGAGTGCCCCCAGTGTAGCTGTCATTGGATTGTATTCCATACCCAGCAGGTACATCAGTCCTCCAGACCAGCCAATGACCATGAACATTGTCACTACCGGTACAAGGGCCTTGAGAAGATCGCGGTAGATCAGAAGCAGGCCACCGAATACCATTCCCAGACCCAGGTATGTCATAAAGATGCGTCCTGAGGTCAGCGCATCGATAACTTCTATGAACACCGCATTGCTTCCGGTTATCGTAGCTGCCATTCCGGGAGGCGGGGACATCCACAGAATATCATCCCTCACAATATCCGTGAGGACTTCAAATCCTTCCATCCCAATGCTTCCCATTACGTCACCAACATTCAGATTTAGCAGAAGCATATTCTCGCCGTACATGAAACGGTCTTTTTGCTGAGCAGGTATCTGTTCATACAAGGATCTGATCTCAGACTCACTTTCAGGGATCATACCGCCATTCATCGATTTAATGACACTGGCCATGCTTTCCGCCCCAATGATATTGTTCCGGCTATCTACTTCATGAGAGCTGAACTCATCAATCCATTTCAAGGTATCAGGATCAGCAACATTGTCAGTCTTGATGATAATGTTCAGCTGGTCCTCACCTCCGGTAATATCAGAAAGATGTCCTAGGTCAATCAATGCCGGCAGGTCCTGTGGGACAAAGGTTTCCGTATCTGTCTGGATCCCTACCTGAGTATCGGCCACCAAGCCACCGGCACAAAGCAGAACAGCAATGGACAGGATCATGAAAGGATGTTTTATGGTGAAATGGGTAGTTCGGCCCAGGAACCTGTCCAGAATGTCCGGCTTGGGTTCTCCAGTACCGGGAGATGAGGTCTTTGATTTGTTTTTGCCGCGCAGGGACAAGTGTCCGAACTTCTCCTTGCGTATAGATTGCATGTTGTCAAGACCATATATCACAGTCACACCTACGAACAGGGAAGCAAGGAAACACATCGTAATACCTATGAGAAGCAGCTTTGCAAAGTCCTGTATCATAGGCACACTTGATGTCAGAAGAGAAAAGAATCCTAGTGCTGTGATTATAAGTGCGATCAGGACAGCAGGACCAGTGTGCTTGATAGTATTCACCACTGCCTCTGCCGGCGTCTCACCGCGTTCAAGCTCCTCCTCTATACGATTATGGAACTGGATGGCATAATCTATACCCAGACCGATCAGTACAGGGAATGCTGCCATTGAGACCATGGTCATTGGTATCCCCAGATATCCCATAGCACCAAATGTGTATATGATACCCAGCAGAACAATAGCAAGAGGCATTAACCTCCACCTGACATGACCGAACACGAGATACAGGACAACGATCATCAGGATAACTGAAAGCCCAAGCAATACACTCATACTTGACATCATTGCGTTGTTCATGGAGATCATGAAAGCTGGTTCCCCGGTTACTATAACATTATAATCAGGAGGAAATTCTGCTAGGCTAACAGAAGTCTCAATCTCCCTCAAGATCTCCTGTTTCTGTTCATCGGTTGACGAACCTGCAATCTCGACATAAACAAGTGTGTGAGTACTGTCAGGCATCAGTTGTTCAGGAACATGATTGTCGATCAGAGACTGTAGTTCTACTTTGTCTTCAGGCAGTGATGCATCACCGGTAAGACCGAAATTAGCATCTTTGACAACTGTTGCGACACTTTGAACATCCACTACACCGGGCAACGACGAAGACATACGATCAAGCCGGTCCATCGCCTGCAACAAAGCGGGATCATTTACCTGCCCATCCTCTATAATTATAACAATGGCTTCCGTACCGAAGATGTTCATATAGAGGTGATCAAAATCCTGATACAACTGGGAAGTTTTCTCAACAAATGTATCAGTTCCGGATTCCATAGTAATGTTCTGTGCACCCTGGACAGAGACAAGGACGAGCAATAAGGCTACTAATAGTATAGGAATGGTGTTGCTCTCAATAAAGACACCCAGTTTTTCGAATAAGTTCTTTATGATGACTACCTCCTCAATTATTATCCGAACGTTTTTCCCGAGCCATCTTCTCAAGGATCAAAAGAGCATGTGAGTGCATATGTTTATGGAATTTGATAAGGACCTTCTGTGCATTTAGTGCTTCATCAATATCCTCATCGCTTAGATCGGACATACATTCTGATGCGACACTGCACATTTTATTGACCATATATTCAGATCGTTTTAGTCCATTTTCAGTAAGACCCAATAATGTTTTTCTGCGATCACACGGATCGTCCTTTCGATAAACAAGTCCCTCTGATTCAAGAGAATCGATCAGGCTTGTAGCACTACTTTTCTTGATCTCCAGATATTTTGCAAGATTGGAAGGCATGACCTCGCCTTCACGCTTTATAAAATGAATAGCCTTATTTGCGGTTTTGTTCAAACAAATATCATCTTTTTCAACGAAATAGCCGATAAGGTTGCTTTCCATTTTTCTTTTCAGATAGTCAATTTCAAGATGCAACTCTACCATTTGTTTTGTTTTATCCACAATGCACCTCCGTAATTTTTAAGATTATAACTTGGCCACCTATGATTCGATAATAGTATAATTTGATAATCGAATGGTTCGATTTTCTAATATTCGCATCAATATATAAAGCTTTCGTTTTGAATGGCTCGTATGAATATTAATACGAGCATATGTCTATAAATCGCCTTGTGTAAAAGAGAGGATTCCTAAGAAAAAAATTAGTTGAACACAAGATTAAAACCGTGATCTTACGAGAGTTTAATGGAATATGGAACAGAAAAATGAATGCTATGAATGAGTTGGAGGAGGAGTGGAATTGGACACACCTCCTCGTTTGGAGTCAGCCCCTACACAGAATTTATTGTATAAAAAGATTTTGTCAATGATTATTAAAGATGGATCTAAGAAAATATTTAAATATTGATTTATTTAGAAGAAGGAGCATTTTGGAAGTGGACAGGTACTATATATCTACCATGACCACAGAACATTATTTATTAAATTAAACTGGGGAGTAGATCTATTGTTATCTCAAAATATACCATACATGGAATTGACCTATTTTAACCTTCTATCAGCATTGATAGTACTCGTATTAGGCATCATTGTTGCAAAGGTCCTCATAGGGATATTCAAGAACGGATTGAAGAAAACGAATCTACCGGAACTTATCGTGGAATTCCTGTCAAAATTTATCCTCGCACTTCTCTATGTCGCAGTCATCCTTGCGACCGTATCAATGCTTGGATCAGATACTAGCTCACTCATTGTCGGACTTTCAGCAGTTATCGGCCTAGTCCTTGGCTTTGGAATGCAGGACACGTTGACAAATATTGCAGCGGGTGTCTGGATTGCCACTCTTCGACCTTTCGATAAAGGCGAGTACTTGGAGGTAAGCGGATATTCTGGAAGCGTACATGAGGTAGGGATCATGGCGACCGAACTGCTCACGCCTGACAACAAGCTGATCACAATACCAAATAAACTGGTATGGGGAAGTCCCATTGTCAATGCAACAAGAATGCCTACCAGAAGAGTTGATGTTGACGTGGGGGTCAGCTACGATACCAAACTCGAAGATGCATTAAAAGTTGCCATGGAACTTATCAAAGAAAATCCAATGGTGCTTGCAGACCCTGCACCGGCTGTCGTGACAACTGCACTCGCAGATTCTTCAGTGAACCTGCAACTTCGCGCATGGACAAATACTGAAGATTACTGGGGAGTAAAAGGTGCATTGACGAACGGTATTCTGAAAGCATATAAAGAAGAAGGCATCGAGATTCCATTCCCACAACTCGACATACATATGGAAAAGGAATGATCATTTTAATTTAGGGGGTTTAATAAATGACAGACAACAAAACATCCATCCAGCCATCAACTAACGGACCATATATTGCAAAGGAACTGAACGACCTGAAGAACTCAAAGGGAGAAACTTTCGAACCGCAGCCCATGGTAGCCCTATGTCGCTGTGGTCATTCCTCGAACAAACCGTTCTGTGACGGAACACATTTAAAAGTGGGATTCAAAGGCGAAAAGGTCGAAGGTAGGCAGCCTGATAAAGTCGATAACTATGTTGGAAAAGAGATCACGATCCATGACAATAGGGGAGTATGTTCCCATCGTGGATACTGCACAGACAATCTGCCAACCGTTTTCAGAATGAAAGAAGAACCATGGATCGATCCTGCTGGTGCAAGTGTTGAAGACATGATCAGGGTCGTAGAGATGTGTCCATCCGGTGCCCTTAGTTACACAAAGGACGGAGTCCTGCACAAAGATGTTGACAGAGAACCAGGCATCACCGTCACAAAGGACGGACCTTACGATGCTGTCGGTAGTATCGAGTTCGATGATCCTGAAGGAAACACCCCTGAATCAAAAGAACATTTCACCCTTTGCAGATGTGGTGCTTCGAAGAACAAGCCGTTCTGTAGCGGAGAACATTGGCACATTGAATTCAAAGACGAGAAGAACTAAAATAACTTTCTGTGAGGATATAACATGGGAAAATATAGATGTTCCGTCTGTAACTGGGTCTATGATGAAGAAGTGGAAGGGCAGGATTTCGATTCCCTGCCCGACGACTTCACATGTCCTGTCTGTGGCGCTCCAAAGTCGGCATTTGCTTCAGAGGCAGGGGCTAAAGGTAAGGAAGATATAAAGACCACTGTTGCAGAGAAGATAATTGAGCAACTTGAGGTCTTTGGCGTAAAGTATGTTTACGGAATACCAGGAGATTCCAACTTACCGCTGATAGAAGCCATTCGAAAGAGTGAAAAGATAAGGTTCATCCTTACAAGACATGAGGAGACAGCTGCTTTTATGGCATCTGCTCACGGAAAGATGACCGGAGAGCTCGGAGTATGCATGTCCATAGCAGGTCCGGGTTGCACTAACCTGATAACCGGATTGATGGACGCTGCCACTGACAGAAGTCCCGTACTTGCATTTGCGGGACAGATCCCTGAAGTGTACCTTGGAAGTGAGGCGTTCCAGGAAATAGACCAGATCGAACTGTTCAAACCATTCACGGAATTCGCAGAGACCATTGCAAGGGAGAATCAGGCTCTTAAGCTTGTCACAATGGCGACTAAATATGCTTTCAAGAAACCCGGCGTATCAGTATTGAGTACACCAACAGACATACTTGCAGAAAAACTTGATGAGAAGGTATATTCCATCGAAAAAAGAGTATTTTCCAACAAAGTGGCTCCAAAGGATGATGATGTTCAGAAAGCTGCAGACTTCATCAATAGTTGTCAGAAGGTCACTCTTTTTGCAGGTTGGGGTTCCAGACACAGTGGAAAGCTGATAAAAGAGCTCTCTGCAAGACTGAACGCACCTGTTGCAACCACATCAAGAGCAAAAGGTGTTGTACACGAAAATGATAGATTTAGCCTTGGAGTACTGGGGTCCATCGGTTCGAAACACGCTGCAAAGGCAATAAAGAACTGCGATCTGATAGTTATAATGGGTTCCGGTTTCAGGCAGGCGAACCTTGTACCTTCGGGAATAAAGATAGTCCAGATAGATATCGATCCGACAAAGCTCGGCAAGACCTTTGACGTTGATGCGGGGATCGTCGGTGATGCGGAACTAGTTCTCCAAAAACTTCTGCCACTTATTGAACAGAAGGAAGAGAATACAGAATTCCTTGAATATATCGACAGAATGAAACAGGACCACCGCGAAGAACTTGAAACTGAAGCAAACGACCTTTCCATTCCGATAAATTCGGGTTATGTGATACAGGCCATAAAACGTCATGCAGACAAAGATGCGATCATCTGTGTTGATGTTGGGGACCATACATACTGGTTCTACAAGAAGTTCATGTGTGAAGGACAGAGGACATTCATGTCCGCAAATATTGCAAGTATGGGATTTGCACTCCCAGCGGCATTGTCAGCGAAACTTGATTATCCGGATAAGCAGGTCATCTGTGTGACAGGCGATGGTGGCTTTGCAATGTTAATGGGAGATTTCACTACCGCTGTAAGAGAAGACCTTGGAATAAATGTCATAGTCTTTAACGATGGTAAGCTCAAGAACATAAAGAAAGAACAGCTACGAGATAATTATCCTGAATACGGTGTGAGTTTCCCGAATCCAGACTTTGCACAATTTGCCAACTCTGCAGGAGGCGAAGGTTACAGGATCGAAGACCCGAATGATCTCGATGCTGTACTTAAAAAAGCATTCTCATCTGAAAAGGCATCGCTTATTGAAGTTATCGTTGACCCGGATAAGATGGCTGCAAGCACAAAAAGGGTAGATTAAGGAACTACCTCAACCCCTTTCCAAAAAGCAAAATGACCCGTTATCTCTTTTGCTGCCTCCTTCGGTTCAAGATAGGACCAGGCAGCGTCCTTATTTTCGTCCCCATTGACAACGACATCAAAATAATATGCCAGACCCTTCCAGGGACATGTTGAGCGGGTATCCGACTCTCTTAGATATTCTTTGTTCACCGACTCAGGTGGGAAATAAAGATTCCCTTCGATCTCTTTTACCGAATCACTTTCCGCAAGTACAACTCCATTCCATTTTGCTATTGCCATAATAACCACTCCTTAAAAACAGTTGAAGAACATCGCTTGTGTGGTTTTCGGTAAACAGCACTTAATGAAATTAAAAATATCTTGTATGGGAATCAACAATCATCAAAGATAGAGATACCCATTTCCTGAAGAATTGTACCAAGCCTGAAAAGAGGAAGACCAACGACATTGAAGAAATCCCCATTGATACTTTCAACAAGCACAGCCCCTTTCCCCTGTATTGCAAAAGCCCCCGCTTTGTCAAGCGGTTCTCCTGAATTCACATAGGATCCGATCTCATCAGATGACATTTTTTTCATATTCACATCTGTACTCACGTATTCACTGACACATTTGCCAGAATCTATATCGAGAACCGTCATTCCGGAGATAGCCTGAACAGACTTCCCACTTATACTTTCAAGCATTTCTTTTGCCTTTTCCAGAGTATGTGGTTTCCCCAGAACGGCTCCTTCACAGAAAACAACAGTGTCTGCGGAGATGGTGATGCCCGAATCGAACCTTAAGGCAACATCCTTTGCTTTCTCCAAAGAGTGAAAGACCACCAGTTCTTCAACAGTCATGTCTTGGCGATGAGTTTCCTCGTACGAGCTAACGCACACCTCAAAATTATTCCCGATCAACTGAGAAAGCAGTTCTTTCCTGCGAGGAGAGGCGGAAGCAAGTACGACCTTTCTCACATCACACACCTTTGAAATAGTGACCGGAAGTGAAATCAGAACCCCGTTTGGAATAGATGACCGCATCCTTACCATCCATGACCCGGCGATATGCAGATGTAATTTCCTGAACATCCTTTTTACCATAAAGGGAAAGGTCCAGACGTATCACATCAATCCCACATTCTTCGAACTTGTCCACATGGTCCAGCATCTCAATGACCATTGAATCATAGATAAGCGTCCTTTCCCCGACACGCTTGACAGGATATTCATCACTCTTCGAATCGACAAGAAGGACCTCACTGCCTTCAATGGTGATCCCATTATCGAGCAGAGGCTTTAGCAGATCATGTTCGGTTATGAGCATAAGTTCCCGTCCATGTGCAACCGCTTCGAGTTGGTGAGACTTACCGCGGCAGGAGATATCATCTGCCACATCTTTCATCTCATCCATATTGAGTTCACTGGAAAGGGTCACACGGAATGCCCCTGCCCTGTAGAACTCATCCGAAGTATAGGAATTGAATGTGTTGAACTCCTTCTGCACAACAAAAGGAATGCTCATCTTTCTTGCCAACTCGACCTGTCCCAGAGTATAACAAGCTATACGCAGACCTTCCTCTTTTACGGTCTCGAACATTGGAACAAGTGCATTCAGTTCAGCCTCATGCGATATACGGGGAGCCAGCACAACGATCTCCACCGTTTCCTTGACATCCCTGAACATTTCAGCATACTCCTCTGAAAGCAATTCCGAGAACTTACTAATCGGCAGATAAACAATATCAGCACCACACTCCACAGCGTCAAAAAGAGCACCGCTGTTCTTTACTTCCACACTTAGGAGAGGGACATAAGTTTCAGATCCAGCAGCATCCGTACTATCACAGAAGTGTGTCATATCGGACAACTTCGGATGCTTTTCCTCCCTTCGGTAAGATGCCAGTATCTTTTCAAGCAGCATATCCGCAGCCTGCCTTCTGGCATTTGTGAGCACTCCCATAGGAATGAAGATCTCGCCATTTATGTTCACATCGACGTCCTTTGCCTCAAATGAGGTATCACCGAGCTTTTCCATGACCTCAACGATCTTTTCCTTTGACATCGGTGCCTTCTGGGCCTTTTGTACTACGAACTCATCGACGAATTCTGCACTAAATAAAGCAGATGAGATCCTGACCTTCAACACCTCATCCAAACCTGCATCCACTTCAATGGAAACCGGCAACCCCTGTTTTCGTGTTCGCTGCAAACGTTCCAGAAGTCTTTGATCTGTAGTCAGATAGACCTCATTGCCAACGGAAACAGCCTTACCGGTCTTCGAGCTTATCTCAAGAGTAACAGTGTCCCCTTTATTTGCTTCCTTGATCTCCTCGCCATCTGCATCAAAAAGCTTGTTCACAGCTGACCCCAGAACACCGGCCTTTGTATGTATGCCCACACCATCTTTCAGACGAATATTCTCATCCAATGTCAGAGTAATACTTGTATTGTACTTGAAATCCTTCACATTGGTGATCTTGCCCAAAAAGACACCATAACTTGAACTGTATTTCGAATGTGCAACATTCCTGTCACCAAGAACAAAACCCTTGGTAAATCCTCTATAGAACAACTGTGCAAGGTCTTTCTCGAATCCCTTGACATCATCCTCGTCAAGTTCCTCGGAACCACAGAAAGCTTCCACAACCTGCTTATAAGCCTGAGAACTTTCAGTCACATATTCCGGTCTTTTCATCCTGCCTTCTATCTTCAGGCTTTTCACACCGGTTTTGACAATATCACCGATCTCAGAAAGAGTGCAAAGCTCCGCACAACTGATAGGGAATCTACCTGTTATCTTCTCATTGATAGTTCGACCGTTCACAACAAAAACATAAGGTCGTCTGCAAGGCTGTGCACAAGCACCACGATTGGCACTGCGGTCATTAATGAAACTGCTGAAAAGACATTTACCGGAATAAGAGTAGCACAACGCACCGTGTACGAATATCTCGATCTCAACATCGGAATTCTTAACGATATCCTCGATCTCCCGGACCTCAAGTTCCCTCGAGACAATAACACGGACAGCACCAGCATTTGCTATAAAGTCCACACCTTCGATGGTGTGAACGGTCATCTGTGTGCTCGCATGCAATGCAAGATCAGGATAGTTCCGATGAAGGATGCTCAAAAGCCCGAGGTCCTGAAGGATGATTGCATCGATACCAAGCAAATATGCTTTATCCACAACATCAAGGGCATGCTGGAGCTCATTCTGTTTCACAGGTATGTTCAATGCAAGGAAAGCCTTGATACCATGAGAGTGAAGCAGGTCGATGGTTTCCTCAAGATCATCTACGGAAAAGTTCTTCGCGCCTTTTCTTGCATTAAGATCCGTAACACCAAAATAGACAGCATCGGCACCGCCTTTAATTGCGCCCACCAATGCATCGACATCGCCCGCAGGAGCCAGTATTTCCGGAGGAGTATTACAGACCGTATTATCATTTTTCAAAATATCAACTCATCAATTTTAAGGGAGGTATCTTACTTTCCGTAAGAAATACCTATCCCTATAAAAGAACTTCCTGTTCAGATCTCGCTTCTTAATTCCCGTGCTGCCTCATGCATACGGATAGAATCTTCGCCCCTTCCCATCTCACCAAGCAATGAACCAAGATTATCAAGGGTTATGGAAGCGTGTTTCTTGTAACGAACATTCTCCGGGTCAGCATTAAGCAATTCAACATATGCCTCAAGTGCTGATTCATAGATGCTCTTTGCATCTTCATGGCGACCCATATCCGCGAACAGTTTTGCAAGATTGTTCAATGTAAGAGCAGCGCCGTACTGATATGCTGAATCCTCTTTATCCCTGTCAAAAAGATCGACATATGTTTTAAGGGAAGCCTCGAACATTGCTTTGGCTTCTGCAAACTCACCATCCTGTGCAAACATCGTACCAAGGTTGTTCCTGATAGAAGCTATCCCGAACTCCTGCAGCATTGGCGATTCACCTTTCTCGATAAGCATGTTCCTGATGCTTAATGACATATCATAACTTGAACGTGCATCAACATTCCTACCAGCATTCATCAAAAAACTGCCCATGCGGTCATAGAGATCAGCCACCTTCGTATGATGCGAAAGATCAGAGGGATCAATAAGAGAAAGCTTCTCGTACATAGAGATAAGGACATTGAGGTCAGATTCCTTTTTACTGACATCACAGTCAATTTCAAGAAGACTTTCCATATCCGACAATACATTACGGAACATAGAAATGAAAGTGACGTTTTCAGGCTCCTCTTGCATCAATTTCATCAGGATATTAAGAGTGGAACCATACCTTGAACGGACATCATCGATACGACCAGCATTCATCAAAAGACCGATTATTAGCTCATTGAGTTCCACGATCTTAATATGATACGAAAGATCGGAAGGAACCAGAGTGAAAAGCTTCTCGTACATAGAGATGAGGAAATTGAGGTCAGATTCCTTTTTACTGGCATCAAATTCCGTTTCGAGAAGAGATTCCATATCAGTAAGTATCGTATGAACCATGGAAAGGAAAGTGACATTATCAGGTTCTTTCTGTAACAGATCCATAAGAACATCAAGGATGGAATCGGACCTTGAACGCGCATCATCAAGACGACCAGTATTTATCAAAAGGATGATCATACGGTCATTGAATTCAGCGATCTTTGCATGATATGAGAGATTGGAAGGATCAAGAACGGAAAGCTTCTCGTACATAGAGATGAGGAAATTGAGGTCAGATTCCTTTTTACCGGCATCAAATTCCGTTTCGAGAAGAGATTCCATATCAGCCAATATCGTATGGACCATGGAAAGGAAAGTGACATTATCAGGCTCCTTATGTAACAGATCCATAAGAACATCAAGGATGGAATCGGACCTTGAAAGCGCATCATCGAGACGACCAGCATTTATCAAAAGGATGATCATACGGTCATTGAGTTCAGCGATCTTTGCATGATACGAGAGATCGGAAGGATCAAGAACGGAAAGCTTCTCGTACATAGAGATGAGGAAATTGAGGTCAGATTCCTTTTTACCGGCATCAAATTCCGTTTCGAGAAGAGATTCCATATCAGCCAATATCGTATGGACCATGGAAAGGAAAGTGACATTATCAGGCTCCTTATGTAACAGATCCATAAGAACATCAAGGATGGAATCGGACCTTGAAAGCGCATCATCGAGACGACCAGCATTTATCAAAAGAATGATCATGAGGTCATTGAGTTCGGTGAGCTTTGCCGGATAGGAGAGATCGGAAGGATCAAGAGCGGAAAGCTTCTCATACATAGAGATGAGTAAATTGAGGTCAGATTCCTTTTTACTTGCATCAAATTCCGTTTCGAGAAGAGATTCCATATCAGCCAATATCGTATGGACCATGGAAAGGAAAGTGACATTATCAGGCTCCTTATGTAACAGATCCATAAGAACATCAAGGATGGAATCGGACCTTGAAAGCGCATCATCGAGACGACCAGCATTTATCAAAAGGATGATCATACGGTCATTGAGTTCAGCGATCTTTGCATGATACGAGAGATCGGAAGGATCAAGAACGGAAAGCTTCTCGTACATAGAGATGAGGAAATTGAGGTCAGATTCCTTTTTACTGACATCACTTTCAGTTTCAAGAAGAGATTCCATATCAGTAAGTATCGTACGGACCATGGAAAGGAAAGTGACATTATCAGGCTCCTTATGTAACAGATCCATAAGAACATCAAGGATGGAATCGGACCTTGAAAGCGCATCATCGAGACGACCAGCATTTATCAAAAGAATGATCATGAGGTCATTGAGTTCGGTGAGCTTTGCCGGATAGGAGAGATCGGAAGGATCAAGAGCGGAAAGCTTCTCATACATAGAGATGAGGACATTGAGTTCATCTTCCTTTTCAGTGTCAGAACTATAAGTCTCAAGAAGATATTCCATGTCACTAAGTATCGTACGTATCATGGAAAGGAAAGTGACATTATCAGATTCCTTTTGTAACAGGTCCATAAGAACGTCAAGGGTAGAATCATATTTTGAACGGGCATCGGCAAGGCGGCCAGCATTTATCAAAAGAATTATCATGCCCTCATTGAGTTCGGCGAGCTTTGCCGGATAGGAGAGATCTGAAGGATCAAGAGCGGAAAGCTTCTCATACATAGAGATGAGGACATTGAAAACATATTCTTTTTCACTATCATCATCGTTCATTTTGATGAGGGATTCCATATCAGTAACTACAGTACGGACCACAGAAAGGAAAGTGACATTCCCAGGATCCTCATTGATAAGGTCCATCATATCGTTAAATGTGGACTCATATTTAGAACGAGCAGCACTGAGACGACCGGAGTTCATCAGAACCTTTCCCATGCGGTGATCGAGTTGTGCGATCTTCACATGATGAGATGTATCGGATGGGTATAGCTGGGAAAGTTTCTCGTACATAGAGATAAGGACATTGATGTCAAATTCCTTTTCGCTGTCAGCACAATCAATCGTAAGAAGATGTTCCATATCGGCAAGTAAAGTACGGAATATAGAATGGAAAGTGACATTATCAGGACCCTCCTGAATGAGATCCATAAGAACAGTGAGTGCGGAATCATACTTTGTACGGGCAGCATCGAGGCGCCCGGCGTTCATCAAAAGGTTGCCTACCCGCTCATTGAGTTCGGCGATCTTCACATTATGAGAAGGGTCGGAAGGATCAAGAATGGAAAGGTTCTCATATATAGAGATGAGAACATTGAGTTCAGATACTTTTTCACTTTCATCAGTGCTCATTTCAAAAAGAGATTCCATATCGTTCACTATTGTACGGAATATGGAAAGGAAATTGGCATTATCAGGTTCTTCCTTGATCAATTTCGTCAGAACATTAAGTGTGGAACCATACCTTGAACGAGCATCATCAAGACGACCAGCATTCATCAAAAAACGACCCATGCGCTCATTGAGTACAGCGATCTTTACATGATGAGAGAAATCGGAAGGATCGATATTGGAAAGCATCTCGTACATAGATATAAGGAAATCGAGCTCAGATTCCTGTTTGCTGGCATCAAATTCCGTTTCAAGAAGAGATTCCATATCATTAAGGATCGTACGAACCATGGAACGGAAATTGACATTATCAGGCTCCTTTTGCACCAGATCCATAAGAACATCAAGGATGGAATCGGACCTTGAACGAGCTTCAGCAAGAAGACCAGCATTTATCAAATGACGTATCATGCAGTTATCGAGATTGGAGATCTTTGTAACATAAGATACGTCAGAAGGATAAATATCGGAAAGATTCTCGTACATATAGATGAGGGTATTGAGATTAGATTTATGTTCGTTGACATCAAGATCAGTGTCAAGAAGAGATTCCATATCATCCAGCATATCACGGATCATGGAAAGTAAATTGACATTTTTAGGATCCTTCTGTATCAGATCCATTAGGTCATCAAGAGTGAGAGCAGCCTTTGCACGAACATCATCAAGGCGACCAGCACCTATCAGAAGGTGCACCATGCGGTCATTGAGTTCGGAGATCTTTGTAGCATATGAGAGATCAGAAGTATCAAGAATGGAAAGCTTCTCGTACATAGAGATGAGGAAATTGAGATCGACTTCTATTTCGTCGACATCATTATCATTTTCAAGAAGAGATTCCATATCAGTAAGTATCGTACGGACCATTGGAAGGAAATTTGCGTTATCAGGCTCATCCATTATAAGGTCCATAAGAACAGTAAGTGTGAACTCATACCTTGAACGGGCATCGGCAAGCATTCCCCTATCCGCATTGTCGTGGGGAAGATTTACCAGTCCGAGAATGGAATCAGTGATCCTTTCTATGAATCGTGGTTCATCCTTTGCGAGACTTTGAAGCATATCCACAAGTTCACGAAGCTTCTTGCTGGAAGCATCGTATTCACGCATATCAAGAAGTAAATTGACCTGTTTTTCCAGTATATCTACTAGGTGGTCACGGAACAAATTGTCAGATGTATCGTTCTTTAGCAGTCCGGAATATCCGCCATAAGCACTTTCAAAATTCGCCCTTGCATCCTCCAGAAGTCCCATGTCATAGAGAAGATTGGCAAGATTGGTCTGAATGGTCAGAGCTTTAACACCATTGGAATTGTTCAGAGGATCGAGTACAATGAGCTTAGTTGATAATTTAAGGGCTTTTTCGAAACTTTCTTTTGCATCTTTTTGCTGACCTATTTCAGCAAGGATGGTAGCAGCATCATTGAGCGCAGAAGAAGCAGATGAACAATTAACAACATTATTCGGCTCTTTTGAAAGCAGTTTATCATATGCTTTCACTGTTTCTTCAAAGAAGGGTCCTGCATGCCCTATGTCACCTTTATTGACAAGAAGAGTGGCGACCTTGTTCATAACCAGGGCTTTGTGCTCCACAAAGGAAGGATCCGATTTTGCAAGATCATCCAGTAGCTCAGATGCCTCTATGTACCTCTCAAGAGCTGCATCCAATTCCCCGTTGGATTCCATTATTTCTGCAACAGATTGAAGGGTATTTATTAGCAGATCAATAGAGTCTGCATCCTTTGCTTGCTTTTCAGCAACAAGCAGTACCTCAAGAGCGTCTTTCTGCTGTCCGGCATCTAAAAGGGACATCCCTTTTTTGAAATTACGAAGTGCCATATCTTTTGATCTTTGTGACATGATCTATAAACCTGTGATTAGTACCTGATTTTCACGCTATCAGACTACATTTAAAGCAAGCTATCGTTATTAGTCTTTGCCTAAAAGGGACTTTTATTTATATAGCCCAGCCCATTGTTAAAAGGATCGAGCATGGAATTGAAGAATATATTGCGACAGGTGAAAGAAGGCAGTACAGACCTTGTGAACGCAGAAAGCCAGATACGTTCCATGGGATACGTTCCAGTCTCCGATATCGCAAAACTGGACACGTTCCGCAAATACCGTACAGGGTACATGGAAGCGATCCTTGCAGAAGGAAAAGAAGCAGAAGACATAGTAGAGATAGTGAAAGCACACAACAAAGCTGCCGGAAGAACACTTGTTACACGCATTAATGAAGAACATGCATCTGCAATAAGGAATGCATTCAAACCGGATAATATTGAATGGGACATGCATTCAAGAACAGCGGTAGTGCATGACGGCACCCCTGTACCAAGGACAGGAGGCACTGTGGCCATCATTACAGCCGGTACTGCTGATATCGATGTTGCAGAGGAAGCACGTATGACTGCCTCAGAGATGGGGTGTAGTACAATTCCGATATACGATGTGGGCGTGGCAGGGTTCCAAAGGCTGATATCTGAAATGAGTGTATTTGAAGAGAACAGACCTGACGCGATAGTTGTGGCAGCCGGAAGAGAGGGAACGCTACCAACGGTAGTATCCAGCCTTATAGATGTACCTGTGATAGGGCTGCCCGTATCGGTAGGATACGGTGCCGGTGCCAAAGGAGAAGCTGCACTCCTTTCGATGTTGCAGTCATGCTCCATATTATCAGTGGTCAACATCGATGCTGGATTCGTTGCAGGTGCTTTTGCCGCAAGGATAGCAAATAGTGTTGCAGAAGCGAGAAAGAAAGAGTTCTGAGGCAGGATACCATGAGAACACTTGTATTTGAACCATTTTCAGGTGCCTCCGGAGATATGATACTTGCAGGACTTATCGACCTCGGGGCAGACAGGAAAGAGATAACAGAAGTTATCGAAGCCTCTGTGAATGTATCCGTAGCTGTTGAAGATGTCACTAAATGCGGCATACGTTCCACAGATGTTCATATCCATACAAAGGACAGTGCAAGGATACGGTCATTCGAGGAACTTATAGACATAATAAAGGATGCGAAACTTCCCGAAGAAGTGGAAAAAAGTGCCATTGCAGTCTTCAGGATCATTGGAGAAGCAGAGGCAAAGGTTCACGGAATACCTCTTGAACAACTACATTTCCACGAGGTAGGTCAGGATGATGCACTTGCAGATGTCATAGGTTCTTGCTATGCCATTCACAAGATGAAGGTAGAGAATATATTGTGCACCCCTATCAATGTCGGAGGAGGAAGTGTTAGAAGTGCACATGGCACATTGCCTGTGCCAGCTCCTGCGACCACCGAGATACTCAGCGGAAGTGGTCTGGAGATACATAGCATAGGCGATAGGGAACTGCTCACCCCAACGGGAGCTGCTTTACTTACTTATTTTGCAGACCCCAGCGACCAGCTCCCCCCTGGAAAGATAATGACCACCGGATATGGTGCAGGGGATGCGGAGACTGCAATGCCCAACGTTCTTCGCATAATGCTCATGGAGACTACAGGCATCCTTTCACGTGACCACATGGAAGTCCTTGAGACGAATGTGGATGATGTTACCGGAGAAGTGCTTGGTAATCTTTTTGAAGCACTCATGGAAACCGGTGCCAAAGATGTCGCCATAACACCTGCCACCATGAAAAAAGGACGCACTGGCCACATCATACATGTCATCGCACATCCTGAGGACAGCGAAAGGATTGCAAGGGAGCTGATAAGACAGACCGGGACCCTTGGAGTTCGTATCCTCCCAACAAAGCATCGTTTTATTGCAGAACGCAAGATGGAGAATGTGAATATAACGATAGGGAAGCAGACCTTTCAGGTAGCTGTCAAGATAGCACATGACACTTCTGATGAAGTTCTCCATATTTCAGCCGAATTCGAGGATTGTAGGAGAACAAGTCAGGAATGCGGGCTTCCATTGAAGGAAGTTATAAGGCGCGCTGAAGAGAAGGCCTGGAACAAGATTCTGAATAAATAAAATTTCGCAATCTTATTTGAGAAAGGATGTATAATGAGCAATTGTAAAAATGAAGCCACAAAGTTGCATTTATTAAGAAAAGGCATTTCAAAACAAACCTGCTTGTTATTAAAGAAAAGGCAATTAGTAGCCTGAAATACATATCATCTTTTTCAATATTAGTACTCAGAAAAGGATACTTACATCAAAATTAATCTTTTTCTACTTTTTTTAGCTAATTTTAGATAATAACGTCAGTAGAGATTGTTTTTGAGAGACAAAATAAAAGATCCTCAATTATTAGAAAATACGTTTTATTGGAATCCCTGTAGACATGAAAGAGCAATACATCCAGCAGATGTTGATTTTTTTCAAATAATAAAGTTATTAAAGCACATATTGTAAATTGTAGAAAACTATATATAGTTAAAGTTTTGCACAAGCAAATTTGTTTATAAAAAAATTGCAAATAAACATCAAATTTAGCATATTCACAGGAATGATATATAAATAAAATAGTAAAATATAAATAGTAGAAGATTAGTCTTTGACTGCCGATTGAATAACAGGCGATCGGCAAAAAGGAGTCTAAAAACGATTTATTTAAAAAGGAGAAACATCTATGTCTGAAAAAATAGAAGTGCGAGTAGTCAATACTTCACCAATGGCACATGTATTGCATGGATTCAAATTGAGCGACGTAAAACCTGAAAACAAAATGCATGCGATCCCAGATATTCATGCATCCATTGCAGAATGATAGTTGTTCTTTTGTCAGGCCTCGATATTCATTATAAATATCGTGCCAACTATCTTTCCTTTAATAATTGGCCATTTGGCCAGAACTAAAATTAAAAGGTTGTTCGTGGGGGATTATTTCCTCACGACATCTTTTGCTTGTTTTAAATGTCCGGTACACTCATCCATTTTCGTGGCTGCTGTACGGATATGACCTGCAACTTCCTTAAACCCTGCAGCTTCCAGCTTGGAGATCCAATCGTTAAAGCTCTTGCTATGACTTTCACTATGTTCGATCCAGTGTTCAAGAAGATGTTCCAGTTTACCTTCATCAAGTTCTTCTACCATTATACTACCACCACTTTCAAATTCACACAGTTCTTGGGTCGGTTATCTCACCTGTGATCGCTGATGCCGCTGCTGTAGCAGGAGATGCAAGATAGATGAAGCCTCCTTTGCCCATCCTGCCCTTGAAATTACGGTTCGCTGTCGAGATACAGACCTCACCTTCACCGATAACACCCATGTGACCACCAAGACATGGACCACATCCAGGAGAACCCAGTGTGACACCAGCATCGAGAAGTGTTTCTGCAGCACCATTGCGGACAGCCTCAAGCATTATTGAGCGAGATGCAGGAATGATGATGGTCCTTACAGCAACCTGCTCACCTTTGAGAAGCTCAGCCGCCACTTCGAGGTCTTCCAGTCGTCCATTGGTACAGGTTCCGATGAACACCTGATCCACCTTTTTACCCTCGATCTCCGATACATCACACACATTGTCCACCTGATGCGGAAGCGCCACCTGCGGTTCGAGATTTGCACAGTCAATATCATATTCGGCACAGTATTCAGCATCCTCATCTGCATAGACTGGCTCATACCCTTCCACAGCCCTGCCTTCAAGAAAATCGAAGGTCTTTTGGTCAGGCGGTACGATGCCTGCTTTAGCACCCATCTCAATAGCCATATTTGATAAGGTCATCCTGCCGGATATCGACATGTCAGTTATTGTATCGCCATAGAATTCAGCAGCCTTGTAAGTAGCACCGGATGCGCCAACCGTACCGATCACTTTGAGTGTTACATCCTTGGCAAGAATGTTCTTCTTCAGTTCTCCAGAGGCAGTCACTTTAATAGTCTCGGGCACCCTGAACCAGAGTTCACCGGATGCGAATATCTCGGACATGTCAGTTGCACCGACACCCGTACCAAAAGCACCGAAAGCACCGTAGGTACATGAATGGGAATCAGCCCCGACAACTAGCTTTCCAGGCATTGCAAAACCGTTCTCAGGAAGGACCTGGTGACAGATACCCTCACCCACATCAAAGAAGTTCGGTATACCCTGCACCCCGATCCATTCCCTTATATCATGATGTAAAGCCGCAGTCGTTTCCGTGTTTGCAGGTGTTAGATGGTCAAAAGGAATAACAATGCGCTTTGGGTCCCAAACATTTTCAAGGCCCATGTTCTTGAATGAACGTACCGCAAGCACACTTGTGCCATCGTGAGCCATTGCATAGTCAACTTTTGCCATGACGAACTCATTAGCCTTTACATCCTTTCCACTTGCTTTGCTGAATATTTTTTCACTGATGGTACTCAAAAGATTAACTCCTTGTGTCGCTTGCTTAGTGTATAATACAATGAACAGGTAAATATTTGTATCCGTCCCCTGATCAAAATAGATTTGCAACTAAGACTGTTGCAACAATAAAAAAGATTAGACTAATGACCTGAAAGAAAGAAAAGGAGATCAAGAAATGCTTTTGAGCTTTTCGATATTCTCCAATAGCATTTTGTTTTCAGACAATACTTTTTTCTCAATTGTCTCAATGATCTCATTCATTGGAACAATGAGCGAATATACTTTTATTGGCCTGCCTTTGCCCTGTTTCTTCTTTAGTTCTTCGACATCTACCCAATTGTTCTCTTTAAGGTAGTTCATAGCGATGCTGACTTCCGGCTGCCTCAGACGGGACATCATCTCAACCTCGCGAGAAGTGATCTGCTCAGTACTGAGTAAACAGGCAAGCGCTTTTGCAACCGGTTTTGATACATTAAGCTTCTGAAGAAGTATTACCATTTCGTGCTCTTTGTCATCCATATACGAATCTCCATCATTCATGCCTACCATTATATCACCAATTTTATAAAGAGCATATTATCTTTGTAGTTTATAAGATTTATGGTATCATTTTTATAATAGTTAGAATATTACATCTAAATAGACTTTGCCAAGGGCATAAATAAAATAAAATCTTGCTAAAAAAACGCACACATGCGCCTATAAAATATTCATACGACCAAGATACAAGTTGTGATATTCGCTGCCTGAAATCACAGCATTCATCTCAGAATATTATAATAGTAATATATCAGAAAAGATAACAAAGATAGAAAGCAAAAGCTTTTAATCGAAAAATATTAAGAAAAACGAGTAAGAGAACAAGAATGGTGGGCCCGATGAGATTCGAACTCATGGCCTCACGGTTATCAGCCGTGCGCTCCACCTAGCTAAGCTACGGGCCCAATGCGTCTCTTGCACGATGTTGTTCATCGTACGAGCTACACAATACTCATTCTACTACATTAAGATTTCCCTTTAGGCTCGCCTCTCCTCGAAAAAATACATGGAGATGCAGAATAGAGCTACAATTGAAAGCGATAAGTTTATTATACATCATTGTAACTATGTCACTAATTATTCAATTGTGGGCCGGTAGATCAGGGGAAGATCGCTACCTTGGCATGGTAGAGGCCTCGGGTTCAATTCCCGACCGGTCCACTTAAAAATTTTAGATAGACCTAAACCGATACCGGTATTTCCTATAATTCGGCATCTGTTTATCTTCTTTTTTGTACTAAACTTCAGTAGTTAATGTATGGTCTTGTCAGTAATAAAGCAGGATTGCGTCTGCTGGCAGCACACAGTCTGTCCATACAAGAGTAACTCACATAATGATAGAGAACATATTTGAAGTGCTATCGACTTGCTTATAGATTGTGGGTTCTCCAATAACTCTACAGGCAGGGCAATCTCCTTCAAAGTACCGGGGATGCTTTTTCATTCTTGACCAGGCGATTTTAGAAGCACATTCATCGTTCCGGTCGAATGCCCCCTCGTATGTAGAATTGAAGATTTCACGCCACTCGGTCTGTTGGTTTTCGTCGAGCGCGTTACGTACAACTTCGGGTAATCGGGAATTGGCGCTGTAAGTCATTAAAAAGTAAAACCGTGGTGGATTTGATTATAAAGGTTACTAAAGGAAGCAGTGAAAAGATATATACTCAAACAATCATCTAACATTTATGTATAAAGTGTTCAAAGTATTTGCGTCAGATGCATTCCTATCATTTGTGATATTCATGGGACTAAAGGCCGTCCTGACAATCGCAGCACATCGAAACAAGTACTTGATGCCGGACACATTTTCAGGCGATACGTCTCAAGATGTAGTGATATTACAAAATGGAATTGTGGATGGAATGGAACTCGCGATAAATGCCGCAAATCCAATATCATTTATTTCAATAAACGTTATGCCAGCTGGAATTGGATGGGATAGGAGTGCATTCTTGATAGCATTGTTCTCACTGGTTGTTGCAGTTGGATTCTACAAAATCCGAAAAATGAACGAATGTCCCGATTACGGATATTGATATAAATACATTGGAAAAACTAAATACTAGTCTTACGACGTGACACATATGATTGAAATTATTAATAATGAATTGGCATTAATGCTAACAGGTTCGACTATGGCAGTGTTCGGAGGAACATTGTATAAAGCATATGACAGCGGTGTTATCTTCGGAGGACATTTCCGAAATAAATACGAAACCCTCGTTGCATTCTTAGTCAGTATGGCTCTGATGGGGTGGGTTACGACGTTCGTAGAAGAGATATGGACAGAAGCCACAGCACAACTCCATTTTAGTACATTTGATATGTTGGGCGCAGTTTTAATTGCAGGAATGATAGCAGTAAACCATGAAGTAAAACGTTGGACATATACAGATCCAAAATCAGTAACGGTGTATGGAATAGGACTCATGTTGATATTCATCCTATAATTCGCAACATCAGTCAACTGATATACCACCGGGATGGATATCATCTGAAATGTCCCTTAAGAATCTCATCAGCACGAGCCTCAACTTCATCAAAAACAGGTATGATAAATGGCTGAGGTTTCGTACCATGCTTGAAGATCTTCCACAGGATTGCTTCAGCTACACTCTCAACCTCGCCTACTTTGATACCGAGACCTGCCTTCTTACATTTCACTTATTTCAAGTCGCTTCTGCATAAAATGGAGACGGAACCGTAGGATAAACCCGATACACGTGCCTGAAAACATCTTCACTCTTTTCTGTTACATCGTCTTCTGTGTAACTATCCACAGGCAATCCTGTATTATCACTCCATAAGAAGTCGTTAATGGTGATGTGAACGGCATCACGTGTTGCTTCCTTATCGCGCCAGTGATCAATTTTAAGCTTTTCAGTTTTTAGCGTCCTGAGTAACTCAACAGCAACTTGTTTAATCTTTTTAATCTCGTCTGGTTTTAGCCCTGGTTTTTTCAGCAGATCAAATAAGGCAAGTGTTTCCTCATCAAGACCTTGTCGTAACGCCCGATTTTCTTCCTTATCCAATACTTCACAAAATTTCAGGAGTAAATCAAAAGTATTTTCGATGGTTGCCCGTTCTTTTTCCCGATTATATTCAGACACTATTTTCTCATAATGAAGCTGAAAATCTGTGCGCAATGGATTCTGTTCCATAAGCCTTTGGAGTCGCATTTCAATAACATTTTTCAGGTTTTGAACAGTAGTGTTTTTAGTCGAGCTACGTTCGAACTCCCGCTTGAGCCGGTCGAAATCGATTTTACTTATGTCGTAGGGTTTTGATTTCCCAGTGCCTGAATCAATCCTTGTATCGATTGCTTCATCAACAACCTTGTGAAGCTGCTGAATTATGCCTGTGATATCTGCCTGTTCACGATCTTTTTGAAGACTCTTGTAAATAATATTGATTGCACCATACTCCGCACGATAATCATTTACCTCTTTTATGCTGAAGCATGCTTTAAATTTCTTGAATACCGCACGACACATTATCTCAAAATGTTTGCGTGACTCATCATTTTCATTGGCCGCTTCCTTTGCCGCCATAATAGCAGCGTTGCGCTCAAACCCAGTATTATCAATAATGTCATCGAGTGATGCGTTTTTCTCTGTCAAAAATGTACGAACAAGATCAATCGAGTACTTCAGCTCACCTAGCAATTCTTCTTGGGGTCTGGTTGGGTCAACCCCTTTACCACCATCTTCTTCCCCATCTGTTCCCTTTGCGAAAGTGGATAGGGCCTTGCGCAGATTCTTGAGTATTCCACAATAATCTACAATAAGGCCGTTGTTCTTACCTTCATTCACGCGGTTGGCACGAGCGATAGCCTGCATGAGCGTATGGGCCTTCAGTGGCTTGTCAAGGTAGAGTGTGGACAGGCTGGGTACATCAAACCCGGTCAGCCACATTGCACATACTATAGCAATCCGGAATGGGTGTTCTTGCACTTTGAAGGCCTCATCCAGATCCATGCGTTGCATGTTCCGGAATTGCGGCTTACCACGCATAAACTCGGGGAGTTCCATACCGTCCTTGATAAGTTTTCGATGCGGTTTGATGTCCAGGTCCCATTTGCGGAACTTTTCCACTTCCCCTTGTTCCTCGCTGACAACAACCGCCATGCGTGTTGCGCGCATCCACTCAATCCGGCGCTTACAGTAGATATCTTCTTGTTCGTTAGTGATTGCAGTTAGCTTACCTTCCAGTTCATTGATGTGCTGGTTCCAGTACTTATCAATGAGATTGTACATCCGCACACAGGTGATCTTGTCGATACATACCACCATAGCTTTCCCGCTTTCCCATCCCTTCGAGTAGTGGGTGACGAAATCACGAGCGACCTGATCCAGACGTTTGTTTGCCGTTATTATATGGTAATTACGTTTCATCTCCTGTTCAAGACGCTGCTCTACATCAACCCCCTCAATCTCCAGCTCTTCAAGTTTTGCTGCGATCTGCTCGTTCAGATCACCCACAGATACACCCAGTTTTTCGCCTCTACTGTCGTAGTACAATGGTACTGTAGCTTTGTCTTCCACAGCCCGCTGGAAGTCATAAGTTGATACATAGTCACCGAAAATTCTGCGTGTAATCTCATCGTCCTTGAATAGAGGCGTGCCTGTGAACCCTAGGAAACTTGCATTTGGCAGTGCATTGCGCATGTTGAGGGCAAGTGTACCGTATTGAGTACGATGTGCTTCATCAGTGATCACGATGATATCGTCACGTTGAGTATAGCCCTCATCGGGATCCACTTCTTTGTTGAACTTCTGGATGAGTGAGAAAATGTACGATTTGTGCTGAGCAAGAAGCTGGCTAAGATGCACTCCGCTGGCAGCTCGACAAGTATCCCGTTCATTGTCCACCAAGCCACAACCAGCAAATGTCTTGTAAATCTGTGTATCAAGGTCAGCGCGGTCAGTGAGGATAAGGAATGTGAAATTTCCACCCAGTTTCCGATGTATCTTACGTGTGAAAAAGCCCATGGAGTAAGATTTTCCGGCTCCCTGTGTGTGCCAGAACACACCAAGTTTACCATCAAGCTCTTTGCGCTGTTTAACGGCTTCAATGGCTTGATTCACACCGAGATACTGGTGATTGCGGGCAAGAACCTTGCGTGGTTCACCTGAAGAATCGTCAAAGAATATGAAGTTCTCAAGCAGATCCATGAAGTTGTTCTTTTCACAGACCCCTTTAAGCAATGTTTCCATATCCACTGCTCCTGGGTCATCTTCAGCTAACCTTTTCCACTCGTGGAAGTGCTCAAACCGGCTTGATATCGTCCCCAATTTTGCATCCACACCATTAGCCAGTACAACAAAGGCATTGTGGTAAAACAGGTGAGGGACCGTATCCTTATAATCAGCGAAGTTCTGTTCATAAGCCGCTCTGATATCTTTGTTGACATTCTTGAGTTCCATGAACAGCAGTGGAAGCCCATTAACGAACCCAACAATGTCCACCCGGCGACGATAGAGATCGCCCTTCAACCACAGTTCACGTACACACAGGAAGTGATTTTTTTCTGGTTGTTCAAAGTCGAATATCCTGAGGCGATGTTTAACACGTTCACCTTTTTTATTTTTGAACGTAACCTTCACACCATCTCTGATTAGAGAGTACTTTTCACGGTTCGTAGCAGGAAGTGTTTGCGTAGCGCTAACTGCTACGATCTGACGAACTGCATTGTCATAGGCTTCGTCGGGAAGGCCATCATTTAGTTCGACAAGTTTCTCACGGAGATAGCGAGTGAGTACCACTTCACTATCCGACGTTCTGCCAAGAGTACCCGTAGGACCGAAGGTTTCTGTGTTGTAAGCATACACTGAATCCCATTTTAGTTGTTTTTCCAAGTACTCTTCTGTGGTCTGCTGAACGAGGGTGTCTTCGGTGTATGCTGGATTTGTCATTAAGAAAACCTCTGCTTAATGTAGTCCTGTGTCTGACTTGCACTAAGTTCAGTCGTGGAAGGACCTGTACGAATATAGAACCGCTCAATACCCTCATCTTTAATGAACACTGGCGCAGGTGACTTGCTGCATTTTATGATCATCGCACGGCTATTTTCTAAATCCTCGAAATGCACATGCATTCCAGTCATAGCATGTGGCCCTATCCTGCTTTTGACAATATTGACTAAATGAAGACTCATTTTGTCTTCATTTGAAAAACCGTCAACTCCAACTCCTATTGGCGTACCTTCATCAGTTACGCCAACAATTAATGTTCCACCATTGGTGTTCAGGAAACCTGCTAACGTCTTGAGGACGGCATGCTACATGCGCGGGTCTTTCTGTTCCGTGTGCAGATTTGTTCTAAGTGTAGATTTAAACTCAACTTCCTCAGATTCACCATTCACAACAATCTGGCTCAGGTCAAATTCTTTAGTTTCTGTCTCTTCATTTGATTCAGCAATCAGAGTCTGATAACCTTCTGCAATAACCTGTGCTATTAGTTCCCTTCTCTTCTCCAAGAATTCACGGTAATCTAAATGTTCCCAGTTCTCAGGCAACGCATGCCAGTGATACATTCGGGATAGTTCATTCGTGCCAAATCGCTTTTTTAACGTGGGGAAGTATTCTGCTGGAGGTTGATCCGAAATCTGAGCATTGTCTCCCCATTCCACAAGTGCATAGTTAGCAATCTGATTAGTATCACGTGGGGCGTTTATACCAAGGGTACTGAGATATCCTTTGGGGAATAAGTGATGACGTTCCACAGCCGAACGATTCGCCTGCAGAGCAGGATCGAGCAGTTCTGACACTCGTACTTTGGAGAATAGTGCACGTGCATCCAGAAGAACTAATGCAGCATTGTATGCAAAGAGGGAGGGGCTGCGGGATGAAGACGTTGCAAGATCGTTAGGTAATGACACCTTCCAAAAATCATTTGTCAACGTTATATCACAAATATTATTCAGAATATTAACAAATTCCTGACCATCTTCAATATCACGGAATCGTGCTAAATCAAATTCCATGGCAGATTCAGGTGATCCGGTATAGCGACCTGTCACACTTGACATGAAAAACCAGCGTGCAATGACTCGTCGTAAATCAAATTCATCAATGTTGTACTCAGTTCTTCCTATCAAATAAAGCATGTATGAAAACAGGAGATTATTTTTTGAACTAATCGTCTTGCCACTTCTGAAACCAGCCTGACGAATACAATTCATGAAATCATGCCAATATTGCAGATTCAGGACCTTTGCTTGAGCTTCTTTAAGACGGGAAAACTGCTCAATACGTATTTCATCACTAAACTTCTCGGTCTCCAGGTCTTTCCCCCGCAGGATGGAATAAACGTAACGCAATCTTGCACGTTTGAAGGCTACACCTACACTCACTCTTAGTAGCTGAGAAGGATCAGGATCTATGAAACGATTAAATGGTGATGGACCATACTTCGAAGGTTTTCTTGATTCACGACAAAATTGTTCCAATGCTGCGCGCCCCTCATCCCAAAAGACAGACATTAAAGTCAGGATGAAGTCTGCCTGATCGAGTCGTGTTCCCATGCTGTTGATGCGGACAAAAACCTCTGAAACGTCCTCTTCTGAAATGTCTGCTGCTAACTCAAGCGCTGTGAACGGAAAGCTTAGAAGCCCATGTAATTTAGTAATAGCCTTACGTACCTTTTTAATGTCCTCACTTGAAATATCACGCGATTCTTTCAAACCAGTTAGGTAATTGTCAACAACTTCAAACAAATCAGTATCTTCATTCCATAAAATTGAAATATCTGAGATATAAGAAGCATCACGCTGTATAGCTGCATCAGTCACCTCAAACTTTCCCTCTAGTGGGTTGAAGGCAATACGGACATGTTCGCTCTCATAGTTTTCACGAACAACTGGTATGCCTTTCACTACTGTATACAGGGAGGTCAGACGCTGCTGACCATCCACGATGACCAGTCGTGGTGGCTTCTGCTTATCGTCCGTTCCAATAGTGCGTGAATCGGCTGCAAGACCATTCTGCCAGAACAACAGATATCCAACTGGGTAACCCCTATACATGGAGTCGAACAGATTTCTGACCTTAGCATTCTTCCAGACAAACGGACGCTGGATCTCCGGAAGACCAATCTCACCGAGTGCGATGAAATTGACAAGAGATCCTAAGTCGTAATCCACTTTTGTAAATACTGTTTCACTCATACAGAGATATCCCCCTTCATTAGTTTAGGAAGCAACAAGTCACGAGCTTCAATCAGTTTGATATTTTGTAGCTGGAGATTTTTTTTGAGCTCAAAAATTGGTGAGACTTCTTCAATAAAAACTCTCAGTAATTCAGGAGCTGGAGCAATTATTGGAGTCTTCTTTAACGTCTGCTGGCTGATATTAGTCTGTGCTGCCCCTTGTGCTAAACCGATTAACCATTTTCTAATATTCTCAAAATGGAGTTGTGCGTAATATTCATGTGCTGAAGGGTGTTTCGGGAAAAGGGCAACGCAGGCTTGATTTGTTGCAGCCTTCTCTGTAATGATTGCAGTTCTACCAATATTCGTGCCCCCATATATTGAAATCAATAATGTTCCTTCAGGAAATAACTTCGCAGAAGAGTTTCTTATGGCATCTTCAGTAATTTGTTCATCTGTTCTAAAAATGAAATTATCGTTTAATTCTTGGGTCTTTACCCAGTTTATATCTCCTTGAAAATATTCCTGTTTCTTGCGACTTGGTGTTCCACCGGATGTTGAATCATAATAATCTGCAAGTAGTCCTTTCTCCCAACCCTCCGGCACACCGTCGGTAATGGTAACATGCTCGTGACCAGGGAAGCGAAGGTTGACGAACCACTCTTTGTACAGCAGCTGCGCCGCCTGATCCAATAACTCAATACGCCTTCGGTTGTTTTCGATCAGGTCGTCATAGGCAGAGAGGATTGAAGCAATGGATTGCTGTTCCTTAACACTCGGTAACTTAAAGCGGAAAGCTCGTATTTGGTTCCCTGAAATATGAGGTACATTTGTACCACCCATTATGTTCTTTGCATAAGCACAGAATTGAGTCGATGCAATGATATAACGTAAGTATTCGGAACAAAGTCCGTTCGCTCCTCTAAGACAGGCAACCCGTTGTACCAAAAGTGCTTCCGGGTCGTGCTCGTTGATTACAGCATACTTCAGTCCGGCTGTTACCCATGGGCGGTCCATAGCTAATACAACATCACCAGGTTGAAGTTTGAATTTATCGTATCCATCAGCATCCCCACGTGGCCAATATTTTGACTTTTCCCAGAGAATCATGCCTTGACCAAGATTGTCCCCTTTCACAAGTGGAACATCGGAGGGATCATTGGTGAAATAACGACTCTTGAATGCAGGGCCAGAAATAAGTTCTATATGTGAACCGAGAGTTGTTTCTGACCAACTCATATTCCCAAGTCCTCAAAGTTCTTTTTGATGGTCGCAGCCAGTCTTGCCGCCTCAGCATTGAGATCTTCCAACTCCACATGGATGTCGCGGATAGATTCCTCAAAGTCAAAATCCTCACCCTCTTCCTCTGGAGCCACACCGACGTAGCGGCTAGGGGTCAGACTCCAATCGTTGGCTTCGAGTTCGGCACGATCTACCAGTTTAACCAGTCCCTCTACATCGCCTAACTTAGCTTCAGGGAAGCGCTTGGTGAGCCAGTGAGCCTGTTTCCAGAAGTATCGTACCTGCTTTAATTGCTCGACTACCTGTGCTCTCGCCTCGTCAGCTGCTTTGCGGAAGCGTGTGATATCTCGTCCCCGCCACATATCGCTCTCATGGGCACCACATTCAGTTTCACAAATATTGATTAGATGGTATGCGAGTTTGTATAGCAGATCTGCCTCCTTCACCAGATCACGGCTTGCCTCGACTAGTGGTGTAAGGCGCTCAACAGCTTTTCTGAGCTCACCGATGGAAGTTTCCTGCTTTTTCCAGGAAGCTTGTTCTTTTTCGATGGATTTCTTGAAAGCTTCAACATCTTCATTAAAGAAAGGCAGCTTTTCATCCAGATCATTCATAATCTCTGTATGGGCAGCCTCTTGGTTGAGCGTGTCGAGGAAAGGCTGCAGAGCATCCCGTAACTCATTAAGTGAATAACTAAAAGTTGGTAAAGGTTTTACCTCATTCCCTGTTAGCATTTTGAAGATATTGTGTTCATAAAGAACAGATGATGCAAGATCCGGGAACACATTGGCAAGTTTGCCATAGAGCTCTGCTAAAGAGTAAGGGTCCTTCTCAAGCATGTGGAGTGATTCGCAGCTTGTATTGTGGTCTCCCAGGAACTCGCCGAGCATAGATAGCATCACGGACTTACCGTTTGCACCTTTGCCTAACAACATAACTGACTTCTCGATTCGGGCGTCCGGAATCAGACAGTACCCAATAAATTCGTATATCACCTGTATATCTTCAGGCTTCAGTACATCCTTCATGAACTGCTCGATCTTAGGACACTTCGCGTCAGGATCATACTTCACTGGAATCTGCACGATCGAGATGTTGTCAGGATTGTGTTCCTCAAGCTCACCCGTCTCCAGATTGTAGATGCCATTCAGTAGATTGATACTCCCGGTGTCATGATTGATTCTTGATCTCGGGAGGAGTGTTTCTAGCTGAATATAATTGATTATCTCAGCAATATGGTTCCTCTTTGATTCATCTCCAAGGGCGTTCTGTACGTTCTTGGCAATTATATCCTCGCCATGTGGCACATAGACTCCGTTGCGGTAGCAGAAGATCTTCTTCGTGTCCTCGAATGTGATAAAGTGATCCAAGTCCATCAGATGTTCGGCAAGACCCTTGACCTTCAGCTTCCCGCGTTCCGTGAAGAATGAGCCGTTGTCTATATTCGGAGTGTCCTCCTTCAGTTTGATTGATTTGAGGATGCTACTGATCTCAGGCTTCGATAGCCCGAAATATTCAGCCACTTCATTTTCAATAAACGGCTTCTTCAGAATGGAATCCATCGACTTAAGGTCATTCGATATGAAACGGATTAATACCCGGACCTTCTCGACGGTCTTCGATGGAACGGTCTGTGCACGGAGCTTTGTCTCCCATACGTTATCTGATTCCAACTGCTCGAAGTCTTCCTTCGTGTGGACCTTAAGGTAGTCAGCAAGATCAATCTTGTCCACTCCATCAGGCCGTGGGAGCTCCACGACACGGACCTGCACACCCCGGGATTCCAGGTACTCGGCTGTCGCAATTGCACCATTCTTCCCTGCCTCATTCTCTTCGTTGTCATTACAAATTCTGACTTCCGACTTGTTCTTGACCAGCTGGTAAGCATATTCTTTCTGGGATTCCTTGATGCGAACCGTCACTGGTGAAATACAGGCAAGTCCCTCTTGTAGAGCCTTGATGCAGTCTGTCACACCTTCGGTAATAATGACAGAATCAGCTCGTCGAATCGAGTTCTCGCCATAGAAGTATGAATTGTCAATACACTTACTGATGTAAGGCCTTTCTTCGGAGTGTACCAACTGCTTGAAGTACTTCCTCTGTGACTTTGGATCCGGATCCCTGCCGATGAAATAGACGACGTTGTCGCCCTTCCAATAGGGGAATATTATCCGTCCTTTGAAGATGTCCACCAGTTTGTTTTCATTCACGTAGACGAGGCCAGCTCTCTGTATGGTATCAATGTCGAACAGCTCACGCATCTCACGCTGCATGGAGTCGTCTTTCGGAGCCCAGCCAATCATCAGCCCGTCAATCATCTCATCAGAGATACCCCATTTTTCATGAATGTAGTACCTATGTTCATCAGTCAGGTTCGAGTGATAGAAACCGGCAACTACTTTCATGAAAGGGTTGAGCTCTGCTTTCTCGTTTGCCTGAACAGGATCATGAGTAGGCAATTGTACACCGGCCTTCTCGGCTGCAATTTCAATGATCTTCGGAAAATCGTCGTCTAAGTCCAGCCCCTCAGCATAAGCAATCCAATTGAACACATCCCCTCCATCCTCGGTGGCTGTGTTGTTGTAGATTTGCTTTTTCGGATCCACAATCAGAGATGATCCGGACTTTGATGTAGCAGAAGTTGCACCTCGGTACGCATTTCCTACCTGCTTCAGTTTGATGGTTTCACTGATGATCTGTACGAGATCTAACTTTGATTTGATTTCGTCAACTAATGCACGATCTTCGGTCATCCAATCACCTCATAAATAGCAGCATCAAGCATAATAAGCACCTGCTTTTTTCCCGTTGTCAGTGGCAGTGAATCATATTTAGCCAGTATCTCTTTTTCATCACTATCAAGATGATCCCACAGAAAACGAGATAGTCGTACGAGCTCAGCTTTACTCATTGATAGTCCCCCATGATCTCACTGGCCACATCTACAAGCATCTTGAGTGTGGGATTGGTCTTCTCAATGATCTGATAGAGTTCAGGATCACTAGTTACAGATGCAAATTCTTGAATGAGTGGATGGTGTTGAAGAATTTCAGTATCGGTCATTGGCCACCTTCCTTCCAGGAGCAATTGTCAATATGTGGATCATTTGGCAATTATCACAAAAATTTAAATCAGAATAAAACATGTTAGACATCTGCATCTCTCCATTTATTGCATAAGTGGCTGTTGGATGCTGCTGGACTGTAGCTGGTCTCATGTTCCTGGAAGTTCATGCCAGCTGCGGCCTCAATTTTATCATTCATCATTTGGTTCAAATATATTGAGCGTGGGATCAATCCCCGCATCTCATCAAATTTTGTAAGGATGTTTGAATCTACTGTTATTGTTATATTTGTTTTCATAATACCTCCTATTGCTATCGTTAGCATCGAACTGTACATTTCTGTACGGTATTCATCTACCATAAAAGAATGGGGGGCAATTTTAGGAGATATGCAAAAAAAATTGAATTGGGGATATACCGTAATTAGCATAGTGTAAATTGTAAATGAGTTAAATAATTGAAACCAAAATACTGAAAAAAATAATCTACATTTCTGATAGTAAGAATTTGGGATTCGAACAGGAGATGTTATCATTGAATATCTCTTTTGGCAGTTTAATGTTAGAGATCATAGTATAAAAGTGAACGCAAATTAAATAAATTAAAGGAAATATTGATGACGATAGAATAACGATACATGATGTGAATGAAGTGTAATAAAAGTCACAAAGTCTATTTTCAAAAATCGGGAAAGCAAGGGGAAAGGGAGTAACAACAATAATACATACACCCCCCCGGTATTTTGATGCGAGTTATCAGCTGTTATTGACACTTCAATTTATACTCCACAACTGATCAGCCCTGAATACCTTGCAGCATCCGTTGGAGAAAAGGTGCTACTATCACACTCAACGCATACCTGCGTTTAGTGGCAGCTCCAACGAGAAACAGTTTTGTGATGTACGGAATCGTGTGATATGAACAAGGTGAACGATACAACGCCGAATGTCTTGGCTCTGATCCATTGATTCTGTCTTGAGCGTGAAACATCTTGACCTCGAGCTGAGTATGCTGGGACGTGTAATAGGGGATGATGATGTATATTATTTTGATCGAGAGGGGGATCTCACCTGCGAACGGACAGCTAGTAATTGTTTCATCGCGATGTTAGTGGTCTGAATAGCTCAAGTGTTCTACTTGACGTCATCGGTGGGCCTTTGGGAATATGTTGAGTGATTGGTATCCTGCGGGCTATCGGCCCATTATTTCAAGATAGAATCTCACAGCTAGGGCATGTGCTGAGATGTCGGTTTGTCTAGGGGGCAGGATTTTAAGAGGGTCTAAATCCTGCATGTGCTAGATGGAAAGGCCGTCTCCCATGGGGAGCAAGTGGTCGAATAGTAGTTAAAAATATCAATTCAATATGACATATATCAAATCTCAAAGCTATGGAATCAAGGAAAGGGCTCGATTAATCGGGATGATAAATTTTGGCAGAAAATGTCTTCACTTCATTTGGTACAATTGTTACAATTAGAAATTAATGCATGAGTAACTCAATAGAGACAATGCCTTCCCGTTTATATATTCATTACAGGATATAGGCAATACCAAAAAACAATACACTTTGTGTTCTTGGCATTCAGCAAATCTTAGAAATATTTGATATTTCAGAGGTTCGAATCTTATCACTCGCATAATAATTCGGGGATATAGGTAACTCAGAAAAATGCAACCTTTAGAATTTTAAGAATATGATGACAATTTTTCAAAATTGCTATGTTTTTATTGAACTAATACTTGTACATTTTGTTGAATCTGTTTGTAGTTAGTGTGAAACTCTGATGCTTAATTTAAAAGAATGGAACTATTTACATAAAAAAAGATAAAGAAAATGATAAGATAAGAAAGCAGGACATTTCCTCGACAACTAAAATATTTGCCCCTTTCATCCTTTGACCTTCATATCCTGCCATTTTCATTGAATATTATTGTAAAAGCTGTTCCGGAAGTACAATCCATAGTAATGGTCCCCCCAATCTGATTGACCAACGTGTTCAACAGCTGTAAACCCAATGAAGTGCTTTTCTTATAATCAATTTCCTCAGGGAATCCTATACCATTATCACTCACGATTAGCATAAATTTATTTTCATTCCCATGATGTAGGTCAATGCAAATCTGACCCGACCTTTCCTGAAAAGCGTGTTTCAAAGAATTGGTCACCAGTTCGTTTATGATAATCCCAAGAGGGATAGCCGTATCCATATTCAAAAAGATATCCTCTACGTTAAGCTCCAGTTCAATGTCCTTATCAACGGAATATGAACTAATAAGTTCAGCTGACAGCTTCTGGACATAATCAGCAAAATTGATGCTTTCCATGTCCGTTGACTGGTAAAGTTCCTCATGGATCAATGACATCGATATAACACGGCTCTTGCTCTCCATAAAAGCCTGAACCACGGACGTATCCTCAAACTCCATGGAATAAAGGTCGAGCAAACTGCAGATTATCTGGAGGTTGTTCTTTATACGATGATGGATCTCCTTTTTGCGCATCATCTCAATCTCCATCAAAGCTTTTTCTGCGTTCTTGCGTTCTGTGAGATCTCTAGCAGTGGAGAGCACGGCTGGGTTGCCAGCATACTCAATAATACGGTTGCTTAGTTCTATAGGGACAAGGGAACCGTCCTTACAGACAATTAGGCTTTCAAATATAGCACGTTCCCCCTCCTGCAATTGCTTGATATTATCAGGTACCTTTAATGCATATTCAGAAGAATTCAGATCCATTACTGTCATACTCAGCATTTCATCTCGGCTGTAACCCGTGAATTCACAAGCAACATTATTTACTTCCAATATAGTACTTTCTAAATCGTATATTATAGTTGGATCATTAGAATTATTAAAAAATGATTTGAATTTAGATTCCGATTTTTGCAAAGCAACCATTGCTTTTTCATTGCTCTTTGTAAGCTTGCTCATATTATCCAGTATTTGATTGAGGCCCAGAGGAATCTTCTTAAAATCAACCTGTACATTGGTATCAGCCCTTGTATCAAAATTTCCATTTAATGCATTACCGGATATCAATTTAAAATCATTTAGCATTTTTTTGATGGTGTGGTCTGTCGAGCGTGCAACCATATAAGCAACCCCACCCACGAGAATAATTGAAAATAGCGACATAAATATCAGCCTATTCCTCAAAATCGTTACCCCCGCAAGCATTTCATCTTTTGGAATACAGAGTACAAAACTATAGGTCCCTTCATTAATAGGCTCATAGAACATTACAACTTCTCTGCCGGTTTCAGGGTCCATTGCTTCGATGTATCCCCTCTTCCCATCTCTGATGTCGGTTGCCATCTCCAAAATCTCTGGAACACCAAAGTCATTTAATGTCTTTATCCCAATCCATTCCTTATGCTCCGGATGGGACAACAGTATTCCGCTATTACTTGTAATAAACGCATAACCGGTCTCAAAAACAGCAACACTAGATACTATCTCATCAAAATAGTTGAGCGACACATCAACCCCGCCAATTCCAACGAACTCACCATTCCTGATAATAGGAGAATCATAGCTCACCATCAGTATTCCCTGATAAAGATAAGGTTCTGTGACCACGTTTTGTTTGAGTTTCTTTGGACCTTGGTAATATTCTGATGTTTCATAATCTACAAGAGGTTCAACACTGATCGGGCCGTTTATCGTGTTCCAGTATGGTACAAACCTTCCGGTCTCATCATGGCCTTCCGTTCCTATGAATTCAGCATCTCTCCCATCAAAAGCATTGGGTTCATAGCCAACATAAACTCCAACCAGTTGAGGATTCTCCAAAAGTAAGCCCTTTAGTATATAGTTCACCTCATCCCTATCAGCTGACTCATAATTGCTCATTGTTGTTGAAATCGTTTTAACAATGCCCTGGTTTGTTCTTGTATTGCCATCGAAATAATTTGCATAGTTCTTGGTAATTTCTATGGACTGCTGATATGCCATTTCCTCCTGCTGAGATGTTACTGTAGAAATACTAACTATTGCAAATACAGATAGCACTAAAAAAGCACCTAAGATGCCATAAAAAAGGATTTTAGTTTTTAGAGAGATATTATTTGATTCCATTTCAAAAACTCGTTAATATTTCCTATTTTCCACTCTCTCACGAATTCATTCTACATCCAATTTTTTATATACAATTTGCATTTGTTTACAATGCAATATATTCTTTGTGGGACTTGTGATTCGAAACAATGGTACTTCAAAAGTTAACACCGTTAGCAATAACCCATTGAGTATAAACAGGCTTCATAAACTCACCCTCTCCAACCTCTCCCTCACATGAGCATTGAGAGTGAACGGCTTATAATTCTTGGCATTTTGCTTCATGTAATACGGAAGGCAACAGACAGCATTTGTATTTCGTGGAAGCTTGAATTTCAAAATAAAAAAAAGAATGGCTAAGCATGCCATTATACTGTTTATTTCAGTTTCTTGAGAAGACCTGCAAGACCTGCTTCATCATTGGAAAATATGGTATGTTAGATTCATGCCAAAAATAAGGCCACCCACCGTCCCCATAGGTGCATATATTGGATTAATATTTAATGCTATTTTTGTTCCTACCATCATTATCAACAAAAGAATAACTAATATGTAAATATTTGTTTGATTCTTACTTACTAGCTCAACAATTCTTGAATTAATTGTTTGATTAAACCCCATGTTTTTGAACCCCTCACCTTTTAATTAGGATTATGACATATAAAATTGTCTCAAATGACCATTATGCACAAAGAAGTAGGGAAAATTATAAATGATACATAATTAATTGTATACAAAAAAACTATGAAAATTTATTCTAAATGTGGATACTGTCATGAATGTTAGAGAGAATAAATGAAACACGAAACAAAGGTAAAAACGATTATCATTTCATTAGTTGCAATTTCTTTGTTACTAATATACAATTTAAGTTCTATTTTAGGAAGAAGTATAAGTTCAACGACAACGGTTCCATTGCTTTTAAGCACAACTGCATTTATAACAATCGGGATAATCTATCTGTTGGAGACCAAGAGGGCTAAAACGGAAAACACCGACAATGAAAGCAAACGTGTTGATGATCTTTGAGCGGTGCTAATGCGGAAGAGGAAGTTCTTGCCGTATGCCGTGTTGCAATAACTATTACAGAAACATCAATATTACATCATCTTTAAATATAATAATACACGAATACAAGTTGTAGTAATCTAAATATTTAGTTCCTTGGGGGTATGGGGACGATGCGTGAAAAATTAGAAATAATAGTAGACATACTGAAAGTTTTAAAAGGATCAGAAGTGACGAAAACAAGCATAGTTTATAAAGCAAATTTAAATTTTAAAAGAGCAAATCATTATCTCGATATGATGATGCAAATGGGATTAATAGAAAAATCAACTAACAAATACAATATTACAGAAACTGGTAATGAGTACTTCAAAGTGATGAATGAAGTTAATTCAATTATTATCGATCAAAAACCTTGATTATAGTCAATACTGTTTGAAACCAATTCTGATAGATTGAATTGCTCATACTACTTTTTCATTTTAATTTATTATTATATCCTAACTAACAACCGATTCTACATTACCCCAATTCTCCAACCATTCTCTCACATGAGCATTGAGAGTAAACTGCTTATCACTCTCTGCAGTACCAACTTTCTTACTTCTTCCAGGCTTCTGGTGGAGTAGACAATACCGAATCTTCTACCTATCCTATGATAATGAGCATTATGACATTTGAAAAACGTTGGAAGAGTTTATATGTTATTAACTTATTATTATATATTAAGAGCCATGTGTCATTCACGACTCCGGTGGTACGGTCTGAAAACACGAACGCTGTGGTGGTGGTGGTTCTACTCCATAACTAATTGGGAGAGGGGATGTCCATTCCTCCTTCATCCCCTCTGTTTTTGATAACTTTAATTTCCAGTATTAGGATTTGTAGAAATCCCTTACAGTGCTTAAAGCCCATTGCTGAGATATCATCCAACGCATGAAGATTGGGTTAGACGTGTACTGTCCCGATAGGCAGCATTTTTATTTTGTTAGAGCTTGAGCTATTTTAAAGTTCGATTTTTAGATCCCGCATAGTAAGCCACCTATGCTGATATTCCTATTTTTTCCACAAGGAATTACACGGAGAGATCGTTGTAACGATATTTGAAGCGATTACATGGTAAAAATAAACGATGATTTTTGGAGAACAAAATCAAAATATTGTTCCAATAAGGATAAACAATGTTTTCTTAGAAATGAACTTTCAAAACTGATGCAACATATTGTATATACACATCATGAAAAAACATGCCAATTCGCTTATATATTTTTAATAGATATTATTAATTTCGGCATATATCAAGGGGGTATAGTAAATGGTCGAAGACGATTTGAATCGGTTGGTAAAACAAGAGACAAAAATACCTACACTTGAAAAAACAGGTATTTTAAGCGACGAATACTATCATGTGCTGTTCGACTCATCTTCAGACGTCCTTATGTTGATGGACGAAAGGGGATTCATTGATTGTAATAAAGCGGCTCTGAAGATGTTTGGTTTCTCAAGAAAAGAAGAAATTATTGGATTTCATTTATCCGAAATATCACCTCCAAAGCAGCCAAACGGGGAAGATTCACGGAGTGCTGCACAGGATAGAATCGCAGAAGCCTTCAAGAATGAGTCTACCAAGTTTGAATGGGTTCACTGCAGAAAAAATGGAGAGGAATTCCCTGCTGAAGTGTGGTTAACACGCTTTTTG
This sequence comes from Methanococcoides sp., assembly GCA_021108275.1. Lineage (GTDB taxonomy): Archaea > Halobacteriota > Methanosarcinia > Methanosarcinales > Methanosarcinaceae > Methanococcoides. The sequence continues at coordinate 51,330 of JAIORD010000005.1, forward strand.
TTAAAAGATAAACAGATTCTGCAGGTTACTGTACGGGACATCACCGAGCGCAAGCAAATGGAAGAAACTCTACGAAAGAGTGAAGCTAGTTTGTCCAATGCACAGCGTATTTCCCATCTTGGCAATTGGGATTGGGACCTCGTCAAAAATAAGTTAAAATTGTCAGACGAGATCTATAATATCCTTGGGCTGGCACCTCTGGGATTTAAGACTACTTATGAGGCGTTTCTAAATTCCGTCCACCCTGATGATAGAATGTTTGTTCAGGACGCTATAAATAAGGCAGTGTATGAAAATAAACTGTATAGTATTGACTACCGCATTCTTTTGCCAGATGGCTCAGAACGTATTGTTCATGAGCAAGGCGAGGTTACTTTTAACAAAGCTGGTCAGGCGATTTGGATGTGTGGGACAATACAGGATATCACCGAGCGGAAACTGATAGAAACTGCTTTACAAAAATCTGAACAGAAGTTCAGAACATTTTTTAATCATTCTAATGATCCAACTTTAATATACGATTTGGACGGTGCCATCTTGGAAGTGAACGACATTGTTTGCGAATTCACAGGATATAGCCGAGATGAACTGCTGACTATATCGATAATGGATTTGGATTCTTCAGAATATGCACCAAATGTAACTGATAATATTAAGCAATTACAAAAGGGAATACGTTCTATATTTGAAAGTGTAGCTATTTGTAAAGACGGCACTCCTATCCCTATAGAACTAAGCAATCGCATTATTGAGTATGATGGAAAACCAGCTGTCTTATCCACTTCTAGAGATCTCACAGAGCGGAAGCAAGCAGAGGATGCAATGTTCCATGCAAAGCTTGTGGCGGAAACTGCTAATCGTACTAAGACCGAATTCCTCGCAAACATGAGTCATGAACTACGCACGCCTCTTAATTCCATCATCGGCTTCTCACAGTTGCTAAATAGCAATCCTTTCGGTAACCTGAATGAAAAAGAGATCAAGTATTCTGGAAATATTGCGGATAGTGGGAAACACTTACTGGACCTAATCAATGATATTCTTGATATCTCGAAAATCGAAAGTGGGGAGGTAGAACTTGAATGTGAAAAGTTTAGTTTACCTTCATTCATTCGTGATGTGGAAAATACAATTAAACATATGGCATATAAAAAGAACATTGAAATTTGTAATCAGTTTCGTTCTGAAAATATCGAAATTTATGCCGACAGATTAAGGATGAAACAAATCTTGTATAATCTATTAAGTAATTCCTTGAAGTTTACACCTGAGCATGGGCTTATATAGATCAGTGCTGCAAATTATGATAATTTGCTGGAGATCTCTGTATCGGATAACGGTATTGGTATTCCCAAAAATAAGCATGAGGAAATATTTGAGACCTTCAAACAGGTGGATTCATCAACTGCCAGAAAGTATGAGGGTACCGGTCTTGGTCTTGCACTTGTCAAGAAGTTTGTTGAAATGCATGGCGGGGAAATCTGGGTTGAAAGTGAAGTTGGAAAAGGAAGTACGTTCTCATTTACAATTCCTATAGAATGCAAAGTACAATAAAATACTTTTCAGGAGTATTAGTGATATTATTATCGGTTATATAGCACCTGAATATTAATATAAGTAATATTACTAAACTCCTCTGTTGCTATCGATATTGCCTTTCATAATGCAAAACCTGTTACTGCTATTGAGTTTACATGTAAGTTATCCATTTACACTAAGCCCGTTGTCCCAAGTCTTCAACCTTTCCTTAACATGAGCATTGAGAGTGAACGGCTTATCTCTCCTGGCATTCTGTTTCATATAATGCAAAGTACCCTTGGAGAATTCCATCTTCTTTCATTCGACATACCCATTTTGTAATCTCATACTATATGATTTTTTTGATTTTAAATTTGTAAAAACATAATGTGTCTGTACTTCATTATTCACTAACACTAAATATTTTAATTCCATACTCTACCTAAAAAAGGAAAAACTATGAAACTCAAACTATTCGCAATTCTTATTCTAATCTCACTAACCTTTGGTTGTATCTCCGAAGAGACAGAACAAACAATCCAGACGATAGCAGAAGAGATCGAGCAGATCGAAGTCCAAGCTCCAGAAGACATTCAACCGGAAGTATTGGAAGACGAACAAGTAAACACAACTCCATTGTCACATGAAACTCTGAGGATCGGAGCCTTCAATATTCAGGTATTCGGAGTCTCGAAAGCTGACAAACCTGAAGTCATGGCAGTACTGGCCGACATCACCAGGACCTATGATATAATGGCCATACAGGAGATAAGGGATAAGTCACAGACAGCTCTTCCTGAACTGGTGGATCTTGTGAATTCCGATGGATCAAACTATGAATTTGTTGTAAGCGAGAGGCTGGGAAGGACCTCAAGCAAAGAACAATACGCCTACGTCTACAATCGCGACACGATAATGATCACAAGTGAAGCATTGACATATCCAGAGCCAGAGGGTACAGATCCATTCCACAGGCAACCTTACATAGCATCGTTCAAGGCAGTCAATGGTGATTATGATGCTGTCCTCATAGTGATCCACACAGACCCTGATGAGGCCACCGAAGAAATAAATGCCCTAGACGAAGCCTTGGAACATGCACAGAATGTCTATCCTGATGAGCAGGATTTCATTATCCTGGGAGATTTCAATGCTGACGGTTCATACTTTGATGAAGATTCAAGCTCAGACCTTGAAGACTACTTCTGGGCCATTGATGACACACATGACACCACAACGAAGTCAACGGACTATACTTATGACAGAATGGTCCTGACAGACACATCTGACCTCTATGGCCAGGCAAATGTTTTCAGGTATGATCTGGAGTATCAACTGACAGAAGAGGAAACTGTGGCAGTATCTGATCATTATCCAGTATATGCTGAGTTCAATGTAAGTGGAGATGTGGACTGAACAGCATCCTGATAGAAACAATCCTAGTGCTCCATTGTGGTGGAACTTTGATACAAATAAAATCAATACTGCCACAATGATGAGTTACCAAGCTATAACCAAACCGCTAAAAGAGATCGCTATAAAAGCAGATGCTAATAAAAGGATCAATGCAAATTTGTTTAGATATATTCGTGCTACCTATATGGCCAATCATTCAACAGAAGCACAAATGAATGTTTATTTTGGTAAGCCTACGGGGGGAAAATTATCATCCCCCATGGAATCCAAAATGGAAGTGATGATTAAAGCATATGTGGATTGGAAATTGGAGATGCTGAAATAACGATACATGATGTTAATACGATGTAATAAAAATTATAAAGTGAGTTTTCAAAAATCAGAAAAACAAGGGGAAAGGGAGTAACAACAATAATACATACACCCCCCTAGTATTTTGATGCGAGTTATCAGCTGTTATTTACACTTCAATTTGTACTCCACAACTGATCAGCCCTGAATACCTTGCAGCGTTCGTGTGGGAATTGGTGCTACTATCACACTCAACGCAGACCTGCGTTTAGTGGCAGTTCCAATGAAGAGCAGTTTTGTAATGTGCATTTCGTTCTGGTTTATTTCATCTTTCTATCTAGTAATTGACTAACGATGACAGTTAAAATAAATAAAGGTGTTTATTTTGTTCTGAATAAAGACAAACAACGTGGATTCGATGGTTTTTTTGTTTGAATTTTGCTTATAAACAGAACAAGATATTTCCATTTAATGATATTAGTGCATTAACTCTGAAATCAATGGCTTATATTATAGACCATGTAAATGGTAAGTATATCAAACCATAGATTCCATGATTGTAAGTTAGAATTATGAAATCCATTTCAATATTTGTTGAAATAACTATGAGCCATTTCCACTGGAAATATTTTAAAAACAGCAACATAAGACATATTATACTACAGGGGCTGATAATCCAGTTTTGAAATGATTCAACACTAATTTCGATAAAACGCATAGAGAAGAACGTTTATAATATTTATTATAAACTGACTGTAAAATAATCAAGCTTTTAAAGTAGTATATAATTGTTTCTATAAATTAAAAATAGTTTAAGGCATAAAAACAGAAATATCTAGTATCTATACATTGATTTCATCAAATCCATCAATAAATTCATAATGTATCCGAATTTTTGATGTTGTGTTATTTTCGTGGCAAGTACCAAATGCTAAATCAATAACGAGATAGGAAGGGAGAAGGTAATTCCTTTTTTATGTTCGCTATTAATCTATCATAATCAAAGGGACCTAAGCTCCTCACGAAAACTGTTTGATTACTTCCCTTCCACGCTCACTTTTCAATAATAACTGAAGCATTTCAGGAATGTTCTCCTCATGCTTCTGGATCTGATCAAGAGATTCACGGTCCAGGACAAGCGAACACTGGCTGCAGAACTTATCTGAAGGTCTTAGTACATTGTTACAGCGTGGACAGGCCTTGAGTGTCACATGCCTTTTATCTTCGGTCTTGAGGCCATATTTCTCAAAGATCCTTTCATTGATCTCATTGTCAGTGAAGTTAGCGTAGATCTTGAACATCTGTGTGGATCCACGAGACCAGCCAGCTCTGTGTTTGATCTCCTGTTCATTGAGACCGTCAAGGATCCAGTTAGTGATAGCAAGATGTCTGAAAGTATGGGGATTTACCGGTTTCTTTATACCAGCACGTTCACCTATCTTTGCAATCGTGCTCCTTACGCTCTTATAGCTCAATGGTTCCATGTTCTGGTTGAGTGTGACCCATAGAGGAGCTTCAGAATCCTCCCTGAGTGGATGTACAGACAGCCACTGATTGAGATATCCTGTTGACCAGGTAAGTGGGATACCTTTGGCTGCAGTTGTCTTCTTACTCAGTGATGTCTGTGAGATGTACAGAATAGCACCATACTGATTGAATTCAGCGTGTTTGATACGACAAGAGGCCAGAGCTCCCACGCGCATACCGGAGTCAGCCAGAACGGCAATTAAGGCTTTATCACGTGGATGCTTACATGCTCCCATAAGCTTATCAAACTCTTCCTGAGTGAGCAGATCAGATGGCTGAACAGGAGTATCGATCGTCTTAAGTTTGATGTTCTGCACCCATTTAGGAGCTTCACCTTCACAGGACCAACCAAAGAACTTCTTAACTAGCTTCTTATAGTTCCTCAGGCTACTTTGAGACATCTCACGCTCGTCCTCAAGGTACAACAACAGCCTGTGGAAGATGGCCTGATCTACCTGGTCAATCGTTCCTTTAAAGCCTATATCTTGGAGCCTTTGGACCATTCGAGTACCATAATTAGCATACCAGATCACCGTATTCTTTGCCAGCCCTTCAAGCCTACAGGCAGTTACAAAATTCTCAAGTATGTCCTTGTTACCCTGGCTGATATCTGCACCTCGGAGTCGCTCCATTGCACGTATTAAGCCAGTGTGAGTACTATGAACATCATCTACATCGCGAGTCATCACTTCATAAATTGGTGTATAGGTCTATATACTTTTGGAGCATAGACCCGAACGGTCCACCAACTTCAATTTTTAAAGAACAAACACGCAATCAGCTCTTTTGTCTGCGGTTCAACGTGTACATCTGTACCTTTTTCATCTTTGCAAGGTTGACCATTCGATCCATTTCAGCTTTTTCCAGAGGACGGGCTTCCAGATATCCACTATCGACCGCCTCATTAAATATCTCATACCCGATCGACGTCCTTGCGAGCACTGTGGTCCAGCCGACCGGAGTTCCCACGCCACCAAATGAAATGTCAGTGTTCTCAGCAGCCATATCGGTACAGAACTTACACGAACTACAACGGTATTGGTCCAATTCTGAAAGATCGTAGCTTTTCATACCTTCAGAAGTACCAAACTCAAAGAGCCCTTTTCGGATCTTCATTGAATGGATATCAGTAAGTTCCAGCCCTTTTGACTCAACGAATTCTTTAATTCCATCGTGCTCAAAACTGTCCATACAGAACAGACCGAACTTAAGCACCCTTGCCCTTAAGAAAAGATGAAGAAAACCATACGAACTTGTCTGCATCTTGTGTACCGCGTCTATATTACAACTTGGACCAACAAATCCAATGCTACCCATCTCCTGCTTTATGGCGCTCATCAAAGGCTCCAATGTCATGCTATGAGTATAGATGCTCCCCGCAGACTCAAGCACTTCAGCAGAGGTCCTGACTATCACAGGCTCAGCCTTCCAGGGCTCATCCTCGGACCTTTTCGTAACAATGGCACAATCAAGCAATCCTTCATCAAGTGCGTATGCGAGCATTGAGGTTACAACGCCGCCGTCCTGCCCCTTCACTCCGGGAATCGCGGACCTTGCAGCGTAGCCATACCTTATCTTTCCAATAAGGTCCTCTTCCTTGGTGATGGTCCGAGGACATTGATTATAGCAAACCCCGCAGGCAGTACATTTGCCCACCAGTTTTGGCTTGTTGTCCACAAAAGTAACATATTCACAGGAAGCAACGCATGCACCACATAAAGTGCAGATCCCAGTTTTGATTATCTCCTTGTTCAGCCTGCCAAAGGATATCTTCTCCTGGTCTCCGATAGTGCGCTTGAGGCGTATAACGCTTTTTTCAAGCCTGTCGAACTTACTCTTACATCGGTCAGAGCAAAAGCGATAGCTTTTTCCGCCATATTCAGTGACATAGTCACTATCTTTAGATACCTGAGCCTTACAGATGGGATCTATGAGCATTGTTATCATTCCAAAAGAATGTGAATGATAGCACTAATAAATCATTCGTATTAAAGCTAACTTTCATGAATGTTAATTTTAATTGTTTATAATGATGGAAAATATTGCACTATAAAACAAATTAAATGTAAAAAACAGAGAGAAAGAAAAAAAGAAAAAAGAACACCCGAATGGGTGCTCATCGCTTAAAATCCTCTTCTTCTGAATCCAATATATATTGTACCAACAACAGCAAGTACAAATACGATTCCGAATACGTCAGTTCCTGAAAAAGAAGAACTGGTAGATTCATCTTTCCTGACATTTTCCATGGTCATCTCATAACCTTCTACATAATCGGAGCTAGATTCTGCAGAATCGGCAATTGGATCATCCAATGATTCACCATAACCACCATTGGAAGTAGTATCTGTCTGGTTTGATGCAGAACCTGTAGTTGAAGAATTTACAACCTGCACACTGCCAACACCGCCACTACTGGAAGAAGATTTAGAGGAAGACTTTGGAGAAGAAATTTCTAATTTCGCCTGATTTGCCTCTTCTATTTTTTTAATAAATTCAGACATTGTTTCTTCACTAACGACTCCTGGCACAGACATTAGACCTTCAACGACATAGCTATTAAGCATTGGATTTCCACATGTATGATGGCAACAGGAAACACCATTCTCAACTACTGATTCGACATACTCCTTCATCAGGTCCTGGAATATCTCATCTGAGGGATCCCAATAATCCTTGCGTGCGGTCTCGAGCATCCTTCCAGTCATTGACTGATAAGCATCAGGATTGTTTTCTTGGAACCACTCTTGCATTTCAGGATCATTTATGTACTTATCATAGACCATCTCCCAATCACTATCATCAACAAGTTCAGGATTTGTGACTTCCCATCCCCAGAGATTCTCCACGAACTCTGAGAACATCTTACCACCTGCATAGCCTGAAGCCTGCATTCCTTCGATCCATTCCTGATTGTAATATCTTGAGCGGAGGTTCTTGTCAAGGTATTCCTTCATTGTGACCATTCCACTTTCATCTGAATTTCTTGTGTCCGAGACATACATCTCAGGAGTATCTCCAGAAATATGTCTTGTTGCAAGATTCAATCCTCCGAAATACTGGAAGAAATCGTCATTATCCAGTGTATCGTACAGATTAGATGAATCAGAATGGATAGAAGCATCCACGTTCCTCAGGTTCTCAGCCAAAATGTCTGAACCCTGGTAACCCCAGATGTCAGTACCATAGACGTAGCCCATTTTACTCAGGTAGAGTTCAGCTATTGCTGCCTCATCTTCCCAGGTTCCACTTGCACCTATGGCATTACCAACTCCAATCTCATAAGTCCCATCGCGAACAGCGAAGCAACGCATGGTAGAAAGTTCAGATGCGGTTTCTTCATCATAGCCAGCATCTAACAATGCCTGTTTTACAGCTTGAGTACTCTGGTTGACGTAATTTGTATAGTTACCTGCAGGTGCAGTATTTGCCATCCTTACCGCCTCATCGATCATCTTGATCTTGTCAGGGAAAGCATCACGCATACCTGCAGTAGTGTATACAATGTCGATACGTGGTCTGCCTGGCATTGATGGATCATAATTCGGCAACAATTCCGACTCGTTCATAAGTGTAAGGCCTGTTACCTGTTTGGAAGTTGGATCCCATATCGGTTTCACTCCAAGCAGATAGAGAACTTCTGCCTCAAGTGTGCCATGATCTCTTATGAACTCAACACCAAATCTTGAGAAAGAAACCTTTTCAGGATATTCACTGTGTTTTTCATAGTAATCCACAAGCATGTCCTGAGCAAGTCTTGAACCTAGGTCCCACGTTACTTCTGAAGGGTACAATCGGGAATCCACACCATAGAAGTTACGTCCTGTCGGAATTGAATCAGGATTTTGGATAGGATCCCTGCCAGGCCCAGCTGTAATAAAACCAGCTTCAAGTGCAGACATTACCCGACCCAGTTCATCAGCGGAAGCGATCAAGTTATCCCTATAAACAAGTCCCCTTTCAAGATCAGAGGTTATCGAAGAATCGTTAGAACCGTAAATAAAGTCCTGAGCTGTAACTGAGTCAGTACCATTGGTTACAACATCCCATACCATCTGATCAATATTAGTGTCATTCAGAGGAATACCCATCGGATATTCAGTTTCATTGTAATAGAATGCACTTGAGACATTATTCTGGAAAGAACTTCCCAGCATAGCCCTGACCATTGCTGATAATTGGTCACCATCTGGACCTGATTCGTTTGCAGGAGGCACTTCCCCAAGTACATGGAATCCATAAGGTATGTTCTCTTCCGATATCTCTTCCAGATACTCATGGAGTACATTCTTTACAAATGTCTGGAACTGAGTATCGTTGTTGCGGTACAGTTCCAATGTGTTCTCATCCACATTCAGATCTTCGTGTAAGTTGAGTTCTACCATTTGATCAATAATGGTCATCCTGTAACCATCCCTTACTTCGTCAGACATCCCTGGATCGTAATAGGTCTGGATATCACTCGAAATATCTGCCATCTCAGCGTGGAGACCACCGCGCTCAAGGGTCGGTGTAAGATGGTCGATGATCAGTGCATTTCCCCTGTATTCTGCAGTTAATCCTTCACCCACATTGGCTACAATGTATGGGTAAATATTAGGTATGTCCTGTAGTAGCAAAGGTGCCCAATCGGATGTTCTGTTCATACCATAGGCAAGTCCGGGAAGCCACTCATGAGTTCCATGGGTACCCAGATGAATCACTGCATCGGCATCCCAGTCATCGTTTAGCCAAAGGTAGAAAGCTATGTACTGATGTGGTGGAGGTACCAATGTACTGTGATACAACACGTTGTCGTTTTGTGTCATTCCACGTGCAGGTTGAGGCATCAACCAAACATTTCCACACTGTACAGTAGGAATCACGATGTATCTGCCGGATTCATTTTCCCATATCATGAACATCTCATCTTCAGTGAAATCTTCAGACCAGGGTTCCCCCCACTCATTAATTACCTGAGTACGTAGATTTTCAGGAAGTTCCTCATTGAACCACTCGTGATAGGTTTCAATAGGTATAAGTTGAGCACCCCATTCAGTTCGATTCTCAACCATCTCATCGAGAACACCCGGTGCCCAGGAACCAACATTTATGCCTTGTGATTTTACCCTATCGAGCAGCTCAGTAGTGTTTTCTGGAATATATGTAAGATTGTACTGACTTCCATTCATTTCATCGAGTAAATTCACAATACTTGCCATACTGTCCAGGTAGCTGGCTCCAATACTATCCTTACCAGGAGGATAGTTATAGTAGATCACAGCAACTTTTTTGTCCTCATTGGATTTTCTTTTGAGCTCGGCCCACTCGATAGAACGGTTCGCCATCCAGTCGATCTGAGCATCATTTGGTACGTATTCATAGACATAATACCCGACCTCTTTCTTATCACCAAGCACTATATATTCGAATATGCCGTCGATGTTTGGAAGAACGGTCTTACGTGTTGCTTCCTGATTGGAGATTCCCCTGTTTGCATCAGCAGGATCACCATAAGAAGGATCAGCAACCATTCCTTTTAATACAGGAACATCGAGATTTCTCAATGCTGCATCTCCATATCCCTTATACATATTGACATCGAGTCCGAAGCTCTTAAGAGAGATCATACATTGGACCAAAGGAGTACCAGTTTCATTACAATAAAAACCGGAAATATTATAGAAAGTATCAAATCCAGCAATGACATTGCAATCCTTGCTTTCCAAATCACGAATCAGAGCATCTACGATCTCCGTATTTCCATCCTTATAGTCGGACTTATGGAACCATATCCCTATAGTTGGCTTTGCAGGATCATATGTGAAATGCTCACCATTGGAATCGTTTTGATACCATTCAAAATATTCTGCAGGAGTATCGAACCAATATGCATCTGAATCCGGATGGTAGATGCCCTGAGGAAGCATTATCGGTTCAGTATAATCCCAACTGCTTGTCAGAGTTGTTTTGCCACCATAGTTCTTAGCCAGATACACAAGGAAATTTTCAGCATTCTCTTTCAGGAAATCTTCCTGCAGACCCATGTTGAAGAAATATTGTTCATCAAAACTTCCATAGGGTTCACCACCAGAGAAATCGTAGTCATATGTAGAGTTCAATATTGAAGGATCGATATAACTTGCAATGTTAATAAGCACAGTTCCATTTGATTTTGCATATTCCATTTCATCAGAGAACTGATCGTACTTAGATTGCCACAGCATATAGGTAAAGATGACATCCTGGTTACTGAGATCTATTTCAGAAAGATTCTGCATTGTTGAATGATATGTAACATTTATGCTTGCATTGTAAGGATTTGCTCCCTTCGCATAATCTATTACTGCTCCATCGCTATAAGTGATCAAAGTAATGTTGACCTGTTCATCTGCCGATACCACTGGCGAAAGAGCCAGTAAAATCAAAACACTTAAAAGTAATAACTGATGTTTTATGTTTTGCATATTATCCACCCGATAATGTGTAAGACGTCCCGGCACTTTGCTTGGCGGCTGTTCCGGGATGACTCAAACTTTCATGATCCACTCATTTTCATTCAATTTTCTAATTTGTCATTTCCATAAACTCTTGAAAGAATAAAATGAGCGTCCTAATTGTATTTATTTACTGCCACATTTCTTGATCCTTGTAGTAGTTACGTAATATATTGTATTACAAATAGAACAATTCGTAACATGAAACTTTAGTGTCTAGGATAATATTGCATAAATACATTTGTAATTAGATAATATATGTAATCTAAAGTACTAACTGTGTGCATAGTGGAAAAGGAGGCAGCGACAGAAGCATAACTAGGAGCTAAATTTGTTTTTGCTTTAAAAGCATAACTCTTTTTTCAGGAACAATGGCACTACTCTGAGCATAGCTTATACACATTAAAAATTGTTAATCTAACCATCGGCTATAAGCAAGAACGTCAAAAGCCCAAGATTCCCTTTATACTGTTTATGGTATGCATATAACACCAAGTATTGAGAATCGATAACCAAAAAACAAAAAAAGAAAAGGACACTTCGACAACATTATCGAAGTGCTACTAAATTGATTTTAGATCCCTCGTCTCCTGAAACCGACAAATATGACAGAAACGGCCAGTATGACCAACACACTGCCTAAAATATCAGCACCGGAGAAGGATGTAGACGACGAGGCTGAATCGCTTGTTGTGGATTCTTTTGTCATTTCATACCCTTCAACGTAGTTGTCTGGTGTGTTTTGCTGAGAAGACTCTGTTGCCTGCTCGGTGGTAGTTCCATACCCCCCACTAGCACTGCTTGTGCTAGTGGTATTGACGATCGAAGCAGATCCAGTTGATCCACTACTGCTGCTGCGGGTACTGGAAGCTGATGATGAAGTTTCCCTTTGTGTGGCTTCCTGCATCAGTTTGTTGTACTCGTCTATGGTCTCCTGTGAAACAACACCTGGTATGGACATCACGCCCTGTATATAACTATCGAGCAACGGATTACCACAGGTATGATGACAGCATGTTACACCGTTCTCGACCACGGATTCTGCGTACTCCTTTACTAGGTTCTGGAGGACCTCATCCGATGCATCCCAGTAGTCTTTCCTTGCGGTTTCAAGCATGCGAGCAGTCATGGATTGATATTGATATGGGTTATCATTGAAGAATTCATCCATGCCAAGATCGTACTTGTCGTTGACGTAGATATCATAGATATCATTCCAGTCAGAATCCTTTACCAATCCAGGGGTCGTCGCATCCCAGCCCCACATATGCTCGGTGAACTTCATGAACTCCCTAGCGCCAGCGTAATCGTATTCCATCATACCCTCTATCCATTTAGGATTGAAATATCTTGCACGCAATTCCGTCCTGAATGCCTCGTTCAGGGTAATGATCTGGGGATTGTCCACACTTTTCAGATCTGCAATATACATCTCCGGATTATCTCCTGTCAATGACCTCACCGCAAGCCCAAGTCCACCAAGGTACTGGTAGAAATCATCGTTATCGATGAGCCCATACAAGTTCGTGGTGTCACTGTGTATGGCAGCGTCAACATCCATTAGGTTCATCTTGAACACATCTTCATAGTTCTCACCCCACATATCCTGCCCATAGATGTTGGACATGCGTGACATGTAAAGATCTGCAAGTTCATCATCACTGTCCCATGTCTCACTCGCGGTCACCGCTCCCGGAAGCCCGGTACCGTATGAGCCCGGTGATTCACTGAATATCCTTGACTGTGAGAGCGCCTGTGCTGTGCTGTTATTGAATCCACTGGCCAGAAGTGCTTCTTCCATCTTCAGGGAATTCCATCTGACATAGTTCGTTTCATTGGTCTCATTGAGTGCTGCCACCGTTCGGACTGCCTCATCGATCAGCTCAAGCTGATACGGGAACGTGTCCCTGTACAGTCCTGAAGGTGTGATGACCACATCTATCCTTGGATGTGTCATGTTCTCCAGCGGAGTGACATTAAAGCCTGTTATCCGACCATAACTCCTTGTTGGATTTACTCCAAGAAGCGAATATATCTGGGCTTCCATGAGTCCACGATGACGCATCGTTTCCGTAGACCACAGAACATAAGCTACCTTGTTTGGATAGGTGTTGTTATGTGTATCATGGTACTGCTGCACCAGCTGGTTTGCAAGGATCGCGCCCATAGCTGTTGTTTCCACATCAGGGAACTTCCTCTGGTCGAAACTGTAGAAGTTCCTGCCTGTTGGTAAAGCATCCGGATTTCGTATCGGATCATTTCCAGACCCAGGTTCAATATATCCCCCATTGAGAGCATACAGCGTCTGAGTGATCTCACGGGAGGTATTCCCTAGAGCACTGGAATAATTCAGTGCCAGATTCAGATCTGCTGTGATGCTCGAATCGGTTAGGTTCAACACATTTAACTGAGCAGCTGAAACGTTCGTGCCATTGAGCAATGTAGCATTCAGAAGCTCGGTTGCATAAGCACCAGCAGCATCATTCCAATCCTCCTCATCTCCGACATGGGGAATTACATCAACGATATGATCAATGAAATTGCTGCTAAGCATTGATTTGACCATGGTGACGAGTTTTTCGTCCTGTGGTGCAACACCAAATGTGTGAAGTCCAAGGGGCATGAGCGTACCTTGTAGTTGATGAAGATAATCGTGGAGAGTGTCCGAAGCGAAGTTCGCAAAATCGACCTCTGACATTGCCCTTAGTTCACCAGCCGTCACATTAAGATCATTTACCATCGTGAGATTTTCGTAAAGTTGGATGGTACTGTTGCGATAAAGTGCCATCATTGCAGTATTATTGGAACTTGCTGCATCCTCATAACTGTGCATCTTATCATGCATATTAGCCAGTTCACCATATAATTCGGCCTCTGTTATTGCCGGGATCATGTGATCTATGATCACTGCATTGCCTCGACGTTTGGCCTGAGTACCCTCTCCCACATTATCCATGATGTATGGATATACTACAGGCGTATCAGCCACCATGATGGAAGGATAATCATACTTCCACAGTCCAACCTCTTTCCCAGGCAACCATTCTTGGGTACCATGCGTACCAAAGTGGATCATAGCATCGGCATCATAGACGTTGTTGATCCAGAAGTATGTCACAAGATACTGATGAGTAGGAGGCAATGATTTATCGTGGTACATTACCGATTCGTCTGACAGGTCGCCTCTGGTCGGTTGTGGTATGAAGTTGATATTACCAAGCTGTACGGTTGGGATCACAAACTTATTCTCGTACACCATAATGTTGCCTGGTGCTTCGCCCCATCGTGCTTCGACCTCATCCTGTACGGACTGCGGCAGGGTGTTGTACCATGCGAGATATTCGTCCACTGGAACCAGCGTGACATTACCTGAGTTGACGACCTTCTCAAGTTCACCTGGTGCCCATGAACCAACGTTCCTGCTCTCGATGAAACGATCGATGAACTCACTGCCATTTGGAATAGTACCATTTCCTACATCATAACCTGCTGTTCGCATCTGCTCAAGCAATAATGTAAAACTTGATCCAATATCCATGTAGCTGGCACCTATGTTGTTCTTGCCACCCTCATGATTATAGTAAATAATAGTCACTTTCTTGTTAGCATTACTAACATGACCAAGTTCTGCCCAGGAGATTGCACGGTCACACATCCAGTCCAACTGTTGCATCTGGGGTTCATAGTATTTCTGCTGGAAGATTGGGTCTGTAACCCTACCAGCAAGCCATATGAAATCAATCAACCCATCTATCTCAGGCTGGGTGACATGGGAAGGAATTGAACTCGGGTCCATACCATGTAAACTTTCATTGAACTTATCTGGACCTTGGTAATAATCAAGCACACCCTTTATTACAGGAACACCATACCCCTCGAGATACTCAACACCTTTTTCCTGGTCTCCGTAATTGAGACTGAAGCCCTTTAATGAGATGATGGAATCTATCAGTACAGTTCCATTTTGTGTGAAATAGTCAACATCATTGGTGCATACTTTGTATGTTGAGAAAATAACATTATATCCTTTTGATTCCAGATTGTTGATTATTGCATCATCGGTGGTATGAAGAAGGGTTGTTTTCTCGATATTGTAACTTGCAATCACTCCAATAGTTGGTGCAGATGCATTGTATCCATTGCTCGCATACCACTCGAGGTATTCGGTACTGTTCTCGAATACCCTAGGGAATGCATCAGGGTGATAAATGCCATGATCAGGGATCGATGGTGCGGCTGGAGCCGAGTATTCAACGTACACATCCTCGAGGGTCGCTCCTATACAGCGGACCCAGTCTTCCATGTTCGTGTATCCACTGTTATAGAGATAATCCTTCATTGCACTATGTGGTACATTCTCCATATCAATGGTTCCGATTCCATACACATCGGACATACCAAAAAGCCCGATCTGTGAGCCACTTGCCTTTGCAGCGAGAAGTTCGTCCTTGAACTCCGGAAGTTCGTTGGCGCCTATCATGTAAAGCATGATAACGTCCTGATCAGAAACATCGCTGAGGTTAGCAGCTTCTGCACCACTCATCACAGTAACATTGAAATTGTCTGTGATCACACTTCTCTCAGACAGGACCTGAGAAAGATAGTACCTGCTGGTATCAGAGTTGATAATATATGTAATCTTTTGTTTGGACTGCAGAATAACAGGTTCTGGAATGGTCTCGTTCTCCCATGCACCGCAGAACTTCTGCCCCATGAACTTGAGCATGGACTCCGTGTTGTTGTCGCCACCCTGTATCCAGTATCGTTCGATGTCTGTATAATCATTTGAGTACAGGTCAACGTTTGGCAAGGTGATATTGGATGAAAGGTTGTATCCGATCACGCTACAGCCATTGTCTTTGGCGGTGGTCAGGTTAGACGTCAAATTCGCCTGCCAGTCGTTGACAACACCCTCTGACTGTGATTCGAGGAATATGACGGAATAATTCGAGAAATTGAATCCTGTCGGAACGTTTTCGGTACTGTTGAAGATCGTTACGGTCAGGTTGGAGGTGATGTTGGGGTGCGAAGACATAGTTGTTAGCGAAGCTTCATTCACATCCGTGCCCAGCACAAACATTACATTCGTTTGGTTCTCATCTGCCGATACCACTGGTGAAAGAGCCAGTAAAATCAAAACACTTAATAATAATAACTGATGTTTTATTTTTTGCATATTATCCACCCGATAATGTGCCTGAAACATACCGGAAATTTGCTTGGTGGCTTATCGGGATGTTTCAAACTACTAATTATTCCACATTCAATTCACTTGTTAATTCAAATTTTTTCTAATAATGTTCAAATTCCATTTCACATCATACGATCAAATACAGACCAAAAAGGGATCATGAACCGGTCTCATTACCTGAATCCGGAACATAGACGACCCTTCCATCAGCCAGCTGGTAAGCCGTACCAAGAGCCTCACCAGTACCACCGCCGATCTGGCTGGTCATGTTCATCACTTCGATATTCTGACCTTCCTTGACGATTATCTTCATGTCAGCTTGACCCGGATTTTTAACAATGGTTATATCTGCCGTAGGACTTAGAAGCTCAGGGAGCTGGAAAGACATGACAAGAGCTATCATAAGTGCTACTGAGAACACCATGGCGATATCGAATAGATTCGCAACCCCTGTCAGAGGGTTCTGGTCTTCTTCCTCATAGAGGATGCCGGGCCTATGATAGCGTTTTCTCCTCATTGTTCAGACTCCATGGAATCCACAAGATAATCTATATCTGCCATATCCTGCCAGTACCACCGCTTTCTGATAAGTGTCAGGACATATCCTACGACACCTGCGAACAGTCCGAGAACTGTTGTTGCAAAAGCGATCATGAGGTTGTTAGCAAGCTGGAGGATATCACCCTGCGCAAGGCCAATGAGGGCAGGACCCAATGGAATTAAGGTACCCATCAGACCGAGCATTGGAGCAACCGTAGATAGTATCTTGGTCTGCTCCAGACGCTTTGTCATCCTTACCTCATACTCTTCCGAAAGCCAGTCGATAGAGGAGACAGAGTTCTGTTTCAGATAATCGCCAGCATCTTTTGCAAATGAGGTTACCAGTTGGTTCTGGTCAAGACTGTGCAGTTTTTCTGCCGCATTGTCAAGCGAAGAAGTTTTCACACTTTCCTGCACGCTTCGACCTACTTTTTCAAGTTCCCGTACATTGCGGTGACGTTTTGCATATTCCGAAATGAACTCACCGATCAATCCAAGGGATGCTGCAACTGCTAGCAGCAGCAGTATAACAACTGGATATAACAACGCAGCTGATGCAGTGTACATCAGCTGGAACAAAAATGAATCAATAGCCATTTTCAATTACTCCGTATTTTATTCAGAACATATCCCCCGGCAATGAAGACCGCGAATACCACAAAAGGAAGAATATCCATAGGCGGTGCAGTATATTGGGGGATGTTCATCTGTTTCGTTTTGATGTAAGCAGGAACAATAATGGCACCCATTAGATAGTAGATACCAAGGATCATCATGATGTTACCGAGCGTTTCGGGTGTCTTGCCAAGTTTCTTGCAAAGCAGTGATGTTGAAACGACAGAAATGAAAAAAACTACACCCACAAGCAACCCTATCAGAGTGCCACTTATATCGATGTATGATGCCAGTAGCATACAGGATATGAACAATGCTGTCAGGCAGACAGGACAGGGAAGCGAGATCACAAGGAATGTGCGATGGGAAACATCACACCCGCAATTCCATTGTTTCTGGGTATAGATGCCTGCACCGATCAGTAACAACGCAACCAGGACGTGGAGAGACATACCCATGCTCGTAATAACATCAAGGTTCGACTGGTCCACATACCCTATCAGACTACCCAGAACGATGGACAAAATAAGATAACTGGAAGCCAATAGAAGAATGCTTTTCAGACTACGGTTAGAGAAGCCACAACCAATCCCGGTTTTTACACCAAAGAGCAAGATAGCCATTAGGATACCTACGACTGTGAGAATTACCATGTTCATTTAGTATCACCCATTGAGCATGGCGAACTAAATGCTGAAATGTATTCGTTTATGACCAATATACCACCCGTTTTGCTTATAGTTAATATCTGAATTTTTGAACTTATATTCATAAAGTAATACAATTAATATGAATTGTAACAAGGAAACTTGTTATAGTATATAAGAACTAGCATTTGGATTAGATAAGTAATCCTATTGGTGTATATACACAATTATTCTATAATACACATATAATCCAATGAGATAAGATAAGAAGTTTTAAAAAAAAGTAAAGAGAAAGAATTAAAGAAAGCTACCGGAGAAAAATATCCAGTTACAGCGTTCTCAGCAAGCTCATTCGAAGAATGGCTTTAGATCATTTATACTCAATGAAACATTGAACTCTTTCAACCTGAAGAACTTCTTTGCCCTCATATTATTAGCCTCAAGTCGAAGATCACTTTTAACAAAAACAGCATTTTAACCTGACGCGAAACGTCCAGTTCATTGGCAAGCTCATAGACATAGGCACCGCAACTGCAAAGATGTCACATGATGTCGTTTTTAAAAGATTTGCAGTAATCAAAACGCTTATCACACATAATAAGATTAGAACTGTTGATTCCAATGAGAAAAGCACTATTACTCCTAATAATTACAGGCATGCTCCTTGTGAGCGGGTGTGCAAGCAACGGGAATCAGGAAAATACCATGGTACAAGAAGGAGATCTAATATCGGTCAACTACATCGGTCAGCTTGAAGACGGAACTATCTTTGATACATCCCTTGAAGATGTCGCAAAGGAAGCAGGACAGCACAATCCTGCAAGAGGATACGAACCACTTGAATTCACGGTCGGTGCAGGCCAGATGATCGCCGGGTTCGATGCAGGAGTTGTAGGCATGACGGTCGGTGAAGAAAAGACGGTCACCATCCCGGCAGCAGAAGCCTACGGAGAATACGATGAGGAACTTGTTCAGCCAGTCCCAAGAACCCAACTTAAAGAAATGGGAATCGAACCAGAGGTCGGTATGCCACTCTTCACCCAGTATGGCCAGGTCACCATTGTTAGAATGGATGATACCAACGCTTATGTTGACTACAACCACCAGCTTGCCGGAGAGACCTTGATCTTCAAGATCACACTGGTTTCCATTGGCCAGGACTGAACATTACATATGGAAAAAGAAGAGAAAATAATTTCGATCCTGCTGGCGATGGCAATACTATCGCTGGCATTAGCTTATTTTACATACATCCCCGGAGAGTTGAGCGGCAATATTGAACCATTTTCAGATTCAACAACTCTCGGAGAAAAGGTCTTTGTTGAAGGACCTGTCCTCAATAAGAAAATCACCTATTCCGGAGACCATCTTGTCCTGGAGATCGAACACGAAGGTGAGATGATCACTGTGTTCGTTCCGAACAACAAAGGTGCCAAAGAGATAGGCAAGGAACTGGCAGTCAATGATATGGCACATGTTGCCGGGGTCCTTGACGAGTACGAAGGTGAACTTGAGATAATTGTTAAGGACAAGAAGGATGTTGAAAAGCTCTGAAACTTTCAGACCTCTTGTTCAATATAGCAACAGTAATAAAGAAAAACAACATCTTAGAGGGCATGAAAGCGTGTATCATGTGTGGTGGGGAAGGCACACGACTTCGCCCCCTTACCTTCGAAAGACCTAAGCCAAGCATACCTATTCTGAACAAACCCTCTGTCGTACATCTGATAGAACACCTCGCGAAAGAGGGATTCACAGAGATAGTCATTACCATTGGCTACATGGCAGAAAAGATAGAGGAAAGCCTCGGGGACGGCAGGATGTTCGGAGTTCATATCGACTATGTATATGAAGAAAAGAGGCTCGGTACCGCAGGTGGAGTAAAGAATGCGGAAGAGTTCCTTAAAGGTGAACCGTTCATGATAGTGGGTGGAGACCACGTAATGGACCTTAGTCTGCGAACCATATACCGCCAGCATGAAATGAACGATGCCATCGTGACCATCGGACTTATGTCCATCGATGACCCGCGTGAATTCGGTATCGCTGATATGGATGTCAATAACAGGATTCACCGCTTTTTAGAGAAACCCGGGCCAGGAGAGATATTCAGTAATCTTGCGAGTACAGGTATCTACATGTGTTCTCCGGAAATATTCGACTGGATACCCGAAGGTGAACAATATGATTTTGCAAAGGACCTGTTTCCGGCATTGATGAAGGAAGGAAAGAACATCAATGGAATGCTGGTTTGTGGCCAATGGACCGATGTAGGAAGTTCCACAGCATACAGACAGGCACAGAGATGGATGCTCGAATCCCTCCCAGGAACATCCATTGAAGGCAATTTCAATACAAAGAATGCACGAATACAAGGCCCTCTGAAGATAGGGAACAACGTTATCGTAGGTACGAATTCCGCACTGGTGGGACCTATCGTTATAGGAGAGAACACTACCATCGGAGACAACGTGCTTATCGGACCTTACACTGCAATAGGGTCCAATTGTGTCATTAAGGACAATTGCAGGATATTATCTTCATACATATTCAACGATGTGACCATTGGAAGCAACACAAATGCATCCGGATCCATAATCGACAACGATACAATTGTCGGACAAAATTGTAACCTTGAGAACGGAACTGTTATCGGGCCGCGTGTTATCATACGCGATGATGCGACGATCCACTCTGATGTGAAGATATGGCCTGAAGTGACCATCAAAGCAGGTTCAAGGATCAAGGAGACCATAATAAATCCAGAATTCGACTAAAACTTCGAAGTTACCAAAACCATGAATAGGATCTTCAAGTGGCTATCTGTTTCGCTTGTTATCAGCTTTATATCGATAGTACTTCTGCTGGTATTCACAGTAGATACCACGACCATTGATGTGATCGTGAACATTAAGAAAGAGGCTATTGTTGCTGCAATAGCCCTTCAGTTGTTCTCATACGTGGTATGGGGATTACGAACAAAATTCATGTGCCAGTCGCTGGGACATGACATAAAGGCCTTGAAAACGATCGAGATATCAATATCCAGCCTTCTTGTCGCAGCTGTTACACCCTCTTCTGCCGGTGGAGAAGCGTTGAGGATACACCTGCTTTCCAAAAATGCGATCCCCATAGGAAAGGCCACTGCTGTCGTAGTGGGGGAAAGGCTGACGGATGCATTTCTTATCCTTCTTATAGCACCATTTGCCCTTTACATTTTAAGAGGGTTTTTCCCCGAAGATAACTTAGATATGCTATTGATAGCAGGTGAACTGTTCATTTTCATAGTACTGGGAATACTGACCTATGCAATATGGAAACCGAACAAGACAAGGTCCACAATTCACTTTTTTGTAAACAGGACAAAACGCTTCCATGGCAGGAAGACAGATGAGGCTCTTGCAAATGTTCTGAGAAAGATCGACATAGAGATGGACCATTTCCAATATAGTATAAGGTATTTCACCAAAGAGGGAAGGAAAGGACTCTATTATGGAACTATCTGTACCATCGTTTACAGAGGAACACTTTACTCCATACTGCCAGTGATACTTGCAGGACTCGGACAGCCCCCAGAGATCTTATTGTCGTTCATGGTACAGATACTTCTTACATGCCTTATGATAATACCTGCAACCCCCGGAGCAAGCGGTGTTGCTGAATTTGGTGCCAGCTCGCTCTTTTCTGTTGTTATCGCGACCCCTTCACTGATAGGGATAACAGTGCTCACATGGAGAGCACTCACATATTATATGAATATCATTGTTGGAGGGTTTATCAGCATCAAGGTACTCAAAGATGCAGATATCATCAACGAATCCATCAAAAAGTGAACATATACGGAAATGAACACTTATGAGTGGATCTCCGAATGAAGATTCAGGGATTCACATATAGGTATTCAAGTATATTTTTCGGAAGAGCCACTTTTTGAACAAGTTCATCCATATTCGCATAAGGCACATCACTTATGATCTTAGATACGTCCATAGCATTTAGCCCGGGAATTTCCTTGATGACCTTCAACGGAGTAGAATTTACATCCAGTGGAAAAGGTATCGCTTTTACAGAACGCTGCCCATGTCCCACAATAGCAGCATCGACAAATGCACCCAGAGGAAGATCGAGAGGGAATCCCACAAGGAGAGGGTATGAACCGAACTGTCTGCCAAATGTCAGATCATGCTTTGACCTTTCATCATGGATCTCGCACATTACATCCTTGAGCACAGTTCCGATCGGCACGATCTTCCTTAACATAGGCAGATCGATCTCCTTTCTGACCTTTTCTTTGTATTTGAGAAACAGTTTTTTGTGCTTGTAAACAAGGTCATCGTTCCCATACACCTTCGTTCCAGGAAATGCCATTACCTGCCTAATATTTATCCTTCTTACAAGAAGCCCGGAATCCAGTATATCCTTAAGGAGATCATAGTTCAGCTCGAATGTCTTCTTGGTCTCCCCAGGCAGACCATGAACAAAGTTCAATCCCGGAAGCAGCTCCAGCAAACCACTGCTACCCCTTCCCGAACCAACCTCATTTATCATCTTAATGACATCGAACACATCATCAGGGTGTACTTTGAGATCATTCGCACGAACAACGGCAGGGTCCGCACTTTCTATGCCCAATGCTGCTATATCGCCAGAGGTATGATATTTCACGATGGTCTTCAATATCTCGAGGCTCTGTTCCGGATAGGCGACCATCGTTGCAGGGTTCGTGTTATCCATGTGCAGGACTTTCAGTCTAGGTGCGACCTTTCTTATACCACTGTAAAGGCTTTCCAGAACGTCCGGGCTCGGCTGAAGAACATCAGCACCTATATCCTTAGCATGATAACTCAATAGGTCCGGCTGCCTCCCAATACGGAAGTTCCTTGCACCAAGATCATAAAGTGAAGATACTTCAGCGATCACATCTGCCACAGGACGATGATCGGAATGACCGTAGAATCGTTCAGTGCAGAAAGAACAGTGCACCTTGCGACCACAACCGCGATAGGACTCCATTTCACACATGACGTGGGGATAATCGGGATGTTGAGCTATTATGAAAGCACCGAGCTTAGCCCATCTACCGATCTCATCTACAGTCCTCATCCTGTGAGAAACATCTTCAGGATCACAGAGTTCGCCATTTTCAAAAAGGTCATAGACAAAAGCCTCGATATCGCTTTTTGCAAGAATAGTACCCTCAGCATCAATTCCAAGCTCTTTTGCACCTTTGCCACCTTCTTTACTGAAACCAAGGCGAATGGGACCACCTATGACCTTGATACCTGAAGCAAGGGTGCAGAGGTTCTCGATCTCACCGGGCGTTATCGGGGAGGAACGAAGGTATTTGCCGGGAACTGTCATACCGGACAATATGACCACGATATCGGCATTTTTTAAGAGATGGACATCTTCAGGAGTTGCTTTTCTGAGACTGTCGATGGTAAAATAATCAATGTCATGCTCTAAAAAGCCCTTTTCACGCAGGGCTCCAGCTATGTAACGAATATAAGGAGAAATATAGGGCGGGACTCCGAAACATGCCGGTTCATCCACATAACCATCTATTATCACAGCTCTCATGGGATACTAAAAGGAAGGATAGTTTATCAATTTATAGCAAGAAGACCACCGATTTTAATCTCGCATTAAATCGAAGATTTAATGGGAGTTTCATTTCATGGAAATGAAACAGGTGGATGAATTGCGTTGTTTTTTTAATCATTAAATATTTTCATACATGTACGAAAAATACTTAAATGACACTTATGTATAATAAAATGTGAAAAAGAACTATAAGTTCAGGTTACACCCTACCAAAAAACAGGAAATCGCATTCATTCGGATTCTTAAC
Source organism: Methanococcoides sp. (assembly GCA_021108275.1). Taxonomy (GTDB): domain Archaea; phylum Halobacteriota; class Methanosarcinia; order Methanosarcinales; family Methanosarcinaceae; genus Methanococcoides. The sequence continues at coordinate 75,402 of JAIORD010000005.1, forward strand.
TATTGTAGACACATTTACAATGAGTTCCTGGAAGATAGGCGGAATGCCTATCATAGATGTGGATAGGGTATACATACCGATGAACAGGTTCGACAGGTACGGTTCTTAGAAACTGATATTGAAATATATTCTCAGGTCAAGCAGGATATTCCACGAAGACTGGGTAAATCAATGGATGCATTCTTCAGGCGAATTACCAATGGAGAGAAACCTGGGTATCCACGTTTCCAGGGTAGGAACAGGTACAACAGTTTCACGTATCCACAGGCTTCGAACGGCAGTGTGAAGTTTGTCGATGGTAAACTTAAACTCGCTAAACTCGGTACAATTAAGATAAAACTTCACCGTGAGATCGAAGGCAAGATTAAGACATGCACGATCAAACATGAAGGTGATCAGTGGTATGCGATCTTTTCGGTTGATCTGGGGAGAGCACCACGAAAAGTTGTACCCCAAACATCAGTCGGGATTGATGTGGGACTGACATCCGTGATTTCCTTGAGTAATGGTGAACAGGTCAATCCGCCTAAGTTTTACCGTAATGCTGAAAAGAAGCTCGCAGTCCAGCAACGTAGGTTAAGCAAAAAACAGAAATATTCGAATAACTGGAAGATACAATGTAAAGTTGTGTCAAAGATACATCAAAAAGTCGCTAACCAGAGGAAAGATTTAAATCATAAACTGAGCCGTGATTTGGTCAATGATTATAATCTGGTCGTGTTTGAGGATCTTAAGATCAGGAACATGGTCAAAAATCATCATTTAAGTAAATCCATTCACGATGCGTCATGGGGTCAACTTATTCAAATGACAAAATACAAAGCGGAAGAAGCTGGTAAACATGTCGAGTTGGTTAACCCATATAATACGTCACAAACCTGCAGTAATTGTGGGAACATTGTCAAAAAGGGATTGAGTGTACGCATCCATACCTGTCCGCATTGTGGACTCGTGTTGGATCGGGACGTTAACGCAGCCATTAACATTTTGAATTTAAGCACCGTAGGGACTACGGGATGAGCCTGTGGAGTCACGTCCGTTGGGATGGGCTATGAAGCAGGAAGCCACCCATTTTAATGGGTGGTAGTTCACAAATGAACCTTTTGAGATACCATGCCATATTATTCATATACTTTAATCGTGTAGAATAGTTGGTCATTGCATTTACGAGGTTATCATATGAGAAGTGACAATACAAAGAAAGGAGACGCACGAGCGCCTAACAGATCGCTTTTGAAAGCTATGGGAGTGACGGATTCTGAGATGAAAAAACCGTTCATAGCTGTTGTGAATTCTTGGACAGAGTTCATCCCGGGACATATTCACCTTGACAAAGTAGCAGAAGCTGTAAAGGCCGGTATTCGCAATGCAGGCGGAGTTCCTTTCGAGTTCCATACAATAGGTGTCTGCGATGGCATCGCAATGGGACATGAAGGTATGAAATACTCACTTCCAAGCAGGGAAGCAATAGAAGATACTATTGAGATCATGTTGCAGGGACAGCAGATGGACGGCATGGTCATGGTCACTTCATGTGACAAGATCACCCCGGGACACCTGATGGCTGCCGGAAGAGTCGATATCCCGGCAATCGTTGTGACAGGCGGTCCAATGCTCCCCGGATTCGTTGATGATAAATATACAGACCTTGTTTCCGTTTTCGAAGGAGTTGGCGCTTGCCGGAGCGGTGCGGTCTCATCTGAGAAACTTAAACAGCTTGAAGATCTCTGTTGCTGTGGTGCAGGCTCCTGTGCAGGAATGTTCACTGCAAACACAATGGCATGTATGACAGAGGCTCTCGGACTCAGTCTTCCAGGCTGTGCAACCGCACACGCGATCGATGCGAAAAAGATGCGCATTGCAAAGGAGTCAGGAGAAAGGATCGTTGCAATGATAAGCGAAGGACTTACCGCACGCAAGATAGTCACTGATAAGTCATTTGAGAATGCGATAAGAGTAGATCTTGCAGTAGGCGGAAGTACCAACACGACACTTCACCTGCCTGCCATAGCACACGAATTCGGGCTTGAGCTTCCTCTTGAGAAATTCAATGAACTGAGCAGGACAACTCCACACCTGATAGGACTTAGGCCTGGTGGAGAGAACTTCATGATCGACTTTGAGAGAGCCGGTGGCGTCCCTGCAATTATGAAGAGACTCGTAACAAAGCTCAACCTTGATGAAATGACGGTCACAGGAAAGACCGTTGGTGTGAACATTGAGGAATTCGTAATTGTCAATCCAAAGACGAACGAACGCGTTATCACGACGATCGAAGAACCCCTCCACGAAGAAGGCGGTATTGCGGTCCTGAAAGGAAACCTTGCCCCTGATGGAGCTGTGGTCAAACAGGCTGCCGTTGATGAGAAGATGCTCAGGCACACCGGACCTGCAAGGGTCTTCGATAGTGAAGAGGAAGCAATGGAGACCATCCTTAAAGGAGATATCAAATCAGGTGACGTTGTGGTCATCAGGTACGAAGGACCAAAAGGAGGACCAGGAATGCGAGAAATGCTCTCTCCAACGTCCGCCATAGCAGGAATGGGACTTATCGATTCCGTTGCACTAATTACGGACGGAAGGTTCTCAGGCGGTACAAGAGGTCCATGCATAGGACATATATCCCCTGAAGCTTATGAGGGCGGTCCTATTGGATTGATACAGGAAGACGATATCATTGAGATAGATATGCCTGAAAGAAGAATTGAGCTCAAAGTTTCAGAAGAGGAACTTGAAAAGAGAAGGGCCGTGTTCAAACCGGTAGAAAAGGAAGCTACTGGATACCTTGCACGCTATCGAAAGATGGTATCTTCAGCAAGCAAAGGTGCTATCAGAGAATAAAGCTGCAATATGCAGCTTAACTTTCTTTATTAAAATTCAGTATTATTTCGCCTCTTACTTAGATGTCCTTGTGAGATGCACAATTCCGTCTTTCACAATATTAGACACCTTTCCTGAAGCCAGAAGCTGGTTTATCTTGGTTTCAAGATCATCATCAGTATACCTTTTTGGAAGAAGGTTCTTGATGACATCCTTCTTTACTTCAGAACCGAATGGCAAGTATGCAAGAATAGAACTTTCCAACCTGTCGGGCACAGGAAGCGGACCCTCAGAAGCAGAGGGAGCCTTAGATAACACTTCTACAGAAGACGCACCTAAATTGTTGTTTACCTGAGCCCCGGAAGGTGCGAACATTGATGTTACAGAAACATTTGGTGTTGAAGATGGCAGTGTTTTTGAAGAGATCACACCTTGTTCGACCAAAGATGTAAAATTATCCGCTGATGAGACAGATCTTCCCAGCAAGTTTTCCAATGGTGGCTCCAGATCATTCGATGAGCTTTCTATTTCACGAACCTCATTAGTGAATACATCCTGCCTGAGAGAAACGAGAGTCTCAAAAGGAGTGGGGTCCGGAGAAGCAGAAGAAATAGGTTCGCTTGTGAGAGGATCAGAAGATAAGATGCCTTGTACGAACGTCCCTTCATTCATAGAAAGGCTGTCTTCAGAAGGGAGTAATTCCGGCGGTATTTTCAACTCCGGAAATGATAGGGTTGCATAAGGAAGTTTCATTTCAAGATCATTTGGAACTGTTGAATTTGGCTCGGAAGTTGCCATTATTGGATCTGATACAGAATTGATATAATCGCCAGTATCAGCAGAAACACCGTCAACAGAAAAATCGTCAACAGAAACGACGTTAACAGAAATATCGTCAACAGAAACACCGTCAACAGAAACACCGTCAACAGAAACATCATCAACAGAAACACCGTCAACAGAAACACCTTCATTGACACTTGATCTTTTCATAAGATTAAAAATGACAATGTTCATATCACTGATCTTATCTTCAAGTTCATCTATGCGGTTTGCCATATCTGCAATAGACTGCTGAAAACATGCCATTTTTTCAATAGACACATACTTTCCATTGTCACCAGGTTCATTCAGAACATCAGGAGATGATATTGCCGGTTCACACACATCATCCAGGACCGGTATGATGTCCAAAAAATCCCCAACCATTACAACTTCAACATCTGCATCATTTGAGCTGTTGTTCGACACCTGAGGGTTGCATTCTGCCCTTTCCAGCTCTTTCTGAAGAAGTGCTGCTACAAAGGAATCCCTATCCTTAACATCGGACAATCCCTTAAATAACTCATCAGATATACTAACCTTAAGTTCTTTCATGCATGACCAACCTGGAAGTTAAGAGGAATATGTATAGAAGCAATACATAAGCATTTCCAAGACCGAATATTTCAGACCAGCCTGTTAAGAGGGTGTCTGGAAGCGGTCTGGAAGACCATATCGGATGAAGCTTCCGCTATCATAATATCAGCCATTGCAGCCATTGGGAAGGTGTATGTGGAATTCTCGATAGGACCATAAAGTACAAAATCGCCACCTACCAATTGCTGCATCGTTACCGTTCCGATATCACACATACGATATACAAGAGGATCGAGCTTCTTTTTTTCCTTGAGCCATCTCCATGAAGAAGGAACATTATGAATACCTGAACCTACCGGGAATCCCCATTTTTCCTTGGCTGCCATTGTCATACGAAGTGCAATGCCTGCACCATTGCCCATGGGAGTAATGCTCGGATCGATAAGGATATTACTGATACCACAGTCCTCTGCCACTTCGATCAATCCCTTGTCAAGCAGTTTGCCGCCATTTTCAAGAAGGGACATCCTTCCCTCAAGGGAAGAATCCATTGCATTGAACCCGAGAACAATGGAACTGTCAATGTCAGAAAGTCGGAGGGCTTCGCATTCAGCTTCTGTTATGCTCATATTGATGGAATTGTAGATGGTCTTGTCAGCAAGACCAATATCAGTAACATACTCAGCAGAAGCCATTCTAACCTCAGGTTGTGGAGAATCGATTATGAATGGAGAATCAGTTACAGATGAAACAAAGTCAATATATTTCTGCATACTTCCGTCAGTGTTGGCAAAGATATGCACTATCGCAGGATTACCGGTCTCATCCGACATCAGGTCCTGCACATTCACAAGGTCCTCTGCAGCGAACCGGTCAAATATCCCAACATCCGCATCCTCTACAATTTTATGCCCTTCGTAGAAGATAGTACCTGCAAGGACCGTAGGCAGCTCACCGGGTTGACCACCCATCTTCACGCCGGCAATATTCACAATATTCTGTCCCTTCTGGAAACAGAACATGCTACCACCCACCATATCCGTTGGAACTGTTTTCCTCTTCGTCACAACTTCCACAACAAAAGGATCTTCGCAATATGGACCATCCTTTGAGCAGTATTCGTCAACGATATTGTATATTTCATCAATATCAATAAGACCTATGCGGTCAATTATCGTAACCTGTTTCTGGAAACGTTCGATGGCATCCTTTCCGATGTTCTCCACAAAAGGAATAGCACCATCCGAATCAATAATTCGACCATCATCATCAATGCCATTCTTATGAAGTGCAATAAGCGTCTGTCCGGCAAGGTGACCTTTTGATTCATTGCCACATAGCAGCACATATCTTATATTGGAATTCGAGATAGTGTTTATGATGATCTTTTCCGCACCAAGGTTCTCGGTCTTGCAGCTACCCCACATAGCAGCTTTCTCATACGGTTCCAATGAACTCGCAAGCGTGATAACAGCAATACAGGAATCCTCTTTACCGGATACACAATCCCCTTTTACAACAGGCCAGTCATAAGCAACAGTTTCTATGTAAACACCCCTTAATTCGATCAGTTCCTTTCGTTCTTCATATCCACAAGAGCGCTGGCAAGCATTATGGCTTTCGTATAGTGGCCACCCACCCGGGAAGTATCCACGAAGACATGATCATCCATCAATACCGGCGCACCAATACCATCCCCTCCGCCGAGGAAAACAAGTGTCCTGAATATCAGGTTGCCGGTTATACCATCTGGAGCAAAGATAAAGTTCGCTTCCTCGATAGCATCTTCGATGAGTATTGTATAATGCTTTGCACATATACCGTTTTCCAGAAGCCGGGATGCAAGGAAATCCCCATCTGCAAGGGTACGGTCGATCTTCTCGTGTCTGCCAAGATCACCCATTCTGCCCCCTGAAAGTATACCCACCACAGGCTCGATATCGAACCTGCGTATATGTTCGACACCAAGACGCACAAGGGTTATCTTGTCCAAAAGGTCATTTCCCTCATCGATACCGACAGGAGCAAGGAAGAAAGGGACACCGTCCGCACTTATCAGAAAGGCCATGCGATACAACTTATCGATGCCAAGGACATCCTTAAGATGGGAAAGAGTGCCTGAAGCATTAGCAGTGCCTCTTACCGCAGCATCCACTGAACCGGAAGCAAGCAGATCCCCAAGCACTAACTCGGGTTCATGGGTATTGATGATCTCAAGAGAAGTTCCCACAGAATCAATCTCCTTTTTATCCCCTACAACAATAACGTGAGCATAACCCGAATTGTGAGCATTCTCGATACTGGAGATCATCTTTGCAGAAGGATTTCGAACTCCTATGGCAACCTTTGCCACATTTGAAATAGCCCTTCTCCTAACAACATCCATAAGACCTTCTGTGCTGCTTTGCCGAGCCACGATACACCTGCCAGAAATGATATTAATTAGAATCAAAAAGAAATGCAAACATTAATTACTTTTCCCTTTTATGTAAGGTATGATTACAGATGGTAGAATCTATCGAATGGGTTGAAAAATACCGACCACAGTCCCTTAAGGACATTGTAGGCAACAAAAAATCTGTTGTGGATATGCGTGAATGGGCACAGTCATGGCTATCAGGAACGCCTGAAAAGAGAGCGGTCATACTGCATGGTCCTGCAGGAGTTGGAAAGACCTCAGCAGCACACGCACTTGCCAGGGACCTTGACTGGGAGACCATCGAACTTAATGCAAGTGACCAGAGAACGGCAGGCGTCATTGAAAGGGTCGCTGGTTCTGCATCAAAGATGAGCTCCCTTACCGGAACCACTGCAAAGAGACTTATCATACTTGATGAGGCCGATAATATCCATGGGAATTCCGACAGAGGAGGAGCCCGGGCCATCGGCGGTATTATAAAGAACACAGACCACCCCATCGTGCTTATTGCCAACGACCTCTATGGACTTACACCTTCCGTACGTTCACTCTGCATTGAGCTCAAGTTCAATTCGGTACAGGGACGTTCCATGATACCGGCACTGAAGAGGATATGTGTCGAAGAGAAGATCATGTGCGGTGTCGGAGTTCTTGAAAAGCTAGCGGAGAATGCCGGAGGGGACCTGCGAAGTGCCGTTAAAGACCTTCAGGCAGTGGCAGTCGGAAGGGATGAGATACACATCGAGGATATCGCTACTTCCGAAAGGGATACAAAAGAGTCGATCTTCAAAGTGCTTGGAAATATATTCAAGAATACAGACCCAAAGAAAGCACTGGAAGCTACCTATGGTCTTGATGAGACCCCTGAGAACCTTATACATTGGATAGATGAGAACCTGCCTTTACAATATGGAACTGAAGAAGGCACAGAGGAAGACCTCATCACCGGATATGAACATTTGGCCAAAGCGGACAGATACCTCGGACGTGTAAGAAAACGACAGAGCTACCGCCTCTGGAGATATGCAGGTGCCCTTATGACATGCGGGACCGTTGTTTCAAAGACCCACGTTGGCCGCGGATTCACAAAGTACCAGCCACCATCGTTCTGGCGAAAGATGGGACAGTTAAGGGCTAAACGTGATATGAGAGATAATATTGCTTCAAAGATAGCGGACCATGCCAATAAATCCATGCGATATTCACGCACAGACCTTGCACATCTTTACGGCAGGATGCTGGAAGAAGACGAATATGCAGCAGATGTCACTTTCGATCTTGAACTAAGCATTGATGAGATGGTCTATCTCACGGGGAAGAAAAAGGTCACAAAGGACATACAGAGGATACATGACCTCGCACAAGCAAGACGACAGAGCCTTGGACGTGATGAAGGCAAGGCATTCTTTGAGAAAAAACCTAGAAAACAGACACCTGACAAGAAACAGATGGACCTTACACAGATAATCAACAGTGCACCTCAAGAGGAAAAGGTCGAAAAGAAAGAGACCGAGAATGTACATCCTGTTAAAAAGAGTGCATCAAAGGCTAAACCACAAAAGACATTGTTCGACTTCTGAGATAGATAGGAACTTTGCAACTCGAGAGAAAGTAAAAGAAGAGAAGTTCAAGATATTGAGACACAAACTTGCAAGGTATGTCAATATCATTTATCATAGGATGAGGAAATTGACAGTTGTCAACTATTTCCAACCTTTTTCTTTTCTTTTTTGAATCTTATCTTGCTCAGAGAGGTCATTTAAAAGCGTCCTGCAAACATTAATAGATTAGAAATATAAAAAGTTCAAGATATAATTATTATATTACATCCGATATAAATATCATGTGTTATAGACATACTTCTGTAAATTATAATTTGGCCCTTAGGCCATAGAATAATTGAAAGAATGATTTACTTTACAGTTAGAATATCAGGGGATAGCATGATATATTTAGCAAATGAAAAGCATTGAGGTATTGACCATTGCTTTTTATTTTTACTTTACAAACACGAATTGGTATTTTCATTTTACGTATCAGTTAATTGGGGGGAGAGATAATGGATTATGAGATTCCTGAGTATCCTTACACAAAGCCTCGCATTGTAGTAAGTAAATGTCTGGAGTTTGAAAATGTGCGCTATGATGGAGGGGTCATACATTGCCATACAGTTCGTGACATGATGCAATTTGGAGATTTTATTAAAGTGTGTCCGGAAGTGGAAATTGGACTTGGAGTTCCACGTGATCCCATTAGGATAGTACTTGTAGATGGGGAAAAAAGACTTATCCAACCAATAACACAGAATGATCTAACAGAAAAGATGGATCACTTCACAGACACATTCCTGAAAGAACTCCCTCCTGTTGATGGTTTCATATTTAAATCCGGATCCCCCACCATTGGGATTCGGGATATCAAGATCTACTCCGATAAAGTGAAAGGATTAGTGGTCGATCGTGGTAATGGTTTTTTTGCAGAGAAGATACTTCGTGACTACATCGACTATCCGATGGAAGAAGATGATCGGCTGAATAACAATATTATAAGGCACCATTTCCTTACAAAACTTTTTGCTTTTGCAGATCTTAGGAAAGTAAAAGAATCAGGTTCAATTGAAAATTTGGAACAATTTCATCAGTATAATCACTATCTTTTCCGTCTCTACAATCATGATATCTCTTTAAAATTGGATGAGCTGGTTGAAAATAAGAGTTCTTTAAAATTCGATGCGATCTTGAAAGAATACGAAAGAATAATGCCACATATTTTTTCCAGAGAACCGAAGTCGAATGAATTTATAGATGTTGCAAATGAAACATTCTTAAATATAGTATCTTCCTTGAACATTGTTGAAGAGAAATACCTGGCTCAGATCATAAAAAAATATAATGATAATCGATTGACATGCGATGCATTACTTGAGATCCTTAAGTTTTATGTTATGAGTTTTAGTGACTCGAAAAAAGAATATTCCAGATTGTTCTTCCCATATCCGGAAGAATTGAAAACGGAATCAGAAACTGAAAGGGATCGGGATTTCTGGGCTAATTTTCCGATTGCATCCGAGCAATCCAAAGTGCATTTGCACTAAAGGCAAGCTTGTCGCTAGCAGCCAAATTTATATATATTTCATAGATCTTGATCATACCTTACCTCGTCATTTATACTAATAACAAATAAATAAAGGAAATCTCAAATTATATTATCATTTAAGGGAAATGGGGTCCAAATGGAAGAAAAAGTACCTGAAGAAAACTTACGGCAGGTCCTAATGGAACAGGGTCTGGCAGTCCTTGCTACTGAAAAGGAAGGTGATCCATATACAAATCTGATAGCTTTTGCTGCAACTGAAGACTTCAAAAAACTGTTCTTTGTGACCCCGAGATTTACAAGAAAATATTCGAATATACAACTTTCACATAATGCATCGATTTTAATAGATAACAGATCGAATACCATCTCGGATTTCAAGGATGCTACTGCGGTCAATGCAATGGGGGCCATAAGAGAAGTAGATAAAGAACCCTCATTTGTCGATCAATACCTTTCAAAACAACCGCACTTAGAAAAATTCCTAAAATCCCCCTCTTCTGCAATGATGATGATGGAAGTTAAAAAATATATTATCGCAACGAGCTTCCAAAATGTTGTGGAGATGAATTTGAGATGAACACCCTTATCATCCCAATGGAAAATATCACTGAAGAAGATAAAGAAAATGTTGGTGGTAAAGCTTATTCATTATCAAGGCTCAGGAAAAAAGGCTTCAATGTTCCAAAATATTTTTCAGTTACAGCCGATGCATATCGAAAGTTCTTAAAGGACAGTGGACTTGAAGGTCAGATATTACTTGAAATTTCCAGAAAGGATTTCGGAAAAATGAGATGGGAAGAGATGTGGGATACATCCCTTCGTCTTAAAAATCTCTTTATAGGTGCTTCCATTTCCAATGAGATCGAAAATGAGATCATATCCGAAATTGCAATGAAATATTACCAATTCCCGGTCGTCATACGGTCTTCAGCCCCCGGTGAAGACTCAGTAAATACTTCTTTCGCAGGCATCCATGAGTCTTATGTGAATGTCAGGGGTATCGATCCAATACTTGAACATGTAAAACTTGTATGGGCATCCCTGTGGTCAGATTCGGCAATTCTTTACCGGGAGGAGTTAGGTCTTGACATAAGACAAAGTTCAATGGCAGTCTTAGTTCAGGAACTAGTTGAGGGTGAAAAGTCGGGAATAGTATTTAGCAAAGACCCAAACAATGAAAGCCATCTGACCATCGAGGCAGTATATGGTCTCAATGAGGGCCTTGTTAGTGGTGATATTGAGCCTGACAGGTGGATACTAGATAGGAAAAACGGTGAAATTGTTCAACATATTGTTGCCTCTGACAGGGAAAAAAGCGTCAGGTTAAACGAAAGCGGGACTTCTCTCGAAAAGTTGCCAGCTGCTTTTTCAGATAAGGAACCGCTAAATGATGATGAGATCAGAAGGATCTATGAAATGGCCATGTTCTCGGAAAAGGTGTTCGATTCTCCTCAGGACATGGAATGGACAATTCGGGATAATGAAATCTTTCTTCTTCAGTCAAGACCGATTACGACCCTTGATGATAAGGAAAAGAGCTGGTATATCTCATTAAAGAGGACCTTCGAGAACCTGAAAGCTCTGCGTATGAAAATAGAGAACGTACTTATCCCGAAAATGATTTCAGATTCAGGATCAATGTCACAGCTTGACCTTCAAGACCTGAACGATATTGAAATTGCTGATGTCATTATTTTTCGAAGATCTATCTTCCAGAAGTGGGATGCGACCTACACAAAAGAATTCATTCCATTTGCGCATGGGATGAGATTTTTTGGAGATGTATATAATGAAAAAATGAAACCTTCTGATCCATACGAGTTTATGGACCTTCTGACAAATTCTGATCTTTTAAGTTTACAGAGAAACAAGCAGCTCAATTTACTTGCTGAAATGGTCCGAAAGGACAATTCGCTCAGAAAAAGAATTGATTCAGGTTCAATTGAAGGAGAATTTGCAAACATATTTGAAGATTTTATGGAACTTTTTGGAAGATCATCTTACATAGAGGACAAAACACAGATGTTAAAGCTGATTCTGGAATTATCCTCACATCCGGAGACTGAGGTTGCAAATTCAAAGGATTCGCAGGCATTAACAAAAGATTTCCTTTATAAATTCGATCCAAAAGAAAGATCATATGCTTCTGAATTGCTTGATATTGGCCGTGCAAGTTACAAACTCCGCGATGATGATAATATCTACCTGGGAAACATAGAAGGATATTATCTTGATTCAGTCAAAGAAGGAAAACAAAGGCTCTTAAAAAGGAATATTGAACAAAACATAAGCGACGATGATGTCATAAAGGCGTTAAGGGATCTAAATTATGTTCCAAAAAAGGAAGTGCTAACTCAGGAGAATGCTCTGCCAGAAAGATTCATGGTCAGGCAGATCCAGGGACAACCCGCAAGTAAAGGCCTAGTCTCAGGAATTGCAAGGGTCATCGAAGAAAAGGATGATCTTTTTAATGTAAGATCCGGTGAAATACTGATTTGTGATGCAATTGATCCAAACATGACATTTGTTGCGCCTCTAGTATCTGGTATTGTTGAGCGCAGAGGAGGCATGCTCATTCATGGAGCCATAATAGCACGTAAGTATGGAATTCCTTGTGTAACAGGCATTACTGATGCCATAGATATCATAAATACAGGGGATGAAGTGACAGTTGATGGTTATCTTGGTATCGTAATGATACAAAGAAAATAAAAGAGCTTTTTCTTCAGGCTTATTCAGAAAATAAATGAGAAACAGATTCACTTTAATTGTTTGTTCTTTTAAAAAATAAGTAGTTACATTAGAATCATAATCGTAGCTTAAAGGATTCTTTTCATATTAAATTTAAAGTAAATATAATTTTATCAAAATAGATAGTAATCTATATATGATATAGAAGATGAACTTAACATACATAACTTATTTAGTGGCCAAGGGGGGCGACTTATGAAAATCTCAAAAATATTAATAGCTTTGCTTATCGCAACAATGGTATTAGCTTCTGGTTGTACTTCTACAGATACTGAGAGTGCACCTGAAGAAGAAATGATGGAAGAGATGGATATTGTAGACACGGCAATTGGTGCCGGTTCATTTACAACTCTGGTCCAGGCAGTCCAGGCAGCAGGTCTTGAGGACACATTGAGAGGAGAAGGTCCTTTCACAGTATTTGCACCAACAGATGAGGCATTTGCAGCACTTCCTGAAGGCACTCTTGATGCATTGCTTGCAGATGAAGAAGCTCTTGCAGCTGTATTAACATACCACGTAGTTGCCGGTGAAGTCATGGCAGCAGACGTTGCAGGTCTGGATTCTGCAGCAACTGTTCAGGGCGAGGAAATTACCTTTGATACCACAGATGGTGTAAAAGTAAATGATGCCAATGTTGTTCAGGCTGACATTAAAGCCAGCAATGGTGTAATCCACGTCATAGACAAGGTCATCCTGCCACCTTCAATGATGTAAGAAAAGGACATAATTGATCATAATAATGTATGAAATTCACCATGAGATTCAAAAGAATTTCATTTTATGATATGGTGTAATTATTAAATAAAAATTGGAGGAAATGAATATGTTATACATGGAAATCAGTACTTGGGAACCAGAGAAACGTGATCTTATACTTGAACACTTTAAAGAGCTAAAGATGCCTGCAGGAGTAAAGGTCCACGATCAATGGATCGATCTCACGGGATCTCGATATTTTATCCTATATGAGTGCGACGATGCAGAGGCTTTTGCAAAATTCAACCTTCCATGGTCGGATGTATGCTACATTGAGACTGTCCCTGTAATGAAATCAACCGAGTTCATATCACTAATGAGCAGAAAAAGCTGAGATTAGAGATGGTCAAAAGTAAATAATGCAATTGTGATCCTGGACGATATTGAAGTCAGTAATGGATAATAAACATCTTAGAACACTAGTGATACCATGAGATCCTCTTGGATCTAATTTTTTATGGTATAATTGTTAAATTAAAAGTGGGGTAATTAATATGTTATATATGGAAATCAGTACTTGGGAACCAGAGAGTCGCGATCTCATACTTGAACACTTTAAAGAAATAAAAATGCCTGCAGGGATAAAGGTCCACAATCAATGGGTCGACCTCACAGGAGGCAGATTTTTTATCCTATATGAGTGCGACGATGCAGAGGCTTTTGCAACATTCAACCTCCCATGGTCAGATGTGTGCTACATTGAAACTGTTCCTGTAATGGGATCAACCGATTTCATGTCAATAATGAGCAAAAGGAACTGAATCCCCTTTTTTCAGGGGATTATTTTTATTTCTTTTTCTTCTTTTCCTAATAATAAGTTAATAGGGCCAACAGGGAATGCTTTTGTTGGATAACCATAAACAAAATTGCCTTCACTGTCTGAAACGATTGTTTGTGAAGCTTTGATCTTCAATAGAACATCTTCGACACTTTCAGTCTCTCCATTTATGATTATATCATAGTTTCCTGAAGGAACATCTTTGTCAATGTATACAGCCCGTCCATTTTCAGCTTCTCTGTACTGCTTAAAAGGTATCAGCATTCGAACTGTGAAGGTCATATTCTTGACTTCATATGCCTCGACATGGAATTCGTTTGGTATTGAATTTATTGCTACGTCATCGAACCTGTGCTCATACTTATTATCATTAACAGGAATTGACATCTCGAAATTGACGTCTAATTTTATACTTTTTTCAGGTTTTGTTTTACCTGAGATAATTAACTCCTCGCCTTGCTTTAATTGAATAGCAGACACATCCCATTCAATCATATCTCCATGAGATATTTCGGGAACTGGTCTATAGAATAATGAATTTATTTTCTTGATGAGCGTAAGGAATAGATTATAATCTTCTTTGGTCGTGATGATACCCCCATATGATTTACTTACCCCAATAGTAGGCAAAATAATAATTTACTGCTTTTATCTAAATGAATTTGTGGCTTTATGTACTGATCTCACTGCAATTTTCAGGAGAAGTAGCCGAGGGATAGTAGAAAAGTTAAGACAAGGTTGTAATTACTTCTGGTTCCACCAAATTCCCCCATTTGTCCATACAATTACATTAAAATGGATACTATTTAGATGTATTGAGAAGTTGTTATTTTGAACATCTTATCCTGATTTGACAAAATATAGACAGGAATTAATTTCTTGCATTTTGTTTTCTGCTTTGGAAAGTAAATCAAATAATTCACAGAAAGTTCAAATGTCTCTGCTCATCATTATCATTATATAACCCAATAACACTATATATTAAGATTGAATAGATGCATTGATATTTTAAGATATAATGAAAATAATTAATTTACACTCAAATACATAGTGACCGAAAATAAAGGGGAAGTTGGTACATGCTTTCAGTCATAATTCCAGCATACAACGAAGGGCATCATATACACGACAATTTATTAGAAATTGATGATGAACTGAGGACTTTTTGTGATAGCTTTGAAATTATATTTGTCAACGATGGCAGTACTGACCATACATTAGTAGAAGCAAAAAGGGCAGCTGAAAAGACAGATAATATAAAGATAATCTCCTACACCGAAAACCAAGGAAAGGGGAACGCTACCATAGAAGGTTACAAAGCTGTATCCAAAGGATTGGTCAGCATTCTTGATGCTGATCTTGACATCCCACCAAAACAGATCGAACCATTGCTGAAAATGATCTCCGAAACGGGTGCCGATTTTGTGATCCAATCGAAGCGACATCCCCATAGCAATGTGAAAGGTTTTCCCATCAAAAGACGATTTTTAAGTCGGTCATACAATTTACTGATCAAACTATTGTTCGATCTACCTGTTTCTGATACACAGGTCGGGGTCAAACTCTATCGTAAAGATGTTGTGAACACGATCATGCCAAAGTTGTTGGTTAAACGATATGCAGCAGATGTTGAACAGATCGTTCTCGCACACAAACATGGTTATAAGATCGAGGAATGTCCTGTACAAATTGATTTCGACCCAGCAGGGGACCGAATGAAATTGAAGGACATATTAAATATTGTAGTTGATACAGCTTCGATCTACTATAGGTTGAATATTTTGAGATATTACGATTGTCCAAATGGTACTCTGATCCATTCGAATGAAAATGTGTACCGTGATGATAAGGTGATGGATTGAATATCCTCATATTCAACTGGCGTGACATAAAAAATCCCGCAGCAGGCGGTGCAGAAGTATTCACACATGAGATTGCAGAACGGCTTGTTGCACAGGGACACAACGTTTCCATTTTTACAGCTGGTTTTAAAAATTCCAGATCATCAGAGGTCATTAATGGAGTTAAAATATTCAGAGATGGAAATCGCTATACAGTCTATCTGAAAGCTAAAGGTTTCTACAAAAAACATTCCGGCAAGTTTGATGTGGTTGTGGATGAGATAAATACCAGACCGTTCATGGCGCCTAAATTCGTGAAGGACGGCACTCCTGTCGTGGCGTTGATCCACCAGCTTGCAAGAGAGTTCTGGTTCCTGGAAACAAAGTTCCCCATAAACTGGCTTGGATATCATGTTCTTGAGGACATGTGGCTCAAGAACTATGTGGACATACCCACATTGACAGTGAGCAATTCTACGAAACAGGATCTTGTTGACCTGGGATTCAAAGACATATCCATCATCCCTGAAGGATTGAACATTACACCGCTCGATTTGATGCCTGAGAAAGAGGAAGACCCTACTTTTGTCTTTGTTGGCAGGATGGGACATGCAAAACGCCCGGACCATGTCGTTAAAGCATTTTCTATTATCAAAGAACACCGCCCGGACGCAAAGTTGTGGATGGTCGGTGATGGTGCAATGAAAAAGCAACTGGAAGCAATGAATCCTGATGGCGTGACATATTTTGGATTTGTCAATCAGGAGAAAAAGCATGAACTCATGTCGCGTGCCCATGCGATTCTTGTCCCAGGCATTCGGGAAGGATGGGGGCTTGTTGTCACAGAAGCGAATGCCATGGGTACGCCTGCAATAGGCTATAACATCCACGGGTTGCGCGACTCTATACGTGACAAGAAGACTGGAGTTTTGTGTGAGCCGAATCCAGAGGCAATGGCTGAAACAGCATTAGTGTTCCTGAAAGATGATTCTTTGCGAGAGGTACTATATGATAACATACTCGATTCCGCAAGAGAATTTGATTGGGACAAGAGTGCGAAAGTATTCCTCAAATCCTTGGAGACCGTATTATGAAAAATGAACTTGTTTCAATAAGATTTCACCATGATACTCAAATGGCATATACTTGCATCCTCCATCCTTGCAGTAATTAAGTTATATTTCCAATAATATTCTGAAATATTGGGCTAAAATATGGAAATTATAAATACAAAAATAGAAGGTCTGTTTATACTGAAACCAAAGGTATTCGGTGATGAAAGAGGATACTTTTTTGAGAGCTACAATGCGAGAATACTCGAGAAACTAGTTAGAAAAAAGTACAATTTCGTTCAGGACAATGAATCCAGATCATCCTATGGAGTGATACGAGGTCTTCACTACCAGTTAGAACCATACAGCCAGACCAAACTCGTTCGTGTTATTCAAGGAACCGTTTATGATGTGGCAGTAGACCTTCGAGAAGGGTCTTGCACGTTTGGTGAGTGGGTTGGTGTTGAACTCTCAGAGGATAATAAAAAGCAGTTCTTGATACCAAAGGGGTTTGCACACGGTTTCGCTGTGTTGAGTGAAACTGCTATATTTGCTTACAAATGTGACGATTATTATCATCCAGAAGCAGAAGGCGGTATTGTGTATGATGATCCTACACTGAACATCGACTGGAAGGTCAAAAAGGAAGATGCTATAGTAGCTGACAAGGACAAAGAATTGCCCACATTTGAAAGCACCAACATCCCTTATTAAATGAATTCAAGTTACCAGAAAACCAAGGAGTTAGATACATTGAAATTACTTGTCACAGGAGGATGCGGATTCATAGGTAGTAATTTTGTCCGCATGATGCTACAAAGAGATCCAGATTGCGAGATCACAAATATTGATAAATTGACCTACGCAGGAAACCCTGAGAATCTGAAGGACATACAGGACAATCCAAATTATTCATTCATAAAGGGGGACATCTGTGACCCACAAATTGTAAAAAAGGCAATGGAAAATGTAGATACAATAATCCATTTCGCAGCAGAGAGTCATGTGGACCGATCTATCGAGGATGGATCAGTTTTCGTGAGGACGAACGTTCTTGGAACAAATACATTGCTAAATTGTGCATTACGATCCGACATCAAGAAATTTATCCATGTTTCAACCGATGAGGTATATGGGAGCATCGAAAATGGTTCATTTAAAGAAGAGGACAATCTTGAACCATCTAGCCCATACTCATCAAGCAAAGCAGGATCCGACCTTCTTGCAATGTCATATCACACAACATACGGCTTACCAGTGAGTATCACAAGATGTACTAACAACTTCGGCCCATACCAGTTCCCCGAAAAACTCATTCCTCTTTTCGTAACTAATCTCATGGAAGGTGAGAAAGTGCCTGTTTACGGAACTGGTCTGAACATAAGGGACTGGATCCATGTTGATGACCATTGCACAGGCATTGATTTTGTACTCCAAAACGGAAACTCCGGCGAGGTTTACAATATAGGTGGGGGAAGTGAACTCACAAACTTGGAGATTACACACCGTATACTGGAAACCCTCGGAAAGGATGAATCCATGATCAGGTATGTGGAAGACCGTAAGGGCCATGATTTCCGCTATTCCCTTGACTGCACCAAACTAAAGAAAATGGGCTGGAAACCGGAATATGACTTCAAGACAGCCCTTGAGAATACGATTAACTGGTATATTGAGAACAGATGGTGGTGGGAACCATTAAAACGTTGATCCTTGGTGCCAGCGGAATGCTGGGATCTGATTTATGCAGAGTATTTCCTGATGCTGTGAAACTTACACATAAGGATCTTGACATTACTGACAGGACCAAAGTTATAGAGTTCATCAAGAGGATAAAACCCGATGTTGTGATCAACGCTGCCGCCTACACAAACGTAGACGTATGCGAAGATGAGCAGGAGATTGCTTTCGAGGTCAACGGACACGCACCCAGCTATATCGCACAGGCCTGTTCCGACATCGACGCAATTCTGGTCCACTTTAGTACCGATTATGTCTTTGATGGCTCAAAAAAAGAATACGTGGAATCTGACATCACCAACCCCATCAATGTCTACGGCCAGTCCAAACTGATGGGTGAGCAGGAGATCATCAAAACCACGGACAAATACAGGATTATACGCACCTCCTGGCTTTTTGGGAAAAACGGAAAGAACTTCGTAGATACGATGTTAAGGCTCTCAAAAGAAATGGAAACCGTAAAAGTCGTCAACGACCAGTTCGGCAAACCCACCTACACAGCAGATCTGGCCTGTAAGACCGCTGAGATCATCAACCTTGACCCCGGCATCTACCACATAACTAACGAAGGCCAATGCACTTGGTACGAATTCGCATCTGAGATTATCAATAACACAATTCCATGTTCCAGTGAAGAACTCACCACAAAAGCAAAACGCCCAACCTACTCAATCCTCACGAACACAAAAATAACTTCCATGAGACATTGGAAGAATGCACTTAAAGAATACTTGAAGGAGAGTCAATTATGAAAGGAATAATCCTCGCAGGTGGCACAGGCAGCAGGCTGTACCCCCTGACCAAAGTCACGAACAAGCACCTGCTTCCAGTCTACGACAAACCCATGATCTACTACCCCCTGCAAACCCTTTTAGATGCAGGAATAGATGACATAATGATAGTATCTGGCCGTGGCCATGCAGGTCATTTTCTGGAACTTCTTGGGTCCGGCTCCGATTTTGGGGCAAGATTCACCTACGAGATACAGGACGAAGCAGGTGGAATTGCCCAGGCCCTGAATCTGGCACGCGATTTTGCAGACGATGATGACATCACTGTAATCCTTGGAGATAACATATTCCAGGACAGTATCCGTGATGTAGTACAGTCTTTCAAGGCAGGTGCACAAATATTTCTGAAACAAGTTCCTGATGCTGCAAGGTTTGGTGTTGCAGAGGTGGATGAAAGCAGTGGACAGGTGCTTGGTATCGAGGAGAAACCTGAAGTGCCAAAGTCTGATTATGCTGTGACTGGGCTATACGTTTATGACAGCAGTGTGTTTGAGATCATAAGGACACTAAAACCTTCTGGACGGGGTGAACTTGAGATCACGGATGTGAACAACGAATATATACGGCAAGATGCGATGAAATATTCAGTTATTGAGGGACAATGGAGCGATGCCGGGACCTTTGAGAGTCTGCTCCGGGCAGGATTGATGGTGCAAAAGATATTTTGAATTAAAATATTTGAGCAGGTGTAAGCAATATGAAAGAGCCATTAGTTTCTATAGTTATCCCAACCAAAAACAGCGCTGAATTTTTGGATGAATGCCTCATATCCATTAGCAAGCAAGCTTATAAAAATATAGAGGTAATCATTATAGATGGTCAATCCAAAGATGGAACCATCGAATTAGCTCAAAAACATAAATGCAACATTTATCAGTTTAATCCTAATGTTCTTAAAGGTACCTTTGATGCCCCTCATAGAAGAAATTATGGGGCCAAGAAAGCAAAAGGTGAATTTGTATATTATGTTGATGCGGATATGGAATTGACCCCTAATGTGTTGCTGGATGCGGTGCACCTATGCGAATCAGGTTATCAAGCTATTATTATTCCAGAAGATTCGTTTGGAGTAGGTATTTGGGCACAGGCCAAAAATCTGGAACGAAGATGCTATTATGGAGATAATTCAATAGAAGCACCTAGATTTTTAAGAAAAACAATATGGATGGAATTAGGTGGATTGGATGAAAGTTTGGGCGGAGGAGGCGATGATTGGGATTTACATCAAAAACTTTTGGACAAACAATATACAGTAGGTCGAACTAAAAGTTTAGTGATGCATAACGAAGGTAACCTCACGCTTAAAAAACTGATCAAAAAAAGATTTATGTATGGTCTTGATTCGGCTAAATATATCAAAAAAAGGCCAAATGAAGGGATTAAAAGTTATTTTCCGATAAGGAAAGCATATATCGCAAATTGGAAATTGTTTTTAAGTAGACCAATCGACACTATTGCTTTTATAATAATGAGAACAGTGGAATATCTGGCGGGTTTTTCTGGTATCTTATACGCATTTTATAGACATTGGGTGAGAAAATGAACAATTTCTGGACTGATAAAAAAGTACTCATAACCGGCGGACTTGGATTTGTGGGTTCAAATTTTGTTGAAGAATTACTTAAAATGGGTGCATATGTTACTTGTGTTTATCTTAATGGCAAAAAAAATACTTTAACAAATTTGAATTTACCAGAATCTAAGCTGAAATTTAAGCAGATCGATCTACAAGATTACAATCAAATTGTGAAAGAATGCAAACAAATAGATGTCATTATCAATTGCGCTGCCCTTGATGGTAATACAGAATTTAAAATAAATCATTCTGCTCAAATTATGGATGTAAATCTTAGAATCACTTCAAACATTCTAAATAGTGCTAAAATGAATCAGGTGGAAGATGTTGTGATGATAAGTTCTGCTGAAATTTATTCTGTTCGTGCTAATAACCCAATTGATGAAGATGATGATCATAAAAAGTACAATGATTATACTGCCAATGGTTATATTCTGTCTAAGCAGTACGGCGAAATTCTCAGCGAACTTTATGAAAATGAATATGGAATGAATATTTATCGACCTCGTCCAACGAATATATACGGCCCCAGAGATCATTTTGGTGATGGAACTAATCGAGTGATACCAAGCATAATAAAGAAAGTTCTAAACAATGAAACTGTCGAAATATGGGGTGATGGGAGCCAAATTCGGCAGTTCATTTATGTCAAAGATTTTGTTTATTCTGTTTTAAAGATGGTTGAAAATAAGAAAATCCATAAGCTAAATATTGCAAATAATGATGCAATCTCAATCTTGGATTTGGCCAAGCTGATCTCAGAAATTGACGGATCAAAAGAAAAGATTTATTTTTATAAGGATAAGCCTGTTGGTGCCAAAGCTCGAATATTAGATGTTAATAAATTATATTCTAGTCTCAATTTTCAACCAAGATCTTTAGAACAAGGACTTAATGAAACAATAAATTGGTACAAAAATCATCGCGAGGATTTTTGAAAGTGTGTGAGTTTCCGGTAAAAGGTATGGGGCTTATGTTTAATGAGGTGAAAGATTGGTAAATAATCCATTAGTATCTATCATTATTGTAAATTGGAATGGCCTTCAATACTTGGAGAAGTGTTTTGATTCATTGATGAATCTGAATTATAAAAATTATGAGATTATATTTGTGGACAATGGATCAATTGACAATTCAGTTGATTATATCAAAAATAATTATCCAAATACAAAGATCATTATAAATACAGAAAATCTGGGATTTGCTGAAGCAAACAACCAAGGAGTAAAAGAGTGTTCTGGTGATTATATATTATTCCTTAACAATGATACTCATGTAAGAGATGATTTTTTAACTAAATTAGTTAATACTATGGCAAATGATTCTAATGTTGGTGCATGTCAAAGCAAAATGCTACTGATGGATAAGCCTTCTTCATTAGATGCAACAGGTTCATTCCTAACATTCACTGGATTTTTGACGCATGAAGGTATCTGGGAAAAAGACATAGGGCAATACGACGAATATAGAGAGATTTTTAGTGCAAAAGGTGCCTCTATGCTAGTACGCCGAAGTGTTCTTGATGAAGTGGGGATATTCGATAAAGATTTCTTTGCTTATTTTGAAGAAACCGATTTGTGTTGGAGAATTTGGTTAGCAGGATATAGTATAGTTTTCGTCCCAGATTCAGTAATATTTCATAAAATGGGTGCAACATCAATAAGGATGAGAAACACTTTTATCGAATTTCATTCGTTTAAAAATCGGATTTGTTCATTGTTAAAAAATTTAGATATTATTAATCTTATAAAAATTGTGCCTCTTCACATTATATTATGTCTGGGAGTTTGTGTATTATATATTTTTATGTTGAAACCACGCAATTCTGTTGCAATAATACGGGCAATAGGCTGGAACATACTGAACATTAAGAGTACATTAGAAAAAAGGAATATTGTACAGAATCAAATCCGAAAAGTTACGGATAATCAAGTGTTCTCAACCAATATGAAGAAAGTCGATATTAAGCATTATATTGGGTTCGCTTTGTCCTACTGTGCTATAAAATGAGGTACATATATGGCAAAAAAATCAAAAATATGATTTTATTTTATTAAAAAATATAAACCACCCTGGATTTGTATCTACTTGTTTAATTAGTACTAATTAATTCGATAATAAAAGTAAAAATAAAGGAGGGAACCTTATTAAGAGCATATTATATTCCTTTTACTGGTTTTACAAGAGACGAATAAAATCACCTGTTAAAAAAGAGGACCTGGTATTAGAGATTGGTTCAGGTGATAAGCCTCATTGGAGGTCGGATATTCTTATAGATCGTTATTTATACGATAATTCACAGAGAATTTCGGGTGATTTATTATTTGATAAAAACAAACCATTTATCATAGCTGATGCCGAATATTTACCTTTTAAAGATAATGCATTTGACTATACTATTGCTTCGCATGTTTTGGAACATATCGAAAATTTAAATGGTTCTATTGAGGAAATATCTCGTGTTAGCAAGGGAGGATACATAGAAGTCCCATATGGTTTTTTGGAAATTATAAAACCATTTGATTCACATTTGTGGATTTGTGATTTTGAAGAGGACCATTTAATATTTAAAAGGAAAACTAAAAATAACGATTCTTTATTAATAAAACTTGGAGATATATTTAATAAAAATAATTCAAATTGCATTCAACGTAAGTTGAATGATTTTTTTATAATGCATGAATGGAAAGATAAAATAATGTATGATATTTTTGAAGTTGATGAGAAAGATAAATATAAGTATTACCCCAATAATAATAATAATAATAATAATGAAGAGATATATTCAAATAGCATCTCAATATCAAAATCACTTATGTACTACTTTTACAAATTTATGTGTACAGTGTTCTATAAGAATAAATATTAAGTTGAATAGACCGATAATAGAACCGAACCCATTAAATATGACTATAGAATACTGCTGAATATATATAAATAAGTGATTTGAATATAGCTAAAAAACACGCGAGTAATGCATTATGTTAAAAAAAGCACAAACCAATGCTATTCAATTAGTCATATCATTATTTCTATTTTCAGTACCTTTTTTTTGGACTTTGTCAAGTATGTCCAATATTGGCGGTGATGATAGTCGTCTATACCTCATATTTCCAGATATGTGGTTGAATAATATCACAAGATACTCGTGGTTTTCATTGTCCACATTTTCAAGCTACAATCCGCAATATGCATTTTTAGGTTTCAACTTTATAACAATTGCATTGGAGAAAATTTTATTCATGTTGAATATACAGAAATCACTATTTGGAATTTCTTTAGTGCTTCAATTTCTGTCAATGCGTTTACTTATTAAAGAAATAATATGTAATAAAAACACCGAGAATTCCTTTTATGCATCCATCGTAGGTAGTTTATTCTATGTATTTATTCCAATCATATATTACATTGAATGGCCCCAGCCATTGTATAGCTTGTATGGAATATTTATATACCCATTACTGCTGTTATTTTTAATAAAATCAATTAGAACAAAGAAAACATCATATATCATATATGGATCATTCATTACTACAATTTTAGCGGTCACTCTTTTTAATATCCCATGGTTTGTTCCATTTTTTCTGGCAAGTTTGATTTTCATCTTGTTGAATTTCATATTAGTAGAAAATAATCGTTTTAATATTATTAAATATTCATTTTTGTATTCAACTATACTATTATTTCTAAATTCTTTTTGGATATTGCCTTTTTTGAGTGGCTTTTTTTTGTCAAATGACCAAATCTCTTACGCCACAAGTGAGCAAGGTGTAATTGGAGCACATATGATTGTTAATGCAGTTGCACCATCAATGAACATTTACGACACATTGTCTGGTCTTTTTAGTAGAGGAATCATTTCTAATTGGGGATGGCCACACATTGAAATTGCAGATTATACTTATAGATTGGCTCCATTAAGCATATTATTAACAATTTTGATTTTTGCTGGATTTCTTACTGGGAATAAAAATACACAGTTAAAACAACTTAAAAAAATTCACATAAGTCTGGGCATAACCACCCTAATATTAGTATATTTTCAAACTGTAAACATTAGTAATTGGGGGATACCTCTATTTAATTGGTTGATTGACAATGTACCTGGATGGGTAATGTTCAGAAACTTTTATGGAAAATTCCCTATAACGTTTGGTTTATTCTATTCACTCACTTTTGGTATGTCACTTTACATAATATTACAATCAATTTCCCATAAATCAATAAAAAAAATACTATTATCATCGATATTAGTGATTATCCTTCTACAAGCCATACCGTTTATTCAAGGTGATATTAATTCACTTCCACCTTATCCAGAAATGGATTTAACTCGTAATGTAGAAATTCCACAATATTATTTTGATTCAATGGATTACATTAAAAAGATAGAATCGGACTCTAAAATATTGACATTACCACTAACAGTGGCTCAATATTCAATATTTGAAAGTGCTGATAAAAAAGGTGTGTACATAGGTGTATCTCCCATCAAAATATTCAGTGGAAAAGATGATTTCAGTGGAAAAATGAGTTTCGATAACAGTTACATTCCAGAATTGCCCGATATGGTGCAGAATGCAATGGTTTCACATGATTATGATACGTTATCACGCTTAATGGGGATTCTAAATATCGATTATGTGATGTACAATAAAGAGATATCAGATAGTGTTCACAAACGTTATATGTGGGAATATGGTACATTTTCCAACAATACCGAGATGGAAATGCTGATAAGTGGCATTACTGATGAAAAAATAAGTTCATTTGGCCCCATTTCCATATTTAATGCTAAAGATAGTTATTTCTTACCACATATTTACGCAGCTTCTTCATATTTAGAAATCAAGGAAATGAACCAATTTTTAAATGTGTTGCAATCAGATGATTTTCAGCCAAAAACTAACGTGCTTATAATCGATGAACAAAATCTGAATACCAAATTGGAATTAATAAAATCGTCGAAGTCACCAGAGATTATATTTGAAAAAATAAGTCCAGTTAAGTATAGGATAGAGGCGAATGATGCAAACGAACCCTATTATCTAATCTTTTTAGAAAGTTATCATCCTGGATGGAATGTTTATCAAGGTAACATCGAATGGTATGATACTTTCTGGAAAAAATCAATTGATGACGAAAGTCAATTTATTGCAAATGGGTATGCAAATGGGTGGCCAATCAATAACACAGGAACATATGAATTGACACTGTATTTCTGGCCGCAGAACATATTTTACGTTGGTGCTTTAATTTCGTTATTGACTTTCAATTTATGTGTACTATATCTTTTCTACCGTCCAAGAAGCGTATTACGAGCTAAATGGTTAAATTTATTAAAATATTACAGGGGCGAAAACGCATGAATCGTAAAATTTTTAGAAAACTTATGATTTTGATTATCATCACCTCATTCATAGGCATTACAGATGCCTCTATATCCAAAGGTGAATATCGTGACAATTTTAAAAATTTTGATGTATCCAACTGGACCGAAATATCTGATACTTGGTATGTTGCAAATGGAACACTATCAAATAATGGATTTGGCAGACCGGGTATTATCTTTGAAAAATGGGATAGTAATCAATATATCAACGAATTCGATTTTACTGCAAAGAATTCCAAGGATTCAACATACATTGGACTGATAGGATTTTATTTTTATTATAAAGATTCAGATAATTGGGCACGATTTGAAATATACGATGGTAATTCGAGTCTTGACGTGAAGGATCAGTATCAAATCGATTCAAATAAGGAAGGCAAAAGTAAAGGATTTAAATTAATTAATGAGAAACATTATTTAGAAATTACAAATAACAATACAATTGATTTCTCTACTATGCATCATCTTAAGTTCGTACGCCTTGACCAAAACATTTACGTCTACTATGATAATCATCTTACGCTCACAGCCGAGTTAGAGGACGACATACAAGATGGAAAGATTGGCTTTTATGCATATGGCTCCACCGGCTACTTCGACAACTTCTACCTCCGGCCCATCACCATGGAAAACGCCTCAGGCTACATCAACGAACTCAACCTCACCTCCACCAACCCAACCACTCGCATCGGTTCGATCTACACACTCCACTTGGATGATATCGCAAATGAAAACGCAATGTTCAGTTTAAGCAAGTTCGGTAAAACAGTGGACTCAAACGTAGCATCAGAGGGCGACACAGTCTCCCTCAACTTCGAGAATGGGGATGAGGCTGTGAACTTCAAGGTAACACAAGTATTCGATGCAGAGGATAACAGCGCCGTCTGGCTTGAAGATATCATCTCTGCCAGTACTGATGAACTTAACATTGGCGTGGATGATATCTCGATTAACTCAACATACCATCAAGAAGAGGAGATGGAGATTCAGTTCTCGGTGAAGAACATGATCGGAGTCCGTTATACAGGCAAACCTGAGATCACAATATCCACAGAGGGGGACAGCAAGACCACCAACCCGGAACTTGATCTCGGATCAAATGAATCGGAAGAGTTCAGGATCGTGCTGAAGGCACCTCAAAAGCAGGGCAGCCAGAAGGTCACTGTGACGGTCAGAACCGAGTATTCTACCATCGAGAAATCAGTGGACTATCAGGTGCATGCACTCAACCCGGCGGTTACAACACTCTCAGCAGACCTGCAAGAAGATAACGGGATACGCGGTACTGTCAGCATAGGTTCTCCATTCCCTGCTGAATTGGTAGATTGGGATACGACGGCAGAAATAAAGGTCTACAGAGTTGTTGATAACGGTAAGAAGGAGATCTACTCCAGGGATGTGCCTGTCACTGGCCCTACATTCAACATCAATCTAGGGTACAATGAGTTCTACCGGGGAGATGGCCAGTATGTTGTTAGTGTGGACACCGGCGGAATGCAGGACAGCGATCTATTCGAAATCGTGGGAGAGGATTTTGCTTATGCTCCGACAGGAGATGAAATACCGCCTACCATACTTACCGGTGAACTATATCCAAAGCTCATAATGCTTCTGATCGGTATGTTCGCGGCGGTGTCTGTGAGGAACCACATGCAAAAGATGACACGTTCGCTTCCACTTGATATACTGGCAGTCACCTGCGGGCTTGCAGTGCTTGCAGCTGCGTTCATCAGAGGGGAATCAGACATGGCTGCTGCGGGGATCGTTCTAACTGGTGCTGGCATCGGTGTGGCTGTGGTCAAGAGAAGTGATTCGGCTGTGGGCAAGGTGTTAATGATGGATTCACATCTGCACGACTTTGCAGGGATGCTTTTAGTGTTCCTTAGTGCGGGGTATATTGTCATGCAAGTGCCGGAGTGGAGTTTTTACATCGTTGTCGGGACACTGGTCGGGTATTATAGTGCACTGAACATGTATCGGGGCAGATGAGATATATTCTGGCCCATATACGAAATTATTATGAATCTCCGAGGTAATACATGACCAATCCTTCAAAGAACAGCTTTGTGATGTTTGCCGCATTCTTCATAGGTGCATTCCTTAACTATGCATTTAATGTTGTAATGGGCTGGATGCTGACACCTGCACAATTCGGCATGTTGGGGGTATCAGCATCATTCTTGCTCATATTTTCACTGTTTGTGACATCCGCTTTTCCACTTACGACTACCAAATTCATCTCCGGGAAGTATGATATCTCTACAAAGCACCGTGTATTTAAGAGCGCTTTGATTGCAAACATCGGCATTGCTATCCTCATATCAGCTGTATTCTATGTTGGATATACAACCAATATTATCGATCTTGGAGCAAGTTACAACTTATTAATTATATGTATTCTACTTGCAACAATACTCACTGCCATGGCAGTCATTTATTTTAGCATACTTCAGGGAACTTTTCGCTTCAAGTCCTTTGCATTCATCGGGATAATAATTATTTTTGCAAAACTCATATCAGGAATCATACTGGTTAAAATGGGTTTTGGGGCACTTGGTGCAGTCCTCAGCTTCCCAATATCAGTTTTCATTGGGCTTTCCCTTGCGATTCTACTGACCAAGGACTTCACCTTCTGGAAAACAAAAGGATGGGCTGATACCAATGTCTACTTCTTCGCCCTTCCGATGTTCTTTGGCACACTTGGAACCACAATGCTCATGAACATCGATATCATAGGCGTGAAGTTCCTCACAGAAGTAGCGCTTTCAGATGCGCTTTCAGGATACTACAGGGCAGCTTTGATCCTTGCACAATTACCCATATTCATGGTAGGGGCATTGATGAGCGTGCTATTCCCATACATCTCAAAGCACACAGAAAATGACAGGTATGCATCAAAAAGTATCAAATACGGTGCATTGTTCATCCTTCCCCTTGCGCTTGTGATCGCATCTGTCCCGGATGCTTTTATTTTGTTAATGTTCCCATCTGAATATATCGCAAGTGCACCGGCACTTGCCATAGTAGCCATTGGCATGGGATTTTTGGTCATGACAATGATCTTTACAAGCATATTCCAGGCACGCAATGTACCAAGAATCCCGGCAATTGTCCTGCCACTAGCCGTGATAATTGAGATAATCTGTCTGATCGTTTTAGTCCCCTCATACGGAATAGTCGGTGCAGCAACATCGACCACCATCGCATGCTCAATTGGGTGTATCGTAACGGCAGGTCTTTATGTGCACACATATAAGCTCAAACTTGACCATCTTGCAATGGTGAAAACACTGTTAAGCTTTAGTGTACTGCTCCTGGTACTGTACACTCTTCCACATACGGGTCTTTTCCCACTGGTGGGAAGTCTAACCCTAAGTGGCATAATATATGTTGTGGTATTAGCAAGCTTCAATTTGTTGACAGAAGAAGATGCAGCAATATTCCTTGCTGGTATGCCGAACCATAAAGCCATAACCCCCATCGCAGAAATGATATCCAGGGTCATCAAAAAACTGAACCGGGTATAATTATACGTCTGTATCATTTGACCGAACGATTAAAGTTATAAGATGTAACTGATAGACGAAGAATCTCTCCAAGGTAAAGATCAAAATGGAAACAAGTAACTGGCCACCATCCAATTATCCGATTTTTCTTGCATTAGTTTTGCTTGCAGCTACAGCAGTGACACTTGCAATGGGTGATGAGACTCGTGCTGAGAACCTTGCCATATATGCATATTATCTATTGGTCATTGGTGTAATGATCAGGTTTTTCGAACTTTCGCTTCCCGATAACACTCCGGAAAAGCTCAGATCTGCAATGGTACGGGTATCAGGAACCGTTCATAAATTATACGCATGGGCCAGTAGATCTGCAGGAAATATACACATATTTAAAAAGATCAGTGGATTGAAACCGTCCATAAAGCATACACCAATATCCCTGCCCCGCATGGAACAAGTGATCAAGCGATCCCATTTGATGCATATGAAAAGTATATCAAAGGATGTATCGATCAATCTAGGAATATTATCTGTTATATTGTATGTATATGGATCCATGTTCGGCTGGTGGATTGTCAGAGGATATCTGGAAATGATCTTTTTGATATTAATTGGATTTTCTTCTATGTATCTGCTTTTGAGCATACTTCTGAGACAGTCAAATGAGAATTAAATCGGGTGCCATATGAGGAGATTAAAAAATAGGGTGGCTCAGTATTCAATAGATAAATATGCCCTTATTTATTATACTCTACTGACACTTGCAATCTTCCTTCCACTGTTTCGACCTGGTTACATTCTGACGTTAGATACTATATGGGCTCCTCACAGAAATTATCTT
Source organism: Methanococcoides sp. (assembly GCA_021108275.1). Taxonomy (GTDB): domain Archaea; phylum Halobacteriota; class Methanosarcinia; order Methanosarcinales; family Methanosarcinaceae; genus Methanococcoides. The sequence goes on from JAIORD010000005.1 coordinate 106,120, forward strand.
GCCGATCACATCCTGAGCAACGGCATTGGGGGACAGACCCCATTCCTTGCACTTCTTCAGTTTTTAGAAATGATCTTACCTTCATGGGGTACACAAAAGATCATCTTGTTCTCAGCTTTTTTAATATCGGGTATATCTGCCCACATATCTGCCCCATCTAAGTCTGTTCACGGCAAATACTTTAGCGGAACCCTGTATGCAATAAATCCGTTCATTTATACCCGATTTTTGGCTGGACATCTCTATTTACTTTTAGCATATGCTTTCGTACCTCTTGCAATAAGAAGTTTCTCGGATTTTCTAGAGGATAGAACTAAATGGAGAAGGGCATTGCTATGGACCACTATTGTAGGCTTATTCGACCCGCATGTTCTTCTAACCGTCTTTTTCATTCAATTTTGCATATTTGTTTTTACCGTATATGATAAAAAAGAAGAAAGAAAGAATATTATTAAAAGTACTATTCACTTAGGTTTAGTTTATTCAGCGGTCAATATGTTCTGGATCTTACCTGTATTTTCATCTCTTTTTCAAGGATTGTCGATCTTAAGCCACATATCAGCACCTGACCTAGCCGCTTTCACTGCCAGCGGTACGATCTCAGGGAATATACTGCTCTCAAATGCAATGATGTATGGTTTCTGGCGCGGAGGATATGCCTATCCATTTCATTTTGCACCTAAGTGGATATTTGTGCTGCTCTTTACTGCGATCTTGTTCCTCACAGTTCACGGTTTTATGTCCAACACAAAGAAAACCCTGCACAAAGGCCTGATCTTATCTGCCATAATCTCTTTGGTACTTGCAAGTGGTATCTCATACCCATATTTTGCACCTATCTTTGAGTACTTGTTCGATCATTTATTTATTTTTAAGGGCATGAGAGATTCTCAGAAATTCGTAGGTGTTTTGGTTCTAGCATATTCATTCTTGGGCAGTTTGGGTGTTGATGAACTTTTAAACGGTTTAAGAAATAGTAAAAAAATAGAACTTGCATCAAAAAATAAACAAAAGGTATGTTCAATAGCTCTGGCTGTGCTCATAATTGCAGTTCCATTAGTTTATTCGTTCACTATTTTCAATGGTTTTCACGGACAGATCGAAACAAGAGATTACCCTTCCGAATGGTATGATGTCAACGATTTTCTGAACAACGATACCGAAGATTTTGATGTCCTGTTCTTTCCCTGGCACTTATATATGAGCTTCAGTTGGAGCGACAGGAGGATTGCAAATCCCGCAGGCATATTCTTTAAAAAACCCACAATTATCGGGGAAAATGCAGAAGTTGGGAACATACAAACACAGAGTGCAAAACCAACACAGCACTATATGGGGTATTTACTGGAACACAAAAACGAGATAAACAACTTTGGAGAACTCATAGTGCCATTGAACGTCAAATATGTAGTTCTTGCAAAGGATGTTGATCATTATCAATATGATTTCCTCTATGATCAGAGTGATCTGGAATTAGTTCTGGAAAATGAAGAACTTGTCGTATTTAAGAATCTTCATAAGACTTCAAGGATACGGGGAGTAAATTCTTTGATCAAAATAAAGAATTGGGGTGAATTGGTAGAACTGAGCAAAACATTCGATATTAATAACCATGGTTATTTGATAAAATCTGCTGATGCAGAAGGTATTGAAATGGATGCAATCGATACATCGGAAAAGGAACTCAACTATACTAAAGTATCGCCATTTAAGTATCGTTTGCATGACTCTGCAGAATATATACTCTTCACTTCACCTGACCACGATCAAAATGGCTGGGGGATCGATAGTGGTAGAAGTTTGGATTCAGCAGGATTAACGTCAATATTTACAACATCCGACAATATTGCAGATGGTAAGGATATTTATTATAAACCCTTCAGCACACATATGATAGGAGTATTGATCTCTATCTTGATGACAGCAATCATTTTGTTGCACTATAGAAGATCTATACTTCAATCCTAACTTTCACATAAGATTATCAGACTTTATAACTATTAACAAATAATTCAGCACTTTTATATAGTTTATTGCTATAAGAAAATCGATAGATGATATGAAATTATTATCATTATTATAATCATTGATAGTATTATTAAGATGACATGGTGGTGGTGTCTTATAAAAAATAGAGGTAAATTATGGAAGCAAGATCTAGAACCAGACCACATGGGAAATATATTAGTGTGGGAATAACGATTGCCGTTTTAATAATGATGATATTATCAGGTCCTGTAAGTGCTGTTACAATAGGGATCACAGGCCTGGATGGAACCACCCCTACAAAAGGTGAATCCATATCATTTAATGTTACTGCGACGATCGAGAACACTGACAGATACGTACCAATTGATAACTTCTCGTTGGATATCACAGGTGCAACTTCCAAAGAAGTCGTCTTCTCAACAGAAGGGAATGTACTCTCAGGAGATACAGGCATCACAATTGCAGCTGTCACAGTCCCATCATCAGCAGAATATGGCCACGGTGATGGCTATGGCTATGACTCCAATGTGGGCTATGGGCATGACTTCGGAGACGGCTATGGGTACGGATACAGCTATGGTGAAGGCGGTGAAGATGTTGTATATGAGTATACCATCACCCTGGACACATCCATCCTCAATACCGGTGCCTACGAAGCGGTATTATCCCTGAACACAGGCAATTCAGCAAAACCTTCATTTGAATCATCATCTGCATCCTTTGTTATAAATACACCAAAAACTTCAGGCGGGTCAAGTGGCGGCGGTGGCGGTGGAAGTGGAGCAACCGGCGAAACCTTTGAAAACATCGCATTTAAGGATGTGAAAACAGAGAACATCCTAGGTGGACTTGAAATTAGCTACACATTCGATGAGGAGCGTAATGCTATTGAGTACATCAACTTATCTGCACTGAGAAATTACGGAAGGGTCTCAGCAACGGTTGAAGTGCTTAATGATGACTCTTCAATGGTTGACGAAAGTGCTCCTGGAATTGTATATAGCAACCTTAACATCTGGGTTGGTAAATCAGGATTTGCTACAGAAGATAATATTGCTGATCTTGTAATAGGTTTTAGTGTAGCAAAAGACTGGTTCACAGAGAATGGTATTGATGATAATTCAATAGTATTGTATCGCCACAGTGGAGGCAATTGGAATGCTCTCAATACCATGAAGGTTGGAGAAGATGATTCATACATCTACTTCGAGGCCAAAACCCCGGGATTCTCACCGTTTGCAATAACCGGCGAGACAAACAGTGTTGTATCCGAGGATGAATGGCTAACTGCTACAGATACGAACACTTCGACAGAAGAATCAGAAGGTCGAATGACATTGTATAAGGGACTAAATCGCACAAAGTCCGCAGATCCAAAAACTTCGACAGAACATAGAATTATGTTACTATCTTTTGCTACCATTATTGGATTGTTGGCATACATTAATCGCGGTGATATTAGCAAATATCTTAAGAAAAAATAAGAGGTTGAGCCCCCTCTTAATTTTTTATTTATTTAATATTATTCTCAAAATAAGATACAGCTATTTTCACTTGTATTATCATGTAGGATCTTTTTTCCCAAGAATCGTTTGTGAAAGTCATACTCAACGTTAAATTTCCTTCAGTTCTTAATAACATTGGCGTAGCAGTCATAATTAGAAGCAATGGCTTCGTAGTTAACCAAGATCCCACATAATGATCCCAATTTCACCCATACCGTTCTAATAACGGTAAAGTATCAGATCACATCACAAGAGCTGACCTTCCACTACCTTTTATTTTCATCCCCTCATGCCCCAGAAGCAGGACCTTGTTTTCCAGACCGCTTGAGAATCCGGTGAGCTTTCCTGAAGAACCGATCACCCGATGACACGGAATGATGATCAGTATAGGATTTGCACCGATAGCACCCCCTACAGCCCGCACAGCTTTCGGCCTACCGATCATTTTTGCAATATCAGCATAGGCCACAGTCGTTCCGAACGGTATTTTGGTGAGGGCATCCCATACCAGCTTCTGAAAGGAAGTGCCTTCGGGAGTCAATATTATGTCGAACTCTTTCAAATTACCTTTGAAATATTGCCCTAATTGTTCCTTAACATCTGAAAAAAGAACTTCATCACGAATCCAATCTGAAGGAATGATAAAGTCATTCTTGCCTTTGAGCAGACATACCCTTTTCAGGCCATCATTATCGCCTGCGATAAGGAGGTCACCCACAAGGCCTGTTTGCATTAGATCGTAATACATGTTCATTTCTTTGTTATTTGTATTATATAGAAAGATATCAATCGAACCATACCCTGACTGCAAATGTTGTCAATGCCACTATCAGACCAAAAATGCCTGCCAAAAGGAAAACTGTCTGCAGACCGAAGTAGAGCAGTACCATCCCCAGCAACACCGGTGCAGCGCTTTGTCCCACATATTTCATGGTATTGTGGATGGACAGAACTCCGCCTCTTGCCCTCGCAGGTGAGATCTGTATAATCTGCGAGTCAATACTTGCCTGTGCAAGACCAAAACCGGCACCGAAGAAAAGAAGGAGCAGGAACAGGACTGGAAGCTGAGTATTCATAGAGATGAGAAATATCGATACACCCATAAGGATAAAACCGGACCCTATGAGCACTGGAAGCGATAACCTTGCTGCAAGCTTCTTTATGCTGGAAGCTACCAGAATGATAGCAACCCCCTGAATTGAGAGCACAAGTCCTGCCTCCTTTGCAACGAAGCCGAATACTTCCTTTAGCATGAACGGGATGTAAACCACGATCGAGAATAGCAGGAAGAAGATAGCGAAACTTAAGAAGACCGTATAGGCAATTCTCCTGTCCTTTAATGCCCGAAGCGCTTCGCCAAGCCCTTTGGCATTTTCATGGTGGCCATGATCTTTTGTTTCAGGAAGCAACGCCCACACCAGAAGGGCAAATGGCAGGGAGAGGACGTAGAACAAGAACGGATAGTTCCACCCCACTGTGGCCAGACCTCCACCTATAAGAGGTGCTGTTACCGACCCAATGGCTATTGCCATACTTATCCTTCCCATGGATTGGACACGGTCAAGCCCTTCATAGACATCCCCTATGACCAGCATTACCAGCGACATCATGCCAGCAATCCCTATGCCCTGAACGAACCTCAACACAAGTAAGGTTTCAAGGTCGGTGGCAAAGAAGCTGAAAAGGCCCATAAGACCGTTGAGAACAAGACAGGGCACAAGGATGGTCTTCCTATTGACCCTGTCCACAAAATGGCCAATTACCAGTGAAAAGATGGCTGTGGAAATGGTATAGACGGTCATCAACTGTGCAACTTCGTGGGGCATCCTGCCAAGCGGTCCAACCATCTGCGGAAGGACAGGAGCAAGTATAGCACCACCTGCCATTGCAAAGAAGGCAGTCGCTGCAAGGAATGCAAGGTGATAGGGTTTGAATTGCATTTTTAGAGGTCCTTGGAGAGTTTGGTCTTAGAGAGGAACAGCAGATATGCTATAGTATTTTAGAATCTTAAACATGAAAGGAACTATGTTTTAGTTGATCAGAAACAAAAAAGACTTTTCAAACAGAGAGAAAAAAGCCTCGGGCGTGATTCGAACACGCGACCTAGTGATTACAAATCACTCGCTCTGCCGGGCTGAGCCACCGAGGCGCTATTGAAACGTACCCATACAATGCATAATAACAGATAAATGTAATGGTTGATTCTAGGGTGGTAGATATACTATGTGGCAAAAAATGGCAAAATTCGGGAAAAAGCTTGTGGACCACGGGCTTGTAGAGTCTAATTTCGGGAACATTAGTGTGCGTGTTGGAAGAAGTATGATAATAACACGGACAGGTGCGGCACTGGATGAGATAGAGGAGAAAAGTGTGGTAGAAGTGCCCATCGAAGATACATCAACGCTTGACGTACTGGCATCGTCAGAGACATCGGTCCATCGTGCGATCTATCAGGGAACTGATGCAAAAGCGATCGTTCATGCACATTGTCCCTATTCCGTCACACAGACACTCATAACAGATTCTGATAAGATAATCCCCATTGACAGCGAAGGAAAACTTTTCCTGAAGGAAATACCCATCGTTAAAGGTGGGATCGGTTCTAAGGAAGTGGGAGAAGGAGCGGTTAAGGCGTTTGAAGAGCATCGAGGAATAGTGGTCTACAGCCATGGGCCGTTCACAATAGGCGAGACATTATCGGAAGCATACATAATTATGACACAGATCGAACATTCATGCAGAATAAAGTATCTTGTGGACCTTGCCAAAAAATAAATCCATACGAAAAGAACCAAAAAAACTAATAGTCAATATACGGTAATAGACCTCTACTATTATTGAATATACAAGGAAAAGCCATGACCATTGATTCATTCAGACCGGCAGCTACAAGGATACTCGACCCGATAGCAAGAAGCGTAGCGAACAAAGGCATATCACCAAACGCTCTCTCAGTGGGTTCACTGGTATGCGCTGCACTTGCGGGTATCTCATTCTATTTTTCTGTGGACAACCCCTTAAGTGCACTCATAGCGATATTATTTGTTGCCCTTAACTCATTCCTTGATGCCCTCGATGGTGCAGTCGCAAGGTACCTTCGCACAGACAGTAAAAAAGGTGATTTCCTTGACCATGTCATCGACAGATATTCCGATGTTTTCATAATATGCGGAATGTTCTTCGGAGGACATGTCCATTGGCAGATAGGCACCATAGCCATTGTCTGTGTACTTCTGACCAGCTATCTTGGAACCCAGGCACAGGCACTGGGTATCGGCAGGTTCTATGGCGGCATTATGGGTAGAGCTGACAGGCTTGTACTGATACTGATAGCATCCCTTGCCTACTACATCTACAGTGAAGCGATCTTCGGATACACGATCATCGGATGGTCTCTCGTAGTGATAGCTATTGGCAGCCATATTACAGCCATACAGAGAATGGGCAGCATATGGAAGCGCCTCTGAGACAGGACATATTGACCCACAGAACCGTTCTGGAATAGTTTAAAGTAGAGCAAAGACCATCTAAAAATTATGCCGTCCACTGAAGTAAAATATGAATATCTTGAACATACTGCGGATGCAAAGTTCAGAGCCTACGGCAAAACAAAGGAAGATGCTTTTGCAAATGCTGCGGAAGCTATGTTCAATGTGATGATAAATACATCAAAAGTGGACTGCAAGCACAGAGAAGATATCATTGTCAATGCACCAGAGATAGATGAACTGCTTGTTGAGTGGCTCTCAGAGCTCCTATTTCTTTTCGAAGTGGATTTCCTCGCATTCGGGGAGTTCAAGGTTGAAAATATAACAGAAAAGGATGGAGAATTCGAATTATCAGGTCATGCATGCGGTGAAGAGATAGACCTTGAAAGGCATGAGATAGATACAGAGGTCAAGGCAGTGACATACAATGATCTGAGAGTGGAAGAGACCGAGAACGGATACATGGTCCAGGTCACTGTCGATACATGAAATTAACGAATATTATCGATGATACATTAAGAACAATATCATCAAGGGGTGGGATACATGGAAAGCGGAAATAAAATAACTGATTTGCTCACGAAGATAGATGATAATATCTGGGAGATACCTGAGGACTACTCGCCTGGAATGAACGTTCCGGGAAGGATATACCTTTCAGATAAGCTTATCCGGGACCTCGAGCCGGAAACACTTGACCAGGTGGCAAATGTGGCAAAATTGCCAGGGATACAGAAATTCTCCATGGCAATGCCTGATGCCCATCTGGGCTACGGGTTCCCCATCGGAGGAGTTGCAGCCTTTGATGAAGAGGAAGGAGTTATCAGCCCGGGAGGCGTGGGTTTTGATATTAACTGCGGTGTAAGGCTTTTACGATCCAACCTTACGGTCGATGAGGTCCGTCCGAAGATGAAAGAACTTACAGAGAGGATGTTCGAGGCAGTGCCATCGGGTGTCGGGTCAAAAAGCCGTCTGAGAGTTACAGACAGCGAACTCGATGATATATTCCTGCATGGCTCGAAGTGGGCAGTGGAGAACGGTTATGGGGAAAAGACCGACCTTGAGCACTGTGAAGGCGGCGGGTGTATCGAAGGCGGAGATGTTGGTAACATAAGCATCAAGGCACGAAAGAGGGGGAGACCACAAGCGGGAACCCTTGGAAGCGGGAATCATTTCCTTGAAGTGCAATATGTTGATAAGATATATGACCAGGAGGCTGCTGATGCTTTTGGACTGGAAGAAGGTCAGGTCAGTTTTATGATACATTGCGGTTCACGCGGCACAGGCCATCAGATCTGTACGGACAATATCAAGACGATGTCACAGGCTTCGAAGAAATACGGCATACAGCTTCCAGATAAGCAACTCGCATGTGCTCCGGCGCAGTCCGAGGAAGCACAGAACTACTTTGGGTCAATGATATGTGCAGCCAACTATGCGTGGAACAACCGCCAGATGATCACGCACTGGACAAGGGATGTTATCGCAGACACATTCAGGTCGGATATTGACGAGCTGGGTTTAGAACTTGTCTATGATGTGGCACACAACGTGGCAAAGCTCGAAGAGCATGAGGTTGACGGCAAAAAGAAGAACGTCTACGTCCACCGTAAAGGTGCTACAAGGGCATTCCCAAAGGGACATAAGGAAGTTCCTTTAAAATATCGTGATGTCGGGCAGCCTGTGCTGATCCCCGGAAGCATGGGCACAGCATCCTATGTACTTCACGGAGGAGATAGATCAATGGACATCTCGTTCGGAAGTGCATGTCATGGTGCCGGCAGGGTGATGAGCCGTTCACATGCTAAAAAGGAGTTCCAAGGAGAAGATATCAAGATGCAACTTGAGAAAAGGGGCATTACGGTCAGATCTGCACATCCAGCTGTCATTGCAGAAGAAGCTCCAGGTGTTTACAAATCCAGTAGCGAGGTGGTCAATGTGGTCCACGAACTGGATATCGCAAGAAAGGTAGCAAAAATGATGCCCATGGGCGTTATTAAAGGCTGATATGTAAAAATTATGTTAAGGATAGAGGGTCGAGATGTAAGGTAGATATGGATATATCTACCCTTATATCGTATAGCATCAGACTAATTTATCAAAAAAGCAAAGCTTTCAGGTCAATACCACAAAAGAAGGTAATAAGAGAGTGAGGAAACGGTTTTTGAGGGGATGAATGGTTTGCTTGATTACAGTCATTTACAACACAAAAGTTTGCAAGCAATCTTCCCGTTTCCTCAATATAAAGATTGATATAATATTATTTAAAGCTGATTGGTACTATTTAAATATAAAATCTGTTATGCCAACAATTCGATTCCGAAACATATTTTCGACCGATACTATTTTTAAGTGCAATACATAATCTTGCGCCTATGGATAAAAATGCGAAAATGCTGAAAAAAGTTCGTGTCATGGCTGACTACCAGTTTGGAAAAGGATGCGGAGAAATTCTGTTCCCCGATGACTCAACATTCCAGCTCTCAAGGACAAAACGTATCCGACAGATAATGAGCCAAGGCAAACGTATTGCGACCGTAAGAGCAAGAGATGGAACTTTCACATTGAGCATGGATGCTGCAACAGTTATACACAAACACATACCTGCGCCAGGTTCAAGGGTCACTGTCTGTGATGATGCTGTGCCTTTCGTCTCCAAGGGCAAGACCACATTTGCAAAACATGTAACTGCTATCGACCCTGAACTTCGGAGCGGGGATGAGGTCCTTGTTGTCGATGAGAACGACATGGTTATCGCAACAGGACAGTTGGTGTTGTCCCCTGAAGAGATCGAAGCCCTTGATACCGGTGCCGCGGTCGATGTCAGGTGCGGATGCGAACAATGAGCTTTCTCTTGCAAAACAGCAGGCAGACTTCAAGATCTACACATAGCAACAGGTTAAATAAGCTGATAGAGCATACATAATTTCAAAATCATCCCCACCGGAGAGTGAAAATATCGCAGAAGAGGGACTCCTGAAGACATTTGTCATTCCTGACAATACAAAAATGGAAGAACGGAACATCGTTCTTGATGGTGATATCGTAGTGGGCAACCATTCCGACATACGCTATGGAATTATCGCCAAAGCTGCCATACTCGGTGAAAGAGTAGAGGTTTCAGGTGACATAGTTGCCAGCTCAGATGTAAGGATAGATATCTGGTCACACATCGGTGGGAACGTCAAGACAAAAGAGAACGCTTATATCGGTGAGTTCGTCACCATTGATGGAAGGCTCGTTGTAAAAGGCGACCTTGACATTGGAAATGATGTGAAGATCAGCAGCGGTTTTGAAGCAAAGGGCTGGATCGTTGTAAGGAACCCGATTCCTGTTATAGCATACCTGTTCCTTTATCTGACAGAACTTTTACGCATGGGCAAGGATGAAGAGGTCGAAAAGGCGCTTGATGAGCTTTTCGATGAAGAAGTAGAGACCATAGGAAATCTCGCCATGATCGTCCCGAACGGTTCTAAGATATCCATCGATTCTATCAGAGTACCAGCCACAGCGTCCATAGGCAACAATTGTCGCCTTGTCGGCAATATCCGTGCTTCCACACTCGAGATGGGAAATGATACTACGCTTTATGGAAGTATCCGCACCCTTAATACAGTGGACCTCGGGGAAGATAATATCATACACGGGAACATTGTATCCAGAGGTGATGTATACATCAACAAGGGAACACATGTTCTTGGTGAGATAAATGCCAATTCCATAAAGATACACGAAAGTGCACGTGTTGACGGTGTCATGAGAGCAACCGGAGGAATTATCTTCATAAGGGAAGAAGATGAGATCCTCAATGAAAATGAACTTATGACGCTTGATATTTGACCATTATTAACTATTTAGAGGCTTTTTATGACCAAAGAGACAACTCTATCAAAAGATTACAATTCAATCGTTGAGAAAGATTCAAAGTATGTAATGCAGACATACACTCGCCAACCATTAGCACTTGAAAGCGGACAGGGCTCAATAGTCCGTGATATTGAGGGCAGGGAATACATCGACTGTGTCGCCGGCATCGCTGTGAACAATGTTGGACACTGCCACCCGAAAGTGGTCGAAGCCCTCACCAAGCAGGCAGGCAAGCTCATACACACTTCAAATCTCTATTACACGGACGTCCAGGCAAACTTTGCCGAAGAACTTGTGAACATTTCAGGCATGGGACGTGCATTTTTCTGCAATTCCGGAACCGAAGCCGTGGAAGCTGCAATGAAACTGGCAAGAGTAGCCACCGGCAAGAAGGAATTCATCGCTGCTGAGAACTCCTTCCATGGGAGGACCATGGGTTCACTGACAGTCACATACAAATCCATTTACAGGACACCTTTCGAGCCACTCATACAGGGAGAGAGATTCGTACCCTACAACGATGCACAGGCCATAAGGGATACAATTACTGAAGATACCGCTGCCGTCATCGTAGAGCCCATACAGGGAGAAGGTGGCATAAATGTGCCTTCAGATGAATACCTGAGAGAAGTGCGCGAGATATGTGATGAGAACGAGATGCTCCTGATATTCGATGAAGTGCAGACAGGCTTTGGAAGAACTGGTAAATGGTTCTGCAAGGAACATTCGAAGGTTCAGCCGGACATCATGACCATGGCAAAGGCCATCGGTGGTGGATTCCCAATGGGTGCTATTGTAGCACGCGATGGAATTTCATTTGAAAAGAGCCAGCATGCTGCAACTTTCGGCGGAGGACCCCTTGCTTGTGCCGCAGCTTTGGCATCTATCAATATAATAAGGGATGAGAAACTGGTGGAACGCTCGGCAGAGATGGGACAATACTTCATGAACGAGCTAAATTCCCTTGATAACGATAGCATTGTCGAAGTTCGTGGACGCGGCCTTATGATCGGTGTCGAAATAAACAGGGCTTGTGCAGACATCGTAGACCTTGCAAGGGACAATGGCATTCTTTTGAACTGCACTTCCGAGAAGGTCATACGCATCGCACCTCCACTCATAATAACAAAGGAACAAATAGACAAGGTGGTCGAGATCATTGCCCAGATATGAACTGATAAAGGATGAGATAGGATCCATTGCCAAATATGTTCCCGGTAAGTCCATCGAGGATATAGTGAAGACCTACGGACTTGAGCCATCCTCGGTCATCAAGCTCGGGTCGAACGAGAATCCTCTCGGACCTTCACCAAAAGCTGTCGAAGCACTCATAGAGAATGCACAGGGCATCAGTATCTACCCTTCAGCAGATGCACGCGAACTTGTGGATGCGATATCTGAGTATATAGACATACCTGCAGCCAATATTGTTGCATCCGGTCCCGGGATGGATGGATTGCTGGACGGACTGGCAAGACTTGTCATAACTAACGGTGACGAAGTAGTGATCACTACTCCGACCTTCTCCTACTATGAGATAGCTGCACGTGCCAACGGTGCAACTACGGTATATGTCCAGCGTGAAAAGGACTTTTCGATCAATGCGGATAAATTACTGGCAGCCCTCACCCCGAACACGAAGATGATCTTCCTGTGTTCCCCGAACAACCCTACAGGAAATGTCATTCCTGAAGAAGACATACTGAAGATCGCAACAGCTACCGATGCACTTGTTTTTGTGGATGAGGCATACGTGGAATTCGCTGAGAAGAATGTTGCACATCTTGTACCCCAACATGACAACATCATTGTGGGCAGGACATTTTCAAAGGCATTCGGTCTTGCAGGTATTAGAATGGGATACGGCATCATGCCGAAGTGGCTCAGAGAAGAGTACATGAAGATAGCAACCCCCTTCAATGTCAGTACGGCTGCAATGGCCGCAGGGATAGCTGCCCTCTCAGACACCGAACATCTGAATAAAAGTATCGAACTTGCAGTTAAAGGAAAGAAGTTCCTTCAGGAAGAATTGCCTTTCAAGGTCTACGATACACAAGCTAACTTCGTACTTATCGATATAGCACCACACAAAGCACGCGAGGTTACTAACGAATTGCTCAAAAAGGGCATCATTGTACGTGACTGCACATCCTTTGCACATGCAGGCCTATCACTCATACGTGTGACAATTGGAACACAAGAACAGAATGAGAAGGTCGTAAAGGCATTTTCCGAAATCTGACCGCTACTCTAAGTGGTCAGTCTATTTTATCTATTTTCATCAAAGGATAGTCAAGTTCCTTGTTGAACTCCATTGAAACATGCACCTTTGCTGAGCCGTATCTTGCATCGATCTGAACATTGAGCATACGCCCTTCAAGCTCGCAGTAACCGAACTCATCGTTGAGCTTTGAGCCCAGGATATCCCTATCTATGCTCACAGTAATGTTCTCCACACACGGCTGCACTGAAATGCTCTGTGCAATAGCTGTCTCAAGGCTTTCCACAGTACGAAGGTTCACCGGAGAACCTGTGAACTGATGATATAAAGCTCCAAGCTTGATACCTGCTTCAAAAAGCACGTTATCCCTGTCAGTAATTGTATCTTCGACCATTATATCTACCATGTTCCTGATGCAACGACATTGACCTTCATATATATAGCCAATTTGGTAGAAGGACCGAAGATCATCCTTTTTTCAGAGATATCCAGAAAACACATCCATCCCCACAGGGATTATCCTCAACTCCAAAACTGCCACCATGAAGATCGATAATCTTCTTTACGATCGCAAGACCAAGACCAGTTCCTTTTATAGAGGTCTTGTTGGCGCGCTTGAACCTTTCAAATACGAATTCTTTATCCTCATCGGGAATACCTTCACCAAAATCAGTGAACTGCACTTTCCATTCATCACCTGCATCAAAAATATCAACATAGACAGTACTGCCTTCGGGGCTGTATTTTATAGCATTTGAAAGAAGGTTTGCGAACACTTCCTCGATCATCATATTGGCCTTTGCAGGATAATTCCCACTGAAAAGGGACACGACCTTCATACCCTTTTTCTCGAACATGGGCCCAAAGTTCGCTTTTGCGATGTTGACCATAAAGCCAAGATCGATAATATTGAACTCGATCTCTTCATCTGAATCAAGTCTTGAAAGTTTTGCAGCCATCCCGATCATATCGATAAGCTTCTGATTGCTCATTTCCACTTTTTTGAGCATATCCAGCATATAGGGATCAGCTTCTTTTTGTATAAGAACATTCAGAAAACCTTTGACTAACCCCGCCGGATTCAACAGATCATGCCGCAAGATATCCGCGAACAGGTCCTTTAGCTCATTAGAATGTTCCAGGTCCTCCGCATACTTCTTAAGTTCAGATTCCGCTTTTTTGTTTATAGTTATATCACGACAATTACAGACATGGCCCTGGATCGACCTATCTTTGAAAACCGGGAACAGATTATATTCAATGACACGACCATCTTTGAGATCTAACAAGCCACTATCTTTTTCTTTTCGACTTGAGAAGTCACGTATCTTTGAGGCCACATTATCAGCATTCTCAAGCTGTGGAAAAACAAATTCCACAAATATATCCAAATAGTCCATATCGACCCCTATATTTTCAGGAATGTTCCACATACCCCGGTATTGTGAATTCATCAATTTGGCCTTATTATCCATATCAAAAAAAGCAATTCCATCACCCGACGATTCAAGAATATTTTCAAGTAGAAGTTCATGATCCCCAATCAGACCTTCAACTCTATTATGCTCTAATATTTCTGCTTCAAGCTGCTCATTGACACGAGACAGTCCTTCGACCCTTTCTTTCACTGTGTCATCCAATTTCAAGTGATAAACTTCCAGTTCCTGCTCAACTATTTCTGCTGACAATACCCACTGCCTCCACCATTTAACTGAACAAGTTGTCCCACAAACAATGCTCAGTAACCAAGTATGTTCAAACAGTTATATAAACTTAATTATACAAATAAATATTTACATCGCTAGATAAAAAAAACTTAATGAGACCGGCATTTAAGCCCAACCTCATTGTCAATAACTTCCGCTATCATTTCCAACTCATCGAATATCCCTCAGAATCCTTTCTCATCTCACATACAGCTGCTTTGAGACTACCACCACGCAGGTACAATGATCTTTTTTCCTGTAGACAAGACCGGCATCAATGAAGTTTCGAAGATGATGATTGACACTTGATAGTTTAATTCCAAGGGTTGTTGCAAGGATCTCCGAAGTTACCCCGTCCTCTTCGGAAATATTTGTAAGCATGCTAAGTACTATTTTTTTGGAAAATGTTTAAATGTGATATACACTAAATAAAATTGTTTGACATAAGTTGATGATCAAACAATAACAGATCATTTGAATATCTGAGATCGATACGTGGAACAGGGGGAAATGTTTCCGTTGCAGAGGTACGATCAGATATCAAAAAAGACAGAAATTCAAATACCATTGTATCACCAAATACGGAGGTAAAAATGGACCTTAACCGTTTTACACAAAAAGCACAGGAAGCCATACAGAGATCATTCTCTATTGCTGCAAGGTATTATAACCAGCAGACAGAATGCGAACATCTTTTGCTTGCATTAGTGGAACAGGATGGCGGGCTTGTGCCCACCCTTCTTGACAGTATGGGGGCTGATAACCAGTCAATAATAAAAAAACTTGAAGATCATTTGTCAGGACTACCAAAGGTATCCGGGTCGGGAAGCGGGCAGACTTACGTGAGTCAGGCATACAGTAGAGTACTCGACACGGCTAAAAATGAAGCAGGTTCAATGAATGATGAATACATCAGCGTGGAACATGTGCTCATCGCACTCCTGAAAGAAAAAGAGAGCACAAGTTACCGAATACTTGAGAAAGCAGGCATCACAATGGATGCCACATTAGAAGCAATCAAAGAACTAAGGGGGAATCGACGCATTACCAGCGAAAATCCGGAAGACACAATGGAACCGCTCAAGAAATACGGAATTGATATCACCGAACTTGCAGCTCAAGGAAAACTTGACCCGGTAATAGGAAGGGAACAGGAGATCAGACACACGATCGAGATCCTTTCACGCCGCAGAAAGAACAATCCCGTACTCATAGGAGAGGCAGGGGTTGGTAAGACAGCTATTGTAGAAGGACTTGCCCTGCGTATTGCAAAACATGATATTCCTGATGACATGAAGGACAAGAAGATCATAGCACTCGACATGGGTGCACTCATCGCAGGAGCTAAGTTCAGAGGAGAGTTTGAGGAACGCCTTAAAGCGGTCTTAAAGGAAGTTGCTGATTCCGAGGGGCAGATCATTTTGTTCATTGACGAGCTTCACACCATTGTGGGTGCAGGAGCTACCGAAGGCGCGATGGACGCAGGAAATTTGCTAAAACCAATGCTCGCCAGAGGTGAACTGCATTGCATAGGTGCTACTACGCTTGACGAATACCGCAAGTACATAGAAAAGGATGCAGCCCTTGAAAGAAGATTTTTGCCAGTCCTTGTTGACCAACCGGATGTAGAAAATACCATATCCATCCTCAGAGGACTGAAAGAAAGATACGAGGTTCACCACGGAGTAAGGATAAAGGATACTGCACTCGTGGCCGCTGCGGTCCTCAGTAACCGTTATATTTCGGACAGGTTCCTGCCAGACAAGGCCATCGACCTTGTTGATGAAGCCGCCGCAAAGGTCAGAACGGCCATTGATAGTAAACCATCCGAACTTGATGAGGCCGATCGTAAGATATTGCAGCTCGAGATAGAAAGAGAGGCCCTGAAAAAAGAGAAGGATGCGGTTTCAAAGGAAAGAGTTGCTGATCTTGAGAAGGAACTTGCGGACATTCGTGCTGAATCCGATGCCATGCGTGCGAAGTGGCAGAGCGAGAAGGATACCATTGCAAACCTGGGATCACTGAAACAGCAGATCGAAGATGTTAAGATACAGCTCGAACTTGCTGAGAACAGCGGTGATTTCGAGCTGGCCTCAAAGCTGAAGTACGGTACATTAACCCCCATGGAACATCAGTATAAAGAAGAGGAAAAAAAGTTGCAGGAGCAACAGGATGACATGCTCCTCAAGGAAGAGGTTTGGGAAGAGGATATTGCACAGGTAGTAAGTCAATGGACCAACATTCCCATAACAAGGTTGATGGAAGGGGAACGTGAGAAGCTTACACATCTGGAAGATAAACTTCATGAGAGACTTGTCGGACAGAACGAAACAGTCAAAGCGGTTTCAGATGCGATCATACGTGCTTATGCAGGTATCAAGGACCCGAAACGACCTATTGGAAGTTTTATTTTCCTTGGACCCACCGGTGTTGGCAAGACCGAACTTGCAAAGGCACTTGCTGCGGAAATGTTCAATGATGAGAACAATATGATACGCATCGATATGTCGGAATACATGGAAAAGCATACCGTCGCACGCCTTATCGGAGCGCCTCCGGGATATGTAGGTCATGAGGAAGGAGGACAGCTTACAGAAGCGGTTCGCAGACGACCTTATGCAGTCGTTCTCTTCGATGAGATCGAAAAGGCCCACCCTGATGTGTTCAATGTCATGCTCCAGATACTCGATGATGGAAGACTGACCGATTCGCATGGAAGAACAGTGGATTTCAAGAATACACTGATCATCATGACATCTAATATCTGCGTTGACCGCACCATCTCGAAACTGGAAGAAGGTGAAGATTACGCAGAAATGCAGGAGATGGCGCAGAATGAACTTGCCAAATATTTTAGACCGGAATTCATCAATCGTATCGATGAACTTGCCATTTTCCGACCACTGACAAGGGAACAGCTTGTGAGCATTGTTGACATTAAAGTCGCTGACCTCATACAGAGGCTTAAAGAGAAGAGAATGGAGCTTGAAATATCAGAGAAGGCAAAACATTACCTTGGTGAAGCTGGCTATAGTGAAGCCTTTGGAGCGCGACCCCTCAAGCGCGTCATTCAGAACCAGGTAGAAACAGCAGTTGCAAAGTTGATCATTGAAGGAAAGGCCCTTGAAGGTTCTACCATAGACGTGGATGCTGATGACCGGGGTATCGTGGTCAGTGTGAGAACAGCGACAGCAGAGCAATGAAGGGACAACTCCCTTCACTTTTTCTATTCATATCATTGTTCATTCATCATAATACTGCCGTGGAATCTTCATTATAGGGGATTCGAGATAGAGAAGCAATAATAAGAACATTAATGTGGCAAAGATGGAAAGATATTCCGGCAGGACGAAATAGGACAATATTGGAAGTATGAAGATAATTGCCATAATGGCCATTGCTTTGGGATGCCGAAGTTTGGGATAAGGATGTTCACTTATCATAAGATACGATAGCAGAAGCATTATCGTAACGATCCCATACAATATTATGTATTTATCCCCCATTAATAGGTAAGAGGCAAGAACAGCAGCTGCAGCAGTTATTGGAAGCCCTTCAAAATCAGGGATAGCCTTGTTCTTTGTGTTGAATCTCGCAAGTCTGAGAACACCACAGAGAACATAGATACAGGCAACAGCCCCCACAAGATAAGGCTGTAGATGCCCATATATCAAAAAGATGACAACTGCCGGTGCAGTACCAAAAGAGATAGCATCTGCAAGAGAATCAAGATTTTCACCTATGGCACTTGACCCCATTCTGCGGGCCAGAAAGCCATCCGCACCATCGGCAATGGCTGCCAAGAGAATAAAGATGAAAGCGATATCAGCTTTTCCGGAAAATGCACTGAAAATTGAAAGCATACCGAACATGGCATTGCCAAGGGTCACAACATCCGGGACCTTAAGTATTTTTATAAAAGTCATTTCCGTACCTTAAAGCCCTTTTCTTTTGCGATTACCGTTTCGCCTGCATACACACGGCCTCCAACCTTACAGGTAATATCAAAATCTTCCGGAATGGTCACATCGACACGGGAGCCAAAACGGATCATCCCTATCTTCTCACCATTGACAAGCTCATCCCCTACATCGACGTAGGAAACTATCCTGCGAACCATTACACCGGCTATCTGAGTAACATTCACATCACCATGGCTACTCTTTATCACTGTGACAGTGCGTTCGTTCCGCTCAGAATCCTTATGAAAAGCAGGCAAATAGCCACCTTTTTTGTGAGTTATGCTCTTTACGACACCAGAGATAGGTGCACGGTTCACATGCACATTATGGACATTCATGAATACGCATACTCTTTGCCCACTGACATCAATAACTCTGCCATCGGCTGCTGAGAACATACAATGGTCACAGATCTTGGTAGTCCTGTCAGGGTCCCGGAAGAACCAGGTGACAAAGACAGTGAGGAAGAGAAAGAGATAGAACAGATACCATATAAGATCAATTCCCGTCAAGAACGCTGCAGTCAGGAAAATACCTGCTAGGATAACTACAGTAACTACCCATGAAAGAGAATCTTTAGCTAACATTTCCGATTCCCTTAGATCTTACGTACAAACGACCTTAACTGTTCTGTAGTCATTTCCCACAGACCATCGATCAGGTCAAGCAGTTCAGGCAATATTCGCATTACCACATAGGCTATGACAAAAAGTGCGATCCCTGATCCGAACTTAGCAATAATATGATGAGCAACTTCAAAACTTTCAGGGCCGAACCACTGTTCACCATATGCGACTATCACAAAGGTATTTCTGACAAGGTTCAATGTGTAGATCACTGGAACCGATACCATGAAAGCCTGGAAGAGCTTCTTTTTCGGAGCGTTTATAGAGATTATAAGACCCGTGAACAAAGCAATGCTCTCAATAGCAGTACAGGCAAGTATGATATTAACAGCATATCCGTTATAGACCACACCATTACCACTTGCTACCACATCATGCCCCAGCATCTGGAGCATCCATACCGTATTGCCAGTAACTGTGGAGATTATCCACTCATTGAGCGAAGGTATGTTCGCAAAAGGGAAATAGAAAAGAGAACCAAGAGCAGTTGCACTTGTAGCCATTAGCACAATATTGAGATGGCCCTTTTCTTCAGAAACTGAGGAACTACTGTAACCACGTACCATGTTCTGTGCCATGAACAGGCAGAAAAGAGCAATGGCTATAGTAAGTATTACATTGAAATAATCGTTTATCGCGATATAATGCAATGGCTGATAAGCCCAGTGCAGTGAAAAGAACACCCACCCTGAACCGCCAAGCAGGAACTTTATCCTTTTTGTTGAAGGCAGGATAGCAGATGCCACCATTAATGCGACGGCGATCCAAAGTACGTTTTCCATCATAATAATGCATCTTTATAACAGGTATCATATATAGTATCTTGCTAAATGTATAAGGTTATGTAAAAAATGCCAGTCCCAAAAACACCCCTATTGACTGTTGATGCCGTAATCATCTTAAATGGTAAGATTGTACTCGTAAAAAGGAGCAATTATCCGTTCAAAAACGAATTTGCACTACCTGGTGGCTTTGTAGAGGTAGGCGAGACAACTGAAGCTGCGGCAATCAGGGAATCTTTTGAAGAAACCGGATTATCTATCGATCTTGTTAAATTGATCGGAGTATATTCAGACCCTTCACGCGATCCTCGTGGGCACACTGTGTCCGTATGCTATCTCGCGACAGGTCATGGAAAGCCGGAAGCGAACACTGATGCAGCAGATGTAGCTTTGTTCGATCCCGAAAAACTGCCAGAACTGGCTTTCGACCACCGAAAAATGATAGACGATGCAGGAGATGATATTAATGGAATTCTGTCCAAAATGTAAAAGTATGATGCACCCGATCGAAGGGACGCTTAAATGTCGAAAATGTGGATATGAGAAAACGAAGGATGTCGCTCCAGAACTTATGAGTACATCATCAAGAGAGGAAAGAGAGGTTACTGTCCTTGAAGGTGATACTGATATAGGACTGCCTACAACAACCGCAAGATGCGAAGAATGTGGAAACAATACTGCATACTGGTGGCTAAGACAGTTAAGGTCTGCCGATGAATCTGAAACACGATTTTTCAAATGTATCAAATGTGGCTTCACATGGCGTGAGTACGACTAAATATATGTGTACTAAAAAAGGCAGTGAAAACATATATATGGGAAATGATATAAGCAAGTTGAAATTGAGATTATTCGGTGGAGAAACAACATGTTTAAGGCGACAATTGATGCATATCTTCTAAAGGATTCGATCGAAACGCTTTCTGTGCTCGTGGACGAAGCAAGGTTCAGGATTTCACCAGAAGGAGTTATTGTAAGGGCGGTCGACCCTGCAAACGTTGCGATGGTAAGT
This sequence comes from Methanococcoides sp., assembly GCA_021108275.1. GTDB lineage: Archaea > Halobacteriota > Methanosarcinia > Methanosarcinales > Methanosarcinaceae > Methanococcoides. The sequence goes on from JAIORD010000005.1 coordinate 127,278, forward strand.
TTTGACCTTACCCCAGAGGCATTCGATGACTTTGAAGCAGACGACTGTGAGTTGGGATTGGACCTTTCGAGGATCAATGATATACTGGGAGTTGCAGACAGGGACGATAAGGTCCAGATGGAACTCGATGAGGAATCAAAGAAACTGAAGATCCAGATAGGCGGTTTTTCATACACAGTTTCACTGCTAGACCCATCCACCATACGTGCAGAACCAAGAATTCCACAGCTTGAACTGCCAGCAGAGATAGTACTTAACGGAAAGGACCTGCAAAAAGCTGTTAAAGCCGCTGAGAAGATAAGTGACCATATGTTACTTGGTGTTGAGGGAGAATCATTCTTCATGGAAGCAGAAGGTGACACTGACCGTGTAAAGCTCACCATGACAAGGGACCAGCTTATTGACATCAAGCCGTCTGAAGTGCGTTCACTGTTCTCACTTGACTATCTGTCAGACATAATTAAACCCGCTTCAAAATCCAACGAGATCTCCCTTCATTTAGGCAAGGATTTCCCAATAAAGATCAATTTCGCCATTGCCAACGGAAACGGCACCATTGGATATCTGCTGGCACCAAGAATTGAATCAGACTAAAATGGATAATAGACATCTCGCCTTATACCCCTTTGTTACCGAGGCATCCGAATATGTCGGTAGCCTCGGATTTTCACCGGACAGGCTACTATCCTCGCGTGCACTGGAAGCAGCGCGCACAAGAGGAAAGGAACGTGTGATACAAGCACTTGAAGGTGAGATCGAAAAACCATCCCCCTCCAGTTCAGAAGAAGGAAAAATACTTACTGAACTGTTGTCCTACCCTTTTTCAAGGATACTCGTCTCCTGCATAGATGACCCTTTTTTGACCCGTAAATATGCACTTGCCGAAGCCAAGGCTGCATACCATTTATTGAAAACACAGCAACCGGAATTCCTACAGGACCTTGCAACTGATTTCAAGATCAATGCGGATATCTACGAGAGCCCGGAGACCCATGACATATTTTTCGACCTGCATTTTACGGATTATATCAAACTAGCAAGTCCTTTGAAGGACCTTAACTGGAAACTGGTAAACCGGAAAATGAAGAAGGGTTACGTGAAGATAAGCAAGGAAGAACTTGCCCGTCTGCTCCAGGAGGCCATACGCCTGCGGATACAGAACTCCCTTCCAGTAACCGTTCCGAAAGAGATATGTGAGGCCTGCATCCCGCACACTGACATCATCAGTGAAGAACTGGAAAAGAAGAAGACCGAATTCGGAGTAGGAGAGTTCCAGAAGGTCGAAAGCGATCTGTTCCCACCATGCATCACGCAAGCCATCGCAAATGTACGTGCCGGAGTGAACCTTGCCCATTCGATGAGATTTGCAATGACCTCGTTCTTAATAAACATCGGGATGTCCGTTGACGAAGTGGTGGCAATGTTCAACATCTCCCCGGACTTTGATGAGGAAAAAACACGCTACCAGATAGAACACATCGCTGGAACTTCATCGGGAACAACATATAAACCACCATCCTGCAACACGATGAGAACCTACGGCAACTGTTATGCTCCGGATGAGATATGCAAAGGAGTAAAACATCCCCTGGGATATTATAGCAGGAGGACGTGGTTCAAGAACAGAATGCAAAAAGATAACGAAAAAGGGAATGAAGAGAAAAAGGAAGGGGAAGCTTCCCCCCAGTAAGCATTTATCTCTTTTTGTACTGGCGACATTGTTCCACAAAGCTGTCCACAGGAAACGAGCCAGGGTGCGCATGCATATAACTTGCAAGGGAATTATGCTCCGTGATACCATCCTTTCCGTTCATGATACCTTTACCACGGGACATCTCGTAAGCAAGCCGTGAATCACTATCGCATTCCGTCAGAGAATAATGGAATTCATGACCTCTGACAGGTCCTTTTATGAACTTGCCTTTTGCAATACCCTCTGTATAGCCAAGTGCCTGAAGCCTCTTTGTCTGCACGGTCTCTGCAGGGAAAAGGTCTGCCATCTTGTACACGACATCCTCTATCTCATAGGAACTGCACAGATACTGCAACCCGCCACATTCACCATAGATAGGCATACCGTCTGCAGAAAGGTCATTGAGCTTCTTTGTCGTACTCGACCGCTCAAGTTCTGCGATATGGAGTTCCGGATAACCTCCACCGAAATACAGGCCATCCACTTCAGGAAGTTCACCATCCAGAGGACTGAAGAACTCAATGTTCGCACCACATTTGCAGAACATATCGAACATTTCCTCATAATAGAAGCAGAACGCACTGTCCCTGGCAACACCTATGCTGACCTCGGACATGTTTTCGATGCACCTTTCATCTTCAAACTCAGGCTTAGTGGGTTCACGGGCAAGTGATAGGATTGTGTCGATATCGACATTTTCCTCAATGAAGCTGGCAAGCAGATCCACATCATAATCTTGCTCAGATGCCATATGAAGACCAAGATGCCTTGAAGGGACCTTCACATCATTGTTCCTCGGAACAGTACCGAGGACCGGAATATCCGGAAGAGCATCCTTGATAAGCTTTGCATGGCGTGGACTTCCCACCCTGTTAAGGATAACACCCGCAATTTCAACGTCCTTGTCGAATTCGGTAAAACCTTTCACAATAGCAGCGGCACTTCTGGACATACCATGTACGTTCACTACCAGTATGACAGGTATACCAAGTGACTTTGCAACATGTGCCGAGCTGGCGATCTCAGTTGAATCCATACCATCATAAAGCCCCATAACCCCTTCTATGACAGAGACATCAGCATCCTTGTAACTGTTATCCACAGTTCTGCGGACACCATCCACACCCATCATAAAAGTGTCAAGGTTCCTTGAGGACACCCCGCAGATAGCTGTATGATGAGTGGGGTCAATATAATCCGGACCAACCTTGTAAGGCTGTACTTTCAGGTTCCTTTTGGTAAGAGCCGCCATAATTCCCATAGCAACAGTCGTTTTACCGACACCGCTATGCGTTCCTGCAATTAGGACCGATCGTTTCATGGCACTAATTGAGTTGGTTTTATATATATCGATTACCATCTGTTTCACAACTTAAGAATCATTTTGTGTACACGACCATGAATCCATCCAGCAATAGTTTGACAGACAGGTTCGGACGTACTGTTACAAGTCTTCGGATCTCAATTACGAATCGCTGCAACCTTGATTGCATCTATTGCCACAGCGAAGGTGATGAAGGAAGCAGGAAAGAAATGTCCGCAAAGACAATTTCTACCATTGTCAGCACTGCGGCAAAGTTCGGTGTCAACAAGGTCAAGTTCTCCGGAGGGGAACCCCTTGTCAGGAAGGATTTCGAGGACATACTTCGAGAACTTCCAAAACTAAAGGATGTTTCAGTTACAACGAACGGCGTATATCTCAAAGAGCGCGCATTCGGTCTGAAAGAGGCCGGACTGGACCGTGTCAATGTCAGTCTTGATACCCTCGATCCTGAAAAGTATGCATACATCACTCACGGAAGCCCCGAAACCCTGCAGAAGGTCCTTGAAGGGATAGATGCTGCCATAAGTGCCGGACTTACACCGGTCAAACTGAACATGGTACTTCTCAAAGGCATCAATGAAGATGAGATAGAGGACATGCTGAAACTTGTCCGAAGTAAAAAAGACGACCTGATATTACAGATAATCCAGGTGATGGATTTCAGGGATGGGGCACAGTACGATCTTGATGCGGACAAAATAGAGAAAAAACTTGAACAGCATGCAAACAATATTACCATGCGTAACATGCACCACCGTAAGAAATACGTCATCGATGGTGCCGAGGTAGAGTTCGTAAGACCGATCGAGAATACGGAGTTCTGCGCCAACTGCAACAGGCTCAGGATAACCGCAGACGGAAAGCTCAAACCTTGCCTGCTGGTCAACAACAACCTTATCGACGTCTCAGAAGCAGAACCTGATGAACTGCCAGAACTACTACGCAGATCCATCGATCGCAGAGTTCCGTTCTACAGAGACATGAAAGATAAAACAATAATAGGAGAAAAGAAAAATGGAAGTTGAACTTAAAGTTGATGGGAAGAACATAGAGATCAATCATTTCGTTACAGAGATACTCGCAGCCATGACCGGCTCTTCTGTGGAGACATTGCATGGTGTGGAAGAGGACTGGAAAGAAATGACAATCAAACTTAAGAGATAAGATACGGCTATAGAGCGAACTTGAACAAATAGGGGAAGTGCCGGTCCATTCATTTATTCAACATATTTTCATTTATTCACTTATTCACCTAACCAATCAAGACCATTCACATATTAACTCAAATTATTACACTGCTTTTGATACTTTTAGCATAGCATTGAGTAGAACAAATATTTTATTCTGACCTTAGCTTAATTTTTCCATAACCAAGGATAAGAATGCTCCTCAATTATGACATAGAGGATTTCCCAAAATATAGTCACACGTTTATCTTATTCGTCAATGGTTAGGATAAATCCAAAAACTATTTACTGGAGTACCCTGTTTACGGTATCATTCAGACATATCATCTGAAAATTATATATTTACAGATAAATATACTGAACTAAAATACCACAGACTTGATCCAATGAGAACAGAACAGAAAGTTAAGACATATTTTGAAGAATCATTTTCGAGCGACCTGAAAGCAGGTCTTATCACTGCAGTTGTGGCACTTCCACTTGCTATCGCTTTTGCAATCGCTTCCGGAGTTGAGCCGGTAATGGGGCTTTACACTGCCATTATTGCAGGAATGCTTATATCCACTTTTGGTGGTTCCCGTTATTCAGTATCCGGACCAACCGGTGCCATGACCGTTATTGTATTATCAACCGTCAATGGCCATGGTGTTGAAGGATTATTGCTAGCAGGGTTCTTGGCAGGTATTTTCCAGATACTATTCGGCATATTTAGATTGGGTAAAGTTGTAAAATACATCCCATTGCCGGTCATATCCGGATTTACAAGCGGTATCGGTATAATAATATTGATCGGACAGCTATCCAATGTGTTCGGACTGGTATTGCCTGCACGTGAACATGTGTGGGAAACCATTTATGATGTTTTCACAGGCATTGACATGATGAATATTTTGGCGTTGAGCATGTTTGCAGGCACCATAATACTCATGCTGCTGCTGCCAAAGGTCTTGTCCAACATAAAATACCTGAAGAACATTCCTGCCTCTATTATAACTTTGGTACTTTCAGTGATCCTCACATATCGTTTCGATCTTGAGATACCCATAGTTGGAGAGATCCCAAGTACGATCCCCCAGATCCAAATGCTGGACATGAACATAGGACTCATGTATGCAGTCCTTCCGGCAGCATTTACGATAGCTCTTCTCGGAACCATAGAATCCCTTCTTTGTGCTGTGGTCTGTGATGCGATGACGAACACCAAGCATAACAGCAACAAGGAACTGATAGGGCAGGGAATTGCAAACGTCATCCTTCCGTTCTTTGCAGGCATTCCCGCAACAGCAGCGATCGCAAGAAGTGCAGTCAATATAAGAGAAGGCGCTAAGACCCGAATGTCAGGGGTCATTCATGCATTGGTGCTCTTTGGAATATTGATATTCTTCGGACCCATAGCACAGTACATTCCAAAAGCATATCTTGCAGGTATACTAGTACTTGTCTCGATCAAAATGGTCAATGTAGATGAGATCAGGACCACGATGAATATCAGCAAGATGGATACGTTCGTCCTATTGACGACATTTGCATTGACGGTGCTAACTGACCTTGTATTTGCCATTCAGGCAGGCATGTTCCTTTCAATAATACTGCTGTTCATACGCCTGACCAACATAATCGAGGTCCAGTCAATGGAGAGCTACGACCCTTCCGAAGGAATAAATGCCACGATACTTGCAGACCCTTACCTAAAGGACAATGTAGCGGTCTATACGATAAATGGTCCATTCTTCTTTGGTGCAATGGCAGTATTTGAGAACAAGGTCGATGAACACATCCATATGAGCAAGCCTCATATGATCCTAAGAATGCGTTATGTACCTTTTATCGATACCACAGGCATAGAAAGGTTGAAAAGCTTCATATTAACTCGAAAAGGAACAGGTCACAAGGTATATTTGACAACCGTACAGCCGGAGGTCATGCGGTCGATCAGCTCTGACACGGCCCTGAACAAGTTGATACAGGACAAGGATGTCACGATCTTCAAAAGCACACAGGAAGCCCTTGGATATTTACAGGAAAGGGATGAAAATAGATGAAACCACCCCATCCCTGCATTTAATATAGAGATCAATGGATCAGAGAAAGCATCTCTGTTGAATTGAGTATTCAGACGTATAGATTGAACATCTGACCGTAAGGTCACATCAGATGTTCGATTTCTGAAAAGTTGATGGGAGACGTTGCATCCAGTGATATAGGTGTCACTGAGATGTGACCTTTTTCTATGGCGTGAACATCAGTGCCTTCTTCGGCTGTGTGTATAAGGTCACCTGCTATCCAGTAATATGGCCTTCCCCTTGGATCGCGACGTTCCTCCACATCCGTCCGGAAGAACTTGCGAGCAAGCCTTGTTATTTCAACTTCAGAGTCCTCTTCCACAAAATGGGGGATGTTTATGTTCAAAAGGTCGACATGCTCAGGCAGACCATTTTTAAGGACATTTTTTGCAACACCGTTCACGAATTTTACACCGACATCGAAGTCATGCTGGAAATCCCGGAGATCATCGAATTTCAATCCCTCTTCGGTCACCTGCAAAGATGCGGCAATGGCAGGGACACCATAACTTGCACCCTCCAGTGCGGCTCCGATGGTCCCTGAGGTAGTAATAGTATCCGTGCTGATGTTCTCACCGATATTGAAACCGGAAAGGATAAGGTCGGGCATTTCTTTCATGATCGTAAAGATCCCGAGAATAACAGAATCAGTAGGAGTACCACCAATCGCATGTACCTCAATACCGTCAATGGTAGTACGGGTTATACGCAGTGGTTCGAATATGGATATGGAGCGACCCACACCACTTTGCTGCTGAGCTGGTGCTGAGACAGTGACATCACCGAGGTCGGACACACTACGATAAGCTGCCCTTATACCGGCAGCATATACGCCATCATCATTGGTAAGAAGGATTCGTTTTGACATTGTACATTCTTTGTTCTTTGGAGTATTATAGTTAATGGAACAAGAATAGAAAAGAGAAGGAGTCTGAATTTAAAAATAATAGGGAAAGAATTGTTGCAAGCAAATGCACATTATGCTCAACGTGGCATATTCATTTCCGGCCTTATCCTATTGTAATTTGTATTGAAAGGATTATCAAGGGAGCCAACGAACTGCCCACCATTAATCTCCAGTTCATTTTCAGAGATACCCTCAGGTACCTCAGGATCATCGATTATAGGGTCACAGATATAGACCTGAAGATCACCGGCAGCATCCATAAAGACAGATGGACGGACACCAGTATTGTTGTATTCTTCCACTACGCCTCTGAAAACCAATGACATGTATTTTACTGCTTGCATCATGAACACATCCCTTCATACCTGATTTACAATCCCCATGAACATGTATATAATAGGCATGTCCATAGAATTGAAGATATTCCAGATAAGTATGTACACATGTGGACACATAAATGAAGGGCAATACCAAATATCACCATCGTGCGCCATCGATAAGAAATATACATATGTAAAGTTTTGAATATAAACTGCTAAAATGAGAAATGTATTTAAACCATTGAAGGATACGGATAGAACACGTTTCACTAATTATTTAATTTACACATTATGATCATGGAATAACGACTACAGTTGGAATCATTATGCTTGAAGATGAATATCAAATCGATTTTTTCTCTGATAACGGTTTTGTTAGAAAACAGTGCCCCAAGTGTGGTAGTTTCTTTTGGACACGAGACATGGAAAGATCTACCTGTGGAGATGCACCATGCGACCCTTATTCATTTATCGGAAACCCCGTGTTCAAAAAAGAGTTAGAGCTCCCAGATATGCGGGAATTCTACCTGAACTTTTTTGAAGAGCAGGGCCATACCCGGATAGAAAGATACCCAGTCATCGCCAGATGGAGAGATGATATATACCTGACAATTGCGTCAATTGCTGATTTCCAGCCATTCGTCACATCAGGCCAGGTCCCCCCACCAGCAAATCCGCTGACGATATCCCAACCATGCATAAGGCTTTCAGACCTTGATGCTGTGGGAAGGAGTGGAAGACATCTCACCACTTTCGAGATGATGGCACACCATGCATTCAACACGAAGAACGAGGAAATATACTGGAAAGAGCATACCCTTGAACTGTGTGACGGACTTCTCAATGCCCTTGGCGCGGACCCGCTGGCAGTCACCTATAAAGAGGAACCATGGGCAGGCGGTGGAAATGCAGGAGCATGTGTTGAAGTGCTCATTGGAGGACTTGAGGTCGCAACCCTTGTGTTCATGAATCTCAAGAAGGACAAAAATGGAGATATCGACATCAAAGGTGACATGTATTCCAAGATGGACAATTACATAGTGGACACCGGATACGGACTGGAAAGGTTGGTATGGGCTTCAAAGGGTTCACCTACCATCTATGATGCGATTTTTCCCAGTATTGTGAACGAACTGATGGGACTTGCAGGTATCGAACACAAGCTGGAGGACAATGAATATTCACTTATCCTTTCACAGAATGCACGCCTTGCAGGACTTATGGACGTAAGTGAGAAGGCAAACCTATTGGAATTGAGAAAACAGGTAGCAACCAGCATTGGCATCACTGCGGACAAGCTCATCTCCATCATGGAGCCTGTGGAGAACGCCTATGCCATAACTGACCACACAAGATGCCTGACTTTCATGCTTGGAGATGGCATCATACCATCCAATGTGAAAGCTGGATATCTGGCAAGACTTGTCATACGCAGAACCCTCAGGATGATGAAGGACCTTGGCATAAATATCCCCATTTCTGAGATAGTACAGATGCACATCAACAACCTGCCGGAATATCCGGAATTCAAGGAAAGATTCGATGTGATCAAGGACATCCTGGAACATGAGGAACGTAAGTTTGCAGAAACTCTCGAACGTGGAAGAAGAATGATGGAGAAATCCGCCAGACACTACAAAGAGAGCGGTGAGAAAATGCCACTGGAAACAATCATCGACATGTATGACAGTCACGGCATACCACCAGAGATCTCAAAAGCGGTGGCATCGGATGCAGGTGTCGAGGTTGACCTGCCAGACAATTTCTATTCCCTTGTTGCAGACAAACATAGCCAGTCCGAAGAAAAGGAAGAGAAGGTAGTTCCTTTCGCTGACAGGCTCTCAAGGTTGCCCAAGACAAAGAGACTGTTCTACGATGAGCCTAACAGAATGGATTTCGATGCAGTGGTCCTTGATGTGTTCGATGGCCACATAGTGCTTGACAACACCCTGATGTACCCTGAAGGCGGAGGACAGCCAGCAGACCACGGAAGCCTTACGGTCGAAGATGTTGTACTGAAAGTTGTTGACACCCAGATGTATGATGGCGTAGTTGTGCACACCATAGACGAGATAGAGGACGAGCTGCACATACGAAAAGGCGATATGGTGGTCGGCAGAGTTAATGAAAAGCGCCGTATGGCGCATGCAAGACATCACACTGCAACCCATATAATCAATGATGCTGCGAGAGAAGTTCTTGGCAGCCACATCTGGCAGACAGGCGCACAGAAGTTCGCAGACCGTGCACGTCTTGATATTTCACACTACAAACGTATAACCCAGGAAGAGGCCAACCAGATAGAGCTTATTGCAAACCGCACGGTCATGAAGAACAAGCGTGTCATAAGCGACTGGATGGACAGGACAGAGGCCGAGCAGAAATACGGGTTCCGTCTGTACCAGGGAGGAGTACCCCCAGGAAAGATGATACGTGTGCTTCAGGTCGGAAACGACATAGAGGCATGCGCAGGTACGCACTGTACGAACACCGGCCTGGTAGGACCGATAAAGATACTGAAGACAGAACGCATACAGGATGGCGTAGAACGTCTGGAATACGCAGCCGGTGAAGCAGCAGTTGTTGCCATGCAGGATCTTGAATCCCTTGTACGCGATTCATCTGAAACGTTGCGAGTATCAGCAGAACAGCTTCCTTCGACAATCGAGAGATTCTTTGATGAATGGAAGGAACTTAAGAAAGAGAACAACAAGCTCAAGGAAGAACTTGCACACTCAAGGGTCAGCCAGCTTGTCAACGATGCTGAAGATGTGAACGGAATTCGCATCATCACAAAGGCAATACCTCATGCTGACAGCGAAGATCTCACTAAGACAGCCGGAGAGCTTACTCAGGAAAATGATGTTGTTGCAATCCTTATCAGTGAGATGGATGGCGTGAAGATCGTTGCAGCTGCTGGAAATGATGCTGTGAAAAAGGGTGTTAACGTTGGTGCCATAGTCAAGGAGATGTCAACGATGGTCGGCGGAGGCGGCGGAGGCCGTCCTAACATGGCACGCGGCGGAGGAACAGATCCATCAGGCATGGACAATGCATTGGCACGCAGTGTCGAGCTTTTGAAAGAACAGCTCAATTAAGAACATTGATAAGATACATAGGTGTCTTTTTTGGCACTTGAAGCCAAACGCCCACAGGTCAGTGTTCCTGACCTGAAGGCATCTTTTTTACTATTATATCGTTGTAATTCAAATACATTCTTTTTTCTTTGAGCCATGTGCCACAAATATATCATTCACAAATATCTTATCGATATAATGGAACATTTGTTGTCGATCTGAAAGTGTATATTCACATCTGAAAAGATAGGTTTTTTTGAAAAGGTTAATATTACAAAAAAAACAATAATGACCTAAGTAAGTGGATGAGGGTAAGATGTCTGAGGAAGAAACAACTAAGATCATAGAAACACTTTGTGAAGAACTGGCATCGAAGAACACACTGATGCTGGCACCTTTGAATGTGTTTAGCGAGAGAATGATCTATTTCTACACATATTCTGCACTTAAATGCAATCCTGAAAAGAACATTGTGTGGTTATGCCTGAAGACCTCAAGGAAACATGTGCTCGAGAAGTTCGAGGAGTACGGGTTCAAGATCAATGATAACCTCGAGAGAATGTGGTTCATTGATATCGAAGGACCAGGCAAGAACGACCCGAATACCTTCTATTGTGGTTCTGCAACCGATTACATCAAGATAGGGTCACACGCATCGAGGATATTCGATGATAAGCCGGGTTCCATCATGGTCCTTGATGACCTTACAGTACTCTCAAAGGATAACCTCCAGGTAGTTGAGAATTTCATCAAGTTCCTTGAGAGAAAAGTTCGTGATACTCAGGGAAGTATTATTTCAATGCTTGGCAAAGGCATACTTCCGCCAGAGACAGAAGGACTCATGCGCTCTTTCTTCGATATTATAATAGACATTACGGAGAAAGGGAACTTTCACACTGATATTGGAATGAAGAGCCTTGATGTTCATTACACCATCGTGGACGGGAAGATCGATCTCGAATACACTCAGAAGAAGATAGATAAGGAAAGGCTCAAGATACTTGTAGTGGATGATGAGCCGGACATCCCGGAACTTATCAGGCTTTCACTTGCAACCGAACCTTACGATTTCATTGTGGCATACAATGGAGAGGATGCGGTCAAGAAATCCATTGAGGAGCTTCCAGACCTTATACTATTGGACATCATGATGCCGGACATGGACGGATATGAAGTTGTCGAAAGGTTGAAAGAAGACCCATATGCAAGGGATATTGCAGTCATAATGGTATCTGCAAAGACCGAGATAGAGGACAAGCTTAAGGGAATGGAGCTTGGAATTGATGATTATATCTCAAAACCATTTGATAAGAGAGAGATCAACGCTCGTATCAAGATGGTCATGAAAAGATTTGGATGGGAACCGGAACTGGCCGAACAGAATTAATTTTCTTATTTACTTTTTTGAAATGCGCAATATATAGTGCAAAATTTGAGTTCCAACCAGATATTTTAAATAATCTAAAGCCTCTCAATCTATCAAAATACATAGATACTTTTCAATAATAATTGGAGTGTTTTAATGACAATTCCTAAAGAATACGATTCTCACGAAATAGAAGAAAAATGGCAAAACGACTGGGATATGTCAATGTATCATTTTGACTGGAAAGACGAAAGTCGCCCCCAGTATATCATTGATACCCCACCCCCATACCCTACTGGAAATTTCCACATAGGGAACTCCCTTAACTGGTGTTATATCGATTTTGTTGCCCGATACAAGAGGATGCAGGGCTTTAATGTGATGTTCCCGCAGGGCTGGGACTGCCATGGCCTCCCTACCGAAGTAAAGGTAGAGGAAACCCACGGCATTACAAAGAATCAGGTACCACGTACAGAATTCAGGCAAATGTGTGAAGAACTGACCGTAGGTAACATCGACAAGATGAGAAAGACAATGCACCGCCTCGGTTTCTCAACTGACTGGAGCAATGAGTTCGTCACAATGGAACCTGAGTACTATGTCAAGACACAGACATCTTTTGTCAAGATGAAGGAAATGGACCGCGTGTACCAGTCAGAGCACCCTGTGAACTGGTGCCCAAGATGTGAAACAGCTATTGCGTTTGCAGAGGTCGAATACGATTCAAGGGATACTAAACTGAACTTCCTCCACTTCGACAAGCTGGAGATAGCCACGACAAGACCGGAACTGCTTGCGGCATGTGTTGCCATTGTCATCAATCCAGAAGATGAGCGTTATAAGCAATACATCGGACAGACAATGAAAGTACCACTGTTCGGTCATGATGTAGAGGTTATAGCTGACAAGGAAGTTGATCCAACATTCGGTACAGGCGCGGTCATGATCTGTACCTTTGGAGATAAACAGGATGTCAGATGGTGGCTAGAACACAACCTCCCGTTAAGGAAGGGAATTGACAAGAGCGGTATCATCACCGAAATAGCTGGAAAATACGCAGGAATGACAATACCTGAATGTAAAGCGGCTATTATCGAAGACCTCAAGAGCGAAGGATATCTCTACGAGCAGAATACGCTTGAGCAGAATGTAGGAATGTGCTGGAGATGCAAGACACCTATAGAGATACTGTCCGAGAAGCAATGGTTCGTCAAGATCGATAATGATGAGATACTCAGGACAGCAGATGAGATCGAATGGCTCCCTGAATATATGAAGGTAAGGCTTCAGAACTGGACCAATACCATGGAATGGGATTGGTGTATCTCACGCCAGAGGATCTTCGCAACTCCAATACCTGTCTGGTATTGTAAGAAGTGTGGCGAGGTCATGGTAGCTGAAGAGGAATGGCTCCCTATCGACCCTACACAGCAGCAGCCACCTGTGGCATGTAAGTGCGGCAGTGAGGATTTCGAACCGGAAGAGGATGTCCTGGATACGTGGATGGATTCATCCATCACTGCGTTACATGTTGCAGGATGGCTCAGCGATAAGGAAATGAGGAACCCAACACAGTTGCGTCCACAGGGACACGACATCATTCGTACATGGTCTTTCTACAGCATACTCCGTTCAATGGCACTTACTGGCGAGAAGCCATGGGATTCCATACTCGTCAATGGGATGGTTCTCGGGGAGGACGGACATAAGATGAGCAAATCCCTCGGAAATGTTATCTCACCTGAAGAGGTCATCAAGGACCATAGTGCGGATGCATTCAGACAGTGGGCAGCAGTAGGTGGTTCCACAGGCTCCGATGTAATGTTCAGATGGAAAGACGTAGTTTCAGCATCTCGTTTCTTCATTAAGATGTGGAGTATCTACAGGTTCTCCATGTCCCATATTGAAGACGAGCTTGCAGAGATCACATCCGTCAGACCGGAGAAACTCAATGTCATCGACAGATGGCTTTTGAGCAATCTTAACAGGCTCATCAGTTCGGTCACCGCAAGCCTTGATGCATACCAGTTCGACGAAGCATACAAATCTATAAGAGGATTCGCATGGGAGACCCTTGCAGACAACTATATAGAGCTTGTGAAGTCCAGGCTGTATGGTGAGGACAAGGAAGCACGCAGGGCAGCACAGTACACACTGTATGTTGCCATTGACGGACTTTCACGCATGCTTGCACCATTTGCTCCGTTCTTTGCAGAGGAAATGTACTCAAGGATAGGAGAGGGAAGCATACACGTTCAAGAATGGCCAGCTGTTGATGAGACACTCATCGATGAGGCTATCGAGAAGGACGGAGAGCTTATCAAGGATCTTGCAGGCAGTATCAGGAGATTCAAATCCGAATCCGGCATGGCGCTCAATGCACCCCTTGGAAAGATCGAGGTCTATGCCACCCTTGGAGATGCTTCAGACCTGACAGGTGTCACGAACTCGACCGTAGAGGTAATTAGCGGGGAGCCGGACTTTGAACATGTGCCTGTGAACGTTAAGCCGAACATGGCCATCATAGGCCCGAAGTTCAGGAAACAGGCAGGAGCCATAATCAAGACCCTGACATCCATGGACCCTGTGGAAGTTGCAGAGATCATCTCAAAAGGGAACATCAACATCAATATAGATGGTGAGGATATCGAGCTTGAACCGGAAAGTGTGACCATTGAGAAAGAGGTCATCTCTGAAGGAAGGGCTGTTGATGTCCTTGATGTCAACGGTACTGTCGTAGTGATAGTTCGCTAACCAAAACAGTTATTTTCTGCCCCGCGATAGTTTTCTATAACTATTCGCGGAGGTATTTTTACGAATTGTAAAGAATATAAAACTATTTTGATAGCTACCGACGGGTCTGTAAATGCAGAGAAGGCCGTAATGTCAGGATTGAAGATCGCATCCTCATGTGGCGCCAGTGTTCTTGCGCTGTACGTTATGGAGATGGATTCCGTCGGGATAACTCCCGAAACAGTGCACAGAGACTATCTCGCTTCAATGGAAGTCGCTGCCACTGAACACATGACAAGTGAACAGTGGAGGGAATTTGCCCGTATCGCAGATGAGAAATGGAAAACTGAAAGGCACAAACATCTTATGGAGAAGGGAGAGAGAATCACCGCCTATGTAAAGGACCTGGGAAAGCCCCTCAACATAGATGTAAGGACAATTATCGAAGAAGGACATCCGGCAGCTACGATCCTGAACACAGTCAAGAAAGAGAATGTGGACATGGTGGTGATCGGTACGCTTGGAATGACCGCAGACGGCACGTTCAAACTTGGTAGTGTCGCTGATAAAGTTATCAGGAACTCAACAGTGGAAGTACTGGCAGTCAGATAAAAAGAGAAAAAAAATTATAAAGCAGGCATTTTAAAAAATCATGCCTGCTCTTTTGTAAGACGTGCTGCGATCTCCAGAGCGATTCCTGCCACTTCCACTGCATCCCTTCCGAGTACACGGACCATTGGTTCCTTGCCCACACCGCCTTCATCATAAATGATGACAGGCACACGACCATACGAGTCGATGGCATAGGTCACGCCCCAATCCATGGTGTGTGTGTCCTCAGGCTCTTCCTGACGACTGAAAGATGATATGGTAAGCCCCATGTCCTCACAGATGGCAAGCACGTTCTTAGAATAGGAGATATTCACTGATGCACGCATACTGGGATCGAACTCCATCGCAGCCAATACTATACGTGCCACATGGCTGCTTGCCCCCATGCTGACACATCCTACGACCTTGGGTTTGCCCTGAAGCTTCACGATCCTTCCGTTCACTGCAGCTACGTCCTTCACTTCCCGGGCATGAGGTATTGCCATGGCGATATTACAACCGACCTCTGCAACAAGGCTGGCGAAGTTAACATCATCTTCCAGCATCCTGACAGCTTCCTCAGTGTTCCTCAACACGCTTTCTTTTGCTGCCATTGTATGGAGATATCCCATCTGGTTCACAGGACCCACGCCTTTGCCTATGTTCTTGCTCAGAAGGATTCCGTATTCTACGAACTCCTTGGCACCAATTGCGGCATCCTGAAGGGAATAGCCCCTTGCAAGATAGGCTGTTAGCGCTGATGAATAAGTGCAGCCTGAACCATGGGTGCCACCTTCGATCAATTTGCCAGATACCTCTGTGAACTCATCAGTAACTGAATCGTAGACAATGTCCACCCCATCGGAATGACCGCCAGTGATGATAACTGCCTTCAACCCGAGGGAAGCTATGGCTTTTGCAGCTTCCATGGCATCCTCACGGGTAGTGATGGACATACCTGAAAGGGTCTCTGCTTCGCTGATGTTAGGAGTTACAGCATAGCTTATGGGCAAGAGTTCATCTTTAAGGATAGATACAGCATCCTGTTCGAGAAGATCTCCACCTGCCTCTGCGGCCATCACAGGATCAACGACAACTTTAAGGTCATACTTTTTCACACGATCTGCAACTGCCCTGACAATATCGGCAGATGAAAGCATACCGGTCTTTGCCCACCTGACGTCCATATCAGTGCATACTGCATCCATCTGGTCAGATACCACGGTTGGAGGTAGCTCATAAGCACTCTGAACGCCTGTGGTGTTCTGTGAGGTCACTGAGGTGATGGCACATGCTCCATGCACATACAGGGAAGAAAGGGTCTTGATATCAGCTTCAATGCCTGCACCACCGCCAGAGTCAGAACCGGCGATGGTCAATACAACGGGAATGATCTCCATCTCATCCATATTTAAGCCTTCTCTTATCATAAGGTATAGGATTGAACTTTTTGGATAAAAAACAAGTGGTTATTTAGAAGTGTAATTAGCAACTCGATGAGGAGGAATGATATATGACCTCAACTATAATAGGTTTGAAATGATATTGCATATTTCGATAGGTTTATATATTGTATTTACAACATTGGAGCTTCAAGTTAAGAACTAAACGCTTATCAAGTTCAAATACAACATAAGGAACTATAAATTATAATTTCATTACCACAATTGGGGCAATAGATATGGGAAACAGACCTCTGGATATATTGAATGATTCATTGAACACATCAGTGATTGTAAGATTGAAGGGCGCAAGAGAATTTAGAGGCGTACTTCAGGGATATGATGTCCACATGAACCTTGTTCTGGACGAAGCAGAAGAATTAAAGGACGGAGAGATCGTTCGCAAGATAGGTGGAGTTGTTATCAGAGGAGACAACGTAGTCTACGTGTCTCCGTAACCTATATGAACAATAGATGCGTCAGGAGAAATCCACGGATATAACGATTACAATTTACCAGCAGTAGAGATAGGCTGCAAAATACATATTATATAATACAAAAGGGTGATTAAAAGATGTCAAAAGGTACTCCATCAATGGGTAAGAGGCAGAAACGCACACATGCAAAATGCAGACGCTGTGGAAGCGTTTCACTCAACATCCATACAAAACAGTGTACGTCATGCGGATTCGGAAAAACATCACGCATGCGAAGCTACCAGTGGCAAAGAAAGTGCAAATTCTAATTGAATTTACTCATTTGGAGCACAAATGAAAGAAGAATGTGGTGTTGTCGGCGTATTGATGCACACAGCTCATGCGAAGGCAAAACCCGCTTCACTCCAAATATATTATGCACTCTATGCTTTGCAGCATAGGGGACAGGAATCCACAGGAATTACGGTAAAGAACGGTGATAAACTCAAGTCCATCAAGGGCATGGGTCTTGTCCCGGAAGTATATTCCAAGGATGAACTGTTGAAACTCGAAGGTAGGCTCGGTGTCGGACATGTTCGATATTCGACCACCGGAGATTCTAACATAGTCAACTGCCAGCCTTTAATGGTGAACTACAAGAATGGAAATCTTGCAATTGCGCATAATGGAAATCTTGTGAACGGACAGGAACTTCGGGATGAGCTGGAATCCGAAGGACGCATTTTTATAACTAGTTCTGACACAGAGGTCATAGCTCACCTTCTTGTCAAAGCATTGCTAATACACGACCCCCTTGAATCCATCAAGGAAGTTATGTCAATGCTCAAAGGTTCATATTCACTCGCCATTATGATCGATGATCGACTTTTCGCTGTGAGGGACCCACTGGGATTCAAACCACTATGCGTAGGAGAGATCGACGGCGGATATGTAGTTGCATCGGAAAGTGTTGCCATCGACACACTCAACGGTAAATTGACAAGGGATGTCAAAGCCGGAGAGGTCGTTGAGATAACGAAAAATGGTTTTGAAGGCCATCAGATGTTAACTGAAAAGAACTGTGCTCACTGTGTTTTTGAGTACATCTATTTTGCAAGGCCGGATTCCATCATTGATGGTCAGCTTGTTTACAAGGTTCGCGAGCAGATAGGCAGAGAACTTGCAAAAGAGCACCCGGTGGATGCGGATATTGTATCCCCCGTACCAGACTCCGGGATCACCTCTGCAATAGGTTATTCTGATGAGTCAGGCATCAATTATCGGGAAGGATTGATGAAGAACCGTTACATAGGACGCACTTTCATCCTCCCGGGACAGGAGATGAGGGAAACAGCGGTTCGTCTTAAGATGAACACAATAGCTGAGAACCTCAGGAATAGAAAGGTCATCATCCTCGATGACAGCATTGTTCGCGGTACAACATCCAGACGCATAATCGAGATGGTACGTAACGCAGGTGCAAAAGAGGTACATGCAAGGATAGGAAGCCCTGCCATTATCGCACCATGCTACATGGGCATCGATATGGCTTCAAGGGAAGAGCTCATTGCCGCTAAAAAACCTCTCATTGATGTGAAAAATGCCATCACAGCAGATTCACTCGGATACCTCAGCATAGAAGGCCTTATCAAATCAATAGGTATTCACAGGGACGAACTTTGTCTGGGATGCCTTACAGAACGATATCCTATAAAGATAGTTGGCGAAGAGTGTTCTCGCTAACAGCTCAGGTCTGAAATATCAGAGAGCAACATCAATTAATTCACATACTCTTTTTTTGGAAATAGCTCTCAATCTGTAACCACAAATAGCCTATAATTATACCGAGCACAGCTCCTGCCATCACGTCAGAAGGGTAATGCACACCTGCAAACACACGACTTAAAGCCATTGCAATTGCACCTGACCAAATAAGAATACCATATTTTTTTGCTACCGGATGCAAGAACATAGCTGTTGCAAAGGCAGCTGTCGAATGTGCACTTGGCATGGAATAGCCCGAGGCTTCCACAACAAATCGAACATCTTCCGGACGGGGTACCATTAACTGTGATTTTATCAATGCGACCACTCCAACCAGGAAAAACATCATCGAACAATAATAGAGAGCTTTCTCCTTTGAGATCGATATGAACAAAATAGCAGCTATCAATAGCCACAATATATCAGCCCCTGCCACTGACAAAAATACCACAATGGGATCAAAACTGGCATACGAGTTCAGGATATGCAGTATCTGAGCATCCAGGGATGAGAACAACATAAATAATTGTAGGGGCTGTATAGATAAACATTTTTGCAAGATACCGAGGTTGAACATGTCCGTAAAAAACAGATGGCAATTCTGGATAGATAGGGGAGGAACATTTACAGACGTTATTGGCAGATCTCCCGAGGGAGAGACCATCACCCATAAACTACTCTCGGAAAACCCGGAACATTATGAAGATGCAGCAATTGAAGGGATACGCCAGATGCTTGACCTCGGAGCAGATGAGCAATTGCCAACAAAGGACATTGAATGCATAAAGATGGGAACAACGGTAGGTACAAATGCACTTCTTGAAAGAAAAGGCGAGAACTTTGCCCTTGTAGTAACCAAAGGGTTCAGAGATGCCCTAAGAATAGGATACCAGAATCGCCCGGAAATATTTGCACTTGATATCAAGCTCCCCGAAGTTCTATATGAAAGCGTTATAGAAGCTGAAGAGCGCTACAACTCCAGGGGTGAAGAGCTGGCACCCCTTAATGAGGACAGATTAAGGAGAGACCTTAAAGAACTTCATGATTCTGGAATATATTCTATTGCAGTAACTCTTATGCACTCTTATCGCTACCCGGAGCATGAACTTGCTGTTGAAAGGATTGCAAAGGAGATAGGATTCACACATATTTCCCTGTCCCACAAGATCAGCCCCCTTATAAAAATAATAGGACGCGGGGAAACGACCATGGTGGACGGGTACCTTTCACCCGTATTAAAGCGCTATGTTGACAGGATACATTCAGTATTGCGATCCAATGGAGATGAAACCAGCCTTTTGTTCATGCAATCCAACGGAGGGCTGACACAGGCGACCTCTTTCAGAGGCAAGGACAGCATCCTGTCAGGTCCTGCCGGAGGTATCGTGGGGGCGGCAACCGTATCAGAGGTTGCCGGATTCAAGGAGATCATAAGTTTCGATATGGGCGGGACTTCCACGGACGTAGCACACTATAACGGGGAATATGAACGCTCATTTGAGAATGAGATCGATGGAATACACCTCTATTCCCCGATGATGCACATCCACACGGTCGCCGCAGGTGGCGGGTCTATACTGCACTATGAAAATGGAAGATTCCAGGTCGGACCAGATTCTGCAGGATCAGAACCCGGACCTGCATGCTACAGGAAAGGCGGACCTCTGACAGTCACTGATTGTAATGTGATGCTCTCAAAAGTAATCCCAGAATATTTCCCACAGGTTTTCGGGGATTCAGGCACATTGCCCCTCGATACAGGAACTGTTCACTCAAGGTTTGAGGAAATGGCATCGGAGGTCTCGGAAGGATCAGGCAAGAGCAGATCCCCTGAAGAAGTGGCAGAGGGATTTTTGACAGTCGCTGTCGAGAACATGGGAAATGCCATCAAGAAAATATCAACACAGAGAGGATACGATCTTAAAAGTTATACACTCTGTTGTTTCGGAGGAGCTGGTGCACAACATGCCTGCCTTGTCGCGGATTCACTGGGAATGAGCACGATCTTCATCCACCCATATGCAGGGGTCCTTTCAGCATATGGCATGGGACTGGCAGACCAGAGAATGATACTTGAAAGGTCCGCGGAAAAAGACCTGAATACCGACACCATAGAGCAAATGCGAGAACTGTTCACTGAAATGGAAACTGAAGGATATCAGTCAATGCGGGAGCAGGGTGTCTCATCTGACAGGCTCATCGCTAAAAAGAAAGTGCATGTGAGATACAGCGGCACGGACACTCCGCTGGAGATAGAGTTCGGAAGTACGAAGGACATAACAACAAGATTCTTTGAGGCCCACAGGAAGCGTTTTGGTTTTGTAATGGAAAAGGAACTTGTGGTTTCCGCAGCATCCGTGGAGATGATCGGAGCAAATGAGGTCCATGTGGAAAGCAAGGAGATGGAAACTTCCGAGAATGACTCAGGACCATGCGGAACGGTACAGATGTACACCGATGGAAGATACCAGACTGCAAATGTCTACGAACGCTACTGTTTAAATACAGAACATTCTGTAACAGGCCCAGCTCTTATCATTGAAGATAATACTACGATAATTGTGGAACCACTGTGGAAAGCGGACATAGATGCTCAAGGCCATATCATCCTCACGCGCACAGCACCTCCAAAGGAGCATGTTGCCCTCGGCACATAGATCGATCCCATCATGCTTGAAGTGTTCAACAACCGGTTCATGTCAATTGCGCAGCAGATGGGATATAGCCTTCAAAATACCGCATATTCGGTCAATATAAAAGAGAGGCTTGATTTTTCCTGTGCTATCTTCGACCAGAAAGGAAATCTCATCGCCAACGCTCCCCACATACCGGTACACCTCGGATCGATGGAAGAATCCATCAAAGCGGTGATAGGGAACAGAAAGGGGAGAATGAATGAAAAGGATGCATATATGCTGAACTCTCCGTATGCCGGCGGCACACACCTTCCCGATATCACTGTAGTATCCCCGGTATTCTGCGGCTGCGATGAAGTGCAGTTCTATGTTGCATCAAGAGGTCACCATGCCGATATCGGAGGGATAAGCCCGGGTTCGATGCCACCCAAGAGCAGGTCCATCTTTGAGGAGGGGATATTGATAGATGATATCAAACTCATGGACAGGGGACATTTCAGGGAGAGTGAAGTTACCGAACTCCTGACCAGTGGTGAGCATCCAGTACGCAATCACCACCAGAATATCGCTGACCTCAGGGCACAGGTAGCTGCGAATGAAAAAGGCATACAGCAACTCGAACAGATGGTGGAGAAATATTCGCTGCCAACGGTAATGGCATATATGCAACATGTGCAGGATAACGCCGAAGAAGCTGTAAGGAAGGTCATCGAGGTCCTGCATGATGGAGAATTCACTTACAAACTTGATGATGACAGCCAGATCCACGCAAGTATCAGGATAGATAAGAACGAACGGTCAGCAACTATTGACCTTACAGGAACGTCACCGCAGCAGGATAATAATTTCAATGCACCTGCATCAGTATGTAAGGCTGCCGTACTCTACGTGTTTCGCACTCTTGTAAAGGACAATATCCCATTAAATGCAGGATGTCTGAAACCTCTCAATATAATAATACCACAAGGATGTTTACTGAACCCGTCCCACCCCGCAGCAGTTGCAGCAGGAAATGTGGAAACCTCACAGTATATAGTGGATACCCTCTATGGCGCACTGGGAATCATGGCAGCATCCCAGGGAACCATGAACAATTTTACCTTTGGGAACCAGGAATTCCAGTATTATGAGACCATCTGCGGCGGTTCAGGCGCAGGAGACGGATTCAATGGTACAGATGCCGTACAGACCCATATGACAAATTCCAGAATGACCGATCCCGAAGTCCTTGAATTGCGTTTTCCGGTACTCCTTGAAGAATACTCTATAAGGAAAGGAAGCGGAGGGAAAGGAGAATACTGCGGAGGAAATGGCGTTTTCCGTAAAGTGCGATTCCTTGAGGAAATGAAAGCAGCAATAATATCCTCGCACCGGAAATATCCACCCTTTGGTTCGAACGGCGGCTCAGAAGCGGAATGTGGTAAGAATATGGTGGTCAGGAAGGACGGAAGGGTACAGGAGCTGGAACCAACCGCTGAAGTGGATATGGAAGAGGGGGACGTGTTCGTGATAGAAACTCCGGGTGGCGGCGGTTTTGGTAAAAGGGAATGAAGCAGAATGCTAAAGGTGATGAGCCGTTTACTCTTAATGCTCGTGTCAGGGAGAGGATGGAGGGCTGAGATGAGAGTTTAAATATGAAGGATATGAGAAAAGTTATAAATTAGAGTATGGAATTAATCAAAATTGTCTATACTATAGGCATTTGGGTTTTTAATCACCCAATTTTCTAAAAGCTCATGACCGAAATACATTTTTTTGTAGGGATCAGTACTTATCTCCCAGAATCCAAAAACATTATCTTTACCTTTCATTTTTTTTAAGTCGAGTGTCCAATTTTTTTCAGCCATTTTTGCTGAAAGCATATTTTTATGGCCCTCGATATGAAGAACAAGTAATGGAAGGAATTCATAAGTAAAATTTGCCCCTCCTATTTCAGAACTGTGACTTTTGAATCTTTCTCTGAGATTGCTAGTAAATCCAACGTAATAATTTGATTCTTCACATCCTAGCACATAAACCCAATATTTTATTTCTGGACCATTTGGGGTGTTTTCAAAAAGTTCTTCTTTTGCCGTTGGAATTATATCTTCCCAAACAACTCGTATATCAGGTTTGGAATTAATAAATTCTGTATAAGTTTTTATATAGGAACCATATTTTACCCTAATATCGTCCAAAAGTTCGATTTGCCCCATTTTTGCATCCATTTCGTTATCATAATACATTTCAAATTCAAGTTTTTTCGGTTTGTAACCTTTAGTAAAACTTCCCATATTTCCATTTTTGTGATCAGAATAAGTTTTTGCTAAATTTGTTGTCATTCCAATATATCGGGCATTTTTATTACAAAGTAAACTGTAAACTATAAATTTCCCATTTGAGTTAAGACTTAATTCTCTTTTAGATGAATCTATATTTGAATTGGAGTCTAATTCTTTTTTAGATTGATTTAATAATGAAGATGTAAATTTATTCTCAGTTGAAAGCAGGCATTTTATATTGTTTTCCATCTCAAAATTAGAAACTTTTTTATAGCGTTTAGAATCCATTTTAACGTTGCATGGACCCATCACTTTAGATAATATATCATAAGCTATTACATTTAGAATCTCTGCTTTTTCAACTGAATTACTTTCACAAATTAGAACAATATCCAATGGAGCATATTCTTTAGTAAATGAAGGCCCTTTCCCATTTACCATTCTTTGTAAATAAACATCTAATTCCCTCTGTGTAAATCCAACCCAATACTTTTCAGACTCGCACTTAACAACATACACACTGTATTTCATTAATTCCACTCAATTGCCCCCCAATTTAAACAAATCAATGAAATGTATATTTTAATTTTTTTGATAATATTAGCTATATTGCCAAATTCAATAAAAATATATATAGTTAAAGTTTAAAAAAGTTTTTATATAATGGCAGTAAGATATTATTTCAAACCGTTAAGCAGGACAATTATGCAGTATGCAGATCATCTTGAGCATAAGTTTGCTGGTGAGGTTGGAGTTCTGGAGAAAAAGCATGTTCGTGCTGTTTCTGTTATTATTAGATGGTTGAATTATGGTTGTTTGAATAATATACACATGCGCACAAAAAAATCGACTTCCCCATATCCCCAAGTTGCCATGCAAGAGAAGTAATCGAATCTTTGTATCTAATGTCAAAAGGACTCAGCCAGCATTTTCTGACTTTTTTATCCTACAAATTCCCCACATGCACTAGAAACTCCCAGTAGCTGTGGCTTCGGGAAAAAGGAATGAAGTGAAAGGATGAAGCCATTTATTCTCAAATATCTCTGAACAATTCCCTAAAATACCTTTCTGGTGCATTAAGGAAATCCTTTGTTATATTGTAGTGGTCGGTGTCCTCATATTCTACCTCTGCAATCTCATCCCCATCAAAATCAAGTATTTGTGAATTGGGATAAGCCATGAGTATAGGAGAATGTGTGGCAATTATGAACTGTGCCTTGCCGCTCGATTCCATGTCATGTATGATCTTCAGCAGGGACAACTGACGCAACGGTGAAAGAGCAGCTTCCGGTTCATCCAGAAAATATAATCCCTTGTGGAAACGATTGTTGAAAAGAGCGAGGAAAGACTCGCCATGAGAACTTTCATGAAGGGATCTGCCACCGTATGCATCATATGCCCTCCCATCGATTTTCTGAAGCTCATCGATATGGGAGGCAAAATTGTAGAACGTTTCCGACCTCAGGAAAAAACCTTCGTTGACCTTTAGCATCCATGAGAATTGCAGGTATTCACCGAAAACGGATGAGGATTTTTCAACCTCATAAAAGTTATTACGACTCCCACCGGCAGTATTGAAACCAGCTTGATCGGCTATCGCTTCCAGAAGTGTTGATTTGCCGGAGCCATTCTCACCCACGAAGAAGGTGACGTTGCTTCTTAGTTCGACCTCAGAGAAATTCCTTATGACCGGAATTGTGAAGGGGTAAGTAGCATCATCAATTTCTTTAGAATCCCTTAGTGAAATTGTCCTTAAGAACATTGACCATCATTCCTTTTCATAATAAGCAAATATCAGTCTTCCGCCATGACCAAAAATAATCGTCAGAAAAACTCAGCCAGCGTTTTCTGACCCTTGTTCTCATGCAGGTTCCCCACACGTACACCAATGCGGCGGATATTGACAGTGCTACTATCCAGCAATTCACCCATTATCTGATAGGAAACTTCCCGAAGCAATGCCTTTTCAGCCATGGGATGATTGAGCGTATGGCTTTTAGTGACGGTCTTGAAATTGGAATATATGACGGTTACAGTGATCGATCTGAAAGAAACACTCCTTGCAGTGACCTTACTGAACACATCATCCAGAAGCTCATCCAACAGGGAGAGTACCAGATCACTTTTGCGAGTATCATGTGTAAGGGAGGCCATCCTGCCTATCTGGTCAGAACTGGTCTTCTCTTTGACAGGATCGTCATCGATACCTGATGCAGCCATCTTGAGCCACGTACCCCGAATCTTCCCGAAAACGGAGATAAGTTCCTGAACATCACGCCCGGCAAGGTCTTCCACAATATCGATACCCATGCCGGCAAGTTTTTCCTCTGTGACCTTTCCGATACCCCATAATTTTGCCACAGGCATCTTCCTGAGGAAACCATCCACCTCATCCTCCCTTATAACAGTGATACCGTCCGGCTTCTGACGGGATGATGCCATCTTGGCGATTATCTTGTTAGGACCTATACCCACCGAACACGTAAGCCCTTCCAACTCCTTCACATCATCCTTGATGCTCTGTGCGATCTGCTGTGCCTTATCAAGATCTCCCCCTGAGGTGGTCGTCACTTCAAGGAAAGCTTCATCGATGCCTAACTTCTCAAAAAGTTCCCCGTCATTGTCAGCATAGGATCTGATGATTTCCATTATCATGTCCGAAACTTCAGAATAGAACGGTTTTCTCACCGGCAAGAAGACAGCATCCGGTTTGACAGCCTTTGCAAGACGACAGGGCATAGCAGAGTGAATACCTGCATCCCTTGCAGCATAGTTGCAGGTACTGACAGCACCCCCTTCCTCGCCACGATTGGAATACATACAGACCACAACCGCTTTTCCCTTAAGGGAAGGGTCCTCATGCTCTTCGATGGCAGCGTAGAAATAATCCATATCAACATGAAGGATAATGCGGGACATTGTAAGAACTAGTATGTATAAATTCGGTTTAAAGGATTTGGTATGCGGAGTTAAAGTGAAAGGAACTGCCCCTCCACAAAAAGAGAGGAAGGACAAGCATGAACAAAAGAATGCTCATTTAAGTTCCCGGTGATCACTCTGTTACTACCACACTTGCATCCTTATCGAACGGATTGGTCCTCATTGCAAGGGAGAACAAATAGGGATAATTGACTTTCTGATATTCCATATAGGTCAGCCATTCGCGGGCAAGCAGGCTGTATACCCTTTTGACATCCCCTGAAAGATGAGCCCTGTCCGAATTAGGAAGTTCTGAAAGGTCACCACGATATTCCAGCTCTTCAGTCAGATGGAAAACGGCCCGGAGAAGTTCAGTAAAGGATTCATGCTCGAACATCACAGGATTCTGGAGCATGGATACCAGGAAATTTCTTTCGCTGATAATAGATGAAGCAAAGGGGACCAGATCGATCTTGTTCATGTCAACTTTATAGATATATCCTTTAAGGAATATCTCAAGATCATCAAACTCCTTTTCTGACCATGCATCTTTTATTACGAATTTATGCCTCACATGGTCAAGATGGGGATCAGCATCAGATATGACTGCCAGGAGATCATTACCTATCTCACTGAAAAAACTTCCAATTATCATATTGAGCTTTTCCATCTTATGCTTGTTCTCGATACTTTCAAGAAAATGATGAATTATCAAAGAAGCCAGCAGCACTTCTATGGGAACAAAGGCTATCCTTCCTACAAGATATATGGAAATGTGATGCATATCATGGAAGATCAGATAATGGATCAGGTGGAGGACAGCCGCCACTAACACAAGAGCAGAACCAAACATCACATATTTTGAACGCATATTCATTTTATTACCCCATGTTATTTTCAACTTACAGATAATTTACAGATAATTTACAGATGAAACATCTTTATTCAAACCAGACTCGAAGGGCATAGCTTCGAAAGCAGACAAACGATACACTGAGGTTTTTTTGCATCACATACCCTGCGTCCATGAAGTATAAGTGTCATTGACATATCTTCCCAGTCCTTTTGTTCTGCAAGCTTCATAAGGTCCTGTTCTATCTTCTTCGGATCAGTGTTCTCAGTAAGCCCCAGCTTGCCGGAAACCCTTTTCACATGCGTGTCCACTGCAATGCCTTCCACCTTGCCGAATCCCCTTGCAAGAACGATATTGGCTGTCTTTCGGGCAACTCCCGGAAGGATCGTAAGTTCTTCCATGGTGTCCGGCACCTTGCCATTGAAATCAGAAATTATCAGTTGGGATGTCCTTTTGATGTTCTTCGATTTGGCACGGTAAAAACCGGTGGAATATATCTCTTTTTCAAGTACATCCAAATCAGCCGATGCAAGAGCTTCCACATTTGTATATTTCCTGAACAGCTCATTTGTCACTTTATTGACCTGCGCATCGGTACACTGTGCCGAAAGGATAGTAGCTATCAAAAGCTCGAACTCATTGCTGTAATCCAGCTCAGGTTGAGGGTCAGGATATTCTTTTTTCAGGATAGACCATATACGGTCAAAGTTTGCAGTATTGTCCATCGCTATCGCCAGAGAATCTTTGTTCACACCATACAAAACGTTTTGCATGCTATGCCTGAGACATATTTATAGGATACAAGAAAGATACGTACAGGAGAACAGGGGGATGTTGGCTTAGTGATAGAATATTTATTGGACCTGGTGGATAGCGCCCCGGATAGACTTGCTCTTCTGAAAAGCATTGACGATAACGTATGGGGAATTCCCCTTCTCTCACTACTTGTTGGGACCGGGATATATCTTACATTGAGACTTGGTTTTATTCAGGTATTCAAATTACCATTGGCATTGCGTTATGTCATCAGGCCGGACAGATCGGACAAGAGCTACGCAGGAGACATTAGCAGCTTTGCAGCCCTTACCACCGCCCTTGCCGCGACCATAGGCACAGGGAACATCGTAGGAGTTGCCACAGCCATCAAAGTTGGAGGACCAGGAGCACTGTTCTGGATGTGGCTGGCAGCTTTTTTCGGCATGGCCACCAAATATGCCGAATCCATGCTGGCTGTCAAGTACAGAAAGATCGATGAGAACGGACAGATGTCCGGCGGTCCGATGTACTACATCACAAAAGGGCTTGCTGGCAAGTTCTATGCACGCCCTCTTGCGGCTTTCTTTGCATTCAGTGGAATAGGGGTTGCATTCTTTGGGATAGGTATTTTCCCACAGGTAAATGCCATTGCGGATTCAGCTGCCATCACATTCAACGTTCCTCCAATATACACAGCTGTTGTTATCACGGTCCTCGTGGCATTGGTCACCATCGGAGGAATAAAGAGCATTGCCAGGGTTGCACAGGTAGTTGTTCCATTCATGGCCATCGCTTATGTCATTGGTTGTCTGCTCATCATTTTTAGCAATCTGGAGCTGCTTCCCGATACCATAAGACTGATAATAATATCTGCGTTCACTCCAACGGCAGCCACAGGAGGCTTTTTAGGAGCTTCGATGTTACTTGCGGTACAGCTGGGGATTGCAAGAGGGGTTTTCTCCAATGAATCAGGTCTTGGAAGTGCGCCCATAGCAGCCGCAGCAGCAAAGGTGAAAGAACCTGCAAGACAGGGGCTTATTTCCATGACAGGAACATTCTTTGACACCATCATCGTCTGTACGATGACAGGAATAGTGCTTGTGATGACAGGCTCCTGGACAAGTGAATATGAAGGTGCCTACATGACCTCATATGCATTTTCAACAGGGCTTGAGAACGTTGGAGCCTACATTGTAGGCATAGGGCTGATCTTCTTTGCATTTACCACCATACTTGGATGGAACTATTACGGGGAAAGGTGTGTGGAGTTCCTTGTTGGTGTCAAGGGCATACTCCCTTACAAGATAGTTTACATATTGCTAGTTGGAGGTGGGGTCTACCTTACCCTTGAGACCATCTGGATACTGGCAGATATCGTGAACGCATTGATGGTGATACCAAACCTCATAGCTCTTCTTGCTTTGCGGAAGGTGATCGTCAGTGAGACCAGGAAATATTTTGAAAATATAGAGAAAGAGAGCTAAGGCTGCTGGAAATCATTGAGAATTGATAGAACTGAAGGTCCGACAGGAAAAATAAGAAAATAAAAAGAGAAGAGGAACGGGTTTACTGTAACCCGAACTTCTCGATATTAGCATCAGCGAGTGCCTGTATCTTCTTGATCATCTCGTCTCCACCTTCCATTGTGAAAAGGTGCTTGAAACGGCGCTGCATCTTAAGATAGTCCTCGACCGGTTTTGGGTTCTTGATCTTCTTAGCCTTGGTGAGCTCACCATCTTCCATCTCATAGAGTGGCCAGAGGCATGTTTCGACTGCCAGCTTTGCGATCTCTATGGTCTTGGAGGTATCGAATCCCCATCCGGTAGTACATGGTGAATGTGCGTGCACGTAGGTAGGACCTTCGACATCGACAGCTTTCTTGACCTTCCTTATCATGTCCTTTGGATATCCGATGGATGTTGTTGTAACGTATGGAGAACCATGTGCTACCATGATAGCTGGCATGTTCTTCTTTGGACGAATGTTACCAAAGGATACCTTACCTGCCGGACTGGTTGTGGTCGAAGCTGCAAATGGCGTTGCACCACTTCTCTGTACACCAGTGTTCATGTATGCCTCATTGTCGATACAGACGTATGTGAAGTCGTGTCCACGCTCGAATGCACCGGATATGGAACGCATACCGATATCTAGGGTTGCACCGTCACCGCCCATTGCGATGATCTTGGTCTTGCCAAACTCGCCCTTTGCTTTGAGAGCTGCCTCAACGCCTGAAGCGACTGCTGCGTTGTTCTCAAAAAGGGAGTGTATAAATGGGACATTCCAGGAAGATTCTGGATATGGAGTGGTCATGACCTCAAGACATCCGGTAGGACTTACAACGATACAGTCCTCGCCTGCTGCCATGAGAGTGAACTTTGCAGCTATTGCGTCACAACAACCTGCGCATCCCCTATGTCCTGCTTGTAAGAGTGGTTTCATAACAATTCCTCCTTCAGGTCGGTGAACTGACTTTCGACAGTTATACCTGAATCAATTACTTTCTTTGCTTCGTCAACGATGGCCTCCATGGTGCTCATTGGGATATCACGACCCCCATGACCTATCATGAAACCGATTATAGGAATATTGACGTTTGTGTTGTACAAACTTCCCTTTGTCTCGGTGAACAGTGCACCCTCATTGAGACCAAGGGAGATGTTCTTGTCCAGTGCAACAACTACTTTAGCGCCCTTGATAGCGTTCTTAATAGCTTCTGCAGGGAAAGGACGGAAAGACCGTACCTTTAAGAGGCCTACTTTGACACCCTGTGCCCTGAGCTTGTCAACTACATCCTTGATGGTACCAACAATAGAGCCCATTGCCATGAGAATGATATCAGCATCTTCTGTCTGGTATGTGTCGATAAGACCACCATAGTGTCTGCCAAAGAGATCATAGAACTCATCTGCAGCATCTTCTATTGTCTTCAATGCCTTGTTCATTGCCTGCTGCTGCAGGTATCTGAACTCAGTGTAGGAATGAGGATCAGCGAAAGCACCGAAGGTCTTAGGGTTCTTCGGGTCGAGCTTGAACTTTGGCTCAAATGGTGGCAGATATTCTGCTACGAGGTCTTCATCAAGGAGGATCACAGGTTCATAGACATGTGACAGGATAAAACCATCCATACATGCCAGTACCGGAAGCATTACATCCGGATCTTCAGCTATCTTGAATGCCTGTGCGGTCATGTCAGCTGCTTCCTGAGTATCCTCTGCGTGAAGCTGTATCCATCCGGTATCCCTCTGGGAAATGGAATCCTGTTGGTCGTTCCAGATGTTAATAGGAGCACTTACAGCCCTGTTCACAACGGTCATTACAACAGGTAATCTCATACCTGCGACGTTGAACAGAACCTCGTGCATAAGTTCAAGACCCTGGGAAGTGGTCGCAGAGTAACTCCTTGCACCTGCTGCGGAAGAACCGACAAGTGCGGAAATTGCGGAGAACTCGGATTCCACATTGAGGTACTCACAGTTTGGTATCTCGCCGTCAGCAATGAACTGGGAGAGATCCTCTACAATATGGGTCTGTGGTGTAATAGGATATGCGGAAATGACATTTGGCCTGCATACTTTTACAGCATCTGCAACAGCATACGATCCTTCAACAACGACCATTTTCTCCTTGTCATCCTCAAAATTTCGTTTCATTTATTTCTCCTCCAGAACCATCTCAATAGCGTCCGTTGGACATTCGTTCGCACAAATACCGCATCCTTTGCAGAAATCGTAGTTGAACTCAAAGAAACCGTCATCTCTTGCATCGACTGACATGTCCGGACAAAGGAGCTCACAGAGTTTGCATTTGATGCATTTGTCATAATCGAAAACTGGTCTGAATGTTCTCCAGCCACCGGTCTTGTTGACAAGAGTGGAGCCTGGTTCACAAACGCCTCCTAGTGTAATTGTCATAATTTAAGCCTCCGTCATCATATCGTAAGCTTTCTGGATAGCCTCTGCGTTCTTTTCACCGACTTTACCCGGGAAACGCTCCTTAACAGCATCCTTGATAGATTCCGGATCGATAAGACCGGAAGCACCGGCGAAAGCACCTAAAAGAACAGTGTTAACAATAGGTCTGCCGATGATGTCAAGAGCGATCTTCGTAGCGTTGACGGTCATGATCTTTGCATTTGTGTTAAGATCGAAATGTTCCGGCTCAAAGTCACTGTTAATAAGAATAACGCCATCATCTTTTGCACCGCTCTCTACACTGACCACTTCAAGAAGGGTCGGGTCCTGAACGATAACATAGTCTGGCTCGTATACTTGTGCCCTTAGCCTGATTGGGTCGTCATTGATCCTGGTGAATGCCTGAACAGGTGCACCACGGCGCTCGACACCGAATGCTGGAAAAGCCTGGCTGAACTTCCCATCAGCGAAAGCTGCAACCGCAAGCAATTCAGCAGCAGTAACGGAGCCCTGTCCACCCCTACCGTGTATTCGTATTTCTTTCATGTATTATTCTCCTATGACAGTGCGTGTATAATTGTACGATAATAGCAGTCAAAGTGTTTTTCAGATAGTAACGGATCGATAGCCAAGAGGGATCGGCAAAAAGGTTACCATCGTGGAGGTGACTGTTCCTCCACATACATCAACTGCCAAAAATATAGATGGCAGTCTAAATGCAATGTTTAATTGTGTACAATCCTAATCTTATTTAGTCTTTTGGTGAATTGATCGAACTAATTTCTCAAAAAAATCACTCATATTTGCTCAAAAAAACAATGCAAAGACCATGTTAGACAATAACATGCATATACACGGGAATAATATAAAAATAAACCATAATATCACACAAAATCTTTTTCACACATAATCTTAACAAATTCTACAATAGAGTCTCGTGAATCCGCATATCCGATCTCGGAACGCATCCTTCGACTTCCCTTCAACCCTCTCGTGAACCACTGTACATGTGATTTCAGATTAATATGCGAGGATAGGTCGAACTTTTCCAGAAGATCCAGATATTCCAGAAGATCATCTCTTTTCTGCTCACATCCACACTCGAGAACCTCACCATCGTCCAAATATCTGGATATACGATAGAACACGTGAGGGTCTCCCATTGCAGCCCTGCCTATCATCAATCCATCACATCCTGTATATTCCAGCACCCTTTCAGCGGACACACCATCCCTTATATCGCCATTGGCTATCACCGGAATGGAAAGCTCTTCTTTGATAAGCTTTGCATAACTATGGTCAGCAGTCCCGCTATAACCCTGTTCGCGGGTCCTCCCGTGGACAGTGATACCACAAACCCCTGCATCCTCAAGCCTGTGTGCGATATCAAGAGTGGCTGCAGGGCTTTCCAGCACACGTATCTTTGCGGTTACAGGAGTATCCACCCCTTCACAAAGAGTTGAGAGCATATCGCTAACACGTTCAGGAGAATCAAGCAATGCAGAACCACACCCTGCATTGGTGATCACCGGAGCCGGACATCCAAGATTGATATCTATTATAGACGGATGGAACAGATCTTCGAGAACAACTGCAGCTTCCGTGACCACGACCGGAGAATTGCCGAACAACTGCACAGCGAAAGGACGCTCTTCATCACATGTCATCCCACGCAGAACGGAACTGTCATTTCCATGCACAACAGCTTCCGAACTTATCATTTCGGTAAAACAAAGGGATGCACCATATTTCTTACACATGAGACGAAATGCAAGATTAGTCACCTCAGCCAATGGTGCGAGCAAAAGGTCTCCGGGAAGGTCAACTCTGCCAAGTCTCATATTCAGTTCACACAAAGACATACTGATATATAAAATCAAATACTTGACAGTTCCATTCACCCTAATATACTATAATCCATACAAATGTAGTATAATAAGAGAACTACAAGTATAACCATTGCAGGAAGTGCTAAAATAAAGATCATAGCTTTTGTAGGAATGCCAGCATCAGGAAAATCCGTAGCATCCGAAGTAATAGTCGATTCAAATGTCGATGTTGTTAACATGGGCAATGTCATACGCGAAGAAGTAAAAAAGAGAGGACTTGAACCGACCGATAGTAATACAGGCGGTGTTGCGAACGACCTTAGAGCAAAGGAAGGAATGGATGCAGTTGCCAAACGCTGCGTTCCAATGATAGAGGCCCTGGGCAAAGAACTTGTTGTGGTTGACGGAGTAAGAGGCATTGCAGAAGTGGCTTTCTTCAAGGAACACTTCGGAGAGGACTTTACCCTTGTTTTCATCGATGCACCCCTGGAATTGCGGTTTGAAAGGGTTACAAGTCGTGGAAGAAGCGATGACATGACCGATATCGAAGCCCTGAAGCAAAGGGATGAGCGCGAGCTTGGATGGGGACTTGCAGAAGCTATCAAAGTAGCCAATGTCACAGTTGATAACATAGGCACCATCGAAGAGTTCAAAGAGAAGATAAATACGATACTGGAGCAAGCATGATAAACGTCAGGGTAAGTGTTATTGTCAATCCTACAGAAGATTAGGACAAAGTAGCCGGAGCTACAAGGAACATGTTCCCGGAAATAGAGCTCGAGATGCATGAGAGGAAATATGGCAATTTCCTTGAAGGAGAAGGAGATATCAATTCACTGAAGAACATCCACGATCTTTTCAGAACAGAGAGGATCATTGACACCGCTCGTACCCAATTACAGAAGAACAGATGGGGAGAACCTGAAAAGACATTCTTTATGATCAACAAGCAAGTTGCTACCATCGGAAGACTGAACTTTCCGCCAAAGGAAGAACCCCTCGGCTCCATGCAGATCGAGATAAATGCCGATAATGAAGAAGCAATGGACATTCTCATGGAGTGGTTGACACCACCGACCGAAGATGGAGTTCCCCTCTTTGAGCCGGATATGCCGGAGCTATAAGGTGCTAACATGAAGATCGACAAACTGAGCTTTTCATCCAATTCAGTCCTCAGCGATCCTTTAGAGTGGGTCTATGAGCTGGAAGATATCGGATATACCGGATGGGAGATGGTTCAGGAAGGAAGCCAGTGCATCACCAGTGAGAACCGGCATAGGATAGAGGAAGTCCTCGAGACGACCAACCTGTACCTCACAATGCATATGCCGTTCTCTGACATGAACATAGCAGGGCTTAATCCCGGCATACATGCCGAGGTGCTCAGGCAGATGAAAAATTACCTGGCCCTTGCCTCTGACCTTGTTGAGATCGCAGTAGTTCACCCCGGATATATGTCCCCCTATGGTGGAAAGATACCTGAGAAGGCGTGGGAGATGAACATAAGATCTATAAAGGAACTATGTGATACTGCTGATGAATATGGGATATCCATGGCTGTTGAGAACATGCCAGACTTCCCCAAGATATTCGGCAAGGAACCCGAAGAGATGCTCAGGATGCTTTCAGATATCGACAGGGAAAATGTAGGAATGACACTGGATGTCGGGCATGCCAACACCACTGCAATGCTCGAAGGATTCCTGGATAAATGTATCAATAAGATAATTCATGTTCATATCCATGACAACATGGGAAAAAGGGACGAACATCTGCCCACAGGCAGTGGAACTGTCAACTGGGAATATGTGAAAAAGGGATTGGAAAAATATAAGGGAAGAATGGTTACCGAACTGAGCGATCTCGAGGAAGGAAGAAAGAGCATTGAGTTTCTCAAACAGCTCTGAAAATGCTTTGATCAATGACCTTGGGTCCCGAGCACAGATATCAATAACTGTTCTGATCCGCGGCTTCAATCATCCATTCTGCCGTGACGCCTGTCGATATCATCCATCATATCCAGCATCTTCCTGATAGCTGTACGGATGGCATCGGACTGGTTCACGAACTTTTTATCATCGCCAACGTGCTTGTTAAGATCAGCAAGCAGCTCCTGGGGGATGTCAACACTTACTTTTGGCATTGTTCTCACCTTGGTTCAAAAGAATTTCGTTCTATCATAAACAACGATATATTATAACAATATGCCATGACGGAGTGTAACAACTACCGTATTGGCAATTGTGATATGAAAAATGATGGACTATAACTTTATGGAACAAAGATAAAAGAACCCACATGAATTAAGCGGGCCGGAAGGGATTTGAACCCTCGGCCGATGGATTAAGAGTCCATCGCTCTGCCTGACTAAGCTACCGGCCCACAGTATGTGTGAGTAGCTCCCCCTACGTATTACCTGTATATATATATATCGGAGTTGAGGAGAAAATCCCCTCAAACGTGCTTCACAACACAACTTGAAAGGCCAATTATCTCCACAATATCACTGTTATCCGGACTCTGTATGATCATTTGTCCTTTTTTGAGGTAAGGGATACGCGCCTCATATTCTTTCTTAACTTTCATGGCACTTATCGCAGCATCATTTGAAAGATTCAGTATAACCCTGGAATTGATCTGCTTGAACACGGTATCATCGATATCCTGAGGGTCCTGTGTGATAAGGAACAGCCCTAATCCCTCTTTACGCCCCTGACGAGCAGCATCTGCGAACTTGGATATTATGCGCTTCGAATGTTCCCCCGAACCTCTTGCAAGATAACGATGAGCTTCATCCAGCACAAGTATCAGAGGAGTTTCCTTTACCACCGTATCACCCGAGGTGTTCAATTTGTTATCCACAGCTACGGTCATAAGGGTCAAGGTGATGAGATCACGTATTCTCGTACTGGAGATATATTCCGTAGGGAAGACACATACCTGCCCTTCTTTGAAGATATCAGCAAGCATTTCGGTTATAGGAGTTGCTGGCTGGTCGAACACCCTTTTGAACGAATTGTTCTTTACCTTCCTGACAAGA
Source organism: Methanococcoides sp. (assembly GCA_021108275.1). Lineage (GTDB taxonomy): Archaea > Halobacteriota > Methanosarcinia > Methanosarcinales > Methanosarcinaceae > Methanococcoides. Next base: position 164,369 of record JAIORD010000005.1, read on the forward strand.
CCGTCATAGGAGGCTTCATGCACCTTACCATGATCAACATAACTGCCCCGGACCCCCTCATCACTTACATGGTCAATAAAACCGCCATATGTATGGGCACCCGGCCTTTTGAAGAAATCCTCAAGTAAAAGTTCCAGTCCGATGTTCTGTAGCTCTGTGAGTCCGGCAGCGGCAATGAGCCAGGAATTGTTCCTCACCATCTCGAAAGGAATGGTGAATTCCACTTGCTGTGCACGGGACCTGCCATTGTATGAATGCCCATCCACCTTAGCTACGAAGGTCTTTGTAGAGGGAACGCCACCAAACTCCACGTCCTCGGAGTGCATGTTGTGCTCATCCGAAGAGGTTATTTCAGGATTGTCCTCAAGGAACTGTGAATATTCGTCCTGCGGATCCATTATCACCACACATGGACGCAGCTTCTTCTTGCTGCCGTCACCGGTATCGCGGACATTATATCGGTTATCCTCGCTCATGAACTGACGCAGGATGTTCTTTGTGAGGAATGTCTTTCCGGTACCTGTACTGCCACAAACGAGCATATGCCTGAATATCAATGGGTCGCCCATTGAGTAATCGTTCCGGAGATAATAAGGCACAGTAGGAGGGGAAGCGAGGGTTCGCACGACCTCACCACCGACACTCAGGTGCCCGAGGAATATACCTTCCCTTGGAATGTTCAGACCGGTCTGTATCTTCAGTTTTTCCGTCACAGGCAGAATCGGTGTGTTCGGACGCGGGATACGGTCTGCCATGCGGCGCGTCAATGAATCTTCATTTCCCGGAGACTGTTCGTATAGTATGCAGATGGGTTCAAGATAAGCAAGGAACTTGTAGTCCAGTTCTGCCGTAGTATTGCTTTTGAGCATACGGCGTGAATGTATCTCGGTCGCATCATCCACTTCGAACTGCTGCTGATACTGAAGCTTCCATATCCTTGCAAAAAGATTCTCATCCCCATAGGGAACGATCACGTATGTCCCCAGACGCACCACATTTCTGTGGGAAGTGGTGATATAGCCGGCGATCTTTGAGCCCGATTCGGTGACTTCGAGAGGTTCGAACCCTGTGGTCACGATACCGAAAGCAGCATCTACATCACTTGTATCATGCGTTACTTCAACACTATATTCCTCAAAGTCGAAATTACCGGTCTGTTCCGGTGCATCCTGTACATCCGTTCCAATGCTACTGTTCTTCGCATAGGCCAGCAGGTCTGAATTATCATTCATCTGTCATGTCACCCCATCTCTCTATATTATAAGTATTGTCGAACCGTTGCCCTTTGAACATACCCTTCACCAACTCCTTTTCCGACCGCCCGATCTTAGCAAGGGAATCTACTTTCGAGAGAGTTGTTGGAATGCCATTGACCGAAATATCAAAGAGAACTTTACGGGTTATAAGGTCCCGTACAGACTCATCTTTCGTGAAACCGTAGGGAGCCTCTACTTTGAAAAGGACATCAAGCATTGGAACATATATCACAAAGAAAGTTATAGCATAATCCTCCGGGTCGTGATCATGGCGAAGGTCGATGTCCAACATCGGAGATGTGCTTTTTATCATGCCCTCATAGAATTGATTAGGTTGCAGGAACCAGTTGGTGTAGGTAATCCAACGACCATTTCGTCCATTATCGCTTTTTCCGAGGGACAGAACATTCTTAAAGAACTGAGAATCCCTGAGCCAGGGAAGGTGTTTCATTCCTTTTTTGTCCCTGAGGGTTATCATTATCTGCATGTCCTCGGGATTTTTTACAAACCCGATAAGAGGCATGCCCTTTTTCATGTGATGGTCCATGATATCAATGTAGTTCTGGAGGATCTTCTTTGCGACAGGGTCCTCTTTTATCCTCACTTCTTTAGATCCCACCACCATCCAGTACATTAACTGTTTAGGATATATCGGACCATCCATTATGAAGAAGCCCTTGCTGTCAAAACCATCCATCATCCAGAGAATATGCTCCGATTCACAGAGATACAGTGCAACGTTGTGTACCATACGATCCACCCTTGTTTTGAGCAGGTCTGCCCCTATTCGGACTATCTTTGAACGTCCCTGCCCCTCATCAAAAGTATCCCATCCGGAAGTCGTGTCGATGGTCACGAGAGGGCTTGGCGAATATGTTGCCGCTACGATGGTCCGTTTAGAATGCAATTCAAGGTCAGAAGGAGTCGATGCAATTCCACCATGGCAGATGTCCACATAGAGTCCGCTTCTAAATGCCATGGGGTTCGTGCTGCCACTATCACAAGAATAGGTTATATCGAACGGGTCATTTGTAAGGGACATGTTGTCAATGTTCACTTTTGAACGGAACGTTTTCCCAAGTGATCTAAGTATCAACTTCCCATCATGTTCCAGTTCATTGAGCATATTTAAAAGATCGGGAAGCTCTTCAGTGCTATCATCTTCTGCGGACATCCCTATACGATCTGCCATTTCCGACATGATCTTTATGTGAACCGGTTCAAGGGTCATGGAATGTAGATGAACAGGAACATAGATATATTTGCTTATTCTGTTATAGAATACAAATATATGGCAATATGACACTAATTGATGTCAGAACACAATACAAAAGTCCCGTAAAGTTTAACTATAAACATTACATCTAAAGGGAACCTATAGCATTGAGTTTACCGGTCACATTTGTATATTTGTGACCATTAATACAATAATGGACATCGAGAGGCACCGAGTGCCTCAAACATATATTAATAATAAAATCATAATGAGGAATGATAATGGGTAAAACAGGTAGCATAAATTGGGTTAAGGTAAAAGGAAGGAAAGGAAAAATAATCAAAGTGCAGAGAGCTTTCGGAGCAAAGGCACACCCAGGGCCAGCACAGAGATTCACCACCAGCGGAGCTAAGAGAAGGTTCCTTAAGAGATCACCAAAATCAATTGTAAACTGATCTTACTATTTTAGAGGGCTGCATTGCAGTCCTTTACAATATAGTTCCCTAAATGGGGCTAAACTTTTTTTTACCGGAAAGATTCCGATTATTGCATTTCCATTAGCAGCTGCTTTGCACCATTAGCAGTAGTTAGACCACAGATAGAGAACACTCTGGCAATATATCCGAAGGAAGTTTCTTAAAGTTATCATAAATCACAGATTCAGTAAGCTTTATATAGAACTACAAACATGTAAAAACGACCTGGATTCCAGGGAATTATATTGATCTATGTTTAATATAGGAGGTTAAAACACATGGCAGGACAGATGTCAGGACAGCCTATCTTCATTTTAAGAGAAGGTAACCAGAGAACAAGAGGCAGAGATGCCCAGAGCAACAACATCATGGCTGCAAAGGCAGTCGCTGAGGCAGTAAGAACAACACTTGGTCCAAAAGGTATGGACAAGATGCTTGTCGACTCCCTTGGAGATGTAGTTATCACAAACGATGGCGCAACTATCCTTAAGGAAATGGATATCGAGCACCCAGCAGCAAAGATGATCGTAGAGGTCGCTAAAACACAGGACGATGAAGTCGGAGACGGAACAACTTCCGCCGCTGTCATTACCGGTGAGCTCCTCAAGAAAGCAGAAGAGATGATCGAGCAGGACGTACACCCAACAATCATCGCAGCTGGTTACAGAATGGCTTCAGTAAAGGCAGGAGAGATCCTCAAGAGCCTTGCAACGAAGGTAACCATCGACAACAAGGACATCCTCACCAGCATTTCCGACACAGCAATGACCGGAAAGGGCGCAGAGGCAACAAAGGACGTACTCTCAAAGATCGCTGTTGACGCAATCGTAAGCATCGTTGACAGAGACAATGGAAACACTGTCGAGATCGAGAATGTCAAGGTCGAGAAGAAGGTCGGCGGACGTATCGATGACTCCGAGCTTATCGAAGGTATGATCCTTGACAAAGAAAGAGTACACGCTAACATGCCAAAGAAGGTAGAAGGCGCAAAGATCGCACTCCTCAACAGTGCTATCGAGCTCAAGGAAACAGAGGTTGACGCTGAGATCTCTATCACATCTCCTGAACAGCTTCAGTCATTCCTCGACCAGGAAGAATCAATGCTCAAGAGCCTTGTTACCAGTATTACAAAGACCGGTGCAAACGTTGTATTCTGCCAGAAAGGTATCGATGATATGGCACAGCACTACCTTGCAAAGGAAGGTATCTTTGCAGTAAGGCGTGTTAAGAAGAGCGACATGGAGAAACTCGTACGCTCCACCAGCGCTAAACTCGTAACCAACATCGAAGAGATGACAGCAGAAGACCTTGGTGCAGCAGAACTTGTCGAAGAGAAGAAGATCGGCGGCGACAGCATGACCTTCATCACAGGCTGTGTCAATCCAAAGTCAGTATCCATCCTCCTCCGTGGCGGTACAGAGCACGTTATCGACAACATCGAGAGAGCACTCACCGATGCACTTCGTGTAGTCGCTGTAGCTATCGAAGATGAAAAGCTTGTTGCTGGCGGCGGAGCACCTGAAGTAGAGGTTGCGCTCAGACTCAACGAGTATGCATCAACCCTTAGCGGAAGAGAGCAGCTTGCAGTCAAAGCATTCGCAGAAGCACTTGAGGTCATTCCAAGAACCCTTGCAGAGAATGCAGGTCTCGACCCCATAGACATGCTTGTAGAACTTCGTGCACACCACGAGAAAGGCACAAAGACCGCTGGTCTTAACGTCTACACCGGCACTGTCATTGACATGTGGGAAGCAGGCGTTGTTGAGCCACTCAGGGTAAAGACCCAGGCTATCAACTCCGGCACAGAAGCAGCAGTAATGATCCTCAGGATCGACGACATAATTGCATCATCCAGAGCACCACCAATGCCAGACGGCGGCATGGGTGGAATGCCTCCAATGATGTAAGTTCAATAGAACAATAACATATCAGGGCGTATCTTACGCCCTAACCTACTTTTTTTATTAATACAAAGCTGACCGAGTAGCTGTAGCTTTATATTTCCAATAAAGTAAAGAAAAACAGATAAAAAACGTAAATTGGAAACAGTTTATGGAATTTATCCAGTCTCCAACTCGATCCCAATAGGACAGTGGTCCGAACCCATCACATCAGACAGAATATAAGCAGACCTTATCCTGTCCTTCAGGCCTCCGCTGGCAAAGAAATAATCGATCCTCCAACCAACATTCCTATCCCTTGCCCGGGTCTTCATGTCCCACCAGGTATAATTTCCAGGGCCCTGCTCGAACATACGTAAGGTATCAAGATAACCATGACCCAGGAATTTATCGATCCACTCCCTCTCCTGCGGAAGAAAACCCGATGACCTCTCGTTCTGCTTTGGGCGTGCGAGATCGAACTCCTTGTGAGCAGTGTTCACATCACCACAAACGATTACGTTCTTACCGGCATCTTTCATCGAATCGGCAACTTCCATGAACGCATTATAGAAATCCATCTTATATTCCAATCGTTCATCTGAAGCCTTTCCATTTGGAAAATAAATATTGAACAAAACAAAATCCTCAAACTCTGCAATGAGGGTCCTTCCCTCCTTATCGAACCGTGGAACTCCAAGGCCGTACTTTACCTCGACCGGCGGAATCTTAGTATAGATCCCAACACCACTGTAACCCTTCCTTTCAGCAGAGAAAAAATAAGGTACATAGCCATGAATATGCCTCAGCTCTTTTGGCAATTGTGTTTCTGTAGCCTTCGTCTCCTGAAGACAGAGAATATCCGGCTGTGTGGCTTCCATCCATTCGACAAAGCCTTTCTTTAACATTGACCTCAGGCCATTCACATTCCATGAAAGAATATCTATAGAAGCCATTTACTCATCCCCATCCACCGTTCCACTTTTCATTCCAGCCTTGCCATCCGCTTTTGCCAGAACTACTTCCGTGGACTTTATAATTGCAAATACCTCATCGCCTTCCTGAACATCGAGTCTATCCAGCATATCGGAAGTGATGATAGATGTCAGAACTTCAGGATCTATCTCGATCTTCACTTTAGAAACGAGATCCCCTTTCTCGACCTCGACAACCCGTCCGGACAACTTGTTGTGTTCAGACAATTTGAAAGAGATGTTTTCCAGAGAAGTTTCATCCCCAAAGGTCATATCAAGAAAGGACCTGCTTTCCTCATAGTCACTAATGAGCTGTTTCCCGTAATCGGTCAGAAAGGTTCCCTGCCCTTTTCCACCCCTTACAGTGGTCACCACTTCATGCCCAACGCGCTCGTTCATTTTTTTCAAAATAAGCCATGCATGTTTGTAGGATATGCCAAGTATTGAGCATGCCTTCCTTAATGAACGCTCTTCATCGATGGCCTTTAGGAGTTTTACCTTCCCGGCACCAATGATAGGTTTTCCATCCTCGGTCAGCCAGACCTTAGTTCTCATTTCCAGAAACAACATCCCCTTTTACTCAAGGCATTTAAGGATGTCTTCCGGTTGATATCTTGGTTTTATAATACGAGTCCTGCCACGCATACCCTTTCCGGAAAAATCAGCATCCACATACCTTGCTTCACTAAGCTTGTTGACCATATCATAAAAACGTGTGTACCCAAGATCGGTCTTTTCGTGGAAAAGTTTGTAAAGGTCACCTGTCTGCACATCCCTGTTCTCTGCTATCAGGCAGAGCAATGTCCTCTCATCCGGCGTGAGGGACTGGACACTTCTGCGAAGATGCAGCAATCTGGAGGTATCATAGGCCTTTTCCACATCTTCGACCAGGATGGTCTTGCTTGCACGCCTCTCGGCATTCAGGGCAGCACGCTTCAAAAGATCGATTCCCACACGCAGATCCCCTGTAAGATCGACATATTCAACTATCGCATCCCTCACATCATCCAGCATCACATTGGGATAGAATGCAAGATCGATCCTGCCCCCGATAATATCCTGAAGTTCACTGTAATTGTACCGGGGGAAAGCTACCTCTTCAGGAAGAAAAACGGAATTGACCTTAGGGTCGAACTGATAGAGCTTTCCCGTATCACTCACAATTGCAATGACACCTACTTTTGCTCCCGGATATTGTTCATGTGCCCTGAGAAGGGAATACATTACCTCATCCGCGTGCCCTTCATGATAGAGATAATTGATATCATCAAGACAAAGCACAAGCGTCTTTTCCTTCTCGATAAGATAGTTCATCACCTTTTCGAACAGTTTAATGAAAGCAACGCCAGAAGACGGAGGGGACACGTTAAAGAGACCTTGGTATACCCTCGTGATCACAGCAAATTTCGTAGAATCCATCTGGCAGTTCACTTTGATGAATACAATATCATCCGAATGCTTTTTCATCTCTTTAAAGACCTTCAGCACAGTTGTGGTCTTTCCAGTACCAGGAGGACCACTTATCAAACTGTTTATCGGACGCATGCCACGAAGGGCCGGACGCAGACTGTACATCAGGGACTGCATCTGCGACTCACGGTGTGAAAAATGGTCGGGAAGGTAATCAAGTTCAAGCACATTCCCATCCTTGAACAAAGTCTCATCCCACATCAGCATATCCTTACCCATGTACAGTATCTCCTAAAATTAAAGTTCTAATATATTAACTGTGAAAATACATAATAGCCTTTTCCTCTGAGATAAAAACGTTCATTCAAACTCTGAAAATTGACCAAATATCAATGTTTTTAAACGTATGTGAATAAATATAAAAAGCTTTTGGGAATTTCTTATATATAAGTTAGAAGATGGGAATACAAGATGTTATGACATGCAGAGGAAGACCAAAAAACCCCAGAAGAGTGGAATGTAACCCCGATATACTCTATTTCAAACCAAGAGGAGTAAAACTTATTGAACTGGAAGTAGTTTCTCTTGCATTAGAAGAGCTGGAAGCCCTGAGGCTGGTAGATCTTGAAGACTTGCAACAGCAGGAAGCAGCAACAAAAATGGGGATCTCAAGACGTGCATTCTGGGAAGACCTGAAAAATGCAAGGAAAAAGATCGCACTGGCATTGACCACAGGTAAAGCTATTGAGATAAAGGGCGGAAACTATGTCAACATCAATGACCAGAAACGGTCAGAATAACCTATAACAGGAACAACATTATCACAAGGAGAATGAAGATGTCATCCAATATCCAATCATCAGAAAGCCTACTAAATACCAAGCCTGAAGAACCAAAGCTCTTTACCAACCTCAGAGGGATCAAGAATAAGATAATGGTAATGAGCGGAAAGGGAGGCGTTGGTAAAAGCACTGTTTCCGCCAACCTTGCTGCAGCCCTTGCAGAACGCGGATATTCAGTGGGACTCCTTGACAGTGACATTCACGGACCGACCATTCCAAAGATGTTCGGTGTGGAGAATGAAAAACCCATGGTCAATGAAAAAGGTATTGTTCCCGTAAAAGTTAATGATAATCTGAAAATAATGTCAATAGGACTTCTCCTTGACAGCAACGATTCTCCAGTCGTCTGGAGAGGACCTGCAAAGATGAGTGCTATCAAGCAATTCCTTGAAGAAGTGGACTGGGGAGTACTCGACTATCTTATCATTGACCTTCCGCCTGGAACAGGGGACGAACCATTGAGCATATCACAACTTATCGGCAACCTGACCGGTGCTATTGTGGTCACGACCCCTCAGGCTGTCGCCCTTACAAGTGTCAGAAAATCACTCAATTTTGCCAAAATGATCGAAGTACCGGTAATTGGGATGGTCGAGAACATGAGCGGAATCGTCTGCCCACACTGTGATGAGAAGATACATGTGTTCGGCTCAGGCGGAGTTGCAAAAGCAGCCGAGGACTTTGGCGTGAAAGTACTGGGCACATTACCTATCGAGACAGAAGTTGCAGCTGCCGGAGACAGCGGACACGTACACATTGATATCAAGAGCGATTCAGAATGGTACATCCACTTTAACAAGGTCGTAGACGCTGTGGAAGAGTTTGTTAAATGATATTAAAAGGACATGCCACTTCGTAAAATAAGTGCATGTCACCAATCCTTTTCTTTCTTTCTTTTTTTCAACCATTCTTTGACCACGACCACCAAAATATATATCACAACATAAACTTCCAGAGTAAAAACACTAAATAACGATGCAGACATCTTTTAGCGCATGGAAGAGATGATACAAAATGCATTTGGGTGGATAAAAAAACAGGAGCTCACCACTGCAAAGGAATTATCACGCCTCATCACTGCATACGAACTATGGGGTGTGGAAAATGACCTTCCTACAAAGCTCATCCACCTTAAAAGTGAAAATAACTGGGACAATTCAATAAGAGAGACTGCAAGAGCCTGTTCCAGCCTTGTATCTTCCAACTTAGACCTTGAAGAATGTGGGCAATGGTTGCTTTCTAAAAGGGAGAACAACGGTTCATGGCAGAACGATGTTTACGACACAACCTATGCATTAATAGCCCTTGCCGAGATGGGCATCCATGAAATGAAAGGTTGCAATTGGCTTGTTGAGAACTATGGTGAAAAATGGGAACATGTGGGCACTACATCCCTTATCATCACCACTCTTGTAAAGCAGGAAGATCTGACAAATGAGAAGCATTTCACTGACTTTATAGAAGAACGTGTCAAATGGATCTTGTCGGAGAGAGATGAAGACGGTGGTTGGAAATTCATCTCGACCAGCAATCTGGTAATACAGGCATTGGCTATTGTCTGTTTGAAACAAGAACTTGATACATCTTTCAAATGGCTAATGTCCAGACAGAACAGCAATGGTTCATGGGGAAAGAATGAAGGAGATATTACTGCAACCGCACTTTCACTTATCACTTTGGGATACGCACATAGACTGTAGTCCCAACCGATTCCTTGCTTTCCACATACACATCCCCACCATGCATATCAGCAAACTGCTTGACAAGTGAAAGACCAAGACCAGCTCCACCATACTGGCGTGAAGAAGAAGCATCCGCCTGATAGAATTGATCGAACAGATGGCTCATCTTGTCTTCAACGATGCCAACCCCATTATCCTGAACACATAGTTCCAGCATATCATCGATTATCTGGGTGTGGATCTTCACATAACCATTTTTGGTTGAAAATTTCAATGAGTTATTCAGGAGGTTGTAAAGTATCTGCTTGAACTTTGTCCTGTCAGCAGTGATCATGTCAACTCCATTATTGTGAACCGTGACAGAGATCTGTTTGCTCTTAGCAAAGTCCGACATCGACAACACAACTTCATTGATAGTGGGCGGGACAGAGAATTTCTCATAGGTAAGCCCAAGTTTACCAGCCTCTATTTTGGAGATATCAAGGATGTCCTGGATCAGATTGAGCAGATGAGTTCCACTGGAAGAAATATTCTTCAAATACTTGGTCTGTTTATCGTTCAACTGACCAAAGCTCTCAGTTAAAAGCACATCCGAAAACCCTATGACAGAATTAAGAGGTGTTCTTAGTTCATGGCTCATGTTAGCAAGAAATTCACTTTTAGTTCGGTTTGCATTTTCGGCCACTTCCATTGCCTGATGAATGACAAGCTCGGACCTTTTACGTTCAGTTATGTCGATCACGGTGTTCGAGATATATACCGGTTTATTGTTATCATCCGTGATCACAAAACAATTCATGAGGGCCGGGAATTCACTGCCATCTTTTCGAACCCTGAGAACTTCATTCATATCATAACCTTTTGAAGCTTTTCGAGACCCACCTTCACAGACCGCATCATCATTCCGAGCTAAAGAAATGTTTGAGCCCACAAGCTCATCAACATCAAAGCCATGCATCTGTGCAAAACTTTCATTCACATAGAGGACCTTACCGCTGACATCTTTAATGGAAACACCATATCGAGCCCCATCGACGATGGTCTTGAAAAGCCGAACTTTCTGGTCCATCTCTTTCTGATCACTTATATCAAAGATGATACCATCAAAGAACATCAACTTCCCATCCTCAAAGATCCCCCTGCCTCTTTCGTACACATGGTGAACATTGCCCTGAGAATCAAGAACTCGATACAGAATCGTAAAATAAGGACGGTCTTCTGTAAGGGATCTATCTATGGCATTAGCCACCATTTCAACATCATCCGGATGGATAAGACTGGCATAAGTGCGGACTGAACTCCAAATGAGGTCCGATGCAGAATAACCTGTCATCGCAGTTATTTCTTTACTAATATACTCCATGATATAATCCGGATCATGCTTGCAACGATATGTTGCACCCGGAATGTTCACAACCAATGTCTCAAAACGATTTTCATTTTCCTGAAGCTCTTTTTCTGCATTTTTTCGCTCAGTGATATCGCGTACAATTCCCTGCATGATCTTTGTATCTTCATCGATAACTGAAACGCTTACCTCGACATCGATAATGCTACCATCAGCTTTCTTGAAACGAGATTCAAATCTGGACGAACCGTTTTCAATAACATCATCCAGATGTTCTTTTGCCTCATATTCAAGACCACTAGGAAGTAGAACCCGAAGATCTTTGGTTTTGAAGACATCCTTTGAATAACCAATGAGTTCACATGCTTTGTTGTTCACATCGAGAATAGTACCATCAAAGGTGTGAATGAAGATCGCATCGTTCGAGTTCTCGAACAAGGACCTGAACCGATTATTCCTATCAAGCAAAGCATTCCTTGCTTCAACATATGCACTTATGTCCCTTGTTCTACCCTGAATACAGATAGGAAGCTGGTTTTCATTAAGAACTATCTTGCCAGTAATATCAATTGAAAGCAAAGTACCATCTTTGCGGATAAGATATGTTTCAAAAGAAAGAATTTCGCCTTTTTTACACTTTTCATTATTGATAAGGCTAATAACTCTGCCAAATTCTTCCGGTGTAAAAAGCATCGAAAGTTTAGAGCCTATCACTTCATCTACTGAATATCCTGTAACATCGAGCACTGAACGATTGACATAAGTAAAACACAAAGACATGTCCAGTTGCCATATGACATCGAGAGTATTGTCAGCAAGGAGACGATACTTTTTTTCACTTTCAACGAGTTTATTAAGAGTTGTCAGTTGTTCTGTTACATCCTTTATGATCACTATAAGACGGTCTTTGCTTTCAAGAACGAATGTAGCTTCAAGATCATGCAATTCTCTCCCTAACTGAAGTTGATATTGCATATCGCGCATATCGCCTGTGATCATAACGTCTTTGATGCAGCTTTTTGCTTTCTCGGAAACGTCTGAAGGTAAAATATCACTTATGTTCTTGCCCATGAAATGTTCAGGCTCTACGAGTAATTGTACGCCTTCAGAAGAGTTGTAGCTTAATATGATCCCATCTGCACTTATATGGAATACTATAAGGTTTCTTGTCACCAATGATCCATCCAATGTCAATTATTGTTTGATAAATAGTTAACCACATATAATATCAAAATTAAAACCTATATTAATGGAAGATCAAAATTTAGATTACTGTATGTGATATTATTCACATAATATATTAGGACATAGGATAACAATCCAAAATACCTCAAGCGACCTAAAAATAGACTTTTAAAGTCTATAGTAAATGTATCTATTGTTTTGACTAATAGCACTATTCAGATCACTTGACCAAATGACAATATGAGGTGAACAAATGCTAAGTGAACTTGTTCTCAGGACCAGATGTTATAGAAGATTTAAACAGACTGAGGTTATATCAAAAGAAATATTAACAGAACTTGTCAATATTGCAAGAGTCTCAGCTTCAGCTACCAACAGCCAGCCACTGAAATATATCATTTCATCCGATCTGAAAATGAACAATATCATATTCGAACAGCTTGGATGGGCAGGTTATCTTCACGAATGGAAAGGGCCTGCTGAAGGAGAAAGACCAGCCGCTTACATCATTATACTCGATGATACGAGGATAAGACCCGATGCAAGATATGATGCAGGAATTGCTTTACAGAACATTCGCCTTGCTGCCATGGAGAAAGGTATTGGAAGCTGTGTCATTGGTTCTGTTAACAGAGAAGTGCTGAGAGAAGAACTTGATGTGCCTCCCGAATTCGAGATGATGCTGGTTTTAGCAATGGGCATCCCGGCAGAAGAGATAGTTCTCGAGGAAACCGGAGAGGAACATGATATTAGATACTGGCGTGATGAGAACGGATGCCATCATGTTCCAAAGAGAGAACTGGAGGAAGTTCTGTTTAAAGCATACTGAAATCGATGCTGATAGAAAACAATAGAATATATAAAGAAAAAGACAGTAACTAAGCACTGATAGAACATATATATGAGATAGAGCTATCACCCTTTCAAGATCACGGATGTGGATAGAGATGGATGAGAAATTTATCAGATACCATGCAGATACAAATACTTACATTATCCGTAGGAAAGCCTTCTTTGAAAATAGCATCAAGATAGATGGTAACATGATCGTAGGGCCTGGTGCGAACTTCTGGAAAGATCTGGAAGTTAGTGGATCACTACAGCTTGGAAAAGAATCATTGGTTAAAGGTAATATCAAAGCAAATGATGCCCTCATAAGCACACGTTGTGAGATAAGCGGGAACATTGAGATTGCAAATGATCTTACAATGCTTGACAACGTAAAGGTTGGAGGATCGGCAATATGTGGAAATGAAATGTCCATCAGACCAGGTTGTCAGGTAAAGTTCGTTAAAGCTGCTACTGCTTTAGAGCTTATAGGAAAGGTCGCTATAAAAGAAATAGAATCCGGAACAAAGCTTATTGTTCGTTCCGAGATGTAATACATTTGTTAAAGTTAGTTACGCCGCTCTTCTGCCAGCATTTTCAAAAGCTGGTTACGTAACTCATTTGCCTCGGAACTTGTCCTTTCACGAGGTCTTGGAAGATCAACGTTTATGACTTTCTTTATCCTACCAGGTCTTGCACTCATCACAACGATCTTGTCCGCAAGGAAAACCGCTTCGTCCACACTATGGGTCACGAAAACGATTGTTATCTGGTACTTTGCCCAAACCTGAAGCAGTTCTTTTTGCAATGTGTTCCTTGTCTGTGCATCCAGAGCCCCGAAAGGTTCGTCCATAAGAAGGACCTTGGGTTCGTTCGCAAGAGCTCGAGCAATGGCCACCCTCTGTCGCATACCACCGGAAAGTTCATAGGGATAACTGTTCCGGAACTGTTCAAGCCCTACGAGCTTTAAGTATTTTTCAGCTACTTCGAGTACCTTGTTCTTGGGGATACCCTTCATTTGAGGGCCAAAGGTAATGTTCTGGATGACAGTCCTCCAGGGGAAAAGAGAATACTCCTGAAATACCATCCCTCTTGTCGAATCCGGAATGGTAATGTCCTCACCATCGAGGGTTATCTGCCCCTTATCCGGTCTTTCAAGCCCGGCGATGGTCCTGAGAAGTGTTGTTTTTCCACATCCAGAAGGACCTATGAAACAGACAAATTCCTTGTCCTTTATTTCAAGGTCAACATTATCAAGTGCAAGGGTGGACTCACCGTTCTCTTTCTCAAACGCCACCGAGATACCGGAGACTTTTACCTCACCCATTATACCACAACTCCTGCACGCCATTCAAGAAGATGTCCATCGACATACCACCTGAACACCCTGTCAATGAAAAGACCCAGGAAGCCAAGTATCAGCATATAAACAAGAACAAAATCCATCTGGTGCAGATAGTAGTGCCACCAGATCTTGTAACCAAGCCCGTTCGTACTTACACCGAACATCTCCGCTGCAACCAGACACATCCAACCCACACCCATGGAAATGCGGATACCTGAAGCAATGGAAGGCAGGGCAGACGGTAATGCAACGTGGCGTATAAGCGACCCACTGCTCATGCAACCCAAGACTTTGGCAGCTTCCACATAGACCTTTGGAACGCTTTTGAAGCCATCGAATGTGTTGATGATAACAGGGAATACCGCACCAATAAAGACCACGAACCCTGCGGAAGTGTGGGTCAGACCGAACCAGACTATGGCAAAGGGGATCCATGCAAGTGGTGGAATGGGACGAATTATCTCTATCAGAGGGTCCAATGCACGATTCACGTTCTTGAACCAGCCCATGACTACCCCTATGGGAATCCCTATTAAAAGTGCAGAAAGAATTCCAATTCCAAAATGAAGCATACTTATTGCAAGATCAGTGAAGAGGATACCTCCTTCGATGATCTTGATAAAAGCGAACAGAACATCAGTAAAGCTTGGCAGGATAAACTTATTGTTTACCACGAGGTCTGCTATCAGTTGCCATATGATAATGGCTACAGTAACGGATAATATTTCAATTCCTATTTCCCGTGGCCCTTTTGTACCGGCTTTACTCATGATACCTCCTTCGATGATCGAGGGACATAACCCTCAATTCCGGCGGTTAAATGTTCTGTTCATTAATGTATGTTGCTATTTACTCTTCAGAGACCTTCTCGTAGAAGCTCACGTCAAAGATATCCTCTTCTGTAAGCTGGCTGTCGATATAACCAAGTTCATACTGGAAGTTTGCGTATTCCACTGTAGAATTCACAAGCGGACGTGGGTCAGCTGACCAGACACCATCCCAGTTTTCAAGGGACTGAAGGACAGTTGCATTGTCAACACCCTGCTTGTTAGCAAATGTGTTCGCTGCATCTTCGATGTTGATATTATCATACTCGATAGCCTTGATGTGAGTCTTTACGATCTGTTCGACCAGTTCAGGGTTATTCCTGATAAGGTCACCACTGACCACAAGCACACAACATGCATGGTCTGCAAGTATTTCCCCGGATGCAACAACTGAACGACCGGAACCTTCCGCTTCAATGAACGTTGGTGCAGGGTGTGGCAGGAATACACCGTCTACCTGACCTGCTGCAAGAGCAGCGGTTGCGGGTCCCGGACCCATTGGGACAACTTCGACATCTGTACCAGGTTCAAGACCGTTCTCTATCAACCAGTCCTTGAAAATGGTATCCTGTATGGTTCCCGGTGGGAAAGTTGCTATCTTTAAACCTTTAAGGTCTGCAGGGCCATCATACTTGAACTCGTTTCTGAGTACAAGATCAGATCCCTGTGTGTTCACTGCTGCGACGATCTTTGCATCAAGTCCGGTACTGAGTGCGGAAATAACAGGTGCTGCACCAACGTATGCAACATCAATTTTTCCTGCGATCATTGAATGCATTTCAGGAGTGCCGGTAGGGAACTCAAACTCCTTTATGCTCGTGATACCAAATGGTGCGAGGTCCTCAGCCCACCAGCCGTTCTCAAAGGCCGTCATGTATGATATCTGGTGAGTGCTTGGCTGATAGCCAATGTTTATTTCGGTCAAATTTCCATCATCTGGTGCGGAAGTACATCCTGACAGGAATACTGCTGCAACCAGCATGACAGATATGAATGTAATTGCTGTGATTTTTTTCAGATCGATCCCTCCATTAATAAATATGTTACTATCATGCTATTTCATCAGAAGGCCCTATTTATAGATTGTCGTATCAACCGAGATTATTTCCTAAAAGTAGTAATACAAAGCTTAATATATCCTAAAAGAGTTAATATATTTTATTGGAGGAGTGAGTATAAGCGTTGCAAATAAAGTGATAGATGCGGCTTTTGAGTCGGATGAAGCATTCCAGCACACATTGTTAAAAGTTATCAAGGAAGACCTTGAACTTACAGCCATTGAGTTCTCGGAGTATGCGAACATTCCACCAAGTACACTTTATAAGCTCATGTCAGGAAACAGGGAACCGAACATGAGAACACTCCGTCAGATAGTTAAAACCATCAGGACCATCGAGGGTTCCGACAAGGGTGATTTCATTGCAGTCATCGCTGCACGTCCTGTGCTGGATAATATCAGTGAGAGCAAGAGGAAAATAGGAGGAACACTCTGTACCATCAGAGAATATTCCGCCACCACAATGGAAGAGGCCATAATCGCCGCTGTCCGTGCTGAAAGGGAAGGAGCCAAAGCCCTTGTATGTGCACCGATAGTCAGCCCCACAATAGAAAAGATCATCCGCATCCCTGTTGCGACAATAATGCCGAAGAACAGTGTTATCGAGGCCATAGAAGCTGTTGCACGCAAGATAGAGTGAACTGCTCCCAGCTTACGCAAGGAACCTTCTCGTCGCAGAGTGGGTAAAGAACCTTAAATTTCTACTTTTTTTAATAGATTGAAATTATGCGATCAGCTTTGCTTATCGCTAAATGAAAACAGATAGGATCAGAAATAAAAAAAGAGATTATGCCGACACCTTTGCCGGCAACATCATATATGTATCCTTACTTACCCTTTGAAAGCAGACTGGATAGCTTCTCAGAAAGTACTGCTGCTGCTTCACCTGCTTTTGCACCTGCTGTTGATACGGTCCAGCCGCCTGCGGTAAACAGATAGGCTACACCACCAAGAGCTGCAATTGCTGCACCACCAAGCAGATAGGTAACTGTGCTTGTACCCTTGACCACTTCAACTGTTGCGGTCATGCCACCCACTTTCACAAGATAGGTTCCCGGTTCACCAGCAGTGTACTCGAACTCCACCGGAGCGGATTCGCCAACACCGAGTGAGATCTCCTGTGTAGCTGTAGTATTGTCATTGACAAGGAGCTCCACTGTGTAAGAGCCTGCTGCTTTACCGTTGTTGACAGCATCCAACTTGACATTCACATCTTTCCCGGTCTTGACCTCAAGGGGAGTGACCACAAGGTTGCTGAACTCGAACTTTGCTTCAAGCTCTTTGACCTCGATATTTTCTTCTGCTTTAAGGAAGCCTGCCTTCTCGGCAGTTATCTTGTGCATACCGATCTCCCTCAGGACATCGGTCACAACACCGTCACTGTCAGTCTCACCAATGGATTTTCCATCTATGGTAACATCCACATCTTCAAGGGCATCTCCACCAATGGATTTGACAACTGTGAAAGTTACCAGATTACCTTCATAGATCACTTCAGGTGAAAATTCAATGCTCATCTTCCTCGACTCATCATCCGGAGAGATCACTTCAAGGACTGCTTCACCGTTAGTGTAACCATCCTTTTCAGCAGTGATGGTATAATCCCCATCTGCATTGAAAGTATAGTCGACCTCACCTTCATCGTCAGTTGTGCCAAGTACAATGCTTCCCGACTTCACAGTCGCACCGTTGACAAGGGAACCGCGTGATGTAACGGTCACAGTGATCTTGTCACCTTCACTGACAACTTCAGGGTCGACCTCCACATCAAGGGAATCGGCAGGTTCTGTGCTTATCTCAACGAATGGATAATAGCGCACATCACCAGAATCTGCGACCTTGAACTTGATCTTGCCCATGATCTCGATCTCGTCTCCCTTTGAGAGAGAGATGGAACCATCGTTCTCCATTTCAATAGTTTTAGTACCGATGGTTGAAACTTCCATTTCCCCGTATGTGTCGCCCTGTTCGATCATTTCATAGTCATCGGATATCTGGAAGATACCTTCTACGAAAACAGCAGTCGATTCCTGCCCACTGAATATTTCTTTGAAATTTACTGCAATAATAGGCACATCTTCAACATCCCCAAGATCGGTCTCGTAGATGTATGGATTACCTGAAGATATGACATCCATATCCCCAACATCATCGCCATCTTTATAAAGTTGGACCAATACCGCATCCCCATCCAGGTTCACTTCAACAATATCCAGTGAATAACCTTCCTCAAGGATTAGTGAGGAGCCACCGAAAACAGATTTTTTGTCATCATCATCGATCAGCACCTTTGAAAGCTGGCCTTGAGACATAAGGTTTGCAGCATCATTGTTGCCACTACCAAATGCATCTTTGGGATAACCTGCAAAGTACTTCTCTGCCATGAAACCTACAACATCATACTCAACCCAGCCGGAATATTCAAAGCTTACCGGCTTGGAAGTGGTACTATAAACAAGATCACCTTTATCGATTGTCCTGCCAGTATAAGTTAGATTAAGTTCTTCAGTACCGATACCCTCATCGATGTTGTAATAGAAACCTTCGAAATTGAGAGGAGTCCAAGTAAGACCTTCATTTTCAGCAATTGTACCCCTGAGTTCATATGTTCCCGGCTCGGACATGTCAACAAATGGTGCAAATCTAAGATCTTTGTTATCTGCAACAACGAACTTGAGCTTGCCCATGATGTCTACAATATCTCCCCTACCCAAAGATATTTTACCATCATTTGACATCCTTATTTCGCTACTACCAATAGAATCGACTTCCATCGACCCATATTCGTCACCGGATTGAATGTCCTCGTATTCATCAGATATCTGGAAGATACCTTCAATGAAAACAGCACTCGTCTCAGTTCCACTGAATATCTCAGCGAAGTTCACTGCTATTGTAGGCACATCATCAACGTCACCGAGATCTTTTTCGTAGACATAGGTATTACCTGAGGAAACTACCATTTCATCCACTTCATCCCCATCCTTGGAGAGTGAAACGAAAACTCGGTCACCATTCAGATCGAGCTCTACAATGTTAAGCACATAGCCTTCTTCAAGTACAAGACCTGCACCGCCAAAGACAGACTCCTTATCATCGCTATCGATGAGCACCTTTGTCAAATGACCTTGGGACATCAGGCTTATTGTATCGTCTGAAACAGCAGAAGAAGTATTGGAGATATATCCTGCAAAGTACTTCTCTGCCATGAAACCAATGACCTCATATGATCCCCATGCACCATACTCGAAGTCAGTTTCGACAGGCTTGGTCTCATATTCAAGATCTCCACTGCTGACACTCCTGTCAGTCTTGCTACCAAGCTTGATGGTCATCGTTTCTGAACCAAGACCGGATTCAAGGTCATAGAAGAAGCCTGAATAACTTAGAGCATTCCAGGTGTACGTAGTAGATTGACCGGCATTTTCATCCCAGATACGGTCACCTGAGAAATAGGTCAAGATCTTTGTGGTTTTAGTCTCCTTTACTTCAGCACCTTCATTTCCAGACAAGTCAACCGTTTTTATTGAGATTTCATAATCATTGTCTGCTGCCAATCCTGTTGCATTGTACGAATCTGTGGAATTATCCAAAATTACAAAAGAACCTCCATTAATGGTTATCTTGGTATGATTAAAATCCGTATCTGATGGATTATTCCAAGACCATTCGATCCATGTTGGACCGATATCGGATGACAAAGAAGTAATTGGACCCGGTGCAGTAGTATCTGAACTTGTAGTTGCAGAATCTGAAACTGCTGTTGGATTCTTGTTATTAGAAGTATCAACGGTATAGGCATCAATGCTATGTGATGTACCAGAACTAAGGCTGGTAGCATTAAAGGTCTGAGTACCTTTAGTGACGTTCATAGCAAAACTACCATCGATCCAAATCTCAACATGATCAAGATCTGAATCAACAGGATCAGTCCAACCCCAGAAGACCCAGTGATCCCCAACTGAAGTTTCATCAAGACCAGTAACACCCGCAGGAGGAGTTGTATCCGCTGGAGTTGATGTTGTTGCAGTGTCGGAAACTGCTGTTGGATTCTTGTTATTAGAAGTATCAACTGTATAGGTATCGATACTATGTGATGCACCAGAACTAAGGCCAGTAGCATTAAAGACCTGAGTACCTTTAGTGACATTTGTAGCAAAACTACCATCGATCCAAATCTCAACATGATCAAGATCTGAATCAACAGGATCAGTCCAACCCCAGAGAACCCAAGTATCTCCAACTGAAGTTTCATCAAGACCGGTAACAACGGCAGGAGGAGTTGTATCCGCTGGAGTTGATGTTGTTGCAGTGTCAGATTCACTCACATTGTTCCTGTTTCCGAAAGTATCAACAGTGTAAGTATCGATGTTATAGGAAGTAGCGGAACTAAGACCGGTAGCATTGTAAGATTGAATACCTATACTTACATTTGTAGCAAAACTACTATCTATCCAGATCTCAACATGGGAAAAATCTGAATCAATAGGATCGGTCCAACCCCATAGAACCCAAGTATCTCCAACTGATGTTTCATCGAGACCGGTAACACCGGCCGGTGCGGTGACGTTATCGGCCATCGCCACCCCACAACTCATTCCAAGAATGAGCAAGCTTATTAGCATAAATTTAAAATGTTTATTCATAGATAATTTCTCCAAATATTATATGATTATAAGTTATCAAATCTACCCATATGTACATAACCTTTTCGATTTATCGAAACCTCGAGCCCATCGCTCTTCATTATAGATATTAAAGTGTCGTCAGTAACTTCGCCTACAACATTTAAATAACAAACGGATTTGGCCCTGTCCAGCATTGATTGGGAAACAGTGAACAACAGCTCAAAATCTCCGCCGGTGTAGAGCCCGAGTTCAAGGGCATCATCATGACCGACAAGGGCTATAACCTCATCGTCAATAGGAAGAGCCTCCGCCATTATTTTAAAACCGACACCATTAGCCTCTGCCAGATCATATAATGACATGGCCAGACCATCGCTGGTATCCATCATGGAGGTAACACCGCCGGTACTGGCAAGGGCCTGTCCTTCTTTTATGCGTGGTACAGGTTCCAGTAGAGTATTCAGCAAATTATCGGTTACATCAAGTCCTTGCTGTAAGGCCAGCAGTGCAGCACCGGCTGAACCGACATTTCCGGTAACACAGACAAAGTCACCGGGTCTTGCACCACTTCTTCTCAAAAGATGTTCCTTTTTCACCCTACCAAGAGCAGTACCTGTGATGGTAAGTTCATCATGAAGGTCGATATCACCACCTATCACAGAAGTATCACAAAAGCTTGCACAGGCATCCATACCGCGTGCGATGTCCTCAGCAAATCCAAGTTCCATATCATCCGTGATACCAAGGGCGGAAAGGAAACCCACAGGAGTTGCACCCATGGAAGCCACATCACTCAAGTTCACAGCAGCAGCCATCCAGCCTATCTGCCAGGCACTCATGACCTCAGGAAAATCGGTTTTGCGATGCAACATATCGGTCGTAATCACCAGACAGTCCTCATCAGAGATATCTATAACAGCGCAATCATCTGAACCTGCACCCTCCATGATGCCAGAACTTTTCCCCGTAGAAAAAACAGAACACAGATGACCTATGAGCTCACGTTCGTTTATCCCTGATATCAGGTCGGACCTTTCCATAAGCTTATCCTATATTCTTAATATTTAGTAGTAATGTCTAAAAAGAGGATCATCTCCAGACCCTCCTCTTAACTAAAATAAGCATTACTCCCACAATACTTACAAATATCACGATTGGGATAGCAACTCCGATGAACACGATGATACCATTGACACTGCCTATGAAACCACGTACTGAATCGGACAAGGCATCACGCAGTCCCCATGAATGAGTAATATTACGAGGCTCACTCACATCGACATTGATGGTCGCAAGATCGATCCTGTCATTAAGATAATTGAGCCTGCCAGTCAGACTTTCTATCTCACCACGCACACGTCCGAGTTCCTTCTCAACTGAAAGGACCTCTTCCACGGTCGTGGACATCTCAAGGATCTCACCAAGACGAGTCTCCTGCATCTCCAGATTGGAAAGGCGTGCACTCACATCGATATATTCCTCAGTAACATCAGAAGCAGTTGTGCTTTCGGAGGTAACTTTACCAAGGTCACCTATAGTATCCAGCACCTTGTCAAGTTCAGACGAAGGAACGCGTATAGTGATATAACCATACATACCCTCATCATCCCCGTATCGGGTATAAACAGAAGAGGAAGACACATATCCATCTAACTCATCCGCGATATCGCTTATATCATCCAGCGCTTCAGGAGTGTCCTTTACCTCAATGGAAACAGAAGATGTAGTAATTACCTTACGTGTAATACTGCTTTGAGATGCTGCACCGTTGTCAGCCACCTTAAAAGATGAGCCATCATCAAAAGATGTTTCTTCAAGATCATACGACAACATATCAATTTCAGGAGAGAAAGCTTGTTGGTTGGAACTCTCATAGCCCGTACAACCTGCTGCTATGACCGAAAGAGATAGTAGAATAAAAAGGAATAGATGTGTTCGTTTCATGGATACATTCCCCCTGACTTCATAAACAAAGAGATATCCCGAACATATAAAGTTTTTACTTAAACTTCAGTTTGATTCGAAGTTAACCTTCTCATTACCCTTCTCTTTTGTACGTATCCACACATTATCGACAAATTCATGAGCACGCCCTGCAAGTTCCATCATCTCATCGCGTGAAAAAGGTACAATATCCCTCATTTTCTCATCCATTGCGTTTGCAGGTATTCCCTGCTGAATCACATAGGTAGCACCAGAAATGGACAGATATGGGGCTATCGAACTTGCGATCTTTGCAATATCATCCGGCTCACCTATGAAACCGCGTATCGCTGTGGTGCGAAGTTCATATTCCATACCTTTTTCAGTAATTATAGAGAGGCTTCTCCTGACCTTTCCCACAACATCGGCAGGATTAGGAACAACAGAATATTCACCATATCCGATAGCCTTTCCGTACATATCCTGATCGTCAAGGGGAGCTTTCACATCAATGAAGAACTTGTCCACAAAACCTAGATCCATCAATTCTTCCACGACATCAGGATAATAGCCATTCGTATGGATACCCACGAACAGCTTTTTTTTCTTTGCATAGGAAGCAAGATGCATGATTGCCTGCTTTTGAGCCAGTGGCTCCCCACCGGAAAAGACAACACTGCTTACAAAAATAAGAGAATTATCTATCTTTTTCTCAAGCTCCTTTACATCGACCATATCGGGAACTGTCAATATCTCATAGTTATGGCAGTAAGGACACCTGAAAGGGCAGCCACGTAAAAAAAGAACGACTGACGCTTTTCCATGCCAGTCAATGGTTGATATGGGGATTACCTCCCCAAAATTTACATCCATTTAATATCAAGCAACCTGAACTTCAGACCATATCGGCTGAATTGTAGCGTTTTCTGTCTTCCAGTTCCTGCTTCTTTGCAGCGTTCCAGCCACCTACTGCCTGAATATAACCGGTGACCCTTGAAAGCTGCTCGATGTTATCAGAACCACAGTTCTCACAGACATCTTTCAGGCCGGCCATCATATGGAAATCATCCATACAAACACTCATATCCTTAGTAAAGGCAAAATATCCTAGTTGAGTGTTCTTCGCAAGGTTCATGGCGAAATCTTTCAGACCCTTAGCATCCGGTGAACCTTCACCCATCCAGATATGCATGATATCTCCGCCGTCCACTATAGGGAAGAACACATGTTCGATGTTGATCCTGTCGACCAGTGAGACATCAGCTCCTGGTGGCACATGAGTACCATTGGTGTAATAGATGGGCAGGTCATGAGTATTATTTACACCCTCAATTGCTGCTTTTACATCACCCTTGACGACTGAGATAACCTTGTCCCTGAACTCTTCATGAAGCAGATCGGAAACAGAGAATCTCTGACCGGTAGTCTCGGCAGGTGTCCTTGCAAGAGCTATCTCCATACCAAATTTCTGGGAAAGTTCCTTGCCATATATATCCATCTCGGTCATTGCCCTGATAGCCAGCTTGAAAGCATCCCTGGATTCATGCATCTGTGAACCGGTGTGATATTGGACCATTTCATTGATACCGATAACACCAATGGTGAACACCAGTGAATCTATATCGACCGCGATCGCACCTTTCTTACCAGTAACAGGGTCCTTTGGCTGTTGGGTTGCGAATGGCATCCTGCCATTATCAATGATAGGTTTTAACCACTTGACCTTTGTCTGGAAAACTTCCATTGCCTCATCCATGAGATGTTTAAGGTGAGAGAATAATTTCTCATCATCGTTCTCTGCTAGATATGCAGCTCTTGGACAGTTCAGTGAAATTACCTGCCAGGATCCCATTGAGAAATGTTTTCCCTCATTGAAGTACATTTTCTCATCGAAATCTGAATCTGAATCTGCGTTTGCTGAGAACTGGTAAGCACAGCACTGGTAACAGGAGATGCCTTCTCCAGCACCACGGTATTCAGGAAGCTGATTATCAAAGTAGGGAGTACCATACTTTGCGGTCAGTTCGAATGTCATGGTGTAAAGTTCATCATAGGTTGGAAGTTCCGGATTTGCACGGTTGAACATCTCATCCTCTTCCATGAAATCCGGTTCAATGGATATCTCAGGTTTCGGGAAATTGAATGGTTTACCCCAGTAATCGCCCTCGAGCATGACGTTCATCATTGCCTTGAAACCAAGCCTAACCTCACGTTCGTAGTCACCATAGACACGCTTTTCAGTACCATTGGTGCCATCCCATACGCGACCTCTGTAAACCACAGGTTTGTCCCTCCACATCTTTGGGACGCCCGGAGATAGCTGTACCGATGAGAACACAAGTTGTCCGCCACGGGCAACCATCATCTGTGTCATCTCATAGATGAACATCTGCATTAGCTGTTCGATCTCCTTGTAGGGTTTGCCCTCGAAGAACGGAGCGCAAAAGGTCAGGAAATTGTAGAATCCCTGTCCGCCAGCGAAATTGGTCTGGGCACTTCCCAGAGCCTTGACAGCGTGCAACATTGCGACCTCGG
Source organism: Methanococcoides sp. (assembly GCA_021108275.1). GTDB lineage: Archaea > Halobacteriota > Methanosarcinia > Methanosarcinales > Methanosarcinaceae > Methanococcoides. Next base: position 189,781 of record JAIORD010000005.1, read on the forward strand.
CCTTCATTGCCGGACCTGCAACACTTGCCTTTGCACCTGATCCATCAGGCATCAGACCATAGTAGAAGAAATACCTCAGGTCCCAATCCTGACAGAAAGCACGGGTACCAAAGTACTCAAGATCATGAATGTGAAGATCACCATTAAGATGAAGATCGGCTATCTTTGGAGGCAGCAATAGTAGATATTGCTCTTTGGAGATCTTGTCAGCTTTCTTTTTATGGGCGGTTTCCGCATTTTCCTGAAGGTTGGCGTTCTCATTGGCCTCAAAGCCTGAACCCTGGTCGATCTCACATGCATCGAAAACAGGTGAACCTACCCTTGTAGAGACATTACGCCATTCAAGGTGACCACGTTCAAGCAGGATCATGTTCACAAGTTCCCTGATAAGAGGACCAGAGAGGAACTTGATGTTCATGCCACGAATACGCTTTTCCGTTTCCTTTGCGATATCATGTGCCTCATCTTTTGAAATTGAAGAAATGTTATGATACCATTCACTAAGAGTGGTCTCTTTTAATAGTTGATTGACCACGATGTTGCGATCCCAGTTCACCATATGGCCATCAGTGGTACGAACCTTTGGCATGGTCGAAATGAAATGACCGTCAAGTGTCTGCTGCAAAGACTGTGGCTCGGTAAGTGGCATCATTGTAGCCTCTAATGACCCTTTATCCTGTGCAGATCCCACTGCACCGTTCTCAAATCCCTTATCGGGATCAACTATAGCTTTTGTATCCGATTGCACATGACCACATCCCTTATAATATACTCTTCAGTGATCCAAGATCGACCCCATCACTGTTGAATAGCTCTTCATACGTAAGGAAGTCATCATCTATCTGTAATACCGGAGCCGTTACAGTGAAAACACCGTTTAAGCGTAGTTCTGTAAGGGACTCAGGAGTTGACATGTCCGCTTCAGTAAAAGCCACATTGTTGGACTTCAATACATTTTTCAATTGAACGCATTTCGGGCATGTTTCCGTTGTATAAATTATAATATCAGACATTGATCTTCCTTCCATTAGATTTTGATACGTAAGCGAGAGACCTTTCGCACCCATCCCTCCATGAAGAGATAAGATGATAAACGCCTTCAATAGCCCGCATATAATGCGGAAAAGGTCCCTACTTGAGCAAATTAGCATTATGGACCTCTCACTTAATAATGCTTTTTGCCCCCATGATTGGATACTAATACATCATGCCTGGTAACAAAGATGGTAATGAAAGCATGGAGAACTTATCATTATAATGAGACAAACGAATTATTGATTACCATGTTTGTTACCACATGCAATATCGAATAGATAACCATATTTGTTAAAGAGAAGTACACAACCTACATAACAGAACTAACATAAGAGAACATCCCTTTGCCAAAAGATGTATATCATAAATTCCACAATAGCAGTTAATCCATATCGAGGTGAAGACAATAAAAGAACAGTTACCATCAAGCTGCAAGCCTTTAGATGAGCTCCTGGGAGGCGGTTTCGAATCAGGGGTCGTTACTCAGATATTCGGAGAAGCAGGTAGCGGAAAGACCAATATTTGTCTGCAACTTGCCATCGAATGTGTTAAGAAAGGGAAAAAAGCAATATTCATCGATACCGAAGGCCTCTCTGCAGATCGATTCAAACAGATAGCCGGCGAGAACGCAAGAAAGATCGCTCAAGACATAATCATTTTTGAGCCCCATAGCTTTGAAGAACAGTATTCTGCGGTCAGGGAAACCGAGAAGATAAGCACAGAGAACGTTGGGGTCATCATTGTTGACTCTGCAACAGCATATTATAGGTTAGAACTTGATGATGAGGATTCAAGCATAAGGACCAGAAGAGAGCTCTCAAATCAGATAGGATTCCTCCACAATCTCGCACGAAAACGCGACATAGTGGTGGTCATAACCAATCAGGTCTATTCAGATATCAAATCAAATTCATTAAAACCAATAGGCGGCAGTAGTCTTGAGCATATGTCGAAAACAATAATTCAGCTTGAGAAGACCGGAACGGGAAGCCGCAGAGCAAAGATATGGAAACATCGCTCCCGCCCGGAAGGAACCACCTGCGAATTCACCATAACCGCAGATGGGGTCAGATAATATTCTCACAATCTGGCAATGGTGATATATCCGGTATGCCCGACCCTGGATGTTGAAGGACGTGTGCCACGATCTGAAAAGGACATTGCACGTTCGATACATTCTATCGTCCTCACCTCTAAGAAATCAGTCTCAGCTATTGCTTTTCTGATCAGTGCAGTCTGTTCGAGGAATGGGGAATACGTGACAAGGAAGCCACCTGGATTCAGTATAGAAGGAATATAAGGCACAATTGTCGCTGAATCGATGGTATCAAGCGTCACAATATCGAACTTCTCATCGAGTTCCTTAACTTCATCGACGATATTACCGCATCGCACTTCCACATTATCGAGACCTGCACGGCGTATATTTTCACGAGCAACCTCCGCGAAATCATCCCTTACCTCAAAACTGAGCACCCTTTTTGCAATAGAGCCCAGATACATGGCAAGAATACCGGAGCCTGTGCCAGCATCAAGTACAGTATCGTTCTTATTGAGACCGGTATAGCCCAATATCATACCAATATCCTTGGGCATGATAGGAGTTCCAGTACGTTTTGCATGCCTGAAGAAGTCCGGCATCCTTGGAAGCTGTATGACAAAGGTCTGCCCCATATGAGACACTACCGTGTCCCCTTCTTTCTTTTCCAGCAACTCTGACATTTCTATCATGCCAAAATCCGAGTGGAACTTCTCATCAGATACCGATGTGATAAATTCTCTGATCTTACCCTTATGGCTGGTCTTTAACAGCACTATCTCGCCTAATTTCATTTTTTCGCACCTGATATTCTCTTTTCCCGATCGCTCTGAAATCTTGCCAATGGCATTGTAACGATATCACGGGGAATGGAATGTTTGTTCATTGTAAGATCGGAAGTGATTATTTTATAATCACGTTGATAGGGATCAACAAGATCTGACGCATATTGCACACCTGCATCTGTCAGCACATATTCATACCGCTGCCTGAACCTGCCATCCTTCTCAAAATAACGCAGGTCCTCATCCACGATCCCCATAGCTACCAGCAACTGAATGTCCTCATAGACCTTGTTGCTGTAAAGGAAACCATATCTTGTGTGGAACTCATAGTCGAACAGGTATTTTAACCTGATGTCCTCTGTGAAAAATGCAACCTTCTTGTACAACCAGGTGATGTTCCTTATACGCGGGATAGAGACAAAGCCATCGTGGACTTCCTCGAACATTTCATGAATAGCATAAAGAAGAAGGATCAAGCCCTCTATGGGAAGGTACTGCTCCTCCCTGATGAAATGAAGCAGTTTCGGCGAGAGGTCATCCACAATATCATGCATTACCACCTGGGCAGAAGAGAGTTCCGAGGTAATGGCAACATCGGGATGAGTGAAAACGGTCAATGACATCTGCCGGGATATCGCACGGACCAGACCATTTGCCAGAGCAGACTCATCGTAGAAGAAATTCTCGCTCCCGCCAACCATCACCCTGGCACTTTTAGGGACCCCTGTTGCGATGCTCAGATCGACAAGCACATCCCCCAACCTCTTTTCCAGCTCCTTTTCGAACATCCTTGTAGCCTTGCCACTGCGTGCAATGGTCGAAAGTGCCATCCTTGTACCCGGAGATAGCGACTTCTGATTGGAACGGGCAACCGGAACATAGATCTGCCCATCACGAATATCCTGCAACAGACCCCTTGCCACCTCACCCCCCTTCGCATTGATGAAATTCAGCAGATCTGCATCATTATAGGTAGTAAAGAAATCCGCGACCATATTTCCAACGGCCTCATCCCCAAATTGCTCCTTTTGTTGTTTAAGGGTCATCTCCAGCGCATAAAGAAGCATTACCCTGACAGCCTGAGTACGTGGATGATGAATGATAGCAGTATAATGGTGAGAACGTGCGATAAGCATCGATTCCGCAGCTGCCAGGGTAAGTTCCTCATCAAAACTACCCGAGCCAGGAGAACCGAACACTACATTATCATTCACAATGCACAGACTTTGCATTATCTGATCGACATCAATAAGCCCGAGGGATACCCCTGTATGGTAAGAATCGCGAAGTAAAAAATCGATACGATCAGCGTCTATATCCCCTGACATCAACTGAGAAAGATAGGGCTTTTCAATGGATAGATCACCCGTAGCGATCTTCGACACCTCATTGAAGAACTCAAAGGGATCATACCCCAATTCATCACGAACATATCTCGCAATTACATTGTCCTCAGGAATTACCTCTGATATGATATATTTTGTAAAAGCTTCATGATCAACAAAACAATTCTCACACATCTTTGGCTGTATCGCAGGATCCCTTTTCAATACACTTTCCACAGCATGTGAAAAAGCGGAATGACCCACATCGTGAAGAAGGCCTGCAAGCCTTAGTTTCATAATATCTTCATTGTCGAGTCCTACCGATCTGCCCAGAAGAGATGCCGTATGCATCGTTCCAAGACTATGTTCAAAACGGGAGTGGTTCGCACCCGGAAATACCACATCGGCAAGACCAAGCTGCTGAATGCCACGAAGTCTTTGAAGTTGAGGCGTACCGATAAGAAGCTGTTCCAATTCAGAGAGGATGATGGTCTTATGAACTGGATCGTGAACTACCAGAGGTTTTGTCATCAGACATAGTAGGTCAGCTGAGATATATAAATGAAATGTGGTAAGGAACAAAAGAAATCCGAGCGAATACCCAAGGAGCATTCAGAACAAACGTTCAAGCTTGAATACTTTTTTATTCGGAAACTTCGTTAAGGTCTTGAGTGATCCACATGAGAACAATAGACTGGAACGATGAATCCAAAAGTGTCGTGATGATCGATCAGACACTCCTGCCAGTAGAACTTAATGTCATTGAATGTAAGAACCTTGCATCCCTTTGTGAAGCCATAAGGTCCCTTCGGGTAAGAGGTGCTCCGGCACTTGCTGCCGCAGGAGGGTTTGGAATGGCACTTGCAGTCACACTTAGCAGTGCAGACACAATGGAAAAGTTGCTCAATGACCTGAAAGTCGCTGCATCCACCCTTATAGCCACACGCCCGACAGCAGTGAATCTTGCATGGGCCGTGAACAGGGTGTTAAAGGCTACAGAAGATTCCTATGATCTTGAAAGCATCAAGGACATCGTTGTCTTCGAAGCGCTAAGGATAGCAGACGAAGATGTGGAGATAAACAAGGCAATAGGAAAGTATGGACAGAAGTTGCTTGATGACGGCGACACTGTGATGACACACTGTAATGCAGGAAGACTGGCTTGTGTTGATTGGGGAACTGCCCTGGGAGTGATTCGCTCAGCAGTCGAAAAGGGGAAGGAGATAAATGTCATCGCCTGTGAGACAAGACCCCTGAACCAGGGCGGCCGTATCACCACATGGGAACTTATGCAGGATAACATTCCGGTAAAGCTGATAACCGATTCCATGTCAGGCCATGTAATGAGACAGGGAATGGTCGATAAGATGATAGTGGGTGCCGACAGGATAACACAGGACGTTGTTTTCAATAAGATAGGGACCTATACCCATTCGATCGTAGCAAGGGAACATGAGATACCTTTCTATGTTGCAGCACCGGTCTCGACCTTTGATCCCAATGGCTGGGAGGATACCGTGACAATAGAACAGAGAGATGCGGACGAGTTACGATATATTGGTAATGTCCAGATAGCACCTAAGAATGTGGATGTTTATAATCCGGCCTTTGATGCAACACCCATGGAGAACATCACAGCACTTATTACTGAAAAGGGCATATTTGAACCACCTGTTCTTATTGATGAGATATTGATGTAACAGGCACAAAGCTTAAAAATTTAAAGAACTAATTGAGGAACTATGGCACAAAAGAAGAAATCAAGTGGAAGTGGATTGATGTCATCTGCAGGTCTTATGACGTACTATGATGCGGATAAAAGAGCTGTTCACGTACAACCAAGGACCGTCTTCATCTTTGGCGCAATATGCGGCATCGTTATCCTTGCACTTAGCGCAGGTTTTGGCCTCTGGCCCTAACCTGATAAGATCTTTTTTTGAATTCGTTTTTTTTCATAATTACTGATTAGCTCTTTTCAGATAGAGAGTTGAGACTATGGTATTTAAAAGAGCATAAATAATTTATAAATAATTTAAAGATTAAAAAAGGCAGTGCACCTGATCCGAGGATCAGCCACCACGTGCTTCCTTGATGGCCTTTGCAATCTTTCTTGCGACCATGGTCTTAGCTTCATTGTTATCCACAAGGATACGACCGCTTGATTCCCACCATGTACGGGGATACTTTTTATCAGCTTCCACTTCAGGGTTCAGGTTCAATTTCTCAGCTGCTGCTGTCAATTCCCTGAGTAGCGGAGCTTCAAGAGAGCTCTTTCTGGAGATTATCCTGCCACCTTTCCGTGATCGGGACTTGTCCAGGTTTGCAGGCCAAATGACCAGTTTGCCTTTTTCACGCATCATCATGCTGCATAGATTAGAACTCATATAATTTAAACTTGGTCAAGTGAGATGTCTCAAAAATATAAAATAGATTCAGCGACCATACTAGTAAAATATTTGAAAAGGAGATACAAAATGGGTTTTTTTGGAACGAACGGAGTAAGAGGGATCGCTAACGAATATATCACACCACAGCTTGCGATAGATGTCGCAAAGAGCCTTGGGACATATATGGGTTCAAAGGGTACAGTCGTCGTCGGGAGAGATACACGCAAATCAGGAGACATGCTGAAATCGGCTGCTATCGCCGGTGCGTTGTCCACAGGTGTTACTGTAATTGATATCGGAATAGCACCGATACCGGCCATCCAGTATTATGTAAGGGAACATGCCGATGCAGGTATTGGCGTCACTGCATCACACAATCCAAGAGAGTACAACGGAATTAAACTGGTTGCCGGAGACGGAAGCGAGTTCTCAAGAGAAGGAGAGAAAGAGGTCGAAAAGATCTACATGTCAAAGGATTTCGCAGCAGCCAGCTGGGAAAGAACGGGCGACCTCTTCAAAGATACGAACGCAAATGAACAATATATCAATGCCATCATCAATTCCGTGGATGCGGAAAGCATACGTGAAAAGCGCTTCAAGGTAGTGGTAGATACCGGTTGCGGTGCCGGCTCTTTGACGTTGCCTTTCCTGCTCCAGAAACTTGGATGTGAGGTAATGGCACTCAATGCCCAGATAGACGGAACTTTCCCATGGCGTAATCCTGAACCCACCGAAGATGTCCTTACCGAACTTTCCGATATTGTAAAAAGCAGGGATGCGGATATGGGTGTTGCTCAGGATGGAGATGCGGACAGGGCAGTGTTCTTTGACGAGAACGGGAATTTCATCGATGAAGAGGTCCTTTTGGCGATGGTGGCCAAGTACATCCTCGAAGACAAGAAAGGAGACCTCGTCACGCCTGTCAGCTCATCACAGCGCATGCTGGATGTGGCAGAGGAAGCAGGAGTGAAACTTCACTGGACGGCTGTCGGTTCCATCAATGTCGCAAGAAAGATGATGGAAACTGGTGCAGTGTTCGGAGGAGAGGGTAATGGCGGACTTATTTTCCCGGAACACCAGTATTGTCGCGATGGTGCCATGGCATGTGCAAAACTTCTTGAGATAATGGCATCCGGCAGGAAGCTCTCACATCTTGCAGAGAACGTACCGACATACTTCAACTCAAAGACAAAGGTTCATTGCAGTGATCTCGACACCACCATGGAGAAGATAAAGGAAAGCGTGGTCGGAGGAGAACTGGAAGTGGACACGACCGATGGTGTAAAGATATGGCACAACGACGGCTGGGTCCTCATACGCCCTTCCGGAACAGAACCTATCATAAGGATATTTGCAGAAGCAAAGACACTGGACAGAGCTGAGACCCTTATGGAAGAAGGTATAGAGCTGACAGACAATTGCATGCAGAAATGAGATCAGGCTTTGCCACGTGATTCGCCACAGATAATACCTGTGGCGATCATGTGTGCCACCCTGAGAGGTTCCGGAACATTGCTCCTTGTTGAAGACAAACGTACGACATCACCTGCTTTTTCAGCATCTATACCGGCACACTGGATGAATATAGGATTAGAAGGATCTTTTGAGACCACTCTTGTAATTGCACCTGCCCGAAGTATGATCAGAGATCTCTCTTCAGGGTCAGGTAGATTTGACAATGCATCCTTGATCTTTTCAAGATCAGGGACCTCACGCATTATGACGATGACAGGTATTTCAGTTCCTTCATACAGACTGACGATGTCAACCGGATTGAAACCACCATATGTCACACCGTCGAGCATTATCACTTTTATCTGACCATAGTGTTTGCTTGAGGTCACCATCTCAGCTATCCTTTCCGTAGCGTCCATACCATCACGACGGATGCTGGAACGCATCACGCCATCAAGCCATTGCCCGCCACGAAAGAAAGCTCCCACTATCAGAATATCATCACTTATCAATGCGGAATCATCGATACCAAGTATCCTGATCTCAGACTTGATATGAAATGCCAATGCAACACGACCTTTTGCTCACCAGAACATGTTCTCCGAATGATCGACATTGTTCGCTTTGGGGACCATGACCTTTGTAACTGCATCAAGCAGGTCAGACATGCCTATGTGGTCACTATCATTGCGTACAGCAAACATTCCAGCTTCCATGACTATGGCCCCTATATCGGCACCACTTGCCCCTTCTGTAAGATCTGCCAGCTTTTTCACATCTACATCGCTGCCGATGTTAAGCATGTCTGTATGGATACGGAAGATCGTTTCACGACCATCCTGATCAGGCAATGGTATCTCGATGATACGGTCAAGCCTTCCTGGCCTTACAATTGCCGGATCTAGCACATCAGGTCTGTTGGTGGCAGCAATTATGCGTACGTCACCCCTGTTGTCAAAGCCATCCATCTCAGCAAGAAGTTGCATAAGGGTCCTTTGAACTTCCCTATCCGCACCATTCGTATCTTCCAGACGTGTCGCTGCGATCGCATCCAGCTCATCGATAAAGATGATCGCAGGTGCTTTCTTCCTTGCCATCTCGAAGATATCACGAACAAGCTTTGCTCCATCGCCAATATATTTCTGTACAAGTTCAGAACCCACCACCCTTATGAAAGTGGCATTCGTCCTGTGCGCCACCGCTTTGGCAAGCAATGTCTTTCCCGTACCAGGTGGTCCGCAAAGCAGGACTCCTTTGGGAGGAGTTATACCAATGCGTTCAAAAACTTCCGGTTTAGTGATCGGCAATTCGACAGATTCACTTATCTCCATTATCTGTTGGTCCAGACCTCCTATCTCCGAATAGTCAACTTCCTGTGAATCGATAACCTCCATAGCCGTGATAAGCGGTTCGTCTGATTCAGGAATGATGTCGACGACTGCCAGAGTCTGCTGGTTCAACCCCACCCGGACCCCCGGAACAAGCTGATCATCATCATCGAGGTCCTGTGAAACATTCACAAGGAACTGAGGACCTGTACTGCTCCTGATCAGAGCTTTATCGCCATCAAACATATCCACTATACTCGCAACCACAAGTGGAGGAGACTTTAACCTATCAATTTCTGACTGAAGGCGGTGTGTCTCACGTTCATACTTTAGCTTTTGTGATTCGATATAACGCTTATCGGATTCTATCTGTTCACATTGCTCTTTCAGGATATTGTTTCGCGATTCAAGCTGCTTCATCCGATCCAGCAGATATTTTGAAAAATCCTCATCGCTTTTGGAAACAAAATCCCCATTACCAATGCCACTGAAGCTATAATCATTGCTTCTTGGCTTATCGTCGATCGTTTCTGTCATAGCTCTGAATAATTATTTAAGTAGAGACGATATATAGCACTTTCGTAAAGGGCAATTAAAATAGCCTTTAAGAGATGATACCGATGCAATGTGAAATATGTGGTGCAGAGATAAAAGAAAAGCCGATAGACGTCACTATTGATGGAAGCCAGCTTAAGGTGTGCAGTAAGTGTTCACAATACGGAAATGCAGCAAGAGCACGTTCACCTGTATCCAGAAAGATATCACCTGTATCTCCAAAACCAATTCGGAATGTTCAAAAAAGGACAACATCAAGGCGCGATCCTTTTGCTGAGCTGGATGACGAACTCGTGGACGAGTACGAAACCGTCATACGTGAAGCTCGTGAAAAACGCGGATGGACACAAGAAGTGCTTGCCATTAAGATCAAAGAGAAGGCTTCCCTGATAAAAAAGATAGAAAGGGGAGAGATAACCCCGGAAGATTCTGTCAGGAAGAAGATAGAAAAAGCACTCAATGTGAATCTTATGGAGCGACAGGGCAAAGATGAATGGAATGCTGACAGTTTGAACAGCGGTACAACTCTTGGGGACATCGTCACAATAAAAAGGAAATGAAAATGTGATCTCAGCCAACTATGGCTGAAATTAACTATTGCACACTACCCATATCAAGAGACAGAAAAGGGAACTAAAATGCATCTTACAGAAAAAAGGATCGGATTCATAGGCACAGGCAAGATGGGAGAATCACTTATAAGAGGAATTCTCGCAGCACATAACGAAATAACTCTGAATGCAAGTGATGTTTACAAGCCTGCTCTTGAAAGACTCAACAGTGAATTGGGTATTAATGTCTCAACTGACAACACTGAGACCATAGGAGACTCTGATGTTGTTGTGCTTGCGGTCAAGCCACAGATAATAAAAAGCGTGCTTGCAGCCATCAAGGACAGCATTACCGCTGACAAGCTAGTGATCTCCATCGCAGCAGGAGTTCCAGTAGCAGCAATTGAAGATGAACTGAATGAGGGCACAAGAGTCGTACGGGTCATGCCAAACATCGCAGCAACAGTTGCAGAAGCTGCATCTGCTGTTTGCGCAGGTACAAATGCCACTGATGAGGATATGGAGATCGCACTTGAGATGTTCCAGTCCATTGGAAGTGCAATAACGATCCCTGAGAAGCTCATGGATGCAGTCACCGGCCTATCCGGAAGCGGACCTGCATACATATTCCCAGTGATAGAAGCATTAGCAGACGGTGCAGTCTATGAAGGGCTTGACCGTGCAAATGCGATCACACTGGCTGCACAGACAGTCCTTGGTGCTGCAAAAATGGTACTTGAGACAGGAATGCACCCCGGAGAGCTTAAGGATATGGTAACATCCCCTGCAGGAACGACCATCAGAGCAATACGCACTCTTGAAGAGAGCGGGATAAGAGCTGCTTTCATGAATGCGGTAATTGAATCTTCAACGCGTTCAAAGGAACTTGGGGACTAATCCCAAGGATCTTTTTTGAAAAACGTAACAAAATACCATACAGTATCCAAACGTTAATATAATTGGAAACCTTAAATAGTTCCATTAAATTTTAATTAAGTTTGGTGTGGGGACAAAAAATGAAATCTTTTGCTGTAATTCGAGCGGAGGACCCGAACAAGGTCAAAATCGCTTTGCACGATCTAGAACACTATGGAAGTATGAAATTCGGATCAAACCCGAAAAGGATCGAGCCTAATTATGCAGATCAACTTCTTGTAAGTGTCTCAGGAGTACCACTTAAAACTAAATGTAATTCTGCAGCTTTGGTAGAACTTGATACGAATGCCGGTGCCGCAATAAGCAAGTTGAGAAAGATACATCCTCCTGCACATGTTGTGATCGTAAGTCCAAGGCACAATGCATTTGAAGAACTTCTGGAAAGCTCTGAACTTTATCCAGAGTTTGATAGAACATTCGACATCTAAGAAGGATATAAGATACATTTTATTTTCTTTTTTACAGTTATATGCATATCTTTTTATCAAACACATAGAATTATTCTCCGGACCCATGAACCACAAGGCTATTGTAACAATTACAATTCCATAGAGATGTACTTGTAAGATCCCATAAGACCACGAGACAATTGTACATCAAAGCTGAACAAGCAAGAGGAGAACAATGACAATGTGGCAACTTATTTAGAGATAACATGAACTCTAAAACTTGTTACAATCCCTTAAAAATACCAGTAGTGCTGATCAGATCAATCAGAAGAATCAGAATTAGAATGGGGCCGGGACCGAGAGTCGAACTCGGATCGTAGCCTCCACAAGGCTACAGGATAACCGCTACCCTACCCCGGCACGGAATAGGTGGTGCTTCACTATGAAGCACCTTATACTAGTATTTTTATTAGATAAACTTTTTGGTCCAGATCAGCCATAGATAAATTATCCAAGCCTTTCGATGATAAGCTCTGCGACCTGTTTGCCCGAAAGAAGCATTCCACCAAAGACAGGACCCATACGAGGTGCACCTGCAACAGCATTAGCAGCCATCCCTGCAACGTAAAGGTTAGGATATACTTCCTTTGTGGTCTCCAGGAGCATCTTTTCCCCGACATCGGCCCACATTGGCTTCTCACCCACTACACCAAGTTCGCCGAGCTTTGCCCCAGGAACCTTGCGCTGGACAGTGGAACAAACGACTGCAGGATGGCCAGTACCATCGACAACGACCTTAGAACGTATTGCCAGAGGATCAACATGCAAATTCCCGATCTCAACAGCGGTCCAATTGATGACAAGACCACATACCTCATCATTTTCCCTGATCATAACATCCTCGACATTTACGAGGTTGAATATCTCAGCACCTGCAGATGTTGCACCACTGATGAGCTTACCAACAGATTCCACAGAATTTGCGATATAATAGCCCTTTTCATACTCATGGTATGAGATACCGAACTCATCAAGGATGTGACGTGCATCTTCCTGTACGACAATACGCGGGAACATCATACCGCCAGCCCACATGCCGCCGCCAACAGACAGTTTTTTCTCGTAGATGACCGTCTTCAGGCCTGCTTCTGCGAGATATTTTGCTGCTACAAGGTTAGCAGGGCCGCCGCCCACAAGCGCTACATCAACATCGGTGTAATTAAGGAATACCTTTGAGAACTCGTCTATAATCGCTCTTGAAATCGTGACCTCATCCAGTTTCATATTAGTACCTCATGATAAATTGAAAGCAAAAGCTCATTGCATGCATGTATCTTAAAGTTATTGGAATCGGCAATTTCAGTATACAAACCGGATAATGAAAAGAATAGCACGAACTAAAAAACACAAGAGATAAATGATCCCGAAAGATCATGCCTTATTAAGGGTCACCCAGAACACACTTCCTTTTTCATAAGGATTGTCACCCACCCCAACTTTGCCACCATGCAGGTCAACTATTCTCTTGACTATCGCAAGACCCAGACCCGTACCTTTGATACCGCCTTTATCCAACCTCTTGAACCGTTCGAAGACCAACGGCTTATCTTCATCGGAGATACCGAATCCCTGGTCCAGAACCTTTACCTTCCACTCCTTGCCAAGATCATCTATTCCCACAGTGACACGAGTGTCCCCAGGACTGTATTTTACTGCATTGGAAAGCAGATTAAAGAACACCTCTTCTATCGTCGTATCAACTGATGCAGAATAAACACCCTCTTGCGGAAGAGATATCTCAATACCAGCCCCTTTCAACTGTGGCTCAAGGGAGTGTACAACATTTCTTAATATTACAGCCAGGTCCATTGGCCTTAGCTTCACCTGTGAAACCGACTCCACCTTTGCAAATGCAGCTGCACTCTCGATCATATCGATAAGTTTGGCATTTGCACGCTTGATGGCCTGGAGCATCTTAAGGTCCTCACCTTCAAAATTACCCCTTTTTATAAGGATATCGGTAAAACCTTTGACACCACCCGCCGGATTCATCAGGTCATGTCTGATAATGTCAATAAAGAGATCCTTTAGCTCATTGGAATGTTCAAGTTCCTCCGCATACCCCTTTAAAGCAACTTCTGCCCCCCTACGTTCGGTGACATCTTCGCCAGAACTCAAAATAGAGGTATTTTCCCCCATTTCATCCCATATAAGGACATGATGCCAACTGATAAGACGTACATCACCATCAAGGGTAAGGATAGGTATTTCGGTGTACTCATAGGCATTTGGATCGCCTTCGAGCAAACTGGAAAAAATAACCTTTGAACTTTCAACATGGTCTTCAGGAATGAAAGTATCAAACCAATTCTTACCAAGGATCTCATCTTCATTGCCCCCAAGGATCTCACAGCCTTTTTTGTTGATAAGAGTGATATTTTGGGATTTGTCGACTACCATGAGAATTGCGCCTGCAACATCAAGATATTTCTGTGCCTGATCCCTTTGTTGCACCAACCTGCCATTCAACTGCCTTATCCTTAAAAGAGAACGCACCCGTGTTGCAAGTTCCAGCCTATCTACCGGTTTGGAAAGAAAATCATCAGCACCCGCATCAATACTCCGGATCTTATCATCCTTACCGGAAAGTGCGGTAACCATTATAATAGGTATCAATTGATAACGCGGATTGGCCTTCAACTGTTCGCATACTTCAAAACCACTGACATCCGGCATCATTATGTCCAGAAGTATAAGGTCCACATCTTCAGTTGCAACCTTCTCAAGACCTTCCAGACCACCATATGCAGAAATTATTTCATAATCAGGGGAGAGATATATCTCCATCAGTTCCACATTCAAGGGTTCGTCATCAACGACCAGTATCCTCGGAGTGGCATCACCGCGCATTATTACACCAAACTCCCCAGATCAAGCAGTTTTACTGAGGTATTCAGGAATTTGTTTCTTGAACTCGTGGATATCGATAGGTTTTGAGATATAGCCAGTACATCCTGCGTCAAGGAATTTGGCCTCATCCCCTGCCATTGAATGAGCAGTAAGAGCTACAACCGAAATATCTGCGGTATCAGAGTCCTCCTTTAAGTGAGAAAGCACCTCAAGTCCATCCATTCTCGGAAGTTGCATATCCAGAAGAATAAGATCGTATTTAGCTTCTTTTACTTTATCAAGAGCTTCCGGACCATCTTCTGCCTGACCTACTTCATACCCCCAGGATTCTAAAAGATCAACTGTTAATTCCATGTTCATGGGATTATCTTCTACAACCAATATTTGAGCCATTATTGCCACCTTATTAATAATCTTGATTTAAATTCCGTTGAGTTTTCTATTGCACACAGCTTTGAGTGCCGCATTTAGAAAGATAAACAATAAATTAGCAGGAATGTGGATAAAGGGATCATGACCATGATCAACCAACTCCCAGCAATTTATATTTGATAAATGATATTATAACATAATATATTTACCAACTCAATATATATTAATTATCCCGTTAAAGTCATATATTGAGATGTTATAGTTCGCATCCTTATAAATAATAATTTGAAACGGACCTTCGGTAGAATTCGCAGACCATCAGGAAACAGATTCGATCCAATAGATCCCTTACATTTATAACAAAAAAGAGCTGATAACATGGTCAGATCAACCCAGAAGACCACACAAAAAAGAGATAGGGAAGAGAATGCAGACCCTACTGAACACACTGCAGAGCTAGTCATATTGAAACCGCAGGGATATCCACTTAGCAGCATGCTTGATGAATATCCGGAGATAGACAACGCAGAGGTCTTTGAACACTATGCAAGGAAACAGTGGAACGGTTTTGTGGCAAATGAAGGAGAATATTTGTTCGACCGCCGGATGTATCCGGATTTTGCGTATAAGATAATCGAAGCAGTACCACCTAGTTCTGCCATAGGAATAAAAACCACCATAGTCATCAATGACGAAGAAAAAGCATCGATCATTCCCGGACTCAAGTCAGATGTCACTTTTGATGATGTAGTGGGGCAGAGCTCAGCACGACAGAAATGTAAACTCATCGAGAGGTTCTTGGAAGAGCCGGAGAAGTTTGGCAAATGGGCCCCCAGGAACGTACTGTTCTTCGGACCATCCGGCACAGGGAAGACAATGCTTGCAAAGGCCCTTGCAAATAAAACGGACGTGCCATTGCTACCCATCAAAGCAACCCAACTGATAGGAGAGTTCGTAGGAGAAGGTGCCCGACAGATCCATCAGCTTTACGAAAGAGCTGAAGAGATGCAGCCATGCATCATTTTTATCGATGAGCTGGATGCAATAGCACTGGACAGGCGAAATCAGGAACTAAGAGGCGATGTCGCAGAGATAGTCAATGCATTGCTTACGGAAATGGATGGGATCGTGGAACGCCGGGGAGTTTGCACCATTTGCGCGACCAACCGCCCTAACAGCCTTGATTCGGCAGTTAGGAGCAGGTTCGAGGAAGAGATAGAGTTTGCACTTCCTGATGAGCAGAACCGTTATGCGATAATAGAGAAGAACATCAGTACATTCCCGCTACCTGTAGAGGATATTGATATTAAAAAGATAGCAAAACTCACAGCGGGGCTTTCAGGAAGAGATATTGTTGAGAAGGTTCTGAAAACCGCATTGCACCAAGCAATAATGAATGATGAAGAAGTTGTAAGGCAGGATTATTTTGAGGGTGTAATTTCCAAACTGACTAAAAAAGGAGATACTGCTGCCTTGGATAGACTTTATATATGAAAGATGGAACTTTCAACCATTATAATTCAAATGTGATATCATGAGCACCATAGAGGAAACTGACAGGTTTGAATGCAAGATCGTGAACATAATTGATAACCTGAAACAATGGAAAGGTGTCGTTGTCGAAGATATTGACTCCGGCGGACGTGTCTATTTTGCCAGGGTCAAAGCAGAAGGGTTCACCAAGGAGATAGGAGATTCACTCTTTCTTAGCGTGAAGGAACTACCATACGATATTGAAGAGATGTCCATTGAGGTCCACCTTTACGATGAGAATGATACCGAAATTGACTGGACCATACTTTGAACGTATGAGAACAGATCTTATTCATCGATCCATTCGATCTCATAAGTGTGCATGATACATTTCTCATCCACACTACTTATTTTTTGGACAGTGTGTTTCATTAGCAGATCGAAGCAGACCGGATCGAACAGGTTGAGACCACCACCCCATTCCTGAATAAGTGAATACATATCAAAGAACTCATTGATGTTCACAACTCCTGCATTTGATCCATATTCCAGTCCTGCAGGAAGTATTTCCGGTGCCAGTTCAAATATTGGTCTTGTGCTAAGCTCAAACCATTCGTGATTTATGATCAAGTTCCATTTATCCTGAGAAGCTTGTTGTGCAAAAAAAGCTTCAATGGCATAATTGATGTTTATACCAAGTTTCTTGTCCTCCGGCACTTTACGGGGAACGAGATATTTTTTACGATCCATATCATAGCGGAACTTTTCAGGATAGTGGAACATCTCCCCCAAATTCATCTTTTCGGATATCATCCTGTTAATATCATGTTCTATTTCCTTCGAATTGGCAAAATTCAGAGTGATAGCCTGATCGATAAGATTCAAAGGAATATCATCAGCTTCTTTTGCAAGTTTTACCGCAGTGTTACAGACTTTGACAGTAAGTTTATTGATGCCTTTTGATATCTGGACATCCCTGCCCCCCATAGATGCCATCTTTGAGATGATATCGTTGAACTCATCTATATGATAAGGATCGATCTTCTGTTTTCGAATCGATTCCCCATTGCATCCCTCAACTCCACTTTGAATATTTTTAGACTCACACGTATGATCTTCATTTAGCATAGGCTGCCCCCAACCGATCTCTGATACTTTATTGGGTAGGCTAGTAAAAAAGTTTTATCCACATACCCACGTATCAATCATCACTAAGAGGAACTTCGATCACCAGAAGATCTTCAGCAAGTATCACGTCTTCGAATACCTCTTTTGCATCATTTAGGAGCGGAGTTGCATCGTCTGAATATCTTGAACTCAAGTGAGTCAAGACAAGCTTTTTGACACCGGCCTTCTTTGCCAGGGCAGCGGCTTCACCTGCGGTCGAATGCATGGACTCTTTTGCCCAGTCGATCATATTGTCAGCAAGGGTGCTGTCATGTATCAACAGGTCAGCGCCATCACTTGCTTTGAGAACGTCAAGGCACGGGCGTGTATCACCAGAATAGACGATCGTCCTACCAGGCCGTGAATCACCTACTACATCCTCAGCTGATATGACCCTGCCATCCACCTCGACCGATCCACCGTGATGCAGTTTTGAAAAGAGCGGACCTACCGGAACACCAAGCTCAATAGCCTTATCACGATCGAACCTTCCGGGGCGCTCATCCTCAATAAGAGCATAGCCGATGCTTGGGACGTTATGCTCGGTCTTTAAAGCTACAATGGAATAACCATCACGCTTTATGGATTCCCCACTTTTGAGCCTTACTGCATTTATTTCAAACTTCAATTTGTAATAACCCATTGCAGTGAGAAATTTTATGAATTCTTCCACCCATTCAGGACCATATATGGTAAGGGGTTCGGTACGTCCCTGAAAAGACATTGTCTGGACCAGACCGGGTATCCCGAGTATGTGGTCTGCGTGGAAATGAGTTATGAATATGGAAGATAAGTTCATCATTCCGGTCTTTGCCCGCATCATCTGCTGTTGGGCACCCTCCCCGCAATCGAACATTAGAAGTTCTCCATCCCTGTTGACCATGATCGCGGAAGGATTGCGGTTCGTTGTCGGCAAAGAGCCACCGGTACCTAAGAATGTAACTTTGAGCATGTAAAGGTAAATATGCGATAGAATTATTTAGCTGTTATCACATCTAAATGGAATGCTCAATTGAATGGACAAAGCCGCTGGCTCGAAAAGTTCATATAGAATCCTATTAGTAAAGGAAATCCTATTAACCTATATTATAATAATAAAAATTCACATTACTTATAATAAATAAGAGGACTAATTATGCAATTCCAGGGAAGATCAAAAAGGAAATATACAGGAGCAAAGATCAAATCCGCACGCGGAAAGAGGAAGTTCGAGCTTGGCCGTGAGCCTGCAGCTACCCACGTGAACGACACAAAGAGGAAGAACGTTCCAACACGTGGCGGAAACAGAAAAGTAAGGCTCCTTCAGGCAAACATCGCAAATGTGACAAACCCATCTGATGGGAAAACAGTTGTATCTGCTATCGAAACCGTTGTAGAGAACGCAGCAAGCGGGCACTACGTCAGGCGTAACATCATCACAAAGGGAGCAGTCATCAAGACCGCTGCTGGCAATGCGCGTGTCACAAGCCGTCCAGGCCAGGACGGAGTGATCAACGCAGTATTGATCGAGTAAATTACTCGATCATTCTTTTTTTTCACACCCGAAGGTGTTCAAGGCATGGATGAGCAAACGCGTGACATACTGGAAATTCTTGCAGATGACGCAAGGACAAGCCCAGAGGAAATAGCAACACTCACTGGCATGACAGCCGATGAGGTCAGTCGGAAGATCGAGTACCTTGAGAAAGCAAAGATCATTCGCAAATACAAGACCATCATCGATTGGGACCTGGCAGGAGATCACTATGTGTACGCCATCATCCAGCTTAAGATAAGCCTTGAACGCAAACTGGGATATCAGGCAATTGCCGAGAGACTTTACAAGTTTCCCGAAGTACGTTCAGTAAGATTACTTTCGGGCGAACATGACATATCAATAACAGTGCGAGGCAATTCCATGAAACAGGTCGCCTTCTTTGCAGCGGAGAAGATAGCGACACAGGAACAGGTCCAGAGCACTTCCACACACTTTGTTTTGAAGACCTACAAGGAAGACGGATTGATCCTTGATGAACCAGAGCAAGTCAAAAAGCTCGTCGTCTCACCATAAGATCTCCCCGCATATCTGCTTTTTCTAATTAGATCGGAGGAATCGATCTTGAGAACACAATGCAAACCCTCTCAATTCATAGCAAACAGTATGCAAAAGGTACCACCATCAGGCATCCGAAAGTTCTTTGACATGGTATCAGATAGCGAAGACGTGATCACCCTAGGAGTGGGAGAACCGGATTATGTGACACCATGGCACATAAGGGAAGCGTGCATACATTCCATCGAGCATGGAGAAACATCCTACACTTCCAACTATGGACTTCTGGAACTTCGCGAAGAGCTCTCAAAACACTATACTCGAAGACATAATGTTTATTATGAGCCTGAGACTGAGATCCTTGTCACCACTGGAGTCAGCGAAGGACTCGACCTTGCGATCAGAGCGATAGTCAACCCCGGAGACGAGGTAATAGTCGTACAGCCCTCATATGTCGCCTACGTACCATCTATCATCTTTGCAGGCGGAGTCCCTGTGACCCTTGGGGCCAGGCCAGAGAATGACTTCAAGATCACAGCAGATGAGATAAAAGCCGCAATAACGAACAAGACGAAAGCGGTCATCATCAATTATCCCAATAACCCTACCGGCGCTACAATGGACAGAAGTGATCTCGAGGCCATAGCAGACGTCATTGTGGAACACGACATCCTGATGATATCGGATGAAGTGTATGAAAGGCTTACATACGAAGGAACCCATACCTGCTTTTCCTCACTTGAAGGCATGCGCGACCGCACCATTCTACTTAATGGATTTTCAAAAGCATATGCAATGACAGGTTTCAGGATGGCATACGCCCTTGCGCCGAAAGAGATCATTGATGCAATGATGCTCATCCACCAGTACACCATGCTTTGTGCCCCGATAACTGCCCAGATAGGAGCTATCGAAGCCCTTCGCAATGGCGAAAAAGAAGTGGAAAAGATGGCCAGAGAATACAATCGCCGCAGAAAACTTATTGTCAGTGGTCTGAACAAAATCGGACTTGATTGCTTCAACCCAAGAGGTGCATTCTACGCATTCCCATCAATAAGCAGCACAGGACTTTCAGCGGATGAATTTGCAGAAAGGCTGCTTACCGAGTATAAGGTCGTAACCATCCCAGGAAATATCTTTGGAGATACAGGAGAGGGCTTCCTCAGATGTGCATACGCAGCATCAAGAGAAGATATAAAAGAAGCACTTGAGAGAATAGGTAATTTTGTAGATGGATTATGAATTGATCCATCTTTTTTTCAACAACTTTATTTTAACAACGTTCTTTCAATGACCTGTTACAAACCATACAGATCACTCACCCAGGAGTTCCTTATCGATATTTGCGACCAGACCGGTCACTTTTTCATACCACTTATCGATATTTTCCTGGATCATTTCTTTGACCCTTGTGGGATCAATAGCCACATATTCATAGAAATAGCCACCTATATCGATGGTCTTGGTCTCACGATAAACGAGACCACATGAGATGAGGTTCTGCAGTGAACGATAAGCTGTACTGCGCTCCCGGTTAAGGAACTCACCGAGGTTTTCAGCTGTCATTGGGCCATTTGCAAGAAGGGATTTATATGCCTCCATATCAAGTGTTTTAAGCCCCAATATACACTTTGCCACATCGTCACATTGACAATTGGCCCTTAACATTTCCCGGATCGATGTTGTCATATTTTACCACTTAATATCTTAGAACTTAGAGAGTACTTTTGTATAGTTTATACAAAACCATAACATTCACGTAGTTAATTATATATATAGTTTATTAGAATCCATCACATGTTGAAAACTATAATCCCTGAAGATGAACGCTCCAAGGAGCCCCTTGATACCGAACGCCTGATATATCACCCGGACATGATACGTGCTAATGAATGGGTATTATCAGAATATAAGCCACCGACAAGGGATTTTTGTATATTTGTCCCATGTGCAATGAGAAAACCATACCATACTAGTCCGTCACACAAAATGTATGACCGCATAATCTTTGGCATTCTCGAACAGGAAGATGCACATGTGGTCGTTTTCGGGACCTGCGGGATAACCCCCAGAGAGATCGATACAGAATATCCATTCACGGACTATAGGTTCATGATGGGAAAATGCAATGTGGCAAAGATAAAACGGGATTTTATAAAGATGGAAAGCGAGAGGCTTGCAAGATATCTCGAAAAAACACGTGATAACTACAAGCACAGGATCGCCTACTGCATCGGAGATTTCAGAACAGCAATGGAAAAAGCTGTTGAGATGACAAATATAGAAGTCTCGATCATTCCTAAAAAAGAAACAATGGAAGAACTTGCCAACCCTGACAAGCGTTTCGTCTATGGCAGCCTGAGCCAGCAACAGTACCTTCAGGACTTTTCAGATTCCATCACAGAAAAAATGAACATCGACGCACGCACTGTTGGCGTTCACGAAGACCTGTCCACCAATGATATGGACTGGTACCTTTTGTAAAGCAGATCAATTATCAAAAAAAGTTTAAAATTAGGTACCTTAAAAGGTACCTTCTTGTTCTATAAAATATTATTTCTCGAGGTATGGAGACTGTGGAAGTACTGCCATTCCGCTGTCGGAAATGTTGAGCACCCTCACTTCATTGATAGTACCTGAACCCCTGAGCTTCATGACATAGACAGTGCGCTGCAAGTTACTTCCAATGACCTCACGGCCGAGCTTGATAACAGAATCAGCACCATACTCGACCATCTCATCAAGACCGAACATTGCACCTACTGTGATAAGGGAAGTGACCTCGCGTTTCCTGAAGACACCAAAGACATCATCGATCAATGTGCGAAGCTTATAATTAGACTCGATCGCAAGGAACATTGCCTCAACGGAATCGATAAAGACCCTGTCAGGTTTTATCTCCTCAAGCTTGCTCTCAATAAGTTTCTTGAAGCTCTTGATAAGTTCCGTAGGAGCGATCTCCACACTTTTCTGAAGACGAAGACTTGGATCTGTAATATCTACAAATACAAGTTTTCCATCCTTTACCAGACCATCAAGATCCCATCCGAAAGAAGATTGCATTTCACGTACAAGAGACTTTGACTCTTCAGAGGTGATAATACACATCGTAGTTTCGCCCTTGTTGATACCTTCCATCAGGAACTGAGTACCGAAAATGGTTTTACCGGTACCGGACTTTCCTGAAACTACGTTAGCAGTCCCTTTGAAAAAACCACCTTTCAACATCTCATCCAGTCCACGAATTCCCGTACTAACCCTTTCTTGAATTACTTCATCAGCCATATTTACACCTGATAGTTATATTATATTATATTATGTTGAATATTTTTAAAAGAATTATGAGAAACATACAGCAATGAAAAGATGCACCCCTATCTATCGAACATCTTAGAAACAACTGTATTGAAACATCAATATGTCTTGTTATGATATAAAAAATGATTTATGCCATGTAAAAAATGATGGGAACTTAGCCCTCCACAACTTCTGCCTCTCCTTCCTGAAGAACCTCAAGGAAAATATCCCGGAACAACAATTTCTCGACCGTCCTCGCAACATATCCGCGATGCTGGTGTTTCTGTATATCCTCATTAAGACGAAGATCAGAATCCACCTGAATACGTATCAGACATAATCTGAATCCTTCAGCATCCTTTAGTTCAAAGGAATAAAAACGATCCAATAAATAAGGAAGTATATATGGATCATCTATCGCTTCACACAGAAGCAATTGCTCCTCAGAGATCTCAGCAATATCCGCACCCAGGGACAGATCACCTGTTATCAATCGGAGACTTTTTAAAGAATATTTCTTATTATCAATCGTTGTATACTCGACCATATGACCCCGCCCTGATTTATTTAGAGAACAAATTCTTCATAAGGAGATCTTCACACCGCTTCATATCATCCACCGTATTGATGTTCAATGCGACCTCAGGATCATCCAGCATGTAATTGTGATATTCCTGCTCCTCACTAATGAATTTCCCATCAAGAATATTGATGCCTGCAGGCACAATAAGGTTTCCCTCCCAATTAAATACAGTATCGGGCCTGATGCCAACCTTCTTGCAAAGAGAGATAGGAACGAAAACAGACATCGAAGAACTACCACAATCCTGATATGCTTCAATGATGGAATCAATTAATTTAGGGGTCACCATTGGCAGATCAGACATTATTATCATCACGGGCTCCCTGATATTGGAACTCTCCACCGCATATACCATGTCACCCACGTAATTGTCACCATTTGTATTGATCGCCTGTATGTGATCCCCATATATTTCAGTCACCAGTTTTTCAGTAGCAGGGGTTGAGGGAGAGACCGCTACAAATATGCGATCAATGTAAGAGGACCTCTCAAGCGAGTCGATCACATAACTTATGAGAGGCTTACCGAGAAGCTCGACACATGGTTTTTCACCCATACCGAGCCGAAGTCCCTGCCCACCGGCCATTATAACGGCGTCCAAAAGAGACCTCCATAACCATTATTGACCGCAGTGATAGCAACCGTAAGCACCATCAATACGACGACCCTTGCAATTTCATTCGAAGTACCGATACAATCCCCGTTTACACCTTTGAAATGGCGTTTGGATATGTTCAGTATTACAAAAGCTGTAACGATCGCAGAGATATAACCTATGATCCCAAGAGTTCCAAGGGCCAGCACACATGCCAATGCGCCAAGAACGAAGGATACAGCATATCTTGGAAATGTAGTATTATTGATTATCATGGAACCAAAGCCTTCATGGATAGGCTTGCCAAATGCAGCCACTGTCAACATAGCCTGTTTTGCACCTATCTCAGCTATAAGGAGAGAGATGGCAAGCATAAGTGCAGCATTGTCCGAAAAGAACAAGACCTCTGCCTGCAGGGAAGATATCGATGCATACAAGGCGATCAATGCTAAAACCGTATAACTGACTCCCCCGATACCGAGAGACAGATCTTTAAGGGCATTGACTTTCTTTTCCAAAGAACCGTGTGCTGTTGCACCATCGCCGAAATCACCCAGACCATCAAGGTGGTTCAATCCTGTAATATAATAGATGAAAACCATTATCATTACAGCGCTTATGGTCGAAGGGAGGAAAGATTCGGTCAAATATGCAAAAATACCTATCATGGCCCCAAGGACAATGCCTGCAAAGGTCTGGAGATAACTGCGCTTTACAAGTTCATCAAGCCCTTCCATGGACATCCCCACAGGTATTGTGGAAAGAAAACCAAAGCTTGTCCTGAGGGCAAGTAAAAATCCGCTCATCCTGCTATCACACCACTATTCTCGAGATTTTTCTTTGGCTTCCTTTGATTTTCAGCCGCATCTGCCATGCCTCTTGTGTACATGCTGGCAGAAACACCACCAATAAGACCTCCAATGATATCATCCATGAAAGGTCCCAGTTTTGAAAGAATGCCTGGTTTTTGTTTGTCGAACCTCACGAACTCGAAAATGCCCTTATCACCACTGATATATTTAGCAATGCTCATTCCCATGACCTCATCGGCAATGATGAAAGTCAGATCATTCTCATAAGAGCTTCTGCTGATATTCGGAAGGTTGCCTTTTTCACCCTCCCTCTCCAGCAGTATGCCGGAATATATCAGAAGGCAAAGATTAGCATCGGAGATAGCGATATCCAGTTCCCTCCTGAAGCGTTCCTCTGCGATCTCACGGGTCTCAAGCCCGGGATGAGGAGCATAAAGCTCAAGAGCAGTATCAACAAGCATATCCACGGTGATACCTTCTTCTTCCAGTATTTCGATGATATTATGATTAATATCGCCTTCCAATTCCTTTGGTTGGTCTTTTTTGAGATCCTGAGAGTCTATATCTGACAATTTCATAATTATCACTTACAAGGTTCGATTATAGATAGTTGATTAAATTCGATATTATATAGATTAAAGCTACAAATATTATTACAACAAGTATTGAAGACATACCGATAACTTCTGCTGCCTTTTTAATATCTTCTGCCTTTGGCAATGAGAGGCCCTTACCTATAACATAGGTATTGGGTTTCTCAAGCCGGACACCAAGAGCCCCTGCAATTGCAGCCATCGGATAACCGGAATTAGGAGAAGGTGTTGTCATACAGTCTGTTGATGCACACCTGTACGCGCCAATATGGTCCAGTCCTTTGCTCTTTAAAAGAACACTTGAAAGGAAAGAACCTGCCATGATGAACACCACACATATACGTGCAGGTATCCAGTTAAGCACATCATCGGTCTTTGCTGAGAAATAACCAATGTCCCTGTACTTCTCATTCATGTAGCCCACCATTGAATCAAGCGTACTTACAGCCTTGAAGATATAAGCACCTATAAGGCCGTAAGGGCCGAATATCACATAGTAGAACAACGGGCTCAATATCCCGTCAACGAAGTTCTCGGAGCAGGTCTCAATGACAGAAGAGGACACCTGGCCTTCAGTTAACTTTGAAGTATCCCTGCTCACATACATTGAGAGCTTTTCACGTGCAGATACAAGGTCACCTTTTTCCAGTTCCCCATAGACCTCCATTGCAGCTTCCAGTAATCTGCGAATGGCGAACGTGGATTTAAGGAAATAGGCCTCAATTAGAAGCACTACGAATTCCGGAATGAAAGATAGATTTGCGATAAGAAGCACAACATAAGCTATAGAAGCTGCAAATAAGATAACAATGAGAGCAAATACCACACCATATGCTTTTTTATGTGTGGCAGGGACCTTTTCCTTGAAGAATCCGATAAGGTTACCTATCCAGACCACCGGATGCAATGCTGTGGGTGGCTCACCTATCAAAAGATCAAAACCTGTTGCCAGAAGGAGCACGAATATCAAATGCCCCGCATCAGGCAGGAAAGGTTCGATCATAAACGAGGCTCCAGCACCTTATCCCACGCTTTTTTCAATTTACTACCCATATCCCCACCCTCTGAAAGCACATCGAGAAGCTCTTTTACAACATCCTTTTCATGAACAAGGACGCAATCCTCACAGCTCCAGACCTGACCACCACTGGAACGGTCGACCCACTTACCTCCCGTACGTTCATCCTCACACCTATAGAATGGACAGAAGCATAAAGTGCAGTCCTGGTCCTCACATCTGTGACATGGGTAATAGGGGCAATCAGTGTCCCCACCACAAGGAGAGGCATCCCCACTTTCAATCATTGAAACAAGATCAGCCTTTGCATCCTCTCTTGCTTTTTCAACAACTACATTTCCTATTGCCCGTGAAAGTATGTCAGTCTCCTCCTTGGGACGGACAGCGATCCTTATAAAATCCGTACCCATGGACGGGAAAGAACTACAATCCCTAATAAGCACCCCATGTGCAGCCAGACGCTGTGAGAGTTCAACAGAATCGAAAGAGGAAGCGCTGATATCAACAAGGATATAGTTCACAGTGCTTGGAAGCGGTTTGAACTTACGTATCATTGAGATGCGCTCAGTAAGATAATTACGGTCATTTTCAATGGCCTTGCGTGATGCCACAAGATACGGACTGTTGCAACCACCTTCCATGTTACCTCAGGAATGGAACCCAGGTTCCACGAAAGTCTTGCGATGTTCAATGCATTTGCAATTGTTTTTGAGGCCACACCGAACCCAAGACGAACACCCGGAATAGCAAAATCTTTAGTAAGAGATCGAAGAATGAAAAGATGATCGTTATCTATCACAGTATCAGTGATCGTTTGTGAAGGATCGTCAGCAAGTTCGATGAAGGCTTCATCGACGAACAGGAGAGTGTTATTGCTGACACATTTTTTTGCCAGTGACAGGATATCCTCCCTTTTATGGAGCTTACCGGTAGGATTGTTCGGATTACATACGAAAAGGATCTTTGCACCCCCAAGCACATCGTCGGAGAGATCGAAGATATCATCCTGACCTATGTAACGAACATCAGCACCTGCTACGTTGCACTGTTGTTCATATTCCGCGAACGTAGGGTGAGGTATCAGTACAATATCGCCCTGATCCACTATCGCCTCTGCCACAAGCCTGATGATCTCACAGGAACCATTACCAGGAACTATGTTTTCCACAGACAGCCCGTTGTCCAGAAAACGAGCAGCAGCCTTTCTAAATTCAAGATAACGGTTATCAGGATATTGCCCAAATCGCTCCATGGCATGCTCTAGCAAGCTGTCAAGGTCAAGCCCGCCTAAAGGATGGTCGAAGGGACTTCCGAGGGGGTTAAGGCTGGCGCTCAGTTCCAGCATCTCCGATGCCGGGATGCCATACTTGTCAGCCATTTCACGAATAAGCCCACCATGTGAGGGACAGGCCAATTCTATAATGTTTTCTTTTAGAGGGAGTTGTTTTTCTTGTGACACGCTGATCGAATAATGTAAAGAACCGAAAATATATTAAGTTATTCAATTTAGCTTTCTTTAAGCGAACCTACAATTGACTAAAAACCAATGCTGCGAACATAAAATAAGAACTTTATAAATAAAATAATAAAAAAAGGTAATCAGGTTGGTTTGATTCGATTCCTTTATACCATTCTGGCCAATAGCATTTCCTCACACTTTGCCAGTTCAACGACCGAGTCCACATTGATCGCAACTTCAGGAATATTGGTCAGATGATCGAAATCCACCTGCTCTTCCTCGATCTTAGCAGAATCAAGGACATTTATCCCCACCGGGACCAGCATTTCGCCGTTCTTGTTGAACACTGTACCCGGCCGCAACCCCAGCTCCCGGAAAAGCCCAATAGGAGCATAAACGGACATTGCCGGAATGGAACGTTCCACATAGCTTTCAACTATAGCATCAATATGCCCTGATTCGACCAGAGGGAGGTCCGGCATCAATATCATGACAGGACCGGTGCTGCCAGCATCTTTGACAGCATTTACCATATCCCCAACATAATTATCACCAGGAGTACGGAGAATGAGAACATCATTCCCATATCGATCCCTGACACACGATTCGGTTTCAGGAGAATATGGAGAGGTCTGAACGAAAACACGTTCGATGTGTTCTGCACCAAGAAGAGAGTCAAGAAGATAACTGATAAGTGGCCTGTCGATAAGCATCACACATGCTTTTTCCTCCACACCAAGCCTCTGGGCAAGACCGCCTGCCATAATAATAGCATCCATTTTAGTCCTCCAACATCAAGAATATGAGGCCGACATCTAAAGATATCGGCGCTTAGAACACTACAAACACATCAGAGATGAGGCACTACTACCATTTCCCAAGATACTTTTAGGTTATCCTCGGTATCGCTGTCACTCATGAGAATATGGAGAACCTGCTGAACAACTTCAGGTTTGTGTAATATCATGCACTTCTCACAGCTCCAGACTTCACTCCCGGTAGTACTTTCAATCCAGCGACCCCCTGTTTTAGGATCTTCACAAGGGTAGAAAGGACAGAAACAGAACGTACAATCCTGACCGCTGAAATGACAGGGGTAATATTCACAGGTATTTCTGCAAGCAGGCAGGCCAGTCCCGGCACTCTCTATGGTCTCTTTCAGGCGTTCCTCGGCATAATCCTTGCCAGCCTCGGTAAGGACATCACCTATGGCCTGTATGAGACGGTCGGTCTCCCCCCTTGTGCGAACCGCTATCCTGATGTAATCATTGTCAAGCAGGTAGAAGGAACTGCAATCCCTTACAAGGATACCATGGGAAGCAAGACGGGAGGTCAGCTCCTGGGAATCCATAAGAAGTTCCCTTATATCCACAAGAACATAATTGACAGTACTTGGAAGCGGTTCGAATCCATAGATACCAGAGAGGCGCTCTGTCAGATATTCCCGCTCTTCTGCGATCATTTCACGAGATACCACGAGATATTTACTGTAGCATCCGCCCTCCATGTTCAACAGAGCAGTACCTACAACATCGGGAACTGAACCCAGATTCCATGATAGCCTGGCAGTATTGAGTGCTTTTGCCATCTCCAGGGATGCAACACCGAAACCCAGACGAATACCAGGGATCGCGAAGTTCTTGGTAAGGGAACGGAGGACAAATAAATGATTATTAGTGGCTGCCACGTCCGCGACGCTCTGGGACGGGTCGGCAAGTTCACTGAACGCCTCATCGACGAATAATAGGGTGGAGTTCATCTCACACCTTTTGGCAAGTTCAAGGATGGAATCCCTTGAAAGTATTTTGCCAGTAGGATTATTTGGATTGCATACGAAAAGGATCTTTACATCCTTTAGTGCCTCGTCGGCAATATCCATCAAGCCCTCATGCTCAAAATAACGGATACTGGCACCCATTATCCTGCACTGCTGCTCATATTCATCGAAAGTTGGCTGCGGAATACCTACAACATCACCGCTATTGATCATGCATTCTGCAACAAGACGGATGGTCTCACATGAGCCATTACCAGGTATGATGTTATCAGCGCTTATCCCATCGCCCAGAAAACCGGCTGCAGCTTCCCTGTAGTCGAGATAGCGGTTGTCAGGATAATTGTACATCCCATCTCTTGAACTGATAAAAAGTGCCTTGAGGTCAAGACCGTATTCGGGATGTTCGAACGGGCTGCCATACGGATTGAGGCTTGCGCTCATATCGATAAGATCAGATTCAGCGATCCCATGTTCCTGCGAAGCCTTGCGGACAAGACCGCCATGGGATGCAGGCACAAGACCGATTATGTGCTTTTTGAGGGGTAAATTGATTTTTTTGTCCACATTCATCGCCACGCTTTATCGTGCAAAGATAGGAAGAAAACATATATTAAGTTATGTAAAGTTTGCTTTAGGAGAGATGTCAAACAAATTACTGAACAGAACATGAAGATACAAAAAAGAGACGAATAGGCACATTGAACAGTAATTCCCTTTCAATATATGATCATCACCATAAATGATTCATAGGCAATATTACAAGATGTTGTATCGATTAGCCCGAAATTCTTAAATATGGACCGCATCTATCAAAGATACTACAAACGTGGTGGCACATGTATGACCTTATACAAAGTGCTTGCCATATGTCAGGAAAGCCGATGTTCCCATAACTACATGGAGACTTGATCATGTAGATCGAACGGACTCTAAATCCGTTCAGCCGGGTTAGATTCCCGGAGTTTCCGCCAAATGGACATGGCTTTCCATTAGGACATTATATTTTATTTATGATGATGGATACCCATCATATTTTAAAAGGAAGATGATAGAATGAAGTGTTTCGCAATAGGAGCCTAGAACTATGGAAAAGCAATTACTGGACGTTCTAGTAGAGCTCAACGGAGTATGGCTATCGCGAAGCGGATTGCTTCATGGGATAAGGAACTTTGAGATAACCACTAAACATATTCACATTGAGACCGACTGTGGTGCAAGGTTCACTGTGAGAAATTCCAGGTCAAGCCGTTCTGCAAGATCATTAAGGCATAACAAATATCGCAAGCCCTGCAAACGTTGTCGTCCGGCAGATGAGCAGATAGACCGTTTTGTTAAGAAGACCTTTAAAGAGAAAAGGCAGGCTGTCAGCGTATTCTCCAGTCCGAAGAAACAGGTCCCAAAAAAGCCAAAAGCGGCTGTCATTAAATCCGTTTCCATTTCTACACCCAGCCCTAAGGAGGCAAGTGTGTCAAACTCAATACCAACTCCTTCTACAAGTGTCGTAAAAGATGAAGTAAAAGTACCAGAGGTTAAGTACACCCCTTCACAGATCGAGAGACTGAAGACCCTGATGTCCCCTGATGACAAGATACCCATCCAGGGCGAGTTGCCTGAGTTCAAGGTGCTTGAGAAAGAACTGATACAGAGGCGACGTGACGATCTTAAGAAGATGTACGAGGAAGACAGAGAAGACCGCCTTGGCAAACTTGAGAGGACGATAACCGAATTCTTCGTGGACAGGGGATACCTGGAGATAAAATCACCTATAATGATACCTTTCGAATATATCGAAAGGATGGGGATAGAGAAGGATGACCACCTCAACAAGCAGATATTCCGCA
Organism: Methanococcoides sp.; assembly: GCA_021108275.1. Taxonomy (GTDB): domain Archaea; phylum Halobacteriota; class Methanosarcinia; order Methanosarcinales; family Methanosarcinaceae; genus Methanococcoides. The sequence continues at coordinate 221,495 of JAIORD010000005.1, forward strand.
TTGATGAGAACATGTGCCTGCGACCTATGCTGGCACCATGCCTTTACAATTACCTGCGAAAGCTTGACAAAGTGCTTCCTGACCCCATAAGGATATTCGAGATAGGACCATGCTACCGCAAAGAATCGGATGGTAGCAGTCATCTTGAAGAGTTTACCATGGTAAACTTCTGCCAGATGGGATCAGGTTGTACAAGAGAGAACATGGAAGCGCTCATAGAGGAGTTCCTTGAGCATCTTGGAATAGAATATGAGATCGAGGCTGACAACTGTATGGTCTATGGAAATACCATTGACATCATGCATGGCGACCTTGAACTGTCATCCGCAGTGGTAGGACCGATCCCGCTTGACAGGGAATGGGGTGTGAATAAGCCGTGGATGGGAGCAGGATTCGGTCTTGAAAGACTGTTAAAGGTCAGGCACAACTACACGAACATACGCCGAGCAGGCCGTTCTGAACTATACTACAACGGAATCAATACTAATCTATGAGGTGAACATCTTGTTTGATAAAATGGACCAAAATGGTCTGGAAGATTATGCTGAGCAGATAATATCCGGATCAGAGATTTCCGATGAGAACATCAGGGCAATGCTGCAGATAAGTGATCCTGATGAGATAGATAAACTGCATTATGTGGCACGCCACATAAGGGATAATTTTTTCGGGAACAAAGTGTTCATGTACAGTTTCGTGTACTTTTCCACACACTGCAAGAACAATTGTGCTTTCTGCTATTACAACCGTGAGAATGACATCGATAGGTATCGCCTGACACTTGAGGACATAAAGAAGATATGCCAGGTCCTCAAGGCAGAAGAGATACACATGGTAGACCTCACCATGGGAGAGGACCCCTATTTCCATAACAATCCTGAACGTCTGGTAGAACTTGTCAGAACAGTGAAGGAAGAAGTAGGAAAACCAATAATGGTATCCCCGGGAGTTGTTGATAATGAGACCCTTATGCTGTTGAAGGAGAACGGGGCAGACTTCCTTGCACTATACCAGGAGACCTATGATAAGGAACTTTTTGGAAAGCTGAGGGTGGAACAATCCTTTGAAGAGAGGATCAACTCCAGGAACCATGCAAAGAGGATAGGTTATTGCGTTGAGGACGGCATCCTGACAGCAGTGGAACCGGACATAGAATCCACACTAATCTCACTGAGAGGACTTGGAACATCCAATCCCGACATGGTGAGGGTCATGACATTCCTGCCTCAAAAGGGAACACCTCTGGAAGGAAAAGATGTTGAGGGAAGTGAAGCAGAGCTCAAGATTATCTCAATACTTCGATTGATGTATCCAAATCTGCTCATTCCGGCATCATTAGACCTTGAAGGTATTGACGGAATGGTGCACAGACTAAACTCCGGTGCAAATGTGGTCACCTCCATAATATCATCCAATTCAACCATTGAAGGCGTTGTGAACTATGACAGAGAACATGCCGAGAGGGATAGGGATGTTAAGAGCGTCATAAAACGGCTTAAAATGATGGGAATGGAACCTGCCGAACAAAGCGATTTCGAGAAGTTGTTGGGGCAATAGGGTGACGACAGTATGTCTTATAGGAGGGAAACTTCAGGGCTTCGAAGTGACCTATCTTGCAAAGAAAGCGGGGATGAGAGTTGTTCTGATAGACAGGAACAAGAAGCCCCTTATTTGCAATGTTGTTGATGAGCTGCTATGCTTTGACATAACCCAGGAGCCGGACAGGTTCATCGAAGTATCAAAGAATGTCGATGCCATTATTCCGGTAAATGAGAACCTTGATACACTGAACTTTATAAGGGACATCAACAGCCAACTTGATTGTCCTGTTCTTTTTGATTTTGATGCGTACCATATCAGTATGGATAAGAAACGCTCAAAGGAATATTTTGTTTCCATCGACATACCGACCCCTGGCGACAGACCTTCGCAACCACCTTATTTTGTAAAGCCACCCTGCGAGAGCAGCAGTATTGGTACACGCATAATCTATGATGATAGCGAACTTGCCGATGTCGGACCGGATATGCTTGTTGAGGAGTACCTTGAAGGCGATGTTATCTCCCTTGAGATAATCGGGGACGGCAAACATTTTGCAGTGGTGAAGGAAACGAAGGTGCATATCGATGATACTTATGACTGTCACAGAATAACCCCGGTAGAGCATGACCCGAAGTTCAGGGAAATATCATACAAACTTGCCCAGGGGCTCAACCTTAAGGGTATCATGGATGTGGAAGCCATTACTTCTGAAAAAGGATTGAAGGTCCTTGAGATAGATGCACGTTTCCCAAGCCAGACGCCTACGGCGGTCTACCATTCAAGTGGTGTGAACCTTGTAGAATTACTTATGCAGGCTTTCACCGAAGGCGTGACAGAAATCGAAAAGGCGCCTGAGAAAGGATATTGTATATTCGAACATCTGAAATGGGACATTCCGGGATTGACACCTGTAGGAGAACACATACTTTCCATGGGCGATCGATACGAACTATTCCATGAGGAAGAGAACCTTGAAATATTCCATTCGAGTGGAGAGAACGATGTTTTCACACTTATCTCAAGGGGCAAGGACAAGGAAAGTACAGAAGAGGTTCGCAGCAGAGGCATGATGCGGATCGAGGATTATTTTAATGGGGAGTGGTGAGCTTTATGGCATTATTAACACCTGAGGATCTGGAAGATCTTTTGAACAAACTTAGACAGAGCAATGAAACGATCAAGGCATCTACCGGAAAGGGCATCACGGATATCTGTGAAGATGTCTATGGCACACACCCAGCCTCGCAAAAGGTTGCAATCGTGCCCATAACAGCAGGCAATGGGATAATAGGCAATTTTTCTTCATCGTTGCTCGCAATAACCGAATATTTCGGACTTGAAGGCTATATTACAGAACATCCCGACATAACCGGGTATCATCAGGCAGTTTCCGATGGTGCGGACATACTTCTAATGGCGGATGACCACATGTTCATCGCCCACAACCTGAAAAGCAGAAAGGTAGCGGCCAACCATATATGCACAGGTGTGATCTATTCCGAGATAGCCTCAAGGTTCATACACACAGAATCAAAGGATGTGCTGGTAATCGGTCTTGGTCGTGTAGGGTATGCCGGTACCGAACATCTGGTGAAAAAAGGGTTCAATGTGTATGCTTATGACCCGAACACCGAATTCATGGAAAAGGCAATTGAAGAGCTTGGAGTTAACGCTTATGATAGTGCAGACCCTAAGAAGTTCTCCATGGTCTTTGAGGCCACCCCTAACGCCAATACGATATCAGAAGGAATGATCGCAGAAAGATGCCTTGTATCGACTCCGGGAATACCCTGCGCGCTTCCACCCGAACTCGCTGAGAACGGTGATATCGACCTGGTCATGGAACCACTGGTCATAGGTGCCGCAGCAATGCTCTATTCAGTGTTCTGAAAAAGAGAAGAATATTTCACGTTCACAAACAGGAAGAAAGCTTGCAAAAAATTCAAAGAAACATTGACATGACAAAACCACAAAACTTGTCTAATGCGACTATTGCAAGCGTTTTTTCCAAATAAAAAGGTATATATATGCTAAGTACATAGCGTAATTACCTTTTTGTGATTATAAAGGATTGATCTATAGGAGAATATTTAAATGACTGAATACACACCAAAGACAAGATTAGCAGCTGTACTTAACCAGACCGAGAAAGTTGACAGGATGCCAGCTATCTGTGTTACACAGACCGGTACCGTAGACCTGATGGAAGCATGTGGCATCTTCTGGCCAGAAGCAAACTACGATGCAAAGATGCTTGCAGGTCTTGCAGCAGCAGCACACACAGAGATCGGATTCGAAGCGATCCGTGTTCCTTTCGACATCACCGCAGAAGCTGAGTTCTTCGGCTGTGGCATCAAGGACGGTACAAAAGTACAGCAGCCATCCGTTATCAACCACGTTGTAAACAGCCTTGACGACCTCAAGCCATTCGAAGGCTATGACATCAAGGACTCATCAAAGAGAACCTCAACGATCCTCGAAGCAATCAAGATCGTAGCAGATGAGTATGGAGCAGAGCTTCCAATCATCGGCAGTATGATCGGTCCTTTCTCCCTTGCACAGCACCTCACCGGCGACTCCTGGTTCATGGACATCATGACAAAGGAAGAGTACGGTCTTGCGATCATGGAGTTCACAACCGAATTCGCAATCGCATACGCAAACGCACAGGTCGACAACGGTGCAGACACCATGTCCATCATCGACCCAACAGCAAGCTACCAGCTCATTGGCGGAGAATTCTACAAGAAATTCGTTGTACCATTCCACGCAAAGCTCGTTGAAGCAATGCACGCACGCAATGTTCCTGTAGTTCTCCACGTCTGTGGTGACACAACCGAAGGTCTTGCTATCATGGAGCTCGCAGGCATAGACGCGATCAGTGTTGACCAGAACGTAAATGCAGCAACCGCTGTATCAAAGGTAGAGAAAGCACTCATCGTCGGTAACCTTGACCCAGTCAACTGTCTCTGGAACACATCTGTTGAAGCAGTCACAGCAGAGTCCGAGAAAGTACTCAAGGAACTCGACGGCAAGGGACTTCTCGCACCTGGATGCGGCATTGTAAGCCAGACCCCAACCGCACACCTTCGTGCAATGGTCGAAGTAGCAAAGAGCTACAAATACTAATCCGATCAAATATTAAAAAGAAGAAAAATGGGCTTACTAAGTCCAATTCTTTTTCTTTTCTTTCTTTTTTTAGATTCTCAAAAATTGTTATACACTGAGCTTTGCGTTTGGAAGACTGACATTAAAGGAACATGGCCAGAACGCTCAGAATACCAAGCCCGATGCAAAAATAAGAGAAATCTACCTTCTTTGCAACTTTCAGGAAAAGGTCGATGGTGACCAGACCGAAAACAAAAGCGAAGAACAGAGCTACAAAAGAGTAGACATCTAACTCGACCATATCCATCAGCCCAATTCCAATCTCTGCTACCAACACAGCAGGGATGCTCATAAGAAAACTCAACCTTATGGCATCTGCTGCATCGAATTTACGCAGCAGTAGTGCGGACATCGTGATACCGGATCTGCTAATTCCAGGGATTGCTGCAAATCCCTGTGCAACCCCCGAGACCAAAGAATCTGACATTCCGGGAACTCTGGAAAGAGATACGTCCTTTGAGATCGTCCTCTGTAGAAGACCCGTAAATATCAACATTATACCTATCACAGCTGTTGCAGAACCACCCGATATCTCAACATTATCAGTGACGAACAATAACAGAGGAAGACCCACGATCCCTGTAAGTGCCGTCGAGATAAGGAGAAAACTGATGATCGGGTCATGAGGCTCTTTTTTAGAAACGCTACGAACATAATCAGGTATCCCGGAAAGGAGCTTTTTCACATCATCTCTGAAATAAACAGTAGCTGCAAGCAATGTTCCCAGATGAAGCCAGATAGAGATAGGAATGGCTTCAGAAAGGGAACGGTCAAAGAAAGTGACCATAACAAGCGAGGTCATACCTTCACTGCTTATTGGGAGCCACTCTGCCAGACCCTGTACAATGCCAAGAATGATAGCTTCAGAGAAGGATAACATGAGAAGTAATCATACTTTATCCGTATAAGTAATATCCGCCATTTGATAAAACAAGGGGGGTTTCGCCATATCGAGAGGAAGTATATAATAGTTATCCAATAAGTTTAAGTAATTTCTCACTTATGTGCATAATACATTAAGATCAAAGTGGTGAGAAATAATGAAAATATGCATAACTTCCACAGGAACTGACCTTTTCAGCCAGTGTGACCCTCGTTTTGGCAGATGCCCTTACTTTGTCATTGTAGATTATGACTCCATGTCCTTTGAAGCTCTTGAGAACCCGGGACCTTTAGCAGACGGAGGTGCAGGCATAAAGGCTGCACAAGCATTGACCGCCCTTAACGTTGATGCCCTTCTCACAGGAAATATGGGACCAAATGCCTTCTCAGTGCTAGATGCAGCTGGGATCAAAGTATATACAGGCATCGAAGGTACAGTTGAGGACACGGTTTCACAATATAGAAAAGGACAACTGGACCTTATCGGAGCTGCTACCACTTCCACTCAACACAAAATAAACTCAGGATCAAACCCGGAACTTTCCGGACCAAAATGAAATAAGAGGCAATAAAATGAAAGTATGTGTACCTTCAGCAAATAATGGCGGATT
>JAIORD010000037.1 GCA_021108275.1 Methanococcoides sp.
TCCTTCTTGACCTCACCTATAAGCTTGATGACATAGCCTTCATCATGGGCAAGAGAAAGAGATTCCAGAGTTACTTTGGTAATTCCGGTAACATCCACATCCTGATAGGTTGCATCCTGATCGAATATGGAATTTGCAAGAATGACAAGTTTACATGCAGTGTCGATACCTTCCACATCATAGGTAGGGTCGGTCTCAGCAATACCAAGCTCCTGTGACTCCGCAAGCATCTGCTCATAGGAAGCATGCTCTTCCATCATGCGTGTCAGAATGTAGTTACATGTACCGTTAAGGATGCCTTCCACACTGAGTATTTCATTTCCGGCAAGCGTATCCCTCACAAGATTGATGATAGGCATTGCACCGCCGACGGTGGCCTCAAAGAGCAACTTGCGATCAGCTTCCTTCGCAGCTTCGGCAAGCTCCCTATATTTCAACGCAAGAGGGCCTTTATTAGAGGTCACCACATGTCTGCCAAACTCAAAAGCAGCAACCATATTAACAAGGCCGACACCACCGGTCTCTATATCAGTAGGAGTGGTCTCGATCACAATGTCATGGTCCACACTTTTGATGACATCTTCCCCAGTAAGATCATCGATAGCAACAGTACCGAATTCCCGCTTTCTGCCAAGTGCAGCTTTAAGATCGATACCAGCAAGATTTACCTCAGCACCTTTGGAATCAGCGATGGCCACAACATCGAGGTCGATACCAAGAGACTTTAATTCATCACCCTTTCTCAGAAGGACCTCTGCAACACCCTGTCCAACCGAACCAAATCCAATAATGGATGCACGTACTTTTCTCATTGAATATCACCTTTATGAAATTTCAGCTTCAATTGGTTCTATGACCAGAAGATCCTTCTTGATCGCGACCTGCCTAAGGACCGATATCGCTTCATGAAGCTCATTCTTGCCCACAGCATCTATCTTTAAGGAAGCAGAAGAACGCATGTCTATCTGCGGCATTGAAAGAGAAATGTTCACGACCTCTGCAAAGCCGGTATTATCAATAGTATCAATAGTATCCTGTATATCAGTATGAACTATATGACCTATCAGGAGGACAGCACCATGTGCTGTGAAACGATTCTCATCAACTCTTGCAACTCCAATTCCATTCTCTTCAAGACGACCTATAAGGACCTCAAGATTGGCTGGTTCAATCTCAAAAACAAGCTGTACCGGAATGGTACTTCTTGGAGTTCGTTCTTCATGATGATGCACGATCGATTTCAAGTTCCCTTTTAGCTCCGAAATCGGATCCAAAGCCAGAAGCAATTGTCCTGGAGTGTCCTTTAATTCAATGTCCATTGAAACTCTCATGTGTTCCCTCTTAGGCATTCTTCATATAAATGTATTGATAAGCCATACCATTAATTCTTAAAATAGTACAGAAGCAAAGTCAACTTACTTCTTATCTTCAGGAATTATAATGATGTTGCCCCGCCCTTTCTTGAACTTATCCACAAGTCCGCGGTTTTCCAGATCAGAGACTATCAGACTTACCTTCGCCTCGGAATATCTCAATTTCCCACGCAGGTCCTTTTGGGTTATGCGTCCACCATTTGCAATAACGATGTCCAGAACTTCCTGAAGGTCATCAGGCAGAACAGGTGGTTCAGCTTTAGTGATAATATCAATGATTTCCGGATCATCGTTAACAGTACCGACCAGACCATTTTCCTTCACATCAAAGGAGAGGGACCCATCTGGTAAAGCATCATTATCACCCTCTGGTGAAGTGTTGACCAAACCCCCTTCATTCGCCCCTTTCTTATTTGAATACACATATGCTGACAAAACAAGTACAAAAATGATCAGCAGAACCGCCACATAGGCCATATATGAGCTTCCCGTATCAGCCTCGATAATAAGAGAATCGGCTTCAAATGCTTCGCTCAAATTAGCTATTTCAGCATCTTCGAGGTCCTCATTTTCATAGGAAGGAAGGAGAAGAAGGTCGATTATGTAATCCCCATCATCGGTTATTGTTATTGATTCCTGTGCCGACGCTACGAGACTATTACCAGTATAATAAGTAGCAACTATCACATAGTCACCCGGAGCCAGGTCCAGGGAATAGACACCATACTTTGCAACTATGGACTGCGGAGGAGTGGAATTGACCTCAATTAAGACATTCTCAAGAGGTTCAAAGGTGTCCCATTCATAGATAGCACCATGTATCGTTGCAGTTCCAACAGCCCCCACAGGAACAATAAGCAGTATTAATGTAAGAAATGTGCAAACCCCAAATAATGCCCTGCCTTTCACAGTGTTATATTGCCGGGTTCTACTTTTATAGTTTTTTATTCAAGAATTATTATTATTGAAGTTAATTGTACCTCTGGAATACTAATAATAGGAACAACGAAAATATTGAATAGCTAAACAGTCTAAATATAAAGAGACGGGCATTTCAGATAAAAACGTGGGATCAGAGGTTTATATTGAAAAATGAGCATATTTTGCTTTTTAATAGACAAAATAAATCAATATAAAGTATTATAAAGTAAAAAAATGCTTTTAATTCCCCAGATAATACTTTAGATTATCTTAATTATGAGAATCAATTAAAGTAAGCTTATATCCCACGCATCCAAAGTTGAGCTTGTAAGTTCATTACATCGATAATCAAGATCTTATCACATAATAAACAAAGGAAGGAATCCATTATGAAGAACAGAACAATGAAAGGGTTTGCACTGATCGGTGCCATACTGATGATATTAAGTCTTCTTCCTGTGACTGCTTTTGCTGCCAACCAAGGGAACAATGGTGTTGGAGCCATAGATGCAGACAGGATAAAGTTACAAGAACACAAAGATGAGAAGATCACACCAAAGTTTGCTGCCAATCAAGGGGCTAATGGCGTTGGGGTCATGGATGCAGACAGGATAAGATTACAGGAACATAAAGATGAGAACATCACACCTGAAATGATCCAGGAAAAGGAAATGCGAAATGACCGGGCAAGGAGCAAAGTTAAGCTTTCAAAGGCCGGTTATGATGAACTAAGAGGAAATTTCCAGAACGCTAAGGCATTGCAGGCCAGAGGTGAATTAAATGCCACAGAAGCACTGGATGCAGCAAAGGAATACCTTACTGGAACCATTGATTACATGGTCACTCGCCTTGAAACGATCAAGGAAGACGGAAGCTATACTGAAGAGGTCAATGCGACAATTGACACATACATCGACAGACTTGAAGCACAGAAAGATGATGTTGCTGCTGCAGATACCAGAAAGGACCTCTCCGAAGCAACAAGGGACATAAGGAAGATCTGGAGTGATGCTCAGAAGGACCTCAACAGGATGAGAGCACAGAGGATCAACAGTGGCCTTGTTAACTACCTTGAGAAAACAGATGGTGTATCAGAAAGACTCCAGAATGAGATCGACAGTTTGACCGAGGACGGCGAAGATACTGAAGAGCTCCAGGAAATGCTTGACGACTACAATGCGCTTATCGAGGAAGCCAAACAAGCTCACGAACGTGCAAGAGAAGCTTACCAGAATGGAGAAGATGACGCTGGCGAACAGCTCCGTAAATCCATAAGGCTGACAAACGAAGCCAACATCAAACTTAGAGCGCTTATTCAGGAAATGAAAGGATTCAGACATGGCTATGTGACATTGGCAGGTGAAGGTCTGATCGATGCCGAGGGTGATGGAACAATCGTGCTTTCAGGAGAACTTGAGGTCGAGTTCACCGCAACCAATGCCACAGTTGTTATCAAAGACCTTGCAGGTGATGCAGAAATTAAGCTTGATGGAGATTACGAACAGGTCAATGAGGACACTACAAGAGACGGAAGCTACGCAGTCGTCTACCATGACTTTACCGGAGAAGCAAAAATTGAAGGGTCCCGCCTCACAGTAATGGTCCGTGGAGAGGACATTACCATCAAAGCAGAAGGAATAGGCAGCACCTCCCTTTCAGGTGAAGGTTCTTACAAGATCGAAAAAGATAATGAGAGCACTGAGCTTGAATGGGCTGCTCCAAAGATAAGCGACGATGAAGACTCCGATGACAGTGCTGATGAAAAAGAGAATGAACTTGAAGACAACAGCACAGAAGAAATGGAGGATGAAGACTCCGAAGATGATGATAAAGAGGACAGTTCCGATGACGACAACTCAACAGAGGTGGTCTGATCATGGTGAGCATTAAACATCTGGGAATTGTTACCATCCTTCTCGTCGGACTTGCTCTCTCCGGTTGCGTAGGAGAGCCTGCTGACAATGCTACACAAGAAGATACTGTCACTACCAATGCAGATGAGATACTTGCAGAAGAGGGAGTTGAACTGACAGATTCTGAGATAGCAGACCTTGAGAGCGATCTTGAAGAATTCGAAGCTCTGATATCTGAGATAGAAGAAGACACAGAACTTATAGTAGAAGAGGTATGAAAGTCGATATATCGGCTTTACATTCTTTTTATTCATTCTTTCTTTTATATCCTACAGTAATTGATCCTACTTCTAATAATGTAGCAGGAACAGTATTGCAAGGACTATTATAAGTTACATTAGCTTTCTATCAAACATTCCGAAGATGTATTTTTCGATTGTGCCCTCGGCACCATCCTTTTTTTAGGTGTCATGATGAGAACCATTTCACTCAAAACCGGTATTGCATATAATATATTTGGGTTGCCAATATAAAATTATTTACGCCTCCTTGCACCACCCCAACGCATTTATATAGAACTACAAATCAATAGATATGTTAGTAGGCGTAAATATCTAAAATTTACAGATTTTTCAAAGAACAAAAGATACATGCGCACTACTGAGGTAAAACATGAAGAACATGCTTAAGACCACATTATTACTTTCATCCTTGACGGGACTGCTGATCATTGTAGGTCGTCTTATCGGCGGAACTGGCGGAATGTTCATCGCATTTGCGTTTGCACTTGTGCTGAACTTCGGCAGTTATTGGTACAGTGACAAGATAGTCCTGAAAATGTACAAAGCTAAAGAAGTGACAGAATCCGAAAGTCCGCAACTTTACGATGTTGTGAGAAATCTTGCAATGCGTGCCCAACTCCCGATGCCTAAGGTTTACATCGTGGAGACATCAATGCCAAATGCATTCGCCACAGGCAGAGATCCTAAACATGCAGCAGTAGCTGCAACCACGGGGATAATGAACATCCTCACACCAGAAGAGCTTGAAGGCGTGCTTGCCCATGAACTGGCACATGTGAAGAACAGGGACACACTTATCAGTGCTGTTGCTGCGACAATTGCCGGAGTTATCACAATGCTTGCCACCTGGGCAAGATGGGCTGCCATCTTTGGAGGTATCGGAGGCAGGGATGATGATGGGGGCGGAAATATTGTTGGCTTCATAGCACTTGCAATAGTGGCACCGCTGGCAGCAACCGTAATACAGTTTGCAATATCACGTTCACGTGAGTTCGGTGCAGATGCAGAAGGAGCACGCATTTCACAGAAACCCTGGGCGCTTGCCAGTGCACTCTCTAAACTTGAATCTGGAGCACAGAACTATCAGCCAAGAAGGAACGATGTTCAGCCATCCCAGAACACAGCACATATGTTCATCGTCAATCCTCTGAGAGGAAGCTCATTGATGAAGTTGTTCAGGACACATCCGGCCACAGAGGAAAGGATACGCCGCCTGAACGAAATGTGAAAAATTAGAACCTGAAAAGGTCTACCTGGCCAGGATCGGTCAGGTGTATTATTTTTATTCCGGAAGATTCAAGAACCTTTGATAAATGGTATCGATGGCAATCCTTCGGGTTTTTTTCAGCACACATAAGAACGATACCTGAACCCGCTTTATTGACAGCCTCTATTTTATCCACTAAACGGGAGTAATATTTACTGAACTCATCGGTCTTTGTATAATCCATATAGCTTCCGTTCCTAAGACCTCCAAGCCCCGGACAATGAGAATAGACAATATTGTTCTTGGGAAGCACTATCTCGAGGTTCTCCTTATTGAAATCCTCGTGCACCGAATGCGGATAACTGCGAATATCCACTAAATAGCTGATATTGAAACTTTGCACCATATCAATAAGATATTCAAGAGACCTGTTACCATAGCCTATGGTATAGCAGAAACTACCGTCTTCCATTATGGTCATTGAATGGATTGGAAGCTTATTATCTTTTCTGTTTTGAGCTGTTAACCTACGTTTTTTGAACAGAATTTATAGACATTGGATGCATATCAATGAACATTATTGAACATTGAACAGATACCTATATTACAAGGATAATGCTTATTTAAGTTCATTAGTGGAGAATTTATCATGACGCATGATGCTGCAATTGGAAGGATCATAAAAGCCCGGACTATAAGCGATGCATGGTATCGAGGACTCAATGTCATATGGAACCATGGAAGTGTGATCACAGATGAGCGTGGGAGCCAGATACGCGAATTCATGAACCTTATGGTCGTTATCGAGGACCCATACAGTAATGAGATACCTGAGGATAGCGCCTGGAACCATGAGAGGCTGGAAGAATATGCAAAACAGCTTATTACAGGCGAAAATGTACAGGATTTCGAATACACCTACGGTCAACGGCTCAGGAACTGGGATGGTAAGGTCGACCAGATAGAGTATGTCATCGAAAAACTGACAAACAACAAGACAACACGCAGAGCTACTGCCGTCACATGGGTACCAACGATCGATACCGAAGTGGATGAAGTGCCATGCATGATAATTGACGATTTTAAAATACGGGATGAAAAAGTACATCTTACAACATTGTTCAGAAGCCATGATTTTGCCGGCGCATATCCTGCAAACCTGTATGGGCTTTCAAAACTGCTCGAATATGTTGCAGAGGAAGTAGACCTTGCTCCAGGAACGATAACGACCATGAGTGTTTCCGCACATATATACGACCATGATTGGGACAAGATCGAGAAGATCATTAAAGGGGTGCAGTAAATGAAAGTTACAGTAGGAAGATCAGGAGTGCACGGAGAGATCTTTGCACCTCCTTCAAAAAGTTACACTCACAGGGCTATCACAGTTGCAGCCCTCTCAAAAGAATCCATTATCCACAGACCTTTGATCTCAGCAGACACCCAATCAACGATAAAGGCCTGTGAGATGTTAGGTGCATACATAGAGAAGGATGGAGATAAATTATTGATAAGCGGTATTGACGGAGAACCACAAACTCCTGACAACGTTATCGATGTTGGCAATTCCGGAACAACGCTTCGTTTTATGACAGCCGTTTCTGCCCTTGGCCAGGGAACTACTGTTCTTACAGGAGATAATTCCATAAGATCAAGGCCTAATGGACCACTGCTCAATGTATTGAACGACCTTGGAGTTCAGTCTATCTCAACACGAGGGAATGGGTGTGCACCTATTGTGGTGACCGGAGGATTAAAAGGTGCTATCGCAAAGATAGACGGCTCCATAAGTTCACAGTTCATATCCGCACTTCTGCTTGCATGTCCACTAACAAAGAACAGCACAACGCTTTCAATAAAGGGAGAACTGAAATCCAGACCTTATATCGACGTCACATTGGACATTCTGGAGAAAGCCGGTGCTGAGATATATCTGGAAGATAATCAGAACCTTAAGTTCATAATACCTGGTAGCCAGAAGTACAGGCTCAAGGAATATACAGTACCAGGAGACTTTTCCTCGGCATCATATCTTCTTGCAGCAGCTGCAATGACAGATACGAAGATCAAGGTCAATAATCTGTACCCATCCATGCAGGGAGATATTGCTATCATAGATATCCTAAAGGAAATGGGTGCCAATGTCTACTGGAACAAAGAAGAAGGAACCGTGGAAGTAAATGGTGGCAAACTCCACGGCATTACAATGGATGCCGGCGCAACACCTGACCTCGTACCTACAGTCGCAGTTCTCGGTGCAGTTGCAGAAGGTGAGACTGTCATTACAAATGCCGAACACGTCAGATACAAGGAAACCGACAGGCTTCATGCAATGGCTGTAGAGCTCAATAAAATGGGAATCTCCACAAGTGAGGAAAAGGACAAGCTCACCATCAAAGGAGGAGAGCTTAAAGGTGCAGATGTTCACGGTTGGCACGATCACCGCATAGTGATGTCACTGACACTTGCCGGAATGATCGCAGGTGATACGACCATCGATACTGCGGAAGCCATCTTTATCTCATATCCGAACTTCTTCGATTCAATGCGTTCCATCGGAGCGGATGTGATCCTAAGCGAACAATGATGAAGAAGATGTATTTTCTTTAGGCCAGCTTCCCATGATATACGATGTAGTGGTTGTCGGTGCAGGACCAACTGGCTCTACTGCAGCACGTTATGCAGCAATGGCCGGTGCGAAGGTGCTCATTATCGAAGAGCATGCTTCCATCGGTTCTCCTGTGGAATGCACAGGATTACTGAGCACACGTGCTGTTTCGGAATGTGATGTACGTCCGGAAGATGATTTCGTATTGAACAGTGTTCGCGGAGCTTTTGTGCATTCCCCTAACGGAACCTGCCTGCCCATTGATGGAAAACGGACAAAGGCCTATGTCGTTTCCAGAAAGATATTTGACCGCCATCTTGTCTCGCTTGCTGTTGATACCGGAGCAGAGCTCATGCTTAAAGGCAGGGTCACAGGGATACAACAAAAGGACGGTATACAACTCCTTTTAGTAATCCACATGGGAAAGATGATAACGGTCAGATCGAAGGTCGTAATCGGTGCAGATGGTGTCAAAAGCAACGTTGCCAGATATAAAGGCCTTGGGAAAGTTGACAGGGTCCTTTCAGGAGTGCAGATCGAAGCTGTTTACAGCTCAAAAGACACTGATTTTGTAGAACTGTTCGTTGGTTCACAGGCACCCGGATTCTTTGCCTGGACAGTACCTGTCAATGAAAGGATATCAAGGATAGGACTGGCAGTAGAACCAGGAAATGAACACAATGCAATAAACTACCTGAGGAACATTGTGAACAAGAACGAACATCTTGCAGGCAACTGCACCAGCAGCATGCTTGACCTTGTTGTCGGAGGGATACCGATCGGTCCGCTTAAGAGGACATATTCGGATGGTATTCTCATTGCAGGCGATGCCGCTGGACAGGTTAAACCCACATCAGGGGGCGGCATTTATACTGGTGCAGTTTGTGCAAAGATAGCGGGACAGGTTGCAGCTGAAGCTGTCAGTGAGGAGGACTTTTCGGCAAACCGACTGAAAGAATATGAAAGCAGATGGAAAGCAGCCCTTGGTCGTGAACTTAGAACAGGAATGAGGATACACGATTTTATGGGCGGGCTGACCGATAAAGAACTGGATGACCTTATCGGTTCAATGAACAATAATGCGATCCTCGAACTTATCACAAAATACGGAGATATGGACCATCCGTCCATACTTATCAGGAAACTACTGAACCCCATGAACTCACGTCATTTGATAGGGGTTTTCAGAGCGTTTGCAAAAGCTGTTCTGTGAAAGGATCAATAGATACTTACACCTTTTACGCCAGGAAGCTGTAAGATCTCACTTACAATATCCCCCGGTACTTTGGAATCTGTGATTATGGTCAACATCGCTTTGCTGTTGAAATATGGGTCCTCGGATACCGCCTGCCTGATACTGATGTTGTGGTTAGATATCACCTGTGATACGCTGAACAGGATACCAACGTTCGCAGCATCATCAGGAGTTATTATTATCACACCAAGACCGAGAGCGGGAGCTACATCACGAAGGAAAGGTATGGACGTGACGTTCTGGAAGATATTCTTCAATAGTTCATCCGAGAGTATGGTTTCAGTAGTTGCATCTACGACCCTGCGATCCACACCTGCTTCTTTTGCAAGCTGAGTGTGAGGGATCTCTATCGAGCCTGATGTTACCTTGCCATCGCCATTTACCTGAAACCCACGTTCGAAGAGTAACTTAATTACCTTCTGCTGGGCAGGGTGCTTTTCGAACTTCTTGAGTACTGTGCTCCACATGATTACCATCTTGTTTCCCAAATTATAAAGATTTAAGCTATAATCCATACTAAAAAAGAAATAAATAAATATTCTGTTCATGGATCCTGACACAAAAAGATCAGATCAATACCAGCCCTTTGAACAAAAAAGATCTTCCCGATTATTTTAAAAAGAAAAAGGCAGATATTTGCTGCCTCAAATATATATAATGTATGCATTTCTTGAACAGGTCTCAGTGTATGCACTTTTTTGAACAGGAATCAGTGCCTGTAGCTTGATATTACATCATTGACCATTTCATGGGTGCTTTCATGTATATGAAGGCTCATTTTCCCTTCAAGCGCTTCAATTGCTTGTGTCAGTTCTTTAACAGATTCATCTATTGACATAGGAGTTTGATCACAATCCCCTCCAAAACATTTCATTATCTTGAAAAACTTAAATATATCAGGGGCATCCAGATTGTTTTCTTTTACAAGCACATGATCTGAAAATATATCCCTTGTTGGCCCCTCTGCCACTATAGACCTGTTCAGGACGTAGACCCTGTCTGCCAGCTCAGAGAGAGCATTGATATCGTGCATTGCTATTACAGTGGTGATACCATGGTTCTTGTTCAGGTCATTGATCACTCTTATTAGATCTGCCCTGCTTTTAGGATCAAGGTTCGCTGTAGGCTCATCGAGTACCAAGACCCTTGGCTCCATGGAAAGAACTGCTGCAAGAGCCGCCTTTTTCTTCTGGCCAAAGCTCATGTGATGAGGTACTTTGTCCTCGAATCCTTCAAGACCGACGGTTGCAAGTGCTTTTTTCACCCTTCTGTCCACCTCTTCTTCACTAAGTCCCATGTTAAGGGGTCCGAATGCAATATCATCATAGACCGTAGACATGAACAACTGGTCGTCAGGTTCAGCAAAGACAACTCCGACCTCCCTGATCCTGTCTTCGGTCTTCATGCTCCCGATATTGTTGCCAAATATTTTCACATTGTCCTGCTCAGCGCGGATGACACCATTAAGATGAAGGAAAAGAGTGGTCTTCCCGGCCCCATTTGGCCCCATTATGACGATCTTTTCACCCTGTTCGACCTCAATATTTACATTATCTAGTGCTTTTGTACCATCAGGATAAGAATAGTTCAGATCTGTTATACTTATAGCCGTTTTCATGATAAGGACATCCCATATATTATAAATATCAAAACAGTACCAATTAAGATCGCTGCCAATCCGTAATCTGCAGTCTGCATTTTAAATTTAACAATTGTCCTGGACTCTCCGGTGTAACCTTTTGAGGCCATAGAATGATAGACCCTTTCAGCTCTTTCATAGCTCCTGACAAGGATCATGCCAACTAGATTGCCTATGATGGAAAGGGAATGCTTGTTTGCTTTTACCTTAAACCCTTTGGCTTTCATTGATGTCCACATGCTAAGGAACTCATCAATAAAAACAAAAATGTACCTATAAGAGAACATCAGCGTCTGGACAAAAGGAGAAGGTACCTTAAGTGAATGAAGTGACTTCATCGTAGTATCCATTTTCGTTGTCCCAAGCATGATCAGTGTAAGCATGATCGATGTTGCTGCCCTTATAACTACAAGGCTGCCATAATAAAGACCATCATAACTGATACTAATTCCGTTATAGGAATAAAGGACATTTCCATCTAATGCAAAAGGCATTACTATCAGAAATGGCATAACAAAGATCAAGCCTGGTTTCATCCTATTAAAGATAAATCCAAAAGGAATTCTTGATACAAGTAAAATGAAGGATGAAAAAAGCAGGCTTACAAATGCGATCCTTATATCTTCTATAAAAACAAAAGAAAAAATAAGAAGGGTAAAAGTAATTATTTTTGCCCTCGGGTCAAATCGATGAATAAGAGAATCAAGTTCTGCATATTTATCAATTTCAGGGTATTTCATTTCAATTACTCCACCAATTAATTATTTCCTTTCTTTGCGGTATAGACCATTGCAATTCCTGCAAGTCCCATAAGGTATCCAAATCCGGTGAAGATCCTCATGAAAAGAGGAAGTTCAGCTGGCTTGTTGTTGCCACCTGTGGCACTTACTATAGCATCACCTTTGTGACCAAACTGGTCAACGACCACATGGTATTGTATAACACCTTCAACCGGTGCAAAACTTAAGAAACCATCTTCATCGGTCTCTCCTTCATAAAGGAGCTCTTCGGTATCTGCATTAAGTATCTGGTACTCTGCCAACCCCATTGGTGCATCGCCTTCATAGAAAGCCTTTACAATGATCTCATCACCGCTGAACTGTTCTACGAAACACCTATGTGCAGATGCAGTTGGTATAAGTGACATACACAGAATTAATAATATTGTTATAGTGAAAATTTTGGTGGATCTCATTTTTGGTCCTCCTTGTTAAGTGGAAGAAGTTCTGGCTTTACCTTTGCAAGGTAAGCTACTACTGATGCTGTTACTATTGTTTCAATTACCATTATGAGCATGTGTGGGATCACTACAAGCTTTGCCATCATTTCGAATTGCTCTCCTGCTGTAATAAGCGTTATAGCTAGGAAGACCGTTGTCAGAAGTATTGCAAGACCTCCACAAATACCGCCAATAGCAGGCTTTGAAAGTCCCATACCCGAACCTTTCCTGAATACTGCATAACAGATCAAAGCAGGTGCACCCACATTGAAACTGTTTATTCCTATCGTGGTTATGCCCCCGTGCTGGAACAACAATGCCTGAAGTACCAGACCAATGAACATTGCAGGATATGCAAGTGCGCCAAGGACAACACCCAACAATCCATTCAGGATAAGATGTACACTTGTAGGTGGTACGTTTATGTGAATAAGCGAAGCAACAAAAAAAGCTGCTGTGAATACGGATAGTTTGGGGATCTGTTCTGCAATGCTGCCCTGTTTTTGAGCCATCTTGAAAGCAAATGCGATCATGATTATTGAAACGATCCAGCCAAACGCTATAACAGCTGGAGATAGTACCCCGTCTGAAATATGCATCATATATCACTCCTTAAAAATAAAATAAAATGAAAGGGGATTTTGAACCCCCTTCCAATATTAGATACTTATTTCCTTCTAAAAAGACAGATTGCACCAAGGATACCTGCAATTGCAATTGGGAATCCAAATCCTGGTACGCTGTTACCTTCAGCTTCTGTTGAAATTTCGGAAGGTTCTGCTGCAACTGCTGCAGGATAGAGGGCATCTTCAAGTTTCTCTGACTTCTTCTGGAGCTGTTTTGCTTCATACTCTGCCTTGTGTACAGTGTCGTGTGTTGCACTTGCATGTGTAAGATATGGTTCTTCCAGGTCGAGAATTGCGTGAACAGCTTCATCGTGGCTCATGAGCTCGTCCATGATCTCCTGTGCACGTTCACCGATCTCACCGATCTTGGCCTTCACAGCAGCTTCATTTGCATCTGGTTCTGCAGCAAGTGGCTTGAGTTCATCAATGTCCTCAAGGATAGCTTCTGCTGCCTGTTCTACAGTATGGGATGAAAGGTGTACTTCCTCACCATAATCTCTCCACTGCTGGTCAAGAGCTTCATCATCAGCAATGTACTCCGTCTCATCGTGGATAGTATGGGAAAGCTCCACCATTTCATTTGCAAGCTCTTCCATAGCTGTTACGTATGTTCCAGCATCGCCTTCAAGTACTACAGCTTCTGCAAAACCAAGGTCTTCCTCTACTTCTGCAGCGTGGCTCTTGATGTGATTTGCAATTGAACCTGCCTCTGTAACAGCTTCTTTGATAGCTGTTGCATACTGCTGCTTTGATTCAGGTGCATCGGAAAGGATCTTCTGAATGTCTGCGTCCTTGCTATCGATAAGCTCAATTGCTTCATCAGCATGTTCGGTTATCTCACCAAGGGCGATCATGATCTCGTCTTCGTTTGCTTCCGAATCAGCTGCGAGTACTTTAAGCTCATCAGCGCGTTCCTTTATGTGCTCTCCGATCTGCTCGATCTCATGGGAGGAAAGGTGTACAGATTCTCCTGCAGCCCTTAGATCATCATCAAGAGCTTCATCATCAGCTATGAACTCGGTCTGATCGTGGATAGTCACGGATATCTCTACAAGTTCCTCTGCATGCTCAATGACCTCATTGATAGCCATATTCTCATCCCCGTGAGCGGATGCAGGAAATACGCTTGCTACCATTAGGACAAGTGTTATAATTGCAATTCCAAATATTTTATTAAAATTCATATATTTCCACCTATATTTTAACTCAAACATCCTGATATTTCAAACATCATAACATTCATACTATGTTCTGTGTTACAGACTGTAAAATAGAATCACATATATATATTTTACCTTGTGGTAACAGTTGTATACATATTGGGTAATAGTTGTTAATTGAAGCCACCCCACATCAAATTTACAATGACAAATAAACGGTAACAGCGTAAACTTTAAAAAGATAAATAAAAAGATATGGTATATCACACCTGAATAGCCACCGAGTAACAGTGTAAACTTTCGAAGAATAAACTAAGTGATGCGGCACAACCCAGGCGGCTTGAAAAAGAAAGACATTTTAAGGATAAAGTAATACAGGTGTTAAATCAAAAAGAAAACTCAATTAGATATGATGTTTTTTACAGACAGGTTCCTATTCAAAAAAACGGACTGTTCTTAAACCGTTTTGTCACCAAGAAATATAAAGGACCTGTGATGCCTTAAACTACAAAGTTTTACAGTCGTAAACATTCAAGGAGGTAATTTATGAAATTATACAAAACTTATGAAGATCTTCCAAAGATCAAGCTTCCAAAGGGACAGGAAGTAAGCATAAGTGATAGTACCCTACGTGATGGAGCTCAGATGCCTGGTATTGTATTAAAGGCAGATCACAAAGTGAAGATCTATGAGTATCTGCACAACATCGGAATTGAAAAACTTGAGACATTTGTGTATAATGACCGTGACAGAAACGCCATTAGCATGATGTTGGACAGGGGTTATGAGTTCCCAGAGGTCACCGGTTGGGCAAGAGCTGCCACCAGCGACATTGATCTGGTACTGGATATCGGTGCTATTGAAGAGACGGGAATATTGATGTCCGTCTCAGATGTACACATTTTTGACAAGATGGGACTGCCAAGCAGGGAAGCTGCCGAGGAAAAATACCTTGATGCATTACAATATGCGGTAGACCACGGGCTTAGGACACGTGCACATATTGAAGATATGACACGTGCGGATAACACTAATTATGTCTATCCAATGATCAAGAAGATCCTTGAGATAGATCCAAAATGCACCATCCGTCTTTGTGACACCATTGGATTCGGAGTTCCATTTGCAGATGTTGAAGAACCATTCGGCATACCCGAGATGGTCAGACATGTCAAGGAAGAACTAAAAGCTGTCAATATCGAAACCCATTGTCACGATGATTTCGGTCTTGCTGTAGCAAATTCCATTGCTGGATACTGGCACGGTGCCAACTGGTCAAATGTGACTTTCCTCGGCATCGGCGAACGTGCAGGTAATGCTGAATTGGAGAAGTTGTTGCTATTCCTCGGAAGGAGGATAGAAGGCTTTGATAAGTACAATCTCGAATCTCTTTTCGAATTTGCTAAATTCATGCAAAGTGAGATAGGCATCAGGATCCCAAGGAACAAATCCGTTGTAGGGAACAATGTCTTTGCACACGAATCCGGTATTCACACAGCAGGCGTCATCAAGAACCCATTCACCTATGAACCCTATCCACCGGAAGCCGTTGGAGGAAAGAGGGCTTTCCTTATAGGCGATTCATCAGGCATTGAAGTTCTGCGATTCAAGGTAGAGGATACACTTCATGATCTTCTGGAAGTCAAGATCAGTGTCGAAAAGAACGATCCACGTCTCAGGGCTATACAGAAGGATATACAGGACCTTTACAACAATGAAAAACGTGTTTCATGCATCTCAGATGAAGAGATACAGGCATACGTTGAAAAATACTTCCTCTTCGAGCCTATCGTTGAGAAAAGTATGGGAAGAAAGACCCTCTGAAAGCTTGTCCGCTAATATGCGGATAAGCAGCATTCTTTTTTTAAAATTCGATGATCATCACAGATATTGATCGAACAGTGATAGTTTTAGATTCATCGCTCTATACCATACCAAAATTGTGAGCTCAATAGTAATTGAACAGACTTTTATAGATAGAATTACAAAATTACTGTTGTTCTTTAATTAGTAAGTTTGGGGTATCGGGGAGAGAAAGTATGTTATTTGGAGAATATCAACTAACGACCTATACAATAATTGCATTGTTCGTTCTTCTTACAGTATTAAGCTATATTCTCCGGAAAACCAGCATATTAACCCGGGACAAAATGATAAAACAGATCATACTTTCCGTAGCCACTCTTCTCGGAATTGTTCTGATATTACTCACATTGCCAATATCAGATAATTCAAAACAAACCCTTTTGAGCTTTTTAGGAATACTACTGGGTGCCACCATTGCACTGTCATCGACAACATTTGTTGCAAACGGTATGTCAGGCATGATGTTGAACCTTATCAAACCATTCAAAACAGGTGACTACATAAGAATAGGAGACGAATTTGGGAAGGTCTCGAACATTACAATACTTCATACACAGATACAATCCATTGACCGTGATCTGATAAACATCCCAAACCTGAAACTCGTCTCAAATCCACTGGTCACAATAAGCACATCGGGAACAATTATTTCTGCAACTGTTTCATTGGGATACGACACGCCATGGAAACATATCGAAAAGGATCTGATAAGAGCAGCAGAGAGAACAGGCCTTGAAAGTCCATTTGTACATGTCACAGAACTAAATGATCATGCTGTAACATACAAAGTAGGAGGTCTTCTTCGGGACATATCAGGATTGATCACAAAAAGGTCCGATCTGAAAAAAGCAGTTATTGATGCTCTTCATGAAGATAGTATTGAGATAGTTTCACCCACATTCATGAACCAGAGAGTGTATGAGAAAAATGCTGTATTCATACCATCCTGCCCGGTATGCGATACGAAGGAAAATATACCTGCACCCTTGATGAGTATGTACCAAAAATGTCAACTGAAGACATAATATTTGACAAAGCCATAGGTGCAGAGCTTATCAAGAAGATAGATATGACCATGGAAAGTCTTGATAATAAAAGTGCAGACTTCAGATCTCTTTTCAGTGCGACCACAAATACTGATATGTTCGCATCAGAACAAGAAGAGATGGAATCCATCGAAGAACAAAAAGTAGAACTGGGAAACTCGTTCAAGACCATGAAGGAAACTTTTGAGAAGGAAGATGATAAAACCCCTGATGCTATAAAACTTAAAACACTTCAGTATGTTGATTCAAGGGCAGAAGAGCTGGAAAATGAGATAGATAAACTTCTTGAGAAATTGAAAGAAAATATTGACTAAATAAAACGATCTCATTTCGTTAATGGAGATCGAACAATAAAAAGAAGGTGCATAAGGCGTTAAACCTTATGCGAAAAAGTCCCATTCTCGCCAGAGCCGGACTTACGTATAATTTTTAAATTACAACTTTGCGATGATAGCGTCGGTCATCTCGCTAAGAGCTGCATTTCCACCAAGGTCATAGGTGAGATGCTTGCCTTCTGAAATGACATCCTCTGTTGCCTTGAAGATCTGTGCAGCTTTGTCAGCCTCATCAAGATAGTCAAGCATCCATGCGCCTGCAAGAATGGTTGCCACAAGGTTTACCTTGTCCAGACCTGCATATTTTGGTGCTGAACCGTGTGCGGGTTCGAACATTGCGAAGTTGCCACCGATGTTTGCGGAGTAGATAAGATCGATACTGCCGATAAGTGCGGAACATTCCTCACTGATGACATCCATGAACAGGTTGGTTGAAAATTGGACTACGTCTGAAGATTTAGCCATTAATGGGACTCATTACGGTTATTATGATGGATTAGGCGTCTATGAAGCAACATTTACGAATACAACCTTCACCTATGAATATCTAACGCCGGCAGACACCTATTACGGTTCCTTTGATGTATTATTTTATGACAACGATGAGGGATTTGTCCTGTTGAGATGCACTGATAACAATGATCCGGAAGAGATCGGCAAATTTCAGAAAATTTTATGGACAGAGAACTCCGGCAGTTATACGGTCAGTAATACGGAAACGTCCTTTGACGGAATCCACATCACGAAAACTGACGATTTCATGATAGAAGACGCATCTGTCTTCCCAACCCAAGCAGAAGCGGAAGCTTTAGCTCCCTAATCACATTGCTTATTTAGATACTAAAAAGCCCCGGCCGAAACCGGGGCTTTCCTTTTGTTTCCACAATAAAATTAAATAGAATCGATAATCCCATTCAAAGTCGCACTAGGTCTCATGGCCTGGGATTTCAACTCCTCATCTGGAGCGTAGTATCCTTTGATATCCATAGCTTTGCCCTGAGCTTCTAACAACTCATTGGCAATCTTCTCTTCATTTTCCATCAGAGCTTTAGCTACAGGTTCAAAAATCGCTTTTAATTCGCTATCTTTCTCCTGATCATCCAGAGCCTGAGCCCAATACATTGCCAGATAAAAATGAGATCCTCTGTTATCAATCTCATTCACTTTTCGGGAAGGTGATTTTCTGTTTTCCAGAACCAGCTCTGTCGCTTTATCCAATGTTTCTGCTAAAACCAGAGCTTTAGGATTATCAAAACTGTTGCCCAGATGCTCCAGAGAAACAGCTAAGGCCAGGAATTCTCCTAGAGAGTCCCAACGCAGGTGACCTTCCGATTCAAATTGCTGTACGTGTTTGGGTGCCGAACCGCCGGCACCTGTCTCGAAAAGTCCACCGCCATTCATTAGGGGAACGATTGATAGCGTTTTCGCACTGGTTCCCACTTCCAAAATGGGAAAGAGGTCTGTCAGATAATCTCTCAAAGCATTTCCAGTCACAGAGATTGTATCTTTGCCCTCTTTAATTCTCTCCAATGAAAACTTGGTCGCTTCAACGGGAGCTTTGATCAATAGTTCCAGGCCATCAGTATCATAATCTTTCAAGTATTTGTTCACTTTTTTAATGAGCTGTGAATCGTGAGCTCTTTTCTCATCGAGCCAGAAAACTGTAGGATTGCCTGTCGCTTTGGCTCGTTTAACGGCCAGCTTGATCCAGTCCTGAACGGGTGCGTCTTTCACCTGACACATGCGGAAGATATCTCCTTCCTCTACCGGCTGTTCAATGAGTACATTATTGTTGTCATCGATAACTTGAACTTTTCCTGTACCAGTCATCTCAAAGGTCTTGTCATGTGAGCCATATTCTTCAGCTTTTTGCGCCATAAGCCCCACATTGGAAACGCTTCCCATTTTTGATGGATCAAAGGCACCGTGTTTTTGACAGAACTCAATAGTTTCCTGATACACTCCCGAATAAGAGCGGTCTGGAATTATGGCTTTCATATCTTTCAGTTTCCCGTCTGGTCCCCACATGCCGCCTGATGAGCGGATTGCTGCAGGCATGGAAGCGTCGACGATAACATCGCTGGGAACATGGAGATTGGTAATTCCCTTATCGGAGTTAACCATAGCCAATGCCGGTCTCTTGGCATACACAGCTTCTATATCTGCTTTGATTTCAGCCTGTTTGTCTTCAGGCAGATTCTGGATTTTTGTATAGAGATCTCCCAGTCCGTGGTTGGGATCTACACCCAATTCTGAAAGCAGATCACCATATTTATCAAATATCTCTTTAAAGAAGACCTTAACCACATGACCGAAGATAATAGGGTCGGAAACTTTCATCATTGTCGCTTTCAAATGAACGGAGAATAAGACATCTTTAGCTTTGGCATCTTCTATCTGTTCAGCCAGAAATGCCTGAAGCGCTTTTTTGTTCATAACAGCTGCATCAATGATTTCTCCGGTCTGAAGAGGGGCTTTGTCTTTTAATAGTGTTTTATTACCAGCGTTATCTGTAAAGAAAATTCTGAAATTGGTAGCCTCTTCAATTTCAACAGATTTCTCACTGCCGTAAAAATCTCCGCCGGTCATGCTGGCTACATGGGATTTGGAATCGGACTTCCATTCTCCCATGGAATGGGGATGTTTTTTCGCATAATTTTTTACAGCTTTAGGAACTCTGCGGTCAGAATTCCCTTCTCTCAATACAGGGTTAACAGCACTGCCCTTGTTAATATCGAATTTCGCTTTGATCGCTTTTTCTTCATCATTAGAAGGATCTTCGGGATAATCGGGCAGATCATATCCCTGAGCCTGGAGTTCTGCGACTGTCGCTTTAATCTGGGGAACTGAAGCGCTGATATTGGGTAGTTTGATAATGTTGGCTTCCGGAGTTAAGACCATCTCTCCCAATTCGGAAAGGGCATCGGAAATCTTCTGGTCCTCTGTCAGTCTTTCGGGAAACTGGGCAATGATTCTTCTCGCCAGGGAGATATCCCTCGTTTCCATAGTGATTCCGGCGTTTTTCACATAAGCCTGTACAATAGGCAGGAGCGAACTGGTTGCCAAAGCCGGAGCTTCATCGGTTTTCGTATAAATGATTGTCGATTTCTGTGTCATGTTAATCCTTTTCTCTGTAAATTAATAACATTTTATCGAAGCGAGGCGCTTTATTCTATATAAAAAGACCCCATCCCTTTTTACCCATGTTGACCGAGCGTACAAAAAATCAATGTTACCTTTTCTTAGATGTTTAAAGCTGGTTGTGCAAGTAACCTACATAACCCCTTTCTTACTAGCAATAGGTAATATGCTACAGTCTCATTTCGAATTGACTTGCAGGATATCGAAAAGAATGCCATCTTCAACAGCTTGTTCCGATGTGTAAGTATAGACAACTTCACCAAAAATATCATCCATACTATCACATCTCTCTATGGATTGCCACAACAAAGGTTGATCTGTCAGGTGCGATTACAACAAAGCCACTATCATTAGATATTATATGTTATGTAATTAACTAACATTATATAAGATATGGAGTATCAAAATCATAAACCATGCTCATAATAATATCCCTATTTCTAAAATAGAAGCTCGAAACATTTATATGACATAATTAGATATTTTTATCTACCAATGGTGGTTGGTATTTTTGTAGTTAATATTTTCGTGGTGGGTGATATTATTAAAACATTAAATGTAGATTCCCGATTCATTAGTAACGCTAGTAAACTATTCTATTTCAATTTGAGATCTTGCAGTATCATCGGTATGGCATTACTTTTACTTCTGCTTGCAACCGCAGGCGCAGCATCAGCGGAAGAACCAAATGTATGCAGAACCCTTCCGGACACTGCTATTCCAGGTGAAACAATAACCGTTATCCTGGACATTACAGATGATGGCACAGCAGACAAGACCGGCATCCTGGACACTGTACCTGCAGGATGGGTCGTAAGTAATCCATCTTGGGTTGGATCGATAGCTAATACAAATTCAGTATTCTGGTTCAGTCCTAACGCACCAGATATCACACAGTTGACCTATAATGTCACGATCCCTGTAAATGCAACACCAGGACCATACACATTTGTTGGTGAGTTCGATCTGGCAACAGGAGACCTTGATACCTATCCAATTGACTGTGGTGACATGACCATGGATGTCGAAGATGCAACATCGACCATCATTGAGGAAACAAAGACCTCAAGTAATGGAGGTAGCAGTTCCTCCGGCAGCAGTGCTGGTGGAAGTGGAGCATCCGGTGAAGCCTTTGAGAACATCGCGTTCAAAGATGCGAAAACAGAGAACATCATCGGTGGTGCCGTAATTAGCTACACTTTCGATGAAGAACAGAATGATATTGATTACATCAAATTCTCCGCACTGAAGAACTATGGAGCAGTTTCAACAACGGTCGAAGTCCTTAAAGGTAGGTCTGCAATAGTCAATGAAAGTGCTCCCGGACTTGTATATAGCAACCTTAACATTTGGGTTGGTAAAGTGGGATTCGCCACAGAAGATAACATTGCACATCCTGTGATAGGCTTTAGTGTATCCAAAGAATGGCTCACAGAGAATGAGATCAATGAAGATGCTATTGCATTGTATCGCCATAGTGAAGGTAAATGGAATAATTTGAATACCATAAAGATAGGGGAGGATGATTCATACATCTATTTTGAAGCAGAAACTCCCGGATTCTCGCCATTTGCCATTTCAGCGAATACAGAAGAGGATGATACATCGATAGTAAAGGATGTTGAACCAAAATATACAGGATCTGATGCTGAAGCAGAAACAACAATTGAGGATGAAACTGCCAGTGAACCAAATGAAACCCCGGGAATTTCAGGGATCTTATCAGTGATGCTTCTGGGTTGTGCTTACGTATTCAGCAAGAGAAAGAACTGAGCTTCTTTCTTTTACTTCTTTTCTTCATACCCTTGAGCCAAGGTTTCTTTGTTTGGACTTTTTCTTTCGGTTTTCCCTAGAGCCTTTTGCCAACTCTTTCTTTAACAATAAAAAAAAATTAAGAAATGAAATTTTCGAATACGATCAGAACAAACAATAACATTATTCAACCTCCAACACATCAATAAATACATGAACACAATTCCAAAGATCCCCATAACCGATGAACACATGCATATCGACCCACGTGCAAAAGGGCTCAAAGCGGTCAAAGAGTTCCAGAATGCAGGCGGCACCCACATCATCCTTGTAACAAAACCAACGTGGACCATAGGAGTGGAAGTTACAAGACCGGAAGATTACAAGATAGTGTTCGATGAGACCGTTGACCTTGCCAACCAGATCAATGAGACCGGTGTCACAGCATTTCCGGTCCTTGGGGTCCATCCTGCGGAGATAAACAAACTGAACGAACGCATGGAGCTTGAAAAAGCAGTGGAGCTCATGAAAAGCGGGCTTGAGATAGCATCGGAGTATGTTGAGGAAGGGATTGCAGTGGGACTTAAAAGTGGAAGACCACACTACCCGGTGTCGGAAGAGATCTGGGATGCATCCAATGTTATCATGGAACATGGTTTCACACTGGCAAAAGATGCCGGTTGTGCCATTCAGTTACATACTGAAAGTGTTGGGGAACCGGAACTGATAGACATCACTGAAAGAGCAAAGAAGACCGGCATTCAGCTCAATAAAGTGGTCAAGCATTACGCCCCACCGCTTGTTAATGTCTGTGAAAGGCTTGGCATCTTCCCGGGTGTCTTGGCAGGAAAAGGAGCCATCGAGGAAGCTCTCGAGCAGGGTACTCGCTTCATGATGGAAACCGATTATATTGATGATCCTCAAAGGCCGGGAACCGTACTTGGACCTAAGACCATTCCCCGAAGGACATTGAAACTGGTAGAAGAGTATGGTGAAGAGCCTTTCTGGAAAGTTCATAAGGAGAATGTTGAAGAGGTCTATGGCGTAAGCATCGAACTCTAAGTCCGGGAACATACTAACCTTGTATTTCAACACATACGCCCTGCACTCACCTCCGGCATATATTTATTCAAATCAACCGTAATTATAACCACACATGTCCCTTACAAGCATCATCGTAAAAGGTGCTAAAGAGCACAATCTCAAGAATGTAGACGTTACATTCCCACGTGATAAACTGATAGTCATAACCGGACTCAGCGGATCAGGAAAATCGTCCCTTGCATTTGATACCATCTATGCAGAAGGCCAGAGGCGATACGTGGAATCATTGTCCGCTTATGCAAGGCAATTTCTAGGACTCATGGAAAAGCCGGATGTTGAATACATCGAAGGGCTTTCCCCTGCAATTTCCATAGAACAGAAAACAACCAGCAAGAACCCACGTTCTACGGTCGGTACTGTCACAGAGATATATGATTACCTGAGGTTGCTCTATGCGAGGATAGGAATACGCCACTGCCCAAAATGTGGCAAGGCGATCGAACCCCAGAGCGTTGATCAGATAGTCGATAGCATATTGAAGATAAAGGAAGATTCTAAGATACACATCCTTGCACCGCTTGTGCGTGAACGCAAGGGAGAATACAAGAAATTGCTCACGGAACTTCGTACAGAAGGGTTTGCACGTGCAAGGGTCGATGGCGAGATAATAGCCCTTGAGGATGCAGAGACACTTGAGCTGGGACGTTATAACAAACACAATATTGAAGCCGTAGTGGACAGGATCGTAATAAGGGACGACATTCGGGAAAGAGTGACAGATGCCGTTGAAACCGCACTGGAAAAAAGTGGTGGTACACTGATAGTTCATGTGCTTGACAAAGAGGAAATGGTCTTCAGTGAAAATCTGGCATGTACTGATTGTGAAATTGGCTTTGAGGATATGGAGCCATCAGCTTTCTCGTTCAACAGCCCTCAGGGAGCATGCGAGGAATGTCATGGTCTTGGAACTTCCATGGAGTTCGATCCTGAACTTATCGTACCCGACACCACCCTTTCATTGTATGAAGGAGCCATTGAACATTGGGACAAGAAGGATGGGTACTACATGCAATCGCTGGAATCCGTTGCAAACCGCTATGGGTTCTCCATGGATGTGCCTTTTGAGGAACTGGCACCTGAACACAAGGAGATCATCTTTAACGGTGCCAGCGGACTGATCGATTATGTGCACATTGGTAAGAACGGTGGGATGTGGAAACACAAGGGTAAGTTCAATGGGGTCATCGCCAATATATCAAAGATATATAATAGCACAGAATCCGAGAATAGAAAAGATACCCTGAAAAAGTACATCACCAACAACCCATGCACATCCTGCAATGGAGACAGACTAAAACCCGCAAGTCTTGCAGTTACTATCAATGAACAGAACATTCTCAAAGTCACCCGTATGTCTGTGGAGACTGCCCTATTGTTCTTCGAAGAACTTGAAACAAAGCTCACACCACGCGAATATTCTATTGCGAGACTCATACTCAAGGAAATTAAGGCAAGACTGGGATTCCTGATGGATGTGGGACTTGATTATCTTACCCTGAGCCGTTCAGCAGCCACCCTTTCGGGCGGAGAAGCCCAAAGGATAAGACTTGCAACTCAGATAGGTTCCAGCCTTATGGGCGTGCTGTACATTCTTGATGAGCCAAGTATCGGTCTGCATCAGAGAGATAATCTCAGGCTCATTAACACGTTAAAGCATCTGAGAGATATTGGAAATACCGTCATAGTGGTTGAGCATGATGAAGAGACCATCATGAACTGCGATCATGTTGTTGATATGGGACCAGGGGCAGGCATACACGGCGGAGAGATAGTCGCAGAAGGAACTCCTGAAGAGATAATGGCCCATCCTGATTCACGTACCGGACAATATATGAGCGGTAAACTTGAGATCGCCATTCCGGAAAAAAGGCGTAAACCTGCAGGGAAACTTGTTATTGTGGGAGCTTCACAGAACAATCTCAAGGGGATCGATGTAGATTTCCCGCTTGGAGTGATGACCTGTGTTACCGGAGTATCAGGTTCCGGAAAGAGTACGCTTATCAATGAGACATTGAACAAGGTCCTGTCACATAAATTGCATCGCTCTCGTGAGAGACCGGGCAAATATAAGGATATAAAAGGTCTTGAACTGGTGGATAAGGTCATCACCATCGACCAGTCGCCAATAGGACGAACACCACGCTCAAACCCCGCCACATATACCAATCTGTTCACACCCATACGGGAACTGTTCTCACAGACAAAGATGGCGAAGACACGTGGCTACAAGCCCGGAAGGTTCAGCTTCAATGTTCGTGGCGGCAGATGTGAGACATGTTCAGGTGACGGAACCATAACGATCGAGATGCACTTCTTGCCTGATGTTTACGTGCCTTGTGAGGTATGTCATGGAAAAAGGTACAACCATGAGACACTGGAAGTGAATTACAAAGACAAAAATATCGCTGATGTCCTTGATATGACCGTTGAGGAAGCCCTGGAATTCTTTGAGAACGTGCCTAAGATCAGGAATAAACTGCAAACCCTTTTCGATGTCGGTCTTGGATATATAAAACTGGGACAATCTTCAACAACGTTATCTGGCGGGGAAGCCCAGCGAGTGAAACTTGCGACCGAACTTAGTCGCCGTTCCACCGGAAAGACAGTATTTATCCTTGATGAGCCCACCACCGGATTGCATTTTGATGACGTGAACAAACTGCTTGACGTGCTTCAAAGATTAGTGGAAACAGGGAACACCGTTATTGTGATAGAGCACAATCTTGATGTTATAAAGACCGCTGACTGGGTCATAGACCTTGGACCCGAAGGAGGAGAACGTGGTGGCAAGGTCATTGCAAAGGGAACTCCAGAGAAGGTTGCGAAGGCAAAAGGCTCCTATACCGGAGAGTTCCTGAAAAAAGCACTCAAGAAATAATGAGAAAAAAGAAAGGAATGAAGGAAATTTAATTGATATCTGACCGTCAGGTCAGATATCGTGTCCTTCAAAACAGGAAAGGCAGACTATTTTACCTTCCTTTACACGCAGACGTGTTTCCATGGCTTCATCGCCACATTCCGCACAGGCTATGGAACGATAGACCATTGCTTTTTCCGGCGGTTCTGTTTCAACGTTTTTAACGGTGAACAATTCCTCATCTGGAATATCAAGGATCGCATAGGCTTTCTCAGCATGTCTTTTTCGGAACTCATCAAGCTCCTCGGGAGTAGCAGTTCCATTTCTCACCTTTGGGAAAAGTTCGTTGTACTTTTCATCATTGCTCCGTTTGCGGGGATTTACGGATATTCGCAGAGCATTGCGGTCTCCTCTCTTGAAGAAAGTGTAGACATGCTTGCCAAGGTCCTTAAAAACAAGATTGCCTTTTCCAAAAGTGCAACCATTGATGACCTGTATAGCATCGACACTGCAGGATTTGTTCTCCACGACAACTACAAGTTCTTCATCTTCTGAACGGTCCTTGAACTGTTCAGCAGCATATGTACCTACTCTGTAACCGATGACCAGTCCCGGGCAAAGGTGACCGTGGAACTCTATTGCGTCTTCCAGATCCATTATACCACCTTAGAACTGAGCTCTGAGCTTTGCCACAACATTCTCGACCTGAGCTACTGAGGTACCGATGTACATGTCAGGGTTTAGAAGATCGTTGATCTCGGATTCGTTCAGATACTTTGTAACGTCCGGTCTACTGAGGAGGACATCCTTGAGATGCTTTCCTGATTCGTGAGCTTCCATTGCGGAACTGCGCACGATCTCGTGGGCTTCCTGCCTGCCAACACCGCGTTTTGCCAGATCGATCATTATAGCTTCACCCATGTTAAGACCACGTAAGAGGTCGAGGTTCCTGCGTATGTTCTCAGGATAGAATCTCAGATTCTCGATAACGCCTATTGCGAGCTTTAAGAGATGGTCTGTAAGGACACAGCTTTCAGGGAAAACTATCCTTTCGCAGGAGGAGTTCGTGAGGTCACGTTCATCCCAGAGAGTGTTGTTCAGAAGTTCCGGCTCGACCATTGAACGAACGATACGTGCTAAGCCACTTATCTGTTCTGATTTGATAGGGTTCCTCTTGTGAGGCATTGTGGATGAACCTACCTGGCCCTTGCGGAAGCTCTCTTCCACTTCTGCGATCTCACTTCTCTGGAGGGTGCGTATCTCCACAGCGATCTTGTCAAGGGTGGTTACTGTGTTTGCCATCCACATGACGAATTCTGCGTGGCGGTCGCGCTGGATGATCTGATTTGAAACATCAACACTGCCAAGACCGAGATATTCCATTGCGTATTCCTGGATCTCGATACCATCATTACCGAATGCTGCCTGTGTACCCACAGCACCTGTCATCTGACCTACCAGAAGACGTGGTGTAAGCTGTGCCAGACGCTCGAGGTGCCTTCCGACCTCACTTGCCCAGATAGCAAATCTCAAGCCGTATGTGGTCGGTACACCGATTTGACCATGTGTCCTGCCGGCACAAACGGTGTTCTTGTGCTCTTCCGCCTTTGTGAGCAGTACATCGAGAAGGGTTCTTGTCTTTTCCTCAAGGATAGCCACAGCATCCATCATCTGAAGAGCGGTAGCTGTGTCCAGGATGTCGTTGGAAGTTGCACCAAAGTGTACCCACTTGGCAGCGTCATCTGTGCATTGCTCAGAGATAGCAATAACAATGGCCATCATATCATGGTGTATCTCATCCTCGATCTCAGCAACTCTCTCGATCTTTACATGAGCTATGCTTTTCTCGATCTCTGCTGCAGCTTCAGCAGGCACCATACCGATCTTTGCTTCGGCATTTGAGAGTGCTGCTTCGGTCTTCAAGAGCTTTTCAAGGCGGTTTGCCTCGCTCCAGACATATTTCATTTCGTCAGTACCGTAACGGTATTCGATAGGATGGATTGCCATGTCTTTTGGTCTCCTTTGAATTGGAATTGATTTACTAATGAAGTATAGTTGGTAGATAAACAACAAACCCATAAATAGACTTTGTTTGTCAAGTTTAAAGCCCAAGACAATACTTTCAAACTCACACATCTTCCAGATGGCAAGACATATCAGACGCCATAGTAAACTGTGTTTCCAGAATCTTCTTGAGCTCGTCTATTGATAATAACTGTTTTTTCCTGTGAATCATTCGATGACAATTTGAACATAAAGGAACCAGATCAGTCATGGGGTTAACTAATTCTGATTTTTTATATGATGATAATGGAAATATATGGTGAATTTCAATGTAACCCTCACCATATTTACCATAAATTTCAGAAAAGTTAAAACCACAAACTTTACATGTTGTTCCATGAAGCTTCAAAGCTTTAGCACGCAATTTCGGATTTCGTTCATAATAAGTTTGAATTCTGGTTTTTTCTTTTCCTTCTCTAGAATCTTCTTTATCCATCATATCCTGGATTGATCCAATTTCTCCGGAATCTATCAAACCTATATCTTTTGCTTGAAGACTGAACATTTTTGGTGCATTGCCCGAGTGAGATATATATTCAAATTTACCCAGATACTTGAAACTATAGTTTGGATACTCTAATTTATTATCTCTATAAAATACTAAGAGTTCATTTCCAGCTTCCGAATGTTCAGTTATTTTATAATCAGTTCTACCTTTTGTTTGTCCTTCAAAGTTCAAGATTTCACCGTCAAAATCATCGTAATAATTGGTTTTATCCGGAGTTTTGTTTTTAGTTACAAATATCCAAATTGAGGAATGACCTTTTGGTTGAAAAATTCCGTTATTAATTGTTGCATCAGTTATACTAAAGATGTTCTGTAACTCTTTCCTTGAATAAATAGAATTTAATTCAAGTGAATATGAGGATTTCATAAGTATGTATAATGTAAATATCATACTTAGATTTTTTTAAGATGTTTGTATAGAATATATGGATGATTAAACTTTAACAAAATACAAATGCTGCTTGCCAGGACAATATATATCCATTTGCATAACATACCCCCACAAAGTGACTTAATTTACTTACAGGTCGATCTTCAGATATACAAAAAGATAAAAAAAGTGTAAAGAGTCCGTAGAACGGACTCAGCTCATATCGCCTGTAAAAAGATAATCATTATCTACCTTTGCTGAATGGCAATCGATGCAAGCTGCGACCTTACCCTCAGTAGCTACCTCACCTTGCGGTGAGTAAACTGCCCAGAACCAGTCGTTATTCTCGGAATCATAATCCTTTACTTTGTACATCACAAGGACCCTTGTAAGTTCCTCATCCAGATCGTAGCCTTCTTTTAAGATAATGCTACCATCGGGCATTACATCTTCATTATCCTCGATGGCGGTGAAAGCATTATCTGACACATAGATGGTTATCAGCTCACCGTGTACGCCTTCGCTTTCATTAAGTTCGCCAAGTCCAGGCCAGAGATCCCATTCTTTGTAATTGTCCTCTTGAGTTATCTGCTCATAGAGATCAGCCGCATTGGGTTGAGCTTCTCCACCATTTTCAGGCACTGGTTCCTGATCTCCAGAATCATAACCTGTGCACCCTATGACCGTAAATACACTTATCAGTATCAATAAGATCGTAAGTTCTTTTCTCATTATTTGCCCCCACATAATAGATATAGATATTTATGAAAGGGTTTCTTAATAAGTTTTTTCCGTCAGATGGATCAAGATCCTGGACTTCTATGACACCACCGAAGAACTTGATTCTTTAACTTAATTTATCGTTTCGGGCGCATAGCTAAACGCAATCGATTTAAGGCGCCGCCCGCTTTAGCGGTGCCCAGATAATCGCTTAAGGATTCGTCAGGGTTATGAATTACAATTTAGAAGGACACAACTACTATAACATGTAGCTTATATAACTATAAACAAAAATTGTTAAATAATAATAAATTTATTGTTAATTGGTTTTTGGATTCAATGATGAGAATCGATAGGCCCATTCTTAATTTGGGAAGCTAGCAAATTTACTAACTTCAAAAGAAAAGAACAGAATAGAACAACACAAATAGAAAGAAAAAATAAGCGGTTTATGAAATGACCGTTTGCCATTCATTTGGCTATCATTTCAATCTATTAAAAAGGGAGGTGTTGTTATGGCTGAAATCACACTAGTAATTGTTTGTATGACAATAGCAATCGTAGCAATACGATAATAGTGTTATTGGATTCAAAAACCATTAAATTGTATGTAAGTTATCTTTTTTTGCTTTAGAACTCAAATCCCCATTCAATATCCTAGCAATATTCGGATCATTCTCCACAAGCTCCATTTACTTTGAATACTGTCTCCGTAAAAGTTAATTAAGAAGAAGAGAATTTCATAGAGAAAGGTAAAAATAAAGGGCTTGATCATAATGAAACTTCAAAATATAACAGTGATTTTTAAAATTATAGCAGTGATCATGTTAGGAATTTATATTGCTTATCATATTAAGATCGCACTAAACTAACTTTTGATATCCTGCATATCGAAAGGGAGATCGTAGCCAACACAAAGAGTTTTCAGTTCGAATATTTCATTGTAAAAACCTCATCAATAAACTCATTCAGAGTATAGAGTGGGATATCATTTTTGAAGTATATATTTCACAGACCTTTCTTTTATTTATACGCACTTTTAGCCAATCTTCTAAGGATCATAAGATAGCCCATATATTGCATGTATTGCCCTTTTTTTATTGCCCTGGTTTATCCACACATAGCTATCCGAATCGTCCCTGTGTGGATGTACGTCCAACCATGCAGCAACCTAAGGACAACTAGAGGTAATTGTATTCATCTCATTCCAGTTTTGCCATCTACCTGGATAGTACCGCCAGCTTGAGAATATGTGATGCCAATAAATCTGTGGAAAAATAAAGGGAATGTTTATCTACTGATAGGGAACATAAATATTTAGTATAGGGGGAAAAATTGTGGAAAAATTAGATGTGTTCTTTAAGAAATTTGACAGGAATGAGTTTACAAGTCAGGATATAGACCTACTTGTAAAACAGATGACAGATGATGCGAAGCAGGGGATCATTGCACTGACAAAGGAAGACAGGCAATGGTTTGAGACCTATGCGTTCGGATTGCAGCAATTTGAAGTGCTTTGCAGTAAAGACCCGTCTAAAATGAGAGCAGGCGACTGGAGACAGGCAGTGGATGATTTTAGCAAGGTCCGGTTCTTTGTGGATGATATGGAAGAGAGGAAGATAGTCAAAAATGTATTCTGGAATGTGGAAGGAATAGTTACCTTCGATATCCCTGATAGTGCAGGATACAGGAACTTCATCTATTGCAGGATCAAAAGCTATCTTGAA
The DNA here is from genome assembly GCA_021108275.1 of Methanococcoides sp. Classification (GTDB taxonomy): domain Archaea; phylum Halobacteriota; class Methanosarcinia; order Methanosarcinales; family Methanosarcinaceae; genus Methanococcoides. The sequence continues at coordinate 31,653 of JAIORD010000037.1, forward strand.
AAGCTTTATAAATTATAAATTCCGGAAGAAAAAGGACTTGGTAGCGGGCCCGCCGGGAATCGAACCCGGGTTCTAAGCTCCGGAGGCTAAAGTGATATCCACTACACTACGGGCCCATTTGAATGAATTTAGATTATGTGAAATTAACTATATTAACTAATAGGTTTAGATGCTGCATGTTCTGAACGAAAATACATCAATTTTTTTTGAAACTGCGGGTTTTCTATCACAGCACATTTATAAAGATGAAACAAGTAGGCACACAAGGATTTACTTCAGATCAGGAAATAGCTTACCAAGCCAATATTAGTTCATTAATATAATAGTATGATAAAAAACATATTAATATAGAATTGTATTAATTGAACATGATGCATTATTATCAGTTTGAGAGATCCATGTATATTAGTATCAATGAAGGAACGATAATAGGTTAAAGTAATAATCACGGTAAATAATATGGATATCTCAGAGAAGTTAACAGAACTTGAGAATGAGGGTGAAGAACTCAGGACAAAACTCAAACTTGCTAACGAAAAAATAGGAGAGATAGAAGAGTTCTGTAAATTACACATTGAAAACCTCAATGATGTTATATTCAGCATCGATGAACAAGGCAATTTCACATACATCAGCCCTGCCATTGAAAATTTTACCGGGTATAGTCCCGAAGAAGTTAAGGGCACCTCTTTTATGCAGTACATCCACCCAGAGGATCTTCCGGGTCTGCTTCAGGATATTGACCTCACACTTGAGGGCGAACACAAGCCATATATGTTCAGGATAGTGTCGAAAACAGGCAGTATCACCTATGTCCATACCTCATCAAAAGGCATTGTAAAGGATGGAAGGGTCGTTGGTATCAATGGCATAATGGTCAATATTGCCCAACTTAAGAGGATAGAGTTAGAGCTTATGAAAGAGAAGGAAAAAGCTCAGCACTATCTGGATGTGGCCGGAGTTGCGATAATCGTCATTAACAATGATTTCAGGATATCACTGGTGAATAAGAAAGCCTGCGAGCTTCTGGGATATAAAGAGCAGGAGTTGTTCAATACGAACTGGTTCGAGATGATCATTCCAGAAATGATCCGTGAATCTGTCACTCAATCATTTATGCTTTCCTGTTACGGAGATATTGCATCAACTCCATTCGAGTGTGCCATAAATACAAAAGAAGATCTAATCCGATTATGTTCCTGGAAATGTACACAATTAAAGGATGAGAACGGACACAATGCAGGTTGCATACTGGCCGGCGAGGATATCACTGAGCGTAAAGAGGCAGAACAGTCTCTTTTAAAAGCTAAGTATATGGCGGAAGATGCAAGTCGGACAAAGAGCGAGTTCATTGCAAATATGAGCCATGAACTTAGAACTCCTCTTAACGCAGTGATAGGGTTTTCAGAGGTCCTTATTGAAAGAAAGTTCGGGGATGTGAATGAGAAACAGGATCAGTATCTGAGAAATATCTCCACAAGTGGAAAGAAACTTCTGGAAATCATCAATTCGATACTCGAGATCTCGAAGATAGAATCAGGAAGTCTTGACATGGACTATAAGACCATCAGTATTGAAGAACTGATCGAGGTAATTAAAGAGGATATTGAAGAATACCTGCCTGATCAGGCTGAGATGGTATCTTTTGAAATACTAACAGAGATAAGCTATATTATAGCTGATACAAGGAAGGTCGAAAAGTCCGTATTTCATCTGATAGAGAATGCTATTAAATTCTCAGACAAAACCAATACAGTAAAAGTACGTATAGAGTCTGTCGATGAAATGGTAGCATTCAAGGTCACAGATCAAGGGATCGGAATTTCAGAAGAGGACATAGATAAATTATTCGAGCCATTCAGTCAGCTGGATCCTTCATCCACACGCATTTACAGTGGATTGGGAGTGGGACTATATCTTATTAAGAAGTTTGCAGAATTACATGGCGGTTGCCTTGGGATAAAAAGTGAGCTGGAAAAAGGCAGTACATTCACTTTTGCAATTCCAACAAAACCAGCAAAAATAAGGAATGAACAAAGTTAAAAAATGTTACACAAATGATCGTGTAACATTAATATTTTTTAATTTGTGATATCATAATAGCATCTTTTTGGAGAACAAACAAGACCTTTTTTCTTGAGACTGGCGAGTGATTTACTGACCAGCTTATTGTCAATGCCAGTAGCTTCTGCAACATCACCAGGTCTTAATGGCTCATCGGAATCTTCCAGAACTTTTAAAATCATTTCTTCATTTGTATCTAAAGCATTGGTCATGATAATTACCTCTCAAATGCTACAGCATTTGAATATAGAATAACAAATTCCAAATGTTAATTTATAACTATTACTATAAAAGTATAAGCTCAAATAAGTAAGAAAAAAAGAGAAGTAAGTAAAGTGGGAGGAGAAATGTTACAGATATATATCTGTAACTAATTCAAGTCGTTTTTCAATCGTACTCAATTCTGGAGTACGATCTCAATACTGATATCTTTTGGAACCTGAATCCTCATGAGCTGCCTAAGTGCACGCTCATCAGCTGCAATGTCAATAAGTCTTTTGTGGACACGCATTTCCCAGTGGTCCCATGTTGCTGTACCGTCGCCACTTGGGCTCTTCCTTACAGGAACTACCAACTTCTTTGTTGGAAGTGGAACTGGACCGGATATGCTTACTCCAGTGCGGTTTGCAATGGCTTTCACCTGGTCGCAAACACCATCGAGGTTTACAGGACTTGTGCCTGATAATCGTATTCTTGCTTTCTGAGCCATGTTTTTTCCTATAAAAAAAAGAGAGAAAGAGTGTTATTTCTTCTGTGTAACACTCATGCACATACCGGCAGCGATCGTCATACCCATATCACGGATAGCGAATCTGCCGAGCTGTGGAATCTCACTTACAGGCTCAATACACATTGGCCTTGTTGGCTTGATCGTAACGATAGCTGCATCCCCAGCCTTGATGTAGGTTGGGTTCTCTTCCTTGACCTGACCGCTCTTTGGATCCAACTTCTTGTTGATGGCCATGAGGGTACATGCAGTCTGAGCTGTGTGGCAGTGGAATACAGGAGTGTATCCTACTGTGATAGCGGATGGGTGCTGAAGGACAACGATCTGTCCGGTGAACTCTTCAGCTACCGATGGTGGCTTCTCTGCAGGACCACATACGTCACCTCTTCTGACGTCGTTCTTTCCAATACCTCTTACGTTCCAACCGATGTTGTCACCAGGTACAGCCTGATCCCATTCTTCGTGGTGCATCTCAATTGACTTGACCTCACCAGTTGCGCCGCTTGGCATGAAGGTGACCTTCTGGCCTTTCTTCATGATACCGGTCTCTACCCTACCTACTGGAACGGTACCGATACCGGAAATGGTGTATGCATCCTGTACTGGGACACGGAGTGGAAGTGTGTCTGGCTTACTTGGCACCGTAAGATTGTTGAGGCATTCAAGCAATGCAGGACCAGTGTACCATGGAGTGTTCTCGCTTGATTTTGTTATGTTGTCGCCTTCGAATGCGGAGGTTGGAATGAATGGGACATCGTCTGCCTTGAATCCTACCATACCGAGGAGCTGTGATACTTCTTTCTTGACCTCGTTGTATCTGTCCTCGCTGTAATCTGCTGCGTCCATCTTGTTCACAGCGACGATAAGCTGGTTGATACCAAGGGTCCTGGAAAGGAAAACGTGCTCCTTAGTCTGTGCCATTACACCATCAGGTGCTGCAACTACAAGAACAGCTGCATCTGCCTGGGAAGCACCAGTGATCATGTTCTTTACGAAGTCACGGTGACCTGGACAGTCCACTACTGTAAAGTAGTACTTGTCGGTATCGAATCTCTTGTGTGAGATATCGATGGTAACTCCTCTCTCACGTTCTTCCTTGAGTGTGTCCATAACCCATGCAAATGCGAAGGATTCCTTACCCTTCTCTTTTGCTTCTGCCTTATATTTCTCGATAAGGTGTGCAGGTACTGCGCCTGTCTCGAACATCAACCTTCCGACAAATGTTGATTTACCGTGGTCAACGTGTCCGATAACTGCTAAGTTCATATGTGGTTTCTCAGCCATGATAATATTCTCCTTTATTTTAAATTGGTATAATTTGTAATTTTGAGCATAATGGTTGTTTCTACTCTTAAACCTTTCCAGCGAATAGTCTTAGGTAGAAAAAAGATGGATTTACATCCACCTTACATGCTCATAAAGTCTTCTGCCTGTGGCAAAGCTGCCTTGAGTCCTTTTCGCTTGCGGATACCTGTAACAACTTCGGTCATGAGGCTCATTGGAAGTGGTTCGAAACCTGCGAACTCTGTACTCCACATTGCTCGACCTTCTGTTGCGGATCTGATATCACCAGCGAATCCGAATAACTCTGAAACTGGTGCTTTGGACTCGATGATGGTTGTGTCACCTTCGGAAGTCATGTCTATAATGACACCGCGACGACCCTGGATCTCCTTGGTTGCTCCACCCATCTGCTCCTGTGGAACCTGGATGAATACCTTCTGGTATGGTTCAAAGAGAGTATCATCAGCCATAAGCATTGCAGCCTGGATTGCCTGCCTTGATGCAGGAATTACCTGTGCAGGGCCTCTGTGGACAGCATCCTCGTGGAGTTTTGCATCCATGAGCTTTACTTTGACACCCATACATGGTTCCTTGGAAAGTGGTCCAGCCTTCATGACCTCGGCGAATCCCTCAAGGATAAGCTCCATTGTTTCGTTCAGGTACTGAATACCCTTTGTCATATCGAAGTAAGCATTGCTCTCGAAGATATTTGCGATCTTCTTTGCTTCATCCTTATGCAGACCTGCTGCAATGAGCTTCTCCCTTCTCTCGACTTCAGGCATCCTCATGGATATCTCGCCATTGCGTATAAGCTCACGGACTTCTGGCTCCAGTGGCTCGACAATAACATAGAATCTGTTGTGCCTGTTAGGGGATTTACCTTCCACAGGACCTGCTGTACCTGTGATCGTCTCACGATATACGACAAGTGGAGGTGTTGTTGAGATCTCCACACCTTTGTCACGCTCGATCCTGTGAGCAATGACCTCAAGGTGAAGTTCACCCATACCAGCCATTAAGTGCTCACCGGTCTCTTCATCAAGAGTGATCTTGAGTGTTGGGTCTTCCTTAGCGACCTGGCGAAGAACTTCAACGAGCTTTGGAAGGTCCTTCATGTGCTTTGCTTCGACTGCAACAGTAACTACAGGTTCACTTGCGTGCTTGATGCTCTCGAAAGGCTCCATACCTTCAAGTGTGGTTACTGTAGCACCTACAAATGCATCCCTGAGACCTGTTACCGCTGCAATGTTACCTGCAGGGATAGCATCTACTTCAAGTCTCTCAGGGCCCATGAAAACACCGACCTGCTGGATTCTGTTCGTTTTTGATGCGCCTGAAACGTAAACTTCCATACCACGGGAAAGTGAACCGCTGAAAAGTCTACCTGTTGAAACTTCTCCTGCGTGTGGATCCATAGTAATATCAGTTACCATGAAAGCAACATCTCCTGTGGCATCTGCAACAGACATCTGCTTACCGATACCGGACTCACGGTCACCATGCCAGATAGCTCCGACCCTGCCCTTCTGTGCATCGATAGGACTTGGAAGGAATCTGATAACCATATCGTTAACTGCTTCGTGGAGTGGACATTTGTCTGCAAGTGCCTTCATGTCTTCTTCACGGCAGTAATTGAAAACGTCACTAAAGCTTACACCGGTCTTCTTCATCATAGGGACACTGATAGCCCAGTTGTAAAGAGCGGAACCAAATGCTACAGTACCCTCAGCTGCATTTACCTTCCAGCCTGCGTTGTAGCGCTCTTCGTTCATACCTTTGATAAGCTTGTTTACGTGATCTATGAGCTTTCCGAGCCTGATCTGCATCTCCTGATCATCGACCTGCAACTCGTTGATAAGACGGTCTACCTTGTTAATGAAAAGTACCGGCCTTACGTGCTCTTTCAGTGCCTGTCTCAGAACGGTCTCGGTCTGAGGCATTGTACCTTCAACAGCATCGATGACAACTACAGCGCCATCTACTGCACGCATTGCACGGGTTACATCGCCACCAAAGTCAACGTGACCTGGTGTATCAATAAGATTGATAAGATATTCCTTCTCCTCATATTCGTGCACCATTGACACGTTAGCGGAGTCGATTGTGATACCTCTTTCCTGCTCCTCTGCGTCAGAATCCATGAACAACTGGCGACCTGCGAGCTCCTTAGAGATCATCCCAGCGCCTGCGAGGAGGTTATCTGAAAGAGTTGTTTTTCCGTGATCGATGTGAGCTACAATACCGATGTTCCTGATCATTACTGGATTGCTCATCAGCGTTGTAACACGCTCAACCATTTTCTTCCTTCGTCCCATGATAAAACCTACAATTGAATATTATATAAAATAAAAAAGGAACACGATTAACGTGCTGCCTTTGCGACTCTTTCCTTTCCATCCTTTCTGTTGATGGAGAAGCACTTTGCATCACGGTTAGAAGCTGCGATGAGCTCGGATGCAAGACATTCTGCTGCAGAGCGCTTTGATTTGAAAGCTGTCTGATTAGAACCTATTGAGATATTTCTCAATGCATGGTCAACACGCCTCTGTGGAGCTGTGTCAACTGCCTTTGGTACGGAGATACCACCGTATTTAAGTCTGACAACTTCTTCCCTTGGACCTGCATTTGAAATAGCTTCTACGAGAACCTGAACAGGATTCTTCTTTGTCTTCGAGTTAACGATGTCAAAAGCCTCATCCACGATACGAAGAGCGATCTGCTTCTTACCAGTGTTCTGTGCATTACGCATTACATTGTTCACAAGACGCTCGACGATCGTAATGTCGGACTTGTTGAACTGCTGTCTTGCGTGTTTACCTGATGTATGTGGCACGATAACAGGATCGAGGTTGACGTATCTCTTGATACCAGCATCAGCGACTTCGACCTCTGTAAGGTCCCACTTTCCGAATAACTTGTACATGGAATTATCTCCTTGGTTTTTCCTTTCTGCCAATGACCATTTCTCTCAATGATACATTGTTCACAGCAATGACCTTGAAGCGCACGCCAGGAATATCACCCATTGCACCACCCATACGGCCACCTATTCTTTCTACGGTCACTTCATCGTGCTCATCAATAAAATTGATAGCACCATCACCAGGACAGAAAGCTGTTGCCTGACGACCGTTTTTGATCAACTGGATCCTAACACATTTCCTGATAGCGGAGTTAGGCTGTTTTGCCTCGACACCCACCTTCTCAAGAACTATTCCACGACCCTGTGGCGCACCACTTAAAGGGTCAGATTTAATGTCCAGACCTAAGGTACGCCTGCTGTAGTTGGTGTCTTTCCACCTAGCATCTTTGCGAACCTGCTGAAGTCTGTGAGCTGCATACTTTCCATTTGGCATATATTATCCTCCCAATTAGTTTTCCGTAAATTTTCGTAAATAAATCAGTTGAATTAGATTATTGTGTGAACAAAAGTTCACTGTAAGATAACATCATCGACATAGTGATGGCGACCTACCACCCTTTTTATCTTATCGATATTGCTTCCGTTACGCCCTATAGCAAGCCCTTTTTCATTTGCTGCCACATCCACATAGGCAATTTTCTGATCGCCTTTACTGGATATCCTGACGGACTTAACAGACACAGTACCGAAAGCATTCTTTATAAATGTAACCGGTTCGGCCGAATATTCGATGAGTTCAATGTGTTTGTCAACGGATTTTTTCACCCGATTGAGATTATCCCCACATTTCCCAATAGCTGCACCCATGTCACCAGTATTTACGACATAGATGATCCTATCATCATCGACAATGCAATCCTTAATAGAAGCGTGAGTCACACTTTCAAACAGTGCAATGTATCTGATACATTCTGTTGAAAGTCTGATCTCGCCCAAATAATACAACTCCTGAATTAGATCCCTGCAAGTATATCGGATTCGCCTGCATCCATGATCGCCATGGTAGCAATGGTAAATGGCTTACCACATGCAGGACCGAGATCGACACCGGTACCAGCATAATCTAAAATAGGTACGCTGGTTGCCTCGATCTGTTCTCTTATTTTTGCAGGGCAGTTGGATGCAAGAACTACCATCTTTGCTTCGTTTTTAACTGCTGCCTCAATAGTGCGGTTCGCGCCCATGATGACAGTACCTGTCCTGATAACTTTGATAAGTGCTTTATCAATATTAATATCCATTTTACATCAACCCATCTATATTGTCAATTTGAGATTTGTATTCTAATATCTGAATCCTTATATCTACTTTCTGGTTGCAACCTAATGTTCTTAAAGGTCTTTGAGAGGATTTCTTGCAACCAGGTGAACATCACCAGTACCGAGCTTGATCGGCTGACCGACGATAATGTTCTCAGTAACACCATTAAGCTCATCGATATCACCGCGCATACCGGCATCAAGCAAGTGATTAACAGTAACCTCGAACGCTGCACGGGCAAACACACTGGCCTTCTCACCGGAAATACCGTGACGACCGATCTGCTTTACCTCTCCATCACAGGTCATGATGTCCGACACAAGCATGAGGTGGCGGATATCCACAGTAAGACCCTGCTCACGCAGAGTGTCACTGGCTTCCTTAATGATGGCAAAACGAGCAGCCTCAATACCGAACACTTCATAGATCTCACCAATATTGTTAGTAGAGGTCCTTGAAAGGTCTATACCTTCGACATCGAGAATTTCCTTAAGCATTGAGCCTTCAGTATAAAGAGTGTATTCTTCGCCATCCTTTCTGATAACGACCCTCTTGATACCCTCAATACCTTTCAAAGTGATACCATGAATGTTCTTGGCAAGCTGGAGCAGATCCCTGTATAAAGGTTCTTTCGGGATCACAATTATCTGATTTGCAACCTCACTGGGGATCTTTACATCTACTTTAAGACCCTCTGCGAGTTTCTCAGCAATGGCATCAACATCAATGCCCCTTTGCAAAAGCATCTTCTCATTAAGATCGAGGATCAGGTTCATGTTAGCAAGATCGGTAGTAACGTCCGCCAGATGCTCGATATGAGTAGCTTCGATCTCCCATGCGACCTTCCTTGCGAATTCCCTGTCTGCAGCATGCTCTTTGACAAGAGCAACGGTCATCATAGGAGTACTTGGAGTCTTCCTTGCATCCACGATCTCGATAAGACGTGGCAAACCCAACGTAACGTTGATCTCAGCCACACCAGCGTAGTGGAAAGTACGCATGGTCATCTGAGTACCAGGTTCACCAATGGACTGTGCAGAGACCACACCTACCGCTTCACAGGGCTCAACACATGCATATTCATAGTCTGCCATGACACGTTCGATGATCACTTCCATTTCTTTTTTCGTGACACCGACATCCACTACATCCTTTCTTAACGTAGCAAGTGTCGTCTTTGGAAGCGGAAGACCGCTTATCATAGAATCGATAGTAGCTTCACTGATGGACATTATGCCACCTCCTTACCTGTAACAGATCTGACAACACGGTGTATTGCCTCCGGTTTACTGTAATCACTCTTTGTGGAGTCGATACCATCTTCACCGTATTTGAATTGTACAATAACACCTCTCGTCTCACGCACAGAACCATCATACTGGACCTCAAGGTCCTGCAGCGCATTCACAAGACGCCTCTGAAGGTAACCTGATTGGGAAGTACGAACCGCAGTATCCACAAGACCTTCACGGCCACCAATTGCGTGGAAGAAATACTCTGTAGGATTCAATCCGCTCTTATAACTTGCCTTCACGAAACCGTGAGCATCTGCACCAAGGTCACCCTTATCAAAGTGAGGGAGGGTCCTATCTGCATATCCTCTCCTTATACGCTCACCACGAACCGCCTGCTGACCTACACAAGCCGCCATCTGAGTCAAGTTCAAAATAGAACCACGAGCACCAGACCTTGCCATTATAACCGCAGAGTTCTCAAGACCAAGACTCTTATCAGCCATTCCACCAGTATCATCCCTGGCTTTACCCAGAGTCTGCATGATCCTCATTTCAATGGTCTCATCAAGGGTCCTGCCCGGCAAAGCTTCAAGTTCCTTGGCCTCATACGCCTGAACAAGTTCAGCGACCTCGTTTTCAGCATCCTTTAGCCTTACAGCAATGCCTTCCTTGGCCTCTAACGGAATATCCTCATCACTTATACCAAAGCTCAGACCTGTGTGCATAACACCTCTGATAGCAAGCCTTGTGAAATCATCTACGAACTGTGCACCTGCAGTGGTACCGAATTCTTTAACGACCTTATCAAGAACACGTCCTTTGAACGCACCGATTGCCTGCTCATCGATAGTACCTTTGATAAGTTCACCATCTTCGATGACAACATAGGCATCGTACTCACAGTCCCCTTTCTTACAGGTATCACACTTGAAACATACCTGTGCAGGGAACTCTACATAAAGTCCCTTAGGAAGGATCTGACTGAAGATCTGCTTACCGTCCCAATAAGGGTCACCATCTTCAAGATGTCCCCTAGGCTCTGGAAGCTCACGCAATTCAGACTTACGGAGAAGCTCCAATGCATCGTTCTTACTAATGAAATTTTGAGTCCTTGTCAAAAGGAACAGACCGGAAATGTGATCGTGGATACCACCGATGATAGGACCACCAAAACGCGGGGAAAGGATGTTTTCCTGAACCTGCATAAGGATACTGGCCTCTGCACGTGACTCTTCTGTCTGAAGAACGTGCATGTTCATCTCATCACCGTCAAAATCAGCATTATATGGCGGACACACAGCAGGATTGAGCTTGAATGTCTTATTAGGGAGTACCTTTACGCGATGAGCCATGATACTCATCTTGTGCAGTGAAGGCTGCCTGTTGAACAGCACGATATCTCCATCCTGCATCTGCCTTTCAATGGTCCATCCAGGCTCGAGCTTCTCAAGAAGTTCTTCTTTGTTGATATCGGTGACCTTGATACGACGTTCATCATCACGGATAACATAATTCGCACCCGGATGAACTTCGCGTCCACGGCGAACATATTCCCGAACAAGATCAAGGTTCTTTGAAATGACCCTTACAGGAATAGTCATATGTTGTGCAATAGAAAGGGGAACACCAACTTCATTGATACTAAGGTTTGGATCAGGAGATACCACAGTACGTGCAGAGAAGTTCACACGCTTACCTGACAGACTTCCTCTGAAACGTCCTTCCTTACCCTTAAGACGCTGGGTCAAGGTCTTCAGCGGCCTTCCTGACCTGTGCCTGGCAGGAGGTACACCTGAAACCTCATTATCGAAATAAGTTGTAAGGTGATATTGCAAAAGCTCCCAAAGGTCCTCAATGATAAGCTGAGGAGCACCAGCATCCCTATTCTCCTGGAAACGCTGGTTGATACGAATGATATCCACAAGCTTGTGGGTCAGATCATCCTCACTGCGCTGACCGGATTCAAGAGTGATGGATGGCCTCACAGTGACCGGAGGTACCGGAAGAACTGTAAGGATCATCCATTCAGGACGGGCGGTATCAGGGTTCATCCCCATTACACGGATATCATCATCTGAGATGTTCTCGAACCTGTCCCTTATCTCGGTAGGGGTCAGCTTATGACCATTCTCAATGTACTCACTTGGCTTCTCGAACTTTATATCGAGCTGCTCCTCATTACAGTAAGGGCAGGTCTTTGACTTCCTTGCTTCCTTGAAGACATTATTGATAACATCATCAGGAAGGTGACCCATATCCTTCTGCTTGGACAGCTGTTCAAGGAAGTCCCTCTTCTTACCTTCCTCAAGCAGAAGGGAACTGCACTTGCAACAGACCGAACGTAAGATCTTACGAAGGATCTTATTGAAACCAACGTGGATAACAGGTGCCACAAGTTCGATATGCCCGAAGTGACCAGGGCATTCACCAGCACGGCTTCCACAGGACTTACATTTAAGTCCAGGATCGATCACACCAAGACGCAGGTCCATAAGACCCATGTCTATCGGATAACCGTCATCATCATAGGTATCCGCAGTTATGATCGATGTAACGCTCATTTTACGTACTTCGCGCGGAGAGATCAAACCGAATTTGATCGCACCGATCCTCTTTGGTATTGAAGGTACCATATTGTCCATCTGCATTATTATCACACCGCATCATCAAGTCTAAGTCTTGGAGCAACCCCAAGGGATTTGATCTCATCAAGAAGCAACTTGAACGCATAGCTCATTTCCACCGGGTGAATGTCCGTTTCAGCACCACAGTTCGAACAGTATCTGATATTACGTGTCCTGTCAAAGGTTGCCACCATACCACAGTGTCCACATACGAGTTCTACGACCTTATCAGACTCATCTAGAAGTCTTTCCTTCAAGGTCATCGCAGCACCGTGTCCGATCAGTACATCTCTTTCCATTTCACCAAACCTAAGACCTCCTTCACGAGCACGTCCCTCAGTTGGCTGACGGGTCAATACCTGCACAGGACCTCTGGACCTTGCATGGATCTTTGATGCAACCATGTGGTGGAGCTTCTGGTAAAGGATAACACCAACGAAAACATCTGCCTGGATCTTCTTACCGGTAACCCCATCACAGAATACCTCTTTTCCTGTGTGCGAGAAACCATTTTTCTGAAGCCCTGCACGGATACCATCCTCCTTATCACCGGAGAATGCAGTACCCCTCATACGCTGACCTTCAATAGAACCAAGTTTCCCACCGATCATTTCCAGAACGTGGGCAACGGTCATACGTGAAGGGATAGCGTGAGGATTGATAACAAGATCAGGGACCATACCCAGTTCTGTAAATGGCATATCATGATATGGAACTATCAAACCGATAACTCCCTTCTGACCGTGCCTTGATGCGAACTTGTCACCGATCTCAGGGATCCTTTCATCCCTTATCTTCACCTTTGCAAGCCTTGTACCATTGATAGACTCAGTAAGAATAACAGTATCAACGATACCTTTCTCGTTCGAGCGCATCGTAATTGCACTTTCCCTGCGCTGTTCAATAGTTATACCAAAGTCAGACTGTTCTTCAAGGAACCTTGGAGGACTTGTCTTGCCGATAAGCACATCATTTGGACCTACAACGGTTTCCGGGTTCACAAGACCATCAATATCGAGGTTTGCATATGCATCTGCACTGCGGGCACCTCTGAACTCAGAATCAGGAATCTCGAACTTGTCTTCCTGACCACCAGGATAACGGCGTTCTTCACCTTCAAAGGTTCTCAGGAAGTGGCTTCTTCCAAGACCCCTCTCAATGGAACCTTTATTGAAAACCAGTGCATCCTCAATATTATGCCCTTCGTAGGACATGACAGCGACAACGAAGTTCTGTCCAGCCGGACGGTCATCGAAATGGATAGCATCACAGGTCTGAGTACGCGTCATTGCCTTCTGCGGATAGTGAAGTACATGTGCACGTGTATCAGGCCTGAGTTTCAGGTTGGATGAAGAAACCCCGATACACTGCTTGATCATAGCTGCACCCATGGTGTTCCTCGGAGAAGCATTGTGCTCCGGATATGGGACCATACCAGTACAGATACCAAGCATTAGGGAGGGGTCTATCTCAAGATGTGTGTGTTTAAGAGTAAGGTCCTTTTCATAAAGACCAATGAACACATTCTCTTCCTCCTCAGCATCCAGATATTCAACAAAACCCATATTCAAGATATCACGGAACGATATCTCGCCATCCCGGAGCTTTTCGATATGTTCCTCAGTGATCAGCGGAACACCATCTTCAACAACAAGGGCAGGCCTTCTTGCACGACCCATATCAGAGCTTAAGATTACTTCGTGAATATCCTCATAAAGAGTTACATTCAACTGATCCGGCAACATACCACTGCGGCGCTGCCCCCTTATACTCTCGACAAGCTCTACCGGATCATCGTGAGTTCCGATAAATTCCCCATCGAGGAAGACTTTTGCTTCAGTCATTCTTGCACCTCCGTCTCATCGCCGCCCACGGGATCGGCATTTTCATCCATGTACTTATGATAATCAACAACGTTGGGCTCAGACTCTGCCTTGGCTTCAACCTTTACAGCAGGTACTTCGCCCTCATCATGAGGAGTCAATTCCAGGTCTTCCTCATAATCAACATCGGCAGCCAATTCCAAGATAATTTCCGGAACGTAGATTTCCACAGGAGCTACACCAAGTCCGTAAATGATATTCTTAACAACTTCCTTATCCTCTATACCAGTAGAAAGCTCGACCATCTGGGCAAAGTTCTTCACCAGACCACAATTTGGACCTTCGGGAGTCTCTGAAGGACAAAGGCGTCCCCATTGAGTGGGATGCAGATCACGAGCCTCAAAGTGAGGCTGAGCCCTTGAAAGTGGAGAAATTACACGTCTTAAGTGAGAAAGGGTTGAGATGTAATCCGTACGGTCAAGCAATTGAGATACACCACTTCTTCCGCCTACCCAGTTACCCGTAGCAAGAGGGTGCTGAAGACGGTCAGTAAGAACATCCGCACGCACAAGTGTCGCTACGTTCAATTCCCTGTTCCTCATGTTAGCCCTTTCAAGCTGGTATTTTACATCTCGTGCAAGACGGTTGAAAGCTACCCTGAAAAGATCCTCCATCAGGTCACCGGTCAACTTGAGCCTCTTGTTGGAGTAGTGGTCCTTATCATCATCTGAGCGCCTCTTAAGAGCAAGCTCGAAACATGACTCTGCCATCCTACCAAGGAAATGTGCCTTTGGTATTCTGTCAGCAGGATCGTTGCCAAGGTGCGGAAGAAGATAACGGTCGATCACATAGTTCGCACGCTTCATCTGATATTCCCTTGCCTGCCCGGAAGCCACGCGACCACCGATCTTCTCAATAGCATCTTCTATTGTGAAGACCTCTGCCTCTTCGAGGTTCTCGAACATGAACTTCATGATCTCAGGATCAGTCGAAACGATCTTTGCGACATCTTCATCGGTCTCAACACCCAGAGCACGCATCAATGTAATGAAGTTGACACGTCCGGAGATAGATGGGAATGAGATCTCCAAAAGGGATTTCCTGCCTCTTTCCACAACTACCAGTGCCCTGTAGCCTCTCCTCTGAGAGAACACCTTTGAAACTTCGATGGAGTCACCGTAACGCTCACCGAGCTCAGTAAGGATCTTGTTAGGGGCAAGGTCCTCAAGTGTCATCACGACACGTTCAGTACCATTTACAATAAAATATCCCCCAGGATCAAGCGGATCCTCACCATGTTGGATCATTTCGGCATCGCTTATGCCAACAAGGTTACAGATCTCCGATTTGATCATTACAGGAAGCTGGCCGACCTTTGCCTCCCTTGGCTCTCCTTCCTCACCATTCTGTACAACAGACATTTCCAGGAAAAGAGGAGCAGAATAAGAAAGGTTACGCAACCTTGCCTCGTTTGGATACAATTTCTCAATTGCACCATCTGCTTCCTTTACTACTGGATGTTCCACCCTTATCTTACCAAGTTTGACATAGATATCCTCGAGATCGGTCTCGATTATACCTTGTTCATTAATGATCTTCTGAAGACCATGTTTGACAAACTTGTTATAAGAGTCAATGTGATGCTGCACAATCTTGTCCTTTGTGAAATAGGCTTCTGATAATACGCTCGTGTCTAACGCGATGATAGCACCCTCTTTTAATTAATTGAATTTTAGAAAGAAAAATTAGTGGAATTAACGGTCACTGCGACCATATAGGCAGTCACAGTATCAACTCGGTCGAATGCACCCTCGAAACAATGCATTAAAAAGCAACCAAAATAAGTGGATAAAGAATAAACAAGATATTTCAAATATTAAAACCTCGTTTCACTCTATTACATATCTGTAATACAGTGCTTCACCTGCAGTCTGGCTTTTGCGAATAACCTTCACAACATTACCAGGCTCCGCACCAATTTCAAGTGCGATAGGATCTGTTACTTTCAACTTAGGTAACTGTTCCCTTTCAACATTATAATGTGCCAGGACAGTTTTCAGATCATCCTCATCCATAACTTCATGATGGGGGATTAATTCGTGGTCAAGCAGGCTGAACTTACTCAAATTTACTCCTCCTAAAAAATATGCAAGCAATATATTCATGGATTGCTGGCGGGCTTGTAGGGATTTGAACCCTAGACCGTCTGGTTAAAAGCCAGACGCTCTGCCTGACTAAGCTACAAGCCCACGGCGACTACTGCACCGGCACCATAAATGCCACGTCATACAGCGAGGTAACAAGGGAACACTAGTATATAAGCGTTCCTATTGTGCATTGTGCATATTTTTGGAATGTATATGCCAGACCCACACTCACAAAATACATCTTGAAATATAAATGAAAGAGGTATGAAATTGTCAATACATATTTATAGGATTGTTTTTACTTTTTACAAAGTTAAACCTTTTTTGACATTAAATTATTGAACATACCGCCCTTATCAAGATCAAGCGTATTTATCAGACCGATAACGCACTAACCAGATCTTTGCGAAGCAATATTCAGCCTGAATAACAACTTAGAGAAAGTTGTACCAATTGTCGCAAAGAGAGTTAGTTATTGCATCCTCGGGAATTCCATTATATGCCTCTCTTTATATAAGCTTTGACCCCAACAATCACCCACAAATGACTTGAAGGTATCAAAAAAGAAGAAATATACTAAAATTTTGAATTAAAACGACACGACCAAAACCTAAAAAGAAAAACAATTAAAAAAAATAATTACAGGACAATTATGTCCCGCACTCCCACCCTTCCATATATTCGGTCTGATGAGGTTCAAGTTCATCAATTTCAATGCCCATTGATTTCAATTTCAATTCAGCAACATACATATCAAGATCATGAGGCACAGGATGTACACCATTCTCAAGTTTGGTCTCAGCAATATATTTGACACAAAGCGCCTGATTTGCAAAGCTCATATCCATGACCTCTGCAGGATGACCATCGCCTGCTGCAAGATTTACAAGTCTGCCATCTGCAAGAACGTTAATTCTCTTACCCGCAACATTGTACTCCTTGATATTCTTCCTGACAGTCCGTACGGAACTCGCCATGGCAGTCAGCTCTTCAAGATTGATCTCCACATTAAAGTGGCCTGAATTTGCAAGAATTGCACCATCTTTCATGACCTCAAAGTGCTTCTTTGAAAGGATATCGACATTACCCGTAGTCGTAACGAATATATCACCATACTTTGCAGCCTCGGCCATGGACATGACACGGTGGCCATCCATACGAGCCTCAAGTGCACGTATAGGGTCGATCTCTGTCACAATTACATCGGCACCAAGGCCTGAAGCACGAAGGGAAGCGCCCTTACCACACCAGCCGTATCCGCCGATAACAACGGTCTTTCCAGCAACCAAGAGATTGGTGGTCCTCATGATACCATCCCATGATGACTGACCTGTACCGTACCTATTATCGAAAAGGAATTTTGTCATTGCATCGTTCACCGCAACAACGGGCATCTTCAGTGCCCCGTCTTTCTCCATTGCCTTGAGTCTGTGAATACCGGTAGTGGTCTCCTCACAGCCACCAAGGAGCCCAGAGAGCAGATCTGTGCGCTCGGTATGAAGCTTGAAGATAAGGTCTGCACCGTCATCAATAGTGATATCAGGCTTCATATCAAGCACTTTGTCGATAGCCTCATAATATTCATCACTGCAGCAATCATACTTTGCATAGCAGTTGATATTATCACGCGTATTGAGAGCTGCTGAAACATCATCCTGTGTGCTCAACGGATTGCAACCTGTAATAGCCACTTCAGCACCACCGATGGCAAGTGCCTCCACAAGAGCAGCTGTCTTTGCTTCAACATGTAACGCCATTGCGATCTTATGTCCTTTCAAAGGCTGTTCACGTTCGAAGTTCTCACGAATGATAGAAAGTACAGGCATGTGACTGCGCACCCACCCGATCTTCATATCACCAGATTCTATCAAATCTTTATCACTCATATTTATATCTCCAGTATAAATTCAAATATTGTATAACAAAACGGACCCGCATCAATTCTTGGCATCGACCCTTGACACCAGATTGGAAGCCGCCTCTTTAGCATCATCGATGATCTTCTGCTCGTCCATGCAAAGCATCTTATGATCATCCATAAGAACCTTACCATTAACAATAGAAGTCCTCACGTCACTCCCACCTGCCGAATATACCAATTGTGAAGGTACATCGAACAACGGAGTCAGGTGTGATCGGTTCATGTCAACAATTATAACATCTGCATTATAACCTTTCCTCAACATCCCACTCTTAATATCAAGTGCATTTGCTCCACTGACAGTGGCCATCTCAAGTACTTTCTTTGCAGGAAGTGCAGTTGGGTCCATTGTATCCACCTTTTGCAACAATGTGGCAGTTTTCATCTCATCGAACATATCGAGATTATTATTGGAAGCACAACCATCAGTACCAAGACAGACATTTGCACCCCTATCAAGTAGCTTCGTCACCGGTGCGACACCTGATGCCAGCTTCATATTGCTCACCGGATTATGTGAGATATTGACATTATTGTTGGCCAGGATGTCCATGTCCCCATCGGAAAGCCAGACACAATGTGCTGCAAGAACATCAGGCCCAAAAAAATCGATACTATCCAGCATATTAACAGAACACATTCCGTACTGTCCCTTCATCTGGTTCAGTTCAGCCTCGGTCTCAAGCACATGAATATGTATCTTCGCATTGTCTGCGACAGCCTGTTCTTTTACTTTGATCAGGAATTCCTTTGAACAGGTATTGGGTGCATGCGGACCATACATTGCAGAGATCCTTCCGTCCGCCTCCCCATTCCACTCGTTCACAAACCCCTTACCTTTCTTAAGTTCGCTCTTCCCCTTTTCAGCATCCCCCAGTTCGATCATGCCGTAGGAAAGAGCAGCCCTTAGGCCTGAAGACTCCACGACCTTACCGACCTCTTCCATGAAGAAGTACATATCCGCAAAGGCCACGGTTCCGCTTTTGATCATTTCCAGACATGCAAGGTTCGTACCCGCGACCACGTCTGATGCAGTAAGCTCAGCTTCTGCCGGCCAGATGTGGTCCTGAAGCCAGGATTCAAGCGGAAGATCGTCTGCATAACCCCTGAAAAGCGTCATACCTGCATGAGTATGCGTATTAACGAAACCCGGCATAACAACGCCGCCTTGTGCATCGATAACAGTATCTGCTGTCGCTTCAGTTGACTCAGCAACCTCGACTATACTGCCATCATCTATAACCACAACCCCATTTTTAAGGTCCCCTAACTCAGGGTCCATTGTCAGAACATAACCGTTCTTAATTATAATATCTGCCATATGATCACTATACCTGTTACTTGTTCGATGTTTCAACCTCAAGTGCATCAAGGTATTGATGCATTATCCTGAGCCTGTCCGCTGCAATCCTCTTTGCAGTCGTAGTGTTTAAGCCACCCATTATTTTAAAAGGTTTCATTTCCATATATTCAGCAAAGCCATCCAGAGGATCTGCTGCATAAGCATTTCTTGATGAACTTTTCTCGATCCCACTGGAATATTTCAAGCTACGCAGAGCACCCATTGACATTACCGCCCTGAATATCCCGATAGCCCCAAGAGCATCGATACGATCGGCATCCTGCAATATCTGCCCTTCGAGCGATCCTGCCTTGTGCCCCCGACTGAACCGGTGCGTACGGATGCAGGAAACGACATGATCGATAACCGAAGACTCAACACCTTCCTTCATGAGAAGATCATACGCCATCTCAGCACTATGGACAGCATGGTCGCCACCTTCACGATGCTCTTTCACCACACCTACATCATGGAGCAAAGCTGCAAGACGTATGACCTGAAGGTCACCACCTTCCTCACCCTGTATCGCCATACATGTGGATTCCACACGTTCAATGTGAGACATCTCATGAGAACTTGGCTCATCGGCAAGCACATCCGCAACGAACTTACGCGTTCTTTCAATAATGACCATACAAACCTCACATATCAGTGATCATACCATCAAGCATGTCACGTATCTCACGAACAGATTCTGACAATATCCTGCCATTGTCATACTCATCAACAATTTTCTGAAGTTCAACGGGATCAAGCTTTTTCAGTTCGATCGCAAGCCCGGCCATATTTGCAAGCGCCCTGACGACATTATCAACAATGGTCACACTTGCGGTTCGGGATGTACGGGACATCGGATTCAGGTCTATGGCAATAACGGTCTTGCCCATATCAACAAGTTTCTGGCACCTGTCACCATCCTCAAGAGGTACAAGCACGACATCCGCCTTGTAAATGCCATCCGAGTCCACGATCGCTCTGCCATGTTCAAGGGAAAGCCTTGCATCCCCCTTTCCACCAAGCACCTCAGAAGCACCCTTTTGTTTAAGATGAGAGATTATACGCTCCACGCGTTCATCACTGCGGTGGAACAGATTAACTTCAAGCGGAGCATCAACCAGTTCAGAAAGCTCCACAAGGAACTCCGGCACAAGGGCCGCAGCATTTCCATTGACAGAAAGAATAGGACGCTCAGCAAGAAGCAGCATACAGACAGCTACTTTCTCTGCCAAAAAAGCAGAAGTGGTGGTTATCTCACCAACAAGATAATCGAAACACTCACCTCTGCCCTGTGCAACCAGTCCCTGCTGACTGGTAATTCCAATATCCACACCCTCGACTATCCGCTCCCTTGTCATAAGGGAAGCGTAGCGAGGGTGATCTTTAGGAATATCACTCATACTTACCACAGATCTTACGCGGTAGCATCAAGGATAATTCCCTGATCAGAAGGCACTATCAAAGTCTGCACTTCCTGACTCTCAAGCATCTGGATGTACTTGTAGTTGATAAGCTTCGGGTTCTTTGAAAATTCTACATTGACCAGACGCAGAGCTTCGGCCTCACCTGTTGCCTGAACGATCGTAGCATTGGCAATACCATTAGCTTCGATGATCCTTCTTTCAGCTTCGAGCTGCTCTTTCTGTTTCACGAAGATCATCCTCTGAGCATCCTGATCCGCCTGAAGCTTGGATTCAATAGCATCAGCGATCTTTGTTGGAAGTTGGACATTCCTGAGCAGAACTTCTTCAACGATTATACCATCGGCAACGAGAGCCTTTTCCATCTCCACCTGCATTTCAGTAGCTACAAGGTCCCTTTGCTCACCATATATGGCCATGGCAGTGTGACCGGAAACAACTTCTCTTATAACTGATTTGATAGTAGGTCTGATGATCTTCTGTGCATAAGCGGTACCAAGTTTTGTATGAACAACGCTTGCATCATCTGAAACAAGCCTGTACCTGACAGAGATATCAAGCCCAAGTGTCAAGCCCTCATTAGTCAATGCATTTATCTGGTCATCTCCGACAACTTCGCCTTCTGCAGCTTTGGCGCTCATTGTGTACATCTCGCTCCTGACAGAATACTTTGTAACACTTACCCAGGGAGGTACAATATGCAAACCTTCACCAAGTTCATCCTCCATTACACCACCGAACTGACTGAACTTCACTCCGACCTGTCCTGCACCAACTGAAACGAATATAGATCCGAACACTGCTGAAAAGATAAGCAATATCACAAGAACTATTGCACCACCACGAAGGATGTTTGCCACCATTGGAGGGATATTTATCTCCGGCATCTGTGGGTCTTTAGTACTTTTTGGGCCTTTGGGATCCCAATCATCTTCCATTACCATAATCTTTGCTCCTTTTTTATAAAATCAAACTGAATTCTAATATATACTGCGATAGTCGTTAGGTCTTCTTCAATGTTGCGTACAAAATGGCCTGAGATCAAACATCCAAATGAAGGAGATTACAAGAACCAACATTGTAGGTAATGACATCACCGAACTCCTTAAGGGATAACATAACATCCCCCTTCGAAGCAGCTCCTGAAACCGCAAAAATAGTGTCCCCCAGCATTGCCTGTGAGGACATACCACCAATAGCACTCACAGCCTCGATGGCATCCAACAAGCAGTCACTGAAAAGCCCGCATCTTAATGTGAACTGTTTAGAGAGTTCCATGAAATTATCCAGCGTAGGCCTTGAAAGCAACGAAGTTAAAGCTTCCCTGCCGGCAGAATTAATCTCACGCATAATAACACTGTCCTCAAGAATAGAACCGGTGGAAAGTTCACCCAGCACAACACAGAATATCTCGAAAGGAGGGGATGGGACCCTGTCAAGCCTACCATAGGGAGGACAGCCCGCAGACAGGCGGATGGGAATCCCACCCTGGGACTGCCCTTCAACATCACCCATCCCACTTCCATTCATGACCTCTGCAATATGAGCAGCCTCTAACAACTGATTGGAAGTAAGATCCAGAGAAAAGGCTTCGTTCAATGCATAGGCCACGCTCAACGCACCTGCAGCGGAAGCACCAAAACCACACCCGACCGGAATGGAGGAAGTGCAACTGACCTTGACCGGGAAATCAATTAATTGTTCCACAACTGCCCTCGTGGTCTCTGCTAAAACAGGGATACCATCAAGGATGATTTCCGTCCTATCCGCGCATTCAGAAACGGTGGTCTCAATACCCCCATCAAGAACAAGACCACATCCCGTAGAACCTCTCTTTTGAGGCAGAGGGTCATCGTGGATCTCAAAAAAACCGGTAATATGTCCCGGAGCAAAAGCCCTTCCAACAGGACCCTCAGTGGACATTTAATTCCCTTTTAGTCAACATGTATTCTATATTATCCGCCAATGCTCCAGCGATAAGTCTTTTGTTCCCACTGATATGAGTGATCTCACCATTCTCACCAGGTATTATGTAGACATCGTTCTCAATTGTACCCATGCCGCTGCTACCGACCTCATTGGCCACGACAATATCCAGATCCGCATCCTTCATCGAATCTTTTGCGCGGACAATGAGCTCATCTTCAGAAATGTATGCCTCTGCCTTGAACCCAATTACAGAGAGGTCCGGATAAGCATCACGTACCTCACGTATAAGTTTACGGGTGCTTCTGAACTTCAATGACAGATCACCACCAGACTTGATCTTATCATCCCTGGCATCAATGGTATAATCAGAGATCGCTGCCGCACTGATAAGCATATCATACCCGTACTCAAGTTCCTTTAATGTAGCATCCACCATCTGACCGGCATTCTCCACTAGTATCTCACTGATACCATCAAACTCGAGATTGCCCCTATGGACCACGGTAACATCTGCACCCCTTCGATAGAATTCCAGTGCGATCTCTCTGCCAGTGGCACCTGAAGAACGGTTGGTGATAATTCTGATAGGATCAATGGATTCTGCGGTCGCCCCACTCGTAATGAGCACTTTTTTACCGGAAAGGACACTATCCCCAAGAACACGCTCCACAGCAAGTACTATCTGGTCGTTAGATGCGATCTTCGCGATACCCTCACTGAGATGAGGGCCAACAAATGAAATATCCCAGCTCTTCAACTTATCGATATTTTCAATCACTGCCGGATGTTCATACATGGAATTATGCATAGCAGGCACAACTATTACCGGAATACCGGAACCTATGGCAGTAGTTGCAAAAGTAGTTACAGGAGTGTCATCAACCCCAACTGCCATCTTACCAATAGTGTTAGCAGTTGCCGGTGCTATCAGTAGAAGATCAGCACAACCTTCAGCACCACAGAACTTAACATGTTCTACTTCGCCAGCAAGGTCAGTTATAACTTCGTTGCCTGTTGCATAGTGCAGCGCATCCTTATGGATTATGTGCTGTGCAGCCTCGCTCATCACGCCATAGACATCTGCACCATTTCGAATAAGTTCACGTGCAAGTTCTATGACCCTTACTGCACCTATACTGCCTGTTACTGCAAGAACTATCGTCTTTCCGGAAAGAGAGGCACTTTTCTGCCCCTTTATCCACATGGTAGGATGGCGTGAGGTATTCATCAGACAGGATTTGTATCCTAGTAATAAGTACCTTACTGAATGTTTTAAGGATATATGACAGATTTTTTATTTATGGAGAACTTAACTTGAGTCAAATGGATGATAAGAAAAAAGTGGTGGAGAACCTGAACTCCCTTTTCAGCCGGTATTCAGGAAAAGAGAAGTTGGAGAATGAGATAGAGAAGCTACAGTCACATCTACTTGAAATGGAGATAGACAAAAAGCGACTCGAAAAGAACGAAACCAACACTAAAAAGGCCATTGCTGCAAAACAGGAAGCTGAGCAGAAGCTGAATGAGGCTGATGTACGTATAGAAACACTTACATACGAACTTGAAGAGCTCAGGAACAAAGGAACGAATGAGAACTCATTTTCCCTTATTGAAGAGATAGCACCATCGTCTTTCGACCCTTACATCGAAAGGTTAGCATCCATAACTTCAGGCAACGATTCGTTCATCACTGCTTACATGACATATGAACAGATGCAGGCCAACGAGATACAAGGAAAACTCGCAAAACATCTCGACCAGGATACATTGCAGTTGGTCAAAAAGATAAATTCCAATACGGGATATGTGCTATTTTATGACAATATGAAGATGGTATGCGAGGTAATAGTACCGCCCATACCCATAACAGAAAGCTCATTGGAGATAGCCGGTTCGTTCAATACAGGACCACTCACAAAGCTGTTGGAACAGGAAATGACCGTCTGTGTACTTGCGACCCATGCAGGGGAATCGCTCATAGGAATAACATCAGATAAGACATTCTTTGATGAGGACATGGTCATAAGAAGCAGCGTCAAGGCAAAACACACAAAAGGCGGATTTAGCCAGAGACGGTTTGAGAGGCTTCGGGATGAAGATATTGCACACCACGCAGATAAAGTAAGAAGTGCACTGAAAGATCTACTTGCAAGCTCGATGATCGACATCGATATGATGTTCCTCTGTGGCGATATTGTCCTTGCCGACCATATAGTGGATGGGATGAATATCGAGATACCGCTGATGGAAAGGAACATTGACGCAAGGATAGAAAAACATGACACTGGCAATATTCTGAGAAGCATATTTAGTTGCCGTCGTTATAGATTATGAGAGATGGTCACATGATAGAGCCAGAAGAACTCGAAGGGATCGTAGGTGCCCTTGGTGCAGCAACTCATGAAGAAGTGATCAATGTTGTGAAAGAGCTTGCCTATGAAAGGGATGAAGATGAGCCTTTGCATGAAGAAATTGAGAAGATGTGTGAAAAGGCTGTTTTAGAACATCTTCTTGAGACCATCACTTCAGAAGAACTAATTGAAGAATGTGACAAAAGTGAAGAGGACGTGGAGTTCTATATCCTTGGGCCTAATGCATTTCCTGAGTATCCGTTCGAACTCAGCGAAGTATTAGATATACTGAAACTTGACAAGCGCGAAATTGATTCGGAAAAGCTCATTCAGAGATATTCCGAAAGGCTAAAAGCAAGACTCTCAGAACTCAGGCACAATATAGACAGATATTCGAAAAATGTGGAAAAGGACAGGGAATTCTATATCCTTGGACCGAATCCATTTCCTGAACATCCATTCGAACTCAGCGAAGTAATAGCCATACTGAAACCGGACAGGTGCGAAGTTTATTCGGAAAAGCTCACGCGAAAGAATTCCGAAAGACTAAAAGCAAGGTTCACGAAACTCAAGCACAATATAGACAAATGTTCAGAGAATGTGGAAGGTAGTCTGGACATTCCGACACTTGAACGTCAATACAGCGAGCTTCTGAATGTTTACTACGATTATGATTCATGGCTCGAAGGCGGTATTGCAGATATGGAGAACGATATATTAGCTCTTAGCAAACAGATCGATTCCCTTGGTACAGCACAAGATATTTGATGTTTGCATGCGATGAGAGGTCAGATAGACATGGCAAGGGATAGAAGAGATACCTATTATTGGAGAGCAAAGGATGAAGGCTACCGCTCAAGGGCAGCCTACAAGCTTTTCCAGATCAATGAAAAACATGAAGTGATCAAAGAAGGCGATACTATCGTGGACCTGGGTGCCGCCCCAGGAGGATGGTTGGAAGTCGCCAAGAAGATCTCCGGCGGAAAGATAGTAGGAGTTGACCTTCGCCGCATAAAGGAGATTGAAGGCGTGGAGACCATCAAAGGGGATATCACATCTGATGAAACGATCAAAAAGATAATAGAAATGGTAGGTGAAGGAGGCGCTGATGTAGTTATATGTGATGCTGCACCAAACCTTTCAGGTAACTGGAGCCTTGACCATGCACGTTCCATCGACCTTACCACATCTGCCCTTGAATGTGCAAAGAAGATCCTTAAACCAAAGGGACATTTTATTGTGAAAGTATTTCAGGGTGATATGTTCAAAGAGTATATGGACAAAGTCCGCGAAAGTTTCACGTTCACCCGTGCGTTCTCACCAAAAGCCTCGAGGCAAGAGAGTGCAGAGATCTATGTCATCGGTAAGAAATTGCTAACAGCACCCTTGAAGATCGATGACAAGTTCGATGTCACTATCAAAAAGATAGGATCTAAAGGAAATGGTATAGCCTTTGTTGAAGACTTTGTCGTTTTTATGCAGGACGAAGTTAAAAAAGGAGAGAACGTCCGTATAAAGATAGTAGACGTTAAACCGGAATTTGCTTTTGCAATTGTCATTGGACGTTATGATGAAGAGTTAAAAGAAAATAATGAAGAATAAGGTGATATCCTTCAGCGATCCTGAAGGGTTTCCACTTCTTCAACAAGGAGCGAGCCGGCAGCGACCTCATCTATGCTGTGAATGACCGCTCCAAGTTTTTCGATCTCCTGTTTTATCACTTCATATTCAATACCATCACCTTCAATGGTGATCTTGATGTTCTCTGTTCTCTGGTCAACCTCATACAGACCGATGTTCACACCCGTAACACCATCAACACCACTCAACTTTCCAGCCAGTTCGATAGTAGAGGGATGATGGGGTTTCAATACATCCAGAACCAATCTTCGAATTCTTGTCAATTTGTTCAGCCTTCCCAAAAACTTCAGGTCAATTCGGAGAGTAATAGAAATATAGATAATTATCTGATAATTAACAA
This sequence comes from Methanococcoides sp., assembly GCA_021108275.1. Taxonomy (GTDB): domain Archaea; phylum Halobacteriota; class Methanosarcinia; order Methanosarcinales; family Methanosarcinaceae; genus Methanococcoides. The sequence goes on from JAIORD010000037.1 coordinate 58,682, forward strand.
TTTAAGTTTTGTCAGCAAACCTTATATAAACATTGATAAGAATACTGTTCGTACACAAACGATTAATGTGAACAGGACATTAAAAACAAAAATTAATTCATAATTTATACAATACCAATCTCAGGTGAGTACATGATCGACCTACACACACACACCGTTTTCAGTGACGGAGAACTTATTCCAAGTGAACTTGTACGAAGAGCTGTTACTTTTGGATACAGAGGTATCGGGCTTACAGACCATGCTGATCTTACCAACGTGGAACACATCCTCTCATGCATCAAGAAAGCAAAATACATGGAAGAGGTCATGGACATCAGAATAATCCCCGGAGTTGAGATAACACACGTACACCCTGACAAGATAGCGTCCCTTGCAAAGATGGCAAGGGAACTTGGAGCAGAGATAGTTGTCGTTCACGGAGAGAGCCCAGTGGAACCTGTTGCACCTGGTACGAACGCTGCAGCAATTGCCTGTGAGGATGTTGATATTCTTGCACACCCTGGTTTCATAACCGAAGAAGAAGCACAGATGGCTGCCGACAATGGGACCTGCCTCGAGATAACCGCAAGGAACGGTCACAACAGAACGAACGGACACGTTGCAAGGCTCGGAACAGAAGTTGGTGCGACCATGGTAGTCAATACGGACACCCACAGTCCGGAAAATCTCATCACAAAAGAGACTGCACTCAAGATAGCCATGGGTGCAGGACTAACTGAGTCACAGGCAAAGAAAGTACTTGAGAACTCTGTGCGTTTTATCGAGTAAAACGGTTTTTAAAAATGGCTGAGGGTGTATTTGCCCTCACCCTCTACGAACACAAGTTCAAATACGAATTCTCCTGAGATCGGACCTTCGAGCACGACACCCTTGTCATGACCTAAAGCAGAGCCGTCATCATCAATGACCCAAACATCTCCGCCATTGGAGATCCCTTTCCTGAACTCTATCGTGTCACCATCGATATGAACACGTGTTTTGAAACCTTCGGAATAGCTACAAAGAATGTTATTATTTTCCACAGCCCATTCCGTATTCGTCAGATTACCATCCATATCCGGATCGGGATCGACACCGAATGAGACATAATCCACATGTTCTGGCAATGAAAGGTCAAGGACACCCATACTGCCTTCAACATCATTACTTGAGATGTCCCTGGCATATCCATTCTGAATAGATGATATCCCAAGTGCAACATCCTCGAGTTGTTTGTCCACGTGAGCATCATCGACCACAGGAGAAATGTTGTTCCACGAAAACGCGGTCATCAGGATTATCATGCTTGCAATTGAGAGATAGAACACCATCTTCAATGGTATAGTGTCAACACCCCGAGTGTCAGCTAAGAACCGTTGAAGAGAGTTCATATCATCCACCTAACAATTGCAGTATCTTGTGTTCAGTCAAGCCAGGCGAAGAACTTATCCAGTGCATTTCGGCGATGTGACATTTTATTTTTCACCTCGGTACCAAGCTCACCGAATGTCTTTCCATTATATTCGAAGATAGGATCGTATCCAAATCCCCCACTTCCACGCTCTTCGTAGGCGATCTCACCTTCGACAGTGCCAGTAAAGGTTACAGGTTCTCCCCCGGGTTCGCAATAGCCGATGACCGACTTAAAAACAGCGCTCCGGTCAGACTCATCTTCCATGAGCTTTAAGATCCTCTGGTTACCAAGATTTTCTTCCACGAATGCGGAATAAGGACCCGGAAAGCCATTCAGTGCGTTGATGAAAAGACCCGAATCATCCACCATCACAGGATGTTTTAACTTTTCAGCACAGTATTTTGCACCATATGCAGCTATAGGTTCAAGTTCATCTTCCTGAAGTTCAGGATATCCATCCTTATTCTGTATAAGTTCAATATCCTTGGCTGCAAGTATCTCTTTTGCCTCACCGAATTTACCTTTATTTCCTGTCACAAATACCATTTCACGCATAACGACCCCTCTTTTCAATCTCTTTAACTCTATCAAGCACTTCATCCGCCATATCAAGGGTTATCCTGTAACCACGACTGAAGGCTTTTATCAATTCTTCATGATCCTTATGTGTGCTCTCAAGTGTCTGGAACAGAACATGGATATCAACACCTCTCGACTCCACCGAACCATCCACATATGCAAGCCCGAAATCGATCAGGTAGATACGATCATCACTGTAGATCATATTGGAAGTTGTCAGATCACCATGGATTATACCACCACTGTGAAGCCTTCCGATAAGCTTGCCCATAAGCTTACACATCGTTTCATCAATAACATATTTTACAGGCTTGCCATCGATATATTCCATTTCGATGGTAAAATCATAAATATCATGTATTATAGGTGTGGCCACCCCACAACGCCTTGCATCTGACATCAACCGGGCTTCTGCACGCGTCCTTTCCTTGCGTATCCTCTCGTCCAGTTCCGCAACCCGGTATCTTTTAGGGATTCGGTCCTTGATGACATAACCGTCTTTAAGGGAAACCACCGCTTCAGCCCCGCTTTGAAGATACATCACAGAACCTCCTTTTCATCGATTATCCAGGTAACATCGACAGTATCCGGCCTGAAGCTCGGGTCCACATGAGAACTTTCGATCGGTAAAGTGGTCCCTGAATTGAACATCAACAGACCTGTATAAGCTATCATGGCACCATTGTCACCCATGAAACGTTTTTCAGGCACGTAGAAGCTTGCACCTCTGTCCTCACACATGACATTGAGCATTTCGCGAAGCCGCATGTTCGCACCCACACCTCCTGCAAGAAGCACTTCACTCTTACCGGTATGGGCCAATGCACGCTCGGTAACCTCCACAAGCATTGCAAAAGCATTCTCCTGGAAAGAATAACAGACATCTTCAAGAGAGTTGTCCTTCAAAGAATCCGTTGCAGCAGTGGATAGCCCTGAAAATGAGAAATCCATACCCTTTACAACATATGGCATTTTCACATAATTCGTAGCTTTCCTGGCATACTCTTCCACCTTGGGACCTCCCGGATGGGTCAGCCCTGCACCCCTTGCAAATTTATCAAGGGCATTACCTATGCCGATATCAAGGGTTTCCCCGAATATCCTATACTTTCCAGCCCTGTGAGCAAGCACCTGCGAATTCCCGCCACTGACATAAAGCACCACAGGATCAACTGCCGGTGTTTTCCATCGACCGATCTCAACATGCCCGATACAGTGGTTCACACCCACAAGCGGAACATCCAGTGACAATGCCAGTGCCCTTGCCGATGTCGCAACCGTCCTCAGACATGCCCCCAATCCAGGTCCCTGTGAGAATGCAATAGCATCTATATTTTCAGGAGAATGACCTTTATCCCGATATTCCTTCAGTAATCTTTCAATAACATTGGATGCATGCAAAGCATGATGCTGTGCAGCTTCCCTTGGATGAATACCTCCGGTCTTTGGCCGATATGTCTCAGTCACCTCTGCGATAACATCATCTTCGTCAACAATTGCTGCGCTTAAATTCCAGGCTGTGCCTTCTATACCGAGAACAGTTGTCAATAAGTTAGTCTCCTTTTGGGAATAATGGTTTTTGTGTGTATTAGATTTAATGGATTACATATAACTTGTCATCCCATTGAGAAACGTTTTAGTACTTAGCAAACCAATCCACACTCATGGAAGAAAAGGAATCAACAGCAAAAAACCCTGATATCAAAACCAAGGAAATGCTCCACAATGTCGGGGAAACGAGCTTTGGACTTCACACACCACCATCCTTAAGCAATGAGCTACCTGCCCTTGATGGTATCGAGTATATGCCACACAAATCAGCAGGATTACAGTCCGCTTCTGATATGTGGATAGACAAAGCAAGGATGACAGACGGTCTTCAGAACAAGCCGGTCATAGAGAAGATCCTGAAAGGCAGGACACTCTAACACCTCTACTTTTTTCTGATACATTATTTGTTACATCTTTTTAAGGGAAACTCACGCGGTCATAGTACCGACAGAATAAGTTAACCCCTACTGATCAGCATATATAGATGAAATATAACTGGATGAAAACATATAATTTCATCCTGTTAATATTACATCGATCAGATAATCTCCAGAAGTTCGTCCAAAGTAAGGGATCTAGCGAACTGAGTAACTCGTCCATTATCTGTCAGCGTAAATTTGCCCTGTGAAGCACCAGTGACCACAAAGTGTTCCGGACCAAAGTCTTTGGTATCAGCCCATGTGTCATTATTCAGATAAAGGAAAACCCTTTCTCCGGGAGAAAAGGAAGATTCATCCTCCACATCTATGGAAACATAATCGTCACTGCCACCCTGTATCCTAACTATAACTTCTTTTTCGGGCAATGGATTTTTGAGATAGCCATCCACACTGATTATGACATCAGTATAGAGAACATCATGCCAACCCAGATCATAGATATCATCGGTTGGCCTCGTTCCGTCAGCAGTGTTCCATTTACTTGGAAATATCCCCTTGACCGTACCTATTAGAATTATATCAGACCGATCTCTCAGATCTTCATAGCTTCAGAATTCAAGTTCGCCACTTACAGCAATATTTATTTTTCCTGTAGCACTATCGACATCTTCAACTGCCAATTTAATGGGATCTTCCCCATTTACGACATCTATGGTGAAGTTATTGGATTCTGCCATGCCAATCCAATATGGTTTTGTAATTGAGTCACCCATTGAAGTGTGATATACGGCATTGAGTATATACTCACCATTACCCAGATTCCAACACTTTGAATTAAAGGTAGCATTAAGAGATTGACCAGGATGGAGTTCAACAAGATCATCATTATTTAAATGCACTCTTGAAATTACTCCACATTCATAGGGTACTTTTGAACCATTTGGAAATAAGAAATTAATATCATAGCTCACTTGTTCTTCCATCTTCCACACATTGATAGTTTTGTTACCAACGTTTGTTAACATCAAGTGAATGTTGAAAGTTTCACCTTCCTGCACCCGTGTCTTTTCAGGCACCAGAATAAAATTCAATTCACCGATCTGCTGATTGGGTTCTTTTGAATCGATACATCCCCCTACAAACAGCATCGAGCTAATTAGGAACAGTACTAGTATTATTTTGAAAAATTCTATATTGCTGAGATTTTTGATGTATTTAATGTTCATCCCCACCTAAGCAATAAATTAGGCATATTTGATATATTCTTTTCCCAGTTCGCCGTTTTCTGTATTGATACACAAAATTGACAAGTATGTCAAAATTGTGTTTTAGTAAATTTGAGGAAAATCACATACCTAATTATTTAAAAAAAAGTGTGAGAGGATCATATAATATCCATCTCACTCAACCTGTTCGGCAGGTACGTATCAGTTACAAAGTCCAGACCTTTTCCAGCAAAAGCTTGTTGTTCCGCCTTTTTCTTGATACTAAGCTGTAAGCTGATCTGCTCTTTCCAGTAGTCATTTGCGAACCTCGGGTCTGTAAGTTCACTTCTAAGCGCATCCACATCCTTGTCTGTCAGCTTATCTGTTGAAAGCTCATACTCAACGATATCCGTCGGCTGAACACCAATGAACTTTGCAGCAGGGGTTGCCATGAACTCTGAAAGGTGGGCACTCTTGATAGCACCGTATGCAACTGAAGCGAAGATCCTGTAAGACCAGGGATCACCATCAGTGAAAACAACAACAGGAATTCCAAGCTCCTCGTTCATCCTTTTGATAAGACGGCGAGTTGACCTTGCAGGCTGTCCTTTCAGGTGCACGAGGATAGCATTGTATTTCTCATCGAAGCCGTTCTCAATAAGCCTTGCATACATACCACCAGTCTCTATGGCAATGATGAACTTGGCATCGTGGTCAAGGAACTCGATGTTCTCCACATTGAACGGGATCTGATAACCACTTTCACCGATATCTTCCTGACAGTGTATGATACGGGAGCCACGTTTGGTCTCCTCTCGTATCCTTATCGGACCGAACATGGTAGCACCATCTTCTTCAGGACGCATATGGAAATATTCCCTCTGAAGGGCTGTGATGATCTCAAGGTCTTCAATAAGGCGATTGCTCTCCGCCTGCTCACGGAATTTAGCAATATCCCAGTTCTCGGAGATATAATACAGCTCCCTTAAGGTCGAACCACGGTCCTGTGCCAGATGGTTCTTCACAAGGAAATCAATGGAATGTACGGTCTTAAGCAACTGGAAAGCCCCTTTGACCGTTTTTGCGGTCCTTTGGGTTTCCTTATCGCCATATACCCAAACATCACTCTCATTACTGTATTCGATATTGTTCTTGGTACGACTGGATATAGCCACATTCGGAACTATCTCATCAATGAACTGGTCGTACAGCCCCTCTGCTAAGCCCATCAGCCTGTTCTTTGCCAGATGGTCGTTCTGTTTTTTCTGCTCTGTGTAATTGGAATTAATAGTATCTACCATTTCAGATCAACCCTTTGATAGCTTTCGCACCTGTGACCAGCTCTTCATCCAGACCTTCAACGATCAATTGAGGTAGCCTCTTTATCTCGTCCTCGCTCATGGAACTCAACGAATATGTTATCGCTTTAGAGCCTTCAGGAGAAACCTTCATAGCCCATACATAATCAAAATCACTGCCCATGGAGATAACCTTTGGTTCTGGCGATACATCACCTATCTCATAAGGAAGCATATCGTGCAACTTGAACTCCGTAAGCTTACTGCCAAAGTTCTTCACCTTTATTGTGACCGCTGCATCTCCGTTAGCCCCGTGTTCCACATTGCGCATAACAAGAAGATTCCCCATTACCTTTGCAACCACCGGATTGATGTCAGGGAGATCACGCTCAAGGGTATCCGCAAGTTTCTGGGCCATCTTAGGCAATACCTTAGTGATGATGACCTCCTTCTCACGCCTTTTCTTAAGTGAGACCTGTCGATTCAGATAACGGTTCATCTTCCTCGAGACCTCTTTAATTGCAAGCTCCACCTCATCCCTTATCTCAGGAATATCAGCAATGGCATCCTTGGATTCTGATGTGAACGGTACGTTCGTAGAAGCCACATGGACAAGCAGAACCACCGGACCTGAGGGCATTCCACCTCCGGGCTGATTCAGACCATACTGTTTCCACTTGATCCCCTCGACAGCATGGGTCGAGGCGCATCCACCCTGCTGATACAGCAAGGGAACACGGTTTGCAAATCTCATGATATCAATGCGATCATCTTTCTGGAGAACGCCACCGTATGCGATACCAACCTCCACAACGAAAGGATTGCCTGAAAAGACAGAAGGGCTACGGGTGGTCGTGGCAATAAAATCGACATTGAACTCTTTTTCAAGACCTTTGTATATGAGTTCTTCACCGATGGGAGAGAGACAATCCGTCGGAGGAGCCATTATCTTCACTTTTTTGAAGGCATCCAGCAATTTCTTCGTCTGGTCCCTAGTAAGCTCCGAAGGCAACATCTCAGTATCAAGTCCGGCTGCCTTGCAGATTTCCTCGGCTGTAAGCAGACCTATCTTTGAGAACGAATAGCGTAAGAACGGAGCTAATTTCTGGCGATCGGTATAGCGCAGCATCTTCATGAGAGTACCAAGCTCAATTCCATGAGGATGCGGCAATATTTCCTTTGCAGGAATTGGAAGCTTGTCAGTAGCCCTTTCAAAGATGACCTCATTGCCATCCGGCTCTATCAAAGTGAGCCGTGCATGAGGATTTACGATAGCAGTTGCTTTCAGGTATTCATAGATGGACTGTCTGCGTCCCTTTACATAAGACGCTTCCATTTCCAGCTCCACACGAGTACCATGCGGCCTATCCCAGTCGATCACCTCATCAAGAAGGATCTCAGGGTCATTGGTACTGGTATTTATCATTACTTCATAGTGATGCGCAGGGGAATCAGGACCGATCTTGGAAATGACACTTGTTGGATGACCTGATGTCAACTGTGCATAGAGGACAGAAGCTGAAATACCAATACCCTGTTGCCCCCGGCTTTGTTTCAGTGCATGGAAACGTGAGCCGTAGAGCAACTTGGCAAACACCTTGGGTATTTGCTCTTTAACGATACCAGGACCATTGTCCTCTACTATCACACTTACATTATCCTTTCCGACACGCTCGATATGAAGCAATATATCAGGAAGGATCTCTGCTTCCTCACATGCATCAAGGGAATTGTCCACTGCTTCTTTTACGGTAGTTATCAGACTACGCGGAGCAGAGTCAAAACCAAGGATCTGCCGGTTCTTCTCAAAGAATTCTGCAACACTTATTGCTTGCTGCTTTTTTGCAAGTTCTTCTGCAATTGGGGCTGCCATATAATACTCATCCTACATTACTAAAAAATTGGTTGAAACAACGACTATACATTTTCTGATAGAAATATCAGGAGCTATTGACTGTGATCATTCAAAAATAGAATGCAAGATATTTATTCGTTTGCAGCCATTTTAAATTTCAGCATGATCACTGCGATAGATCTCTGCGATAGATCTCTGCGATAGATCTCTGCGATAGATCTCTGCGAAACGGATCCACGAAATGACATTCTGGAGTAGGATACTACACCGTACACCATAGTAGATCATGTTAAGATCATTTTCCAATATCTTCGTTCCAGAGTTCCGGATCTTTACTGATAAAATCATCCATCATTGCTACACATTCATCAAGGTCAAGGTCGACCACTTCAACTCCATGGGATTCCATAAATTCCCTTGCTCCTGAGAAGGTCCTGGATTCGCCAACAATTACCTTTTTTATGCCAAATTGTACCACAGCACCGGCACAAAGATAGCAGGGCATCAAAGTGGAATAAAGAATTGAATCGCGATAGTTCCCAACCCGTCCGGCATCCCTGAGGCATGAAATTTCAGCATGTGCCATTGGATCATCCTGTTGGACACGTAAATTGTGACCCTTGCCAATAATCAGATCATCCCTTACAAGAACCGAACCAATGGGAATTCCACCACTGTTAAGTCCCGATCTCGCTTCATCTATTGCTACCTGCATAAATTCATCCATATCTTTACACCCCGATAATTCAAATGGAAATATTAATAAGTATAAATATATTAAAGATTATAAATGTTTTGAAAAAAAGGATTCAGTCCGGGATCTCCAACCTGTAGACTCTGTCATTTTCACGCACCTTATCCTTGACAGCAATTCCCACGACATCCCCCGAGGATGCAGATAGGACAGGACCTTCATCCGACCTTATCTCAGTGACAGCCTGTTCAAAGTATGTGCTTTTGCCTTCGATGATAATGTGGTCCCCAACAGCGATACCCGTTTCGAGAAGCTTTACTTCCGCCGCCCCGCTCTTCCTGAAATAATTGGTAATCACCCCTACAGCATGTCTTTTGGTAGTTGATACGTTCATATCAGATTCGATGGAAATACCATCAGGACCGGGTACCCCGAAGTAGAACCCTGTGGAAAAGCCACGGTTAAAGACCGAAGACAGCTCTTCTTTCCAGGACCTTGCTTTTTCAATTGTGTACGAACCATCACAATAGGAATCGAGAGCTTCACGATAACAGCGGGATACCGTAGATGTATATCTCGCATCCTTCAACCTGCCTTCGACCTTGAATGCATTCACACCAGCATCGATCAGCTCCGGGATGTGTTCGATCATGCACAGGTCCCTTGCACTTAACAGATATTTCCCTTCAAGGTCCACCTCGCTGCCATCATCACCAACAAGTTTCCAGCCCCATCGACACGGTTGGGAACATTCACCACAATTAGCGGACTTGCCGAGAACATAAGCGGAAAGGTAGCACCTACCAGAGATAGCCTGACACATGGCCCCGTGAATGAAAACCTCAAGCTCAATATCGGTGTTCCGGCGGATCTCCTTTATGTTCTCCATACTGAGCTCCCTTGCCAGAACGACACGGGAAGCGCCCAAAGAACCATAGAATTCCACGGTCTGCCAGTTTGAAACATTAGCCTGAGTAGATATATGAACCCTTAAACCAGCATCTACTGCTTTTGTAATAACTGCCGGATCCCATGCAATGACAGCATCAACATCTGAGGATGCGACTGAATCGATAACAACATCGAGATCATCAAGGTCATCGGGATAGATCACCGTATTCAGTGCAAGATAAGCATTAAGATCATTCTCTTTGACATCACTTACAAAATCATTGAGACCATCAAGTGTAATATCACATGCTCTTGCCCTTAGACTGAACCTGTCGATAGAGAAGTAGACCCCATCTGCATAGTCCTTGCACGCAGCCAGAGATGCACGATTCTTGACACCCATCATAAGTTCAGGGATCTTTACAGATGATCCAGAGCAGTTCATGGAGTAGCATCGTAAATGATAGTTTAAATCAGTTATTGTTGGAAAAGAAAAAAGAAGAAAGAGAGATATTAAGCAACTCTTAAGGCATCATTCCCCGACAAAAGGTCTGGATACTCTTATAATAATAACTGACACCAGGCCCCAGGCAAACGGAAGCCATAAGGGGATATTAAAGAAAAAAGCTTCAGCGTATGTCCAGACCCCGAGATAAGTGCCGATGAACTCTGCACTACATCCAATGATGACACCGGATACAAATACAATATTATCCCCTTTCTCAGACCAGAAATATTCACGTATGCCATATATCGATAATATCAGAAAGGTTAGTAGAAGATTGTTTTCCCAGAATTGTACTGCCACGATCAGTGCAAGCACAAAGATGAACAGGTCCCTGAAGATCGCTTTTTTCATGTAGTTCTCCATGTAGCATTAGAAACCATAATTGTATAAATAAAATTGGGGGCTTATATTCGATGCTACTTGTTTATATTAAAAGGAAGAACAAGCACCATCAGACCTATAGACCATAAATAAAGCTAAAGGATGGAACAATGTCATTTCAACAAAGAGACAGCAGCATAGATGGGAAGTTAAAGGGTTCAGTACCTCTTCTTGCCCTTCTAACAGCATTTCCTGCACTTTCGACTGACATGATCCTACCAGCCATACCTCTACTTGCGGAAACCTGGAATAATTCCCTTGCTTATATTAATCTGATCCTGATATGTTTTTTTGTCACGTATGGGTTCTTTCTTCTCTTCTACGGGCCCATATCCGACCGTTTTGGCCGCCGTCGTCCTTTACTTTTTGGACTTGGTGTGTACATACTTGCAAGCTTGCTCTGTGCTCTTGCTACCAGTGCTCAAATGCTGATCATCTTTCGAATACTTCAGGCTTCAGGAGCAGCAGCCAGTTCATCATTGTCCATGGCTATGACCAAGGACATATTTTCTGGTCAGGAGCGAGAAAGGATCCTTGCCCACATAGCGATCATCATGGCCCTTGCTCCAATGATAGCTCCGGTCCTTGGCAGCTGGATACTGGTAGATCTTTCATGGCCCTGGATATTCTTTATTCAGGCCCTTCTGGGAGGTATCGGGTTTTTTGGAGTCATACGATTTCCGGAAACTCTACCCCATACATCCAATGCCCCTCTTTCCAGGGTCATGCACGCTTATGGCCGATTGATGCTAAACCCATCCTATGTTGTCATGGTCTTTATCGTTTCAGCAACTCTTTTTCCAATGTACAGCTTCATTGCAGGCTCTTCTGCCATCTACATAAATGGATTCGGCCTGACCGAACAGAAATATAGCTACTTTTTTGCCTTTAATGCCCTTGCCCTGATGATGGGATCCTTCTTTTGCCTTCGTTTAACAAGATCCATCAATTCAAAGCATCTGATGACGTTCGGTTTTGTAGGCATTTTACTAGGTGGACTTTTCCTCATAATGAACAAAGATCAAAGCCCCTGGGGTTTTGCTCTTCCCATGTTCCTTGTTACGTTCTCGATCGGTTTGAGCCGTCCCCCTAGCAACAACCTTGTGCTTGAACAGGTTGATAGAGATGTGGGTTCAGCTGCTTCTCTGCTCATCTTCACATATTTCACCATGGGTGCCATTGGAATGTGGCTCATATCCCAGGAATGGGTGGACAAGATACATGTACTTGGATCGATCGCTCTTGGGTGTAGTTCCCTGGTTCTGGTTGCATGGTTGATCTTGCAAAGAAAGGGAATCGGAAGCTAAATCAAAATAGAAAGTTGAAGATAGGTCAAGCAGACCTAACTACCTCTAACCCTTTTCAGATAACATTGAAATACAACAGCAGAGCAAGTAATATCAATATTACACCTGTAACGAACCTTATCCCGGAACGTCTTTTCTCCCTGAATTGCATCACAGTTTCAGGACTCATCCCGAACGCCAGAAATACACCAAGTCCTAACACCGGAAGCACGACTCCGAAATTGTAGAGGAAGAGATATACAGCTCCTTCCAGCAGATTTGTCCTTGCTATTAACATGTCCAGTATAGAAAGATAAACTGCACCTACACAGGGAGCTTTGACCAATGAGAATAAACCGCCTGCGAAGAACGATAGAGCAAGAGCATTCTTCCCGTGTATGCTGTCCATAAAAGATACTATTGAAGCCGGTGTTTTGAAGGTCGATCTTGAGTGACGCTTGAGGTGGTATGCATCATAGATATGCCAGATACCGAGTACCCCTATCAACACCGTCATGAACAATGTGATGGAGTCCCTTGATCCGGGGAAGATAGTGACGGCTTTCAGGAAACTTATTCCGAATATCATGTAAGTGGTGAATATACCGGCGCAGAAACCACCGATGACCACCAGCATTTCTTTCTTTCCACCGTTGGAGGATATCGTGACCGAAGCCAGGAATGCCATCACAGCGAGAAGGCAGGGATTGAAGCCGGCGAGCAGGCCTGTGATCAGTACAATTAACGGTGAGAGTTCAAAGGAAGTAACGCTTCCATCGATATTTTTGGCTAATGGTAAACTACCATTGTCCGTAATTGACGGTGCGTTCTCAATAGCTTCTACCAGAAGGTTTTCAAGTGCTACATCATTCCCATCGTAATCGGAATAGGCGATAACCGCACTCTTGTTTATGACAATAGCAGGAACAGTATAGACTCCGTATCCTTTCATGACACTGTAGGAGGCCACTATGTTGTGACTTGTATAATTGATGCTGTCATACCTGCCGATAACCGAATCTATGACAGGGGATGTTTGCTGGCATTTCAGGCAGCCATCCTCGTAGAAATATTCAACCATCACTTCGTCTGATCGAGCTGCCGAAGCAGGGACCATGCTTGAAATGACAAGCAGAAGTATCAATAAGGTCAATATCGATTTAGTGGCATACTGTCGTAGCACATGTCTGTTTGTCATATTCTCTCTCTGAAACCTTCTGTTTTGATATTTCCAGCACTTCACCGGAGTCTGCCGAGACATAACCTTCCAAAACATACAGATCGCTTATCTTCTGGCAAGCACAACTGCGTTCCATGATCTCAACTTTCCAAACATTGCTTTCCTGCATGGCAGTGCCATTCTGGTCGTAAGGTGTTTCCTGGACAAAGGTTGTTCTGGTTAACCTCCAATCAGGTTCTTTGAAGTAACGTGACATGTATTCGGATGCAACCGAATCATTCATAGTGATCTCTACGGCTTGAGAGCCATTAAAATTAGACCTCGACTGCGGATCGTCCTCCTGCTGAGAGTAACTGGCATAAACAAGACCTACTCCCACAAGACAAAGTAAAACCACTACAGCTACTGCTGCTGCAACTAAATTTGATTTTTGCATAAACGTACCCCCTTATAATATACAAATTATAATTCATCTAATATAAGGATAATTAACTAATTTTTGTATATCATACATTATTTACTCAAGAAAGTCAATGCTAAGTTTAATTTTGTGATGAAATATAAAGTTGAGTATAGAGGAAAGAATCGTTATTGGATTAAAGCAAGGGAATTAGATCATCAGCTTGTCGGGAAGATGAAAACAGTTGATCTGCTAAGCCATTTTATGCAGGGAAAGAGATGATTCGGATCTGTTGAGTTTGTGGATTTGGATGGGAGGAAAATGTTGTAAAGATCCATAAAACATAAAACATAAACAAGATCATTCTACTGTGCCATTGATATAGAATACTGTACAAAGATTCATGAAGATCAACTAAAGGAGTGGGGTTAAAACATGGATATGAAAGATTTCGAAGGTATGGTTTTCTGCCAGAGCTGTGGAATGCCTTTGGGGAAAGACGAAGATTTTGGAACTAATGCCGACGGGATAAAAAATGATGAATATTGTCTCTATTGCTACCAGAATGGGAAGTTCACACAACCTGATATTACTCTGGAAGAAATGATCGAGCAAACTTCAGAAGCAATAGATAAAGAGGGAGTTATATCTTTGGAAGAAGCAAAGGAACTGAGCCAACAGAATATTCCAAAATTAAAGAGATGGAAGTGAATTTGTTAATTAATAATATTAGAGTTTCTCCAGCTGAAGCAGAATGCAAAGTCAACGCATTTCAGCTTAATGATCAATGAAAGAGGAGTTGACCTTCGGACACCCATTTGTGATGGAACCGTACCGTGTGAGATCAATCAGGTGAATTTGATAACCAACCTGACAGAAGAAGACTGCTCTGACTTCACAGGTATTTGCCACTCCATTAAATTATGACTGTAATGCTCATGTTTTTTCGCAATTTCAACATGGATGAGGAAGAAAGTTGCTCCAGAAAATGCATATTTTTATATAAAGGAGCATAGTACTAACGAAGTCTTCAAAAACGAAAATGAGTGAATCAAATGATAAAAATAAAAGGACATGAAATTGACCCAGTAATTATTAAGAACGCTGGTAATCGCAGAGCTATGCAATTCAAGAATAATATCATTACGGCTTTAAGAAGGGTCGGTGTTAATGAAAATGATATTGATGTCCCTCTTGAACGTCTAGCGATGAAAAAAACTTATGCTTCTGCAACCTGGTACCAGGATGGACATCGAATGCATTACACCCATGGACTACAAAATAAATATGTAGAAAATCTTCATATCCTGTCCAAGGTAATTGAGATCGAAGCAAATAGGGTTATTTCCGGGGAAAAACCGCTGTCCGACTTTATTTTAGAGTTCAAAGAAGATAAAGATGTTCATGATAAGCGCAAAGAGGCACGAGAGTTTTTCGAATGTGCTCATGATGAGACCGATTTTGAGGTCATTAATAAGAAATACAAGGAAATGGCAAAAGAATTACATCCAGATAAGCCAACTGGTGACACTGAAAAGTTCAAGCAGTTAAATGTTGCACATAAGATATTGAAGAGAGAATTGACATAAAGTCACTTCAAATCTCTTGCTTTTTATTTCTCCCGTATCTGGCAGGTTCCATTACACATAACCCTTACAAGCCCGGATACACTACCGTAATTTTCCTTTGTACAGAACAAGATACTATTTTCACCGTATACGGCTGAAACCGTGATGGTGCTGCTTGCAGGGTAGAATGTAGCCTTTTTCATACGTTTCCATTTAATATCCTGGTCCTGGCCGGAATTTGCAAGAAAACCTGTACCAGTTGTGGTGGGATTTCTCGTAAGGATCCCGACGATCACCAACAAGAAATTTAATTTACTGTTCCTGCTGCGTTGTTCTGTTCTGGTGATGGTCCTTACCCTCTTATTGTCCATCTTGTAGGAAAGCATGTAGAGGATATCGACAAAACTAAAAAGAAGAGGAAGTATGTAATGCCTGGTATTAGCCCGATCATTATATTCATAGCAAAGATCTTATGTCCATTATCATCGAGACCACAATTGCAATTATCGAGAAGGTGATGATGAGCAGATAGTTCAAACGTTCTTTTGAAACTGAAAGGCTCCATATAATGTATTTCAGTCATTCCAGATCTTTTTCCGTAAGGGGCTCACGCTTGTCGATCTTTTCCAGCAGTTCAAGTTCATTCAGAACTTTTGTGCGACGCTTTGCTATACGATATCGGTGAGCAAAAAATGCCATGTATCCTATAACTCCGATATAGAATAGTATCCGTGCAACATGATCATTTTAGTAGTCTGCTATGATTATGACCCTCAAGGCTATTGCAGAAACAAGACCAACCCAGAAATATAAACTGATGGTCCTGTTGCTATAACCTTTTGGAATCTTTACCCCTGAGAGATTTATTTTACAGCTACCCATGGAAGTAGATATGCAATCATTTCTGATAAAGTTTATAGATATATTTATATATTAAAATAAAGGCAAACAATTTCCTTTTGCCTTTTAATTAGTTATGGTGAACAATGAGTTATGGATAATAAGCCGTTTACTCCCAATGCTCATGTGAAGGAGAGGTTGAATAAGGTCAAAAAGGAATCAAATGGAAGATAAACTTAATTATAGAATTAAATTAATAAGATAATTGGCTTAGGGCTCTGTAGAAATCCTCAATATTTGGACGAGAATTTAAGTAAACAATAATTTAAAATATACTGGTAGATACTGATACTTATTTCCTATGCCCACCTATTGATGGTGATTTTGATATGTTTTCTACAGAGCCTGATTTAGAATATATTAAAAAAACTTTTATGAGAATATCAATTCAAGATAAAGCCTATAATAAATATGAAATTTATATCCAATGCAAAAATATATGTATGAATTTGTGTGTCATACTAATTATATATTAAGGGATGAATCAATAAATACAAATAATTTTTATTAATATACTTCGGAAAAAGTGGTGTTTTGGTGCGTTTTGAGATTGAAGATAGAAATGACAAAAATCTTTTTTTGAAAGATTGCGGTATACCATTAAACCTTTTTGAACAGAGTCCCATAGGAATGGCTTTTGTTAGTCCCAAGGGAAAATGGCTCAAAGTTAATCCATTTTTATGTAACATGCTTGGTTACTCTGAATCAGAGCTACTTCAATTAGATTTTCAAAATATCACATATCCAGAGGACCTTAAAAAGAATATCACTTATTTAAGAAGGATGCTGGATGGAGATATTGATATTTACAAAACTGAAAAAAGATATGTCCACAAGGATGGCAGCCTAATATGGATAAAGCTAGTTGTCTATCCTTTCAGAGATCAAGAGAATGAACCACTGTATTTCGTGGCTCAGATGGAAGATATAAATAAACACAAATTAGCTGAAAAAGCTATTGAAGAGTCCGAAAAAAAATTCAGAGACATATTCAACTATTCCCGTGATGCTATATTCATACATGACATGGATTTCAATATTCTAGAAGTCAATCAAAGAGCATCTTATTATCTGGGCTATAGCAAGGATGAACTGCTTCAGATGTCAATCCCCGATTTAACAGGTGACGATTGTAGACTACGAATTGACAGCATCAATGAGGATTTGATCGAGGGGAGATATTCTCATTTTGACGCGATTGCCACCAGAAAGGATGGTTCTGAATTTCTGTATGAGGCAAGTTTGCGCTTAATAGATTATCAGAATAAGCCGGCTATTCTGGTAATAGCTCGTGACATCACTGAACGCAAAGAAAATGAAAATTTGTTAAAAGAATCAGAACAAAAGTTCAGGAATCTGTTCGAGAATGCCAGTGATAGCATATTCATCAATGACTTTGAAGGTAATTTCCTTGAGGTCAACGAGGTAATATGCGAAAAATTGGGTTACACCCGAGAAGAAATGATGAGCCTGAAAGCCCGAGAAATCATCTCCAAAGAGGACATAAGAAAACTTGCAGGAAGAATAAATGAACTGACGAGTAAAGAACATTCCATATTCGAGATAGTACATGTTCGAAAGGATGGAGCAACTATCCCAACCGAGACCAGCGCAAAGATTATCGAATATTCAGGCAAAAGGGCCATACTCAGTACAGCCCGGGACATTACAGAAAGAAAACAAGCAGAGGAGATGCTCCAGAAAAGTGAAGAGAAATATAGCGCCCTGTTCCAATATAACCATGCTGTGATGCTCATAATCGACCCGGATAACGGCAACATAGTGGACGCAAATCCTGCTGCATGCTTATACTATGGCTACGGCATAAAAGAGCTCAACCACATGAAGATAAACGATATCAACATGCTTTCAAAGGAGCAACTATTCGAAGAGATGGAAAATGCAAGATCTGAAAAGAGAAAACAATTTTTCTTCACCCACAGGCTGTCCAGCGGGGAAATGCGCAATGTGGATGTCTACAGTGGCCCAATAATGATCAATGACAAAAAGCTCCTTTACTCGATAATTCACGATATCACTGACCGCAAAAAAGCAGAGTATGAGCTTGTCAATGCTAAAATTGAAGCAGAGTCGGCCAATAGAGCCAAGAGCGAATTCATCGCAAATATGAGCCATGAGCTAAGGACACCTCTTAATTCGATCATCGGTTTTTCGAAGTTGCTAAATAGCAATCCTTTCGGTAACATGAATGAAAAAGAAATTAAATATTCATACAATATCATGAACGCCGGGAATCACTTAATGGATATTATCAATGACATTCTTGATATTTCAAAGATAGCAAGCGGAAAAATGGAACTTGAATATGAAAAGATAAAATTGCCGAATTTCTTTTTGGAAGTAGAAGCTATGATAAAATATCTGGCAGATAAAAAGAACATTGAAATTTGTAATCAGGTCAGTTCTGAAAATATCGAAATATATGCTGACCGATTAAGACTGAAACAAATATTGTATAATCTGTTAAGCAATTCCTTAAAGTTCACACCTGAACATGGGTGTATATAGATCAATGCGCTTGATTGTGATAATATGCTGGAGATCTCAGTATCGGATAATGGCATTGGCATTCCCAGAAATAAGCATGAGGAAATATTTGAGACCTTCAAGCAGGCGGACCCTTCAACTACTAAAAAGTATGGTGGCACCGGTCTTGGCCTTGCAATTGTCAAGAAATTTGTTGAAATGCATGGTGGAAATATTTGGGTTGACAGTGAGGAAGGTGTGGGTAGTAAGTTTACTTTTACTATCCCTATACATAAGGAATAAATTGTATAGTCCTAAATTATTTTTTAAATAATTTAATTCTAAAAATAAATCGATTCGTTTCTAATATTATCAAAATTCCGTCCCAAAGAAAAACATATATATTCTGTGCAAAAGAATGTATAAATAGTACAATTGTCTCTGCAGATATTTCAAATCGTACCTTAAAATACTAAAAGTGGTGGTGGTAACCATGATAGAAATTGATGGTATAGAAAGCTCTAGTGAAGCAAAGACCTATGCAATGACATACTTGCACAACTGTAGGATCTCAAATGAATACAGGAAGCAATTGCTCAATTGGGTAGGCACGTATCTTGATGAGAATATGCTTGAGAACATTATTGTTTACAAGAATTCAGAACACTGGGACCAGCCCTTCGAATCCATAAAGAACGAGGCTGAAAATGATCTGGAAATTGCAGCTCTTTATGCACCTTCAAGTGAACACTTCAACATCGAGATGATGGTCTTTGAAGGTAATTTGCTGTCCATTTTCAACATATTACTTTCCAGAACAATGGAACAGCTGGATGAAAGGGTAATAGCACACTAAAATAGGTGTACGGGGTCTATCAGACCCGTACTCTCTGACTGCTGGAATTCCTTTTGTGGTCGCCCAGTTCGGAATCAATAAGGAGGGAACCGTTTAGCACCGGGCCATCCTTACATACCCTCAGACCTTGAGGGTCCATACAGCAAGCGCCACAAACCCCGATCGCACATTTGAAATACCTGTGCATGCTGAACTCTGAGCGGTCAAGTGCATCCTTTTCCTGTAACACTTTCATTACATTGGCCATCATGATCTCAGGACCGCAAACACATATCCTGTCATATACAGAAACATCCATGTCCGCAAGCACTGTGGTGACAAAACCGCATGTTCCGGCAGAGCCATCATCAGTGGTTATATGAAGCTCGCCAGCTGAAGAGAAACGGTCCTCGAAAACCAGTTCATAACATTCTCTTGAACCCAGGATCGTAGTTACCTTTGCACCACATTCCGATGCATAGTCGGCAAGAGGTCCCAGAGGTGCAGCGCCAACACCTCCTGCGATTATCAGTATGTGCTCATCTTTTTTTGGTAAAGTAAATCCTTTACCGAACGGTCCTCGCAGACCCACAGAATCGCCAACCTTCATATCGAACAATTTGGAAGTAGCATCCCCCACATTCTGCACAGTTATTCCGTTCAGGTATGAAGAGCCCATTGGGATTTCATCCACACCACGTACCCAGACCATGACGAACTGTCCCGGAAGGGCATCATCAAAGGAAACATCGAAACGGAACGTCCTTATGGAAGGGGATTCCTCGACTATCTCAACTATCTTTGCATCTACTGGTTTCATTAGATCACCTCGTGGGAAAGACCAATAATATCCTCGACAGCAGAGTAGCCTTTGTCCTGAAGGAAAAGCTCTATCCCTGATGCGATATCTGAGAATATATTAACACTTTCATGGACCGCTGAACCTATCTGAACAGCACTTGCGCCTGCCATGATCATTTCAACTGCGTCTTCCCAGGTGGAAACACCGCCAACCCCGATAACAGGGATGTCGAGGGCTTCATAGAGATCATAGACACATTTTATTGCAACCGGTTTTACAGCCGGGCCGGAAAGTCCACCAAAGCGATTGCCCAGTATAGGATAACCGGAATTGATATCGATGGCCATACCACGAAGGGTATTGATGGCCACCACTGCATCCGCGCCACCGTTCTGTGCTGCTTTTCCTATAGCCTTGATATCGGTCACGTTGGGTGTAAGTTTCACCCACACAGGCACTTCCACAGCATCACAAACAGCGGCTGTAATTGATTCCACCATGCAGGTATCGGTACCTATGGTGGCACCATAACCTTCCGCATGAGGACAGCTCACATTAAGCTCAAAAGCGGCCGGTTCGGAATCGATGAGACCTTCTGCGACCTTTACAAAATCCTCGGCATTGCCACCGAAGATGCTTGCTATCACCGGTACGTCGGTGCCTGATCTAACTATCTTTATCTCATTATCAAATTCAGTATAGGAAGGATTTGGAAGACCCATGGCATTCAAAAAACCACATTCCAATTCGATCATGCTGGGATTCGGATGACCTGCCTTGGGCTCCGGTCCGATTGATTTGGTCACAACCCCACCTGCACCACATTCTGCAATGCGGAGCAGGGATGCACCGGTAGTTCCCATTATACCGGATGCGAGCATGGTCGGATCCTTGAAATCTATACCTGTAATAGTTACCATAAGCTTCTACTTCCCATCATCAATTATTCATCATCACAGCCGGACATCTCGCAGACCGCTTCCTGTACAAGCTCTTTACCGCCCATCTCAACAAGCATCCTACCAATACTCTGAGCATGTTCGCGATAGTTCCTTACAGGAATGTCATCTTCGATACGGATCTCACGTGTACCATCCACTGCAAGCACTTCCACTAACACATGGATCTCATCGCCGTCCTCGTTCATCCGTGCAAAGGAACCAATAGGAACGATACAACCGCCTTCAACCTCCGTAATAAGAAGACGCTCCACTTCCGTTTCCATCCTTGAGCGTTCATGGTTCAGAACAGAACATGCCCTCTCGGCCTCATCCTCGGCCCTTGTGACAACCACAATGGTCCCCTGATTCGCAGACGGACAGAATGCTTCTGCAGGAAGGCGTTGCACATCCATTTCCCAACCCATACGCTGAAGACCTGCTTCTGCGAGCAGGATACCATCGTACTGACCTGCTTCAAGCTTCTGTATGCGTGTATTGATGTTTCCCCGAAGGTCCTCTACGTTGAGATCAGGGCGATACCTGAGAAGTTGCGCCCTTCTGCGCATGGAGGTAGTTCCGATGATAGCACCATCCGGAAGTTCATCCAGAGTGGAACCATCTGCTGTTAAAAGCACATCGTATGGAGAATCACGTTTTAGTACCGCAGCAATAGCAAGTTCAGGCGGTCTTACGGTTGGAAGGTCTTTCATGGAATGGACCGCAATGTCCACTTCGCCTTCGATCATCCTGTCATCGAGCTCGCGTACGAACACGCCTACTCCAGCAACTTCGTGGAGCGGGCGATCCGTGAACACATCACCGGATGTTTTGATCACATTCCTTGTAAGTTCATGGCCTTTCTCTTCAAGCATCCTTGTAACAAGGTCTGCCTGAGCGATAGCCAGAGCACTTCCGCGGGTTCCGAGTATCATCTTAGGCATCTCCTCACTTCAAGTTAGCTGCATAAGCTTCAAGTGTTTTCTCTAGATCAGCTTCTGTGTGTGCGGTTGACAGGAAGTTCGTCTCGAACTGGGACGGTGGGAGGAAGACATTGCTGTCAAGCATGTCGTGGAAGAACTGAAGGTAACCTTCCTTGTCGCATTCCAGTACATCCTGATAATTCAGAGGTTTGTCACCGAAGAACACCTTGAACATGGAAGCAATGCCACCCACATGATAATCAAGTCCTTTGTCGGCGATTATGTCATTAAGACCGGCACGGAACATATTTCCCGTAGCTTCGAGTTTCTCATGGACCTTCTCCTTTTCCAGCACATCCACAGCTGCAATACCTGCTGCAACGGATGCCGGACTGCCACTGAAAGTACCTGCCTGATAAACTGAACCTGATGGGGAGATCATCTCGAGGATCTCATGTTTACCACCGAAAACACCGATAGGCAAGCCGCCTCCGACTATCTTTCCAAGAGTTGTCATATCAGGTGTCACACCGAAATATTCCTGTGCTCCGCCCATTGCGAGCCTGAAACCGGTGATAACTTCATCGAATATGAGAACAACATCGTTCTCTTCTGTTACCTTCCTAACTTCCTTGAGATAATCACCATCTGGAAGTATAGGACCGATGTTACCCAGTACCGGTTCCATGATAACAGCAGCCATATCGTCCTGATTCGATTCGATTACCTCGGTCATTGCTTCGATATCATTGTAAGCCACTTGAAGGGTGTTCTTTGTGAAATCTTCCGGTATGCCAAGGGAATCCGGTTTGCCGTGTGTAGTTGCACCTGAACCTGCCTTGACCAGAACAGCATCATGAGCTCCATGGAAGCCGCCTTCGATCTTAACGAACTTGTTCTTCTTGGTAAAGCCGCGGGCAGCCCTGAGAGCACTCATTGTAGCTTCGGTACCTGTGGAAACAAATCTGAGCATATCAATACTCGGATAAAGGGAAGCTATCTTTTCACCAAGAGTCACTTCAAGGCCTGTTGGTGTTCCGTAAAGCCAGCCTTTATCAAGCTGGTCGATGATGGCCTGTTTGATGACAGGATTTGCATGCCCCAGAATATTAGGGCCGTATGCCAGACAATAATCAATGTACTCGTTCCCGTCAATATCCTTTATACGGCAACCGTTTGCAGATTCCGTATAGAACGGATATGGTTTGATAGCTCGAACCGGACTGCTGACACCACCGGGAAGGATCTTTCTTGCTTTGTTGAATAGGTCTTTGGACTTGTCTAAAGTAACCATGATAACACCATTTGATATTTAATTGTAAATTTAGTATTCCTTCGAAATATATCTTTTTTGTACCCACAAAGCTCATTTAAGCATACGTGCAAGGTCCTTTGCGAAATATGTCAGTATCATATCAGCACCAGCGCGTTTGATGGACAGGAGGGATTCATACATGACCAACTTCTCATCAAGCCAGCCTTTTTCAGCTGCTGCCTTTAGCATAGAATATTCCCCACTGACATTGTACGCAGCAGTAGGCATCTTGAACTCATTCTTGATGCGATAGATAATATCAAGATAAGGAAGAGCAGGTTTCACCATAATGATATCCGCACCTTCCAGGATGTCCAGTTCCGCTTCACGGAGAGCCTCATTTGAATTTGCAGGGTCCATCTGGTACGTTGAACGGTCACCGAACTGGAAACCGGAATCAGCCGCCTCCCTGAACGGACCGTAGAATGCCGAAGTGTATTTTGCAGCATAGGACATGATAGGAGTGTTCTCAAAATGGTTTTCATCGAGAGCATTACGAATAGCCCCTATCATACCGTCCATCATGCCTGAGGGTGCAACTATGTCTGCTCCGGCCTCAACATGACTTGTGGCGATCTTACCGAGAATATCAAGAGTAGGGTCATTTAGTACGTCCTCAGTATCCATATCGACAATACCACAGTGACCGTGATCGGTATATTCACACATACAGACATCGGTGATGACCACCATATCTTTACCAAGGTCTTCCTTGATGCTTCGTACCGCCTGCTGTACGATATCATCCTCACCATAAGAACAGGTTCCGACAGCATCCTTGCTCTTAGGAATGCCGAAAAGTACCAATGCAGGAATGCCGAGATCCGCTGCTTCCTTTGCATCATCGACCACTTTGTCCAACGGTAAACGCTGTACTCCGGGCATGGATGATATATCCACGGAAGAATCAGTGGTCTCATCAACGAACATTGGATATATCAGGTCATCTACACCAAGTGAGGTCTCCCGCACCAAATCGCGTATCTTACCACTTCTTAACCTTCGCATTCTAACCTGTGGGAACATTAGTATCAACTCTTATTTTGTAATTCCATCGTTCTTCTTAATTGGTCGTATATCAAATAAACGAGATACGGAATCAAGGAACTTATCGTCATCATATTCCGCTGCGTTGCGTAATTTCTTGGTGGGTTCTGCAAGGATCTTGTTCGTGATCGCATGCGTGAGATCTTCAAGCACCTTGCGCTCAATGTCCCCAATGGTATGGTAGGCACTCAGTTTATTGATGGCATGCTCCATCTCGTCATGCCTGAGACCATGGGACTGGCTATAAAGATCTGAGATGATAGCATCAGCCTTTTGACGTTTGTACTGAGCCTTCAACATATCCAGTTCATCATCAATGATGATCTCAGCCTTCTTGGCCTCCACCATCCTCATCTGAAGGTTCTTTTCATTAATGACACGTAAACCGTCGATATTACGGAGAATGACATGCGGGATTTTCTCCACCGCAGGATCGATATCTCTCGGACTTGCGATATCTATGAGGAGAAGGTCGTTCTCACGGCCTTCCATCACTTTAGCCACGAGATCATCCTTCAATACATAATGAGGAGCAGAAGTAGCACTAATGACCACATCGGCTGCATGGACGTATTTTTCCAGCTGGTCGAACATGACAGCTTCCCCGCCAAGTTCTTCAGCAAGGTTCTTTGCCTTCTCGTATGTACGATTTGCAAGATAGATAACATGCATCTCCCGATGTGAAAGTGCTCTCGTGACCAATGTACCCATTTCACCGGTACCGATCACAAGAATGTGCTTGTCATTCAGACCGTGAAGGATATCCTCTGCAAGATCGACCGCTGCCGAAGCAATGGAAACTGCACCCCTGTTGATGAAGGTCTCTGTACGGACCCTCTTGCCCACCTGGATCGCCTTGCTGAATGCGGTACTAAGCACTTTACCAACAGTTCCTGCCTCTTTGGCCAGCAGGAAAAAGTCCTTGATCTGACCAAGGATCTGGTCCTCCCCGATTATCATCGATTCGAGACCGCATGCAAGCCTGAGCAGATGTCTTAACGATTCATCATGGTCATAGAACTCCACGATCTTTGAGGAAACGCCCATCTCTTTTGCATAGTGGAAAAGCACACTGCTACCTTTTGAAGATACCACATATATCTCTACACGATTACAGGTTTTGAGTACTGCACACTCATAAACAAGCTCATTTGAGTAAAGCTGGCTCAGGACAAGCTCGATGTCACCGTGCCAAGAGTCTTCCATTTCCTCAACAGTAGCCTTTGCGTGCGTGATTACCATACTTGATATTTCTGTCACTCCAAGCCTCCACGGACGGCGTGTGATAAGTGTAACATATTCCCATGAATACGAGCATCGGACTTAAACCTAATGTAATATTTCATGATAACATCAACCTTTCTTGTCTATGTGCTCCTGAACTATATTGTATGCTACATTATACCCTTTTTCATACGAGACTTCCAGAGCATCCCATATAGCCTTGTCCTCAAGTATCTTCCAGAGAAGGGCTTTACGCTCTTTCTGCAAGTCCACTTTACTTTTGAGCAACGTTCGCATCTCATCCTGCAAGCGTATCATCTCCCCATATTGAGGAGTGATTATAGATTCCAGTTTCCTGCGAGTATATTTAGAGACCGCAGGACTTGAACCAAAGGTCGATATGCCTATGGAAAGTCCATCCCGCTGTATAACAGAGGGAATTACGACCTCCCCTGCCATATCAATTCGATTTACAAGGATTCCACGCCCTTGTGCAAGTTCCCTGATCCGATCATTCAATGAAGGAACGTTCGTTGCAGGAATTACAAGAAAAGCATCTTCCATCAGGGCAAGTATGGATCCATCGGAAACAGAAGAAAGGTCGGACACGATCAATTCAACCGAAGAGGAAGAAGAAGCAAGCTCTTCAAGTTCAGCAGAAAAATCAATGCTTATTACAGCAGTTTCTGCATATTCTGCAAAGAGGGAAGCTTTTCGAAATCCCACAGAACCTCCACCGAAGACCACCACTTTCCGACCTTCCATATCAATGAAAAGAGGCAGATATTTCCGACCAAGGTCCTTCCCTGTCATTTACAGCCTCACGCCAGTCTTTTTGAATTCACGTACACTGTACAGAAGATTGTAATCAGAGACCCCCGTTGCAATGGATATCTCTTTAGCAACACGCTCACAGTCATCACGGGTATATGAATGTACCATTGTGAAGAGATTATAAGGCCAGTCCGGATAACGAGGTCTTTCGTAGCAATGTGTCACTTCGGTAAAACCTGCCATGATCGCACCGACCTCTTCTACAAGCTCATCAGGAACGTTCCAGGTACACATTGCATTTGCGGTTATACCAATGGCACGATGTCCGATAGATGCACCGAACCTTCGAATAAAACCGTTCGCCTGAAGATGCTTAATCCTATCGACCACATCCACTTCGGTCATGCCAAGCTCCTTTGCCACATCAGCAAAAGGAGAATGAGTGAGCGGAATTCCATCCTGGGTCAATTTGAGAAGACGTGTGTCAAGCTCATCCATTTGGACATTATCATCTGACATCGAATTTCACCCCGATCTTAAAAAGACGTTTTGTCGGAAGATCGATTAGTGGACAACTGGTCTCATCCTTGAGATCGTTTATTATCTGCTCCAGACGTTCCCGGTTCGCAGCGGAGACCGTGAACCAGATGTTATAATCTGCCTGACGCAAATAGTTGTGTGAAACTTCCTGATGCCGATTGATCAATTCTGCGACCTCATCGATGCGGGATCCAGGCACCTTCAGAGCAACAAGTGTACTGATGCCACCAACCCTTTTCGTGTTGATGACCGGACCTATACGCCTTATTGCGCCTTCCCTGCTAAGTCGTTCCATGCGTTCCAGCAAGTCCTCTTCAGAAATACCAAGCTGCTTGCTTAACTTCTCAAATGGGTGAGGATCAAGAGGAAAATCCAGCTGTATCAGGTTCAGGATCGACTTATCGACCTCATCAAGTTCTATCATATAAATTAACACCATTTTTATTTGCAGTCATCTGGATGCTAGGCAGAGTTCATGCCATCATTAGATTATTAATATTTCCCGTAACTAGAGTTCATCTGGGATTATATATACAGTATGGCTCTTCCGCCATGTAGTCCCCAGTGGCTGCATAAGCACGGGCACGGCAACCACCACAGACATTATTGTAGCTGCATCTTCCGCATTTACCACCGAGCTTATCATAATCGCGAAGATCGTTGAAAAGTACTGAGTCTTCCCAGATCTCCTTGAAGCTCTTTTCCTTCACGTTGCCTGCGACCACAGGCAGATATCCACAGGGCTGGACATCCCCGGTACTGGAAACGAAGCAAAAGCTTATGCCACCGAGGCATCCCCGTGTCATTGCTTCATAGCCATGTGTCTTAACAGTGACCTCAGTGCCTTCTCTTTTTGCACGCTGGCGCATTATTCTGAAATAGTGAGGAGCGCATGTGGCCTTCAACTGGATCTTGACGTGTTTCTGCTGATCATAGAACCAGTTCAGAACGCGCTCATATTCAGCAGGAGGGATCTCTTCGTTCTCTAGTTCCTTACCTCTGCCGGTGGGTACAAGAAGGAAGATATGATGGGCTTCAGCACCGATATTAGTTGCAATTTCAAGAATAGCAGGGATCTCATCGATGTTCCTTTTTGTTATGGTCGTATTTATCTGGAAACCAAGGCCGCCTGCCTTCAGGTACTCGATACCACGCATCGTACTCTCGAATGCACCGGGAACTCCGCGGAAGTCGTCATGTGTCTGCGCCGTTGAACCGTCGATGCTTATACTGACACGCTGCACTCCTGCATCTTTCAGTTTTTTCACAACATCGTCATTGAGAAGGGTGCCGTTGGTCGCAAGAGCCACACGCAGACCTTTGTCAGTAGCGTATCTTGCGATCTCATAGACATCCTTGCGAACAAGAGGTTCGCCTCCGGTCAGAATGAGAATGGGATCTCCCATCTCTACGATCTCATCGACGAAATGTTTTGCTTCAGACGTGGAAAGTTCACCCTCAGGTATCTCCGATGTAGATGAACCTCTGCAATGAACACATGCAAGATTACATCCCCATGTCAGTTCCCATGCTATAAGTCGTGGAGGTTTTACCATGTATGATCATACTCCTATTTACTTAATATAATGTAAGCTATCATCAAAGGCAATTCTTTCAATTTGCTTAAATAGTATGGAACTATACTACACAGAACCCATATAAATCGTATCGTCAAGATACATAAAATAACAACATATATGCCCTTTTTGGAGCTCAGGATGATAAGATATGGCAATGGGAGAACAGGCATTTCAGACAGCATTCGCAATTACATGGATAATAATACTTTCCTACATTGTTTATCTGATACGCACACGCATGCGTCTTGCATCCCTGATCCGAAAGCTTAAAGATTGATGGTGTTTGCAAATGGAAAAAAAACGAAAGGCGATCCTCACCATTTTTGCGATAGTAGCAGTTATGGTGATCGGACTTTGGGGCGTTGATGTCGAACAGGGATATATGATGGTCTCTGAGATCACGACCAGCCCACAGGATCATGTCGGGCAGAAAGTCAGTACAATGGGACTTGTCAAGAATGGGACATTGAGCATCTCACCGGAAATGGTCTCGTTCACCCTTACGGATGCTGAAGACGAGGAACAGGAGATATATATTGAATACACAGCTGACCTTCCTGCAAATATTGTAGAAGGGAACAGCGTTAGCCTTACAGGGACCATGATATCAGAATCAAAGATAGAGGCAGAACAAATTGTTATCGGCTGCCCTTCAAAGTATTCCGAATGAAACCTGGAACATACCACATTCATATTATGAGGACATGCGATGAATATCGAACAATGGGATGAATACCGGCAGATCACCGATGCCATGAACGAAATGATAAGCGACATGGATGATTCACCCCAGATGAAAAACGTCGTCGGACATATTTGCAGATCGGGCGGAAAGAAGGTCAGACCTATTATATTACTACTGGCTTCCCGAATATGCGGAGAAGACTCCGACAATAGTATAAATGCAGCACTTGCCATTGAGCTTATCCACTCCGCATCCCTTATACACGATGATATACTGGACGAAGGGGTCATACGAAGAGGGGTAGAGTCCGCACATAAAAAATACGGACCGGCAGCTGCCATGCTTGCTGGAGATTATATGATATCAAAGTCCATTGAGCTTATTTCAATATACAGTACACCGGTAGTGCGGGAGTTCGGACGTGCGGGAATGGCAATGGCAGAGGGCGAGACCATTGACATAAAAAGCACATCCGAGGATTTTGCAGAGATGAACTATTTTGATTGCATCGACAAGAAGACCGCATCTCTCTTTGCAGCCAGTGCGGCAATGGGTGCATATATAGCAGGTGCTGATGAAAGGACTGCAATTAAATTGAAGGATTATGGAGAAAAGCTCGGAAGAGCATATCAGATCGTTGACGACATTCTGGAATATACTGAGAATGTCGATGACAAGAGATCGGATAATAAGTCCATATCGATCTTGCAGATATATAGAAGGACCATGCCATATGAGAACGCTGTAGAAAAAGCGACCTTGCTGGCAATGGAGAACGTGAGAATGGCAAAAGACATATTGGAAGAGTTCGAGCCTTCCGATTCAAGAAGCAAGCTCATGGAAGTTACAGACCATATTACAACGGAAATGCTTCCGAAAACATTGAAAAATACTATCAGATCCAGGTGAACATTATGCGGGTATATGACAAATCAGTTATCAAAGTAAATGCCAGTACAGAGAATGGAAAGGTCGTTCTCGATACAGAAGGACCACTAGCAGCTGTATCAAAGCCTGTGATAAAACGCATTAATAAGATATTCCGGGAAGAGAAGCCAATATTAGTGGACGATGAGAATATCATTTTTTCCACATGGGTGCCACCGGTACCAAGTCCCGCATTCAACAGGGTCATAAGTGCACAGATCGGTGCAGTTATGAAAAAACGTATCCCTGACCAGTTCTCGATCGGGATAACAGACAGATGCCCATACAATTGCATACACTGTGGTGCTGCCGGCATTGTCGCAGACCCTGAATTTACGCTTGAAGAAATAAACAGAGTGGTCGATGAGGCAGTAGACCTTGGAGCATACCTGATATCTTTCGATGGTGGCGAGACCATGCTTCGAAGCGATATTGTGGACATGGTCGCCAGTGTTGATAAAACAAAGGCAATAGCCACCTGTTTTACATCAGGTTTCAAGTTGACACCTGAAAGGGCACGGGACCTTAAGAATGCAGGCCTTTATTCAGCACATATCAGTGTGGATAGCCCGGATGAGAAAGAGCATGACCGCATAAGGGGTTGTGAAGGGGCATTCCAGAACAGTATGACAGGTATCAAGAATACGCTGGATGCAGGGATCATGGCAGATATGTTCGTTGTGGCATCACCGGATAATATTGATGACCTTGAGGAGTTCTATACCCTGGCAGATGATCTTGGCATGCAGGAAATGTCGATATATGAGATCATTGCTGTGGGAAGATGGCTGGACCATGAAGACGAGACCCTCACCAAGAAAGATGTTGTAAGGCTTGAAAGGTTCCAGAAGAACAAGAACAAAGGAAGTGACGGACCCAGGGTCACTGCATTCCCTTATTTCAACGGACCTGAGCAGTTCGGTTGCTTTGCAGGCAGGAGATGGATGCATGTTGCTGCGGGCGGAGATGTTATGCCATGCGCTTATACCCCGCTCTCCTTCGGGAACGTCAGAGAAGAAGGTCTTGCAGAAATATGGAAACGTATGGGAAAACATGCGGCATACAAGGGATCTGCAGATTATTGTATGATGCGTAACCCGGAATTCAGAAAGGAGTATATACACACCATACCAAAGGATGCTCAGATTCCTTTAAGGGTTGACCTGCAATACAAAAAATAAGTTCAAAATAGAGCAAACATAAGAGAATTAAATATCCCTTACTTTTTTAGTACATATTTGTTCTGGCAAACTGCACATGAGGTTTGCGGATAGTCAGAACTTAAGTATTTTTTCGTATTAATTTCCATGATAAATTATTAACATTTCCGCGAACAGAAAGGCATAACCGAATAACTTATATGCAAGTTTGTTATTAGGAATGTAAATTACGCCAAGTTATCATTTTATAGATGTATCGAGGATTTACATGGCCAAAGACAAAATCTTATCCGAAATCAAGGAAGCAGAACAAAGTGCGGCCAAAATGGTGGATGAAGGGCTTAAGAACAAGAGCGAGCGCATTATAGCAGCTCGTGCTGAAGCCAGAGAGATCATCAAACAGGCGGAAACTGATGCAGCACAATCTGCCCAGAATGCACTGAAGTCAGCTGAAGAGACTATTAAACACGAATCTGAAGATATTATCTCCAAAGGCGTGAACGAAGCCAAAAAGATCAGCGACAAAGCTGAAGGTAACGTTGACAAAGCCGTTGAAAATCTGGTCACAGAGTTTGAGAGGACAATACATGCTTAAGCCAAAACAGATGAGTCGTGCCGTCATTGTAGGACACAAGGACATCATGGAAGCTACCGTGGAAGCAATTCACGGCAGCAACTTGTTCCACCTTGAAGATTACAATGAAGACGGTTCCGGACTTAAGCTTGGCAGACCATTCAAAAATGCAGGCGAAGTTTCTAAGAAACTTATCCAATTAAGATCTATCTCATCCTTCCTTGGTGTTAAGAAAGAATCAATACCAAAAAAGAAGGAGACAACTGTTATCAATGAGCTCGATTCAATGCTGGACCAGCTTGATATCGAGGTTAGTACTAAAACAGAGAAAAAGTCTGAACTGGATTCACGACTCAAGGAACTTGAAACACTGAAAAAGGACATTAGTCCATTTTCAGCGATCCCTATAGATATGGAATTATACCATAACTATGAGAGCATTAAGGTCTTTGCAGGAACTGTCAAGGAAAACATTGGTCCTGCTATCTCACAGGTAACATCGACCTATGAGATGGAATATGACCAAAGTACCGGAACTGTGGTATTATTCATTAAGAAAGAAGATGAAGCTAAGATATCAGAGATCCTTTCAAATTTCGAGTTCAGAGAGATAAGGATACCAGAGATAAGCGGAACCCCTTCGACCCTACTAGCAGATATTACAAGGGAAGAAGAAGGGATCCAGAAGCAGATCACTTCACTGGAAACGGATATTTCATCTATCAAAGATAAATATTCAGAGTTCATACTTGCCAGTGAGGAATTGCTTACTATCGAAGCCGAAAAAGCAGAGGCTCCAGTAAAGATAGCAACATCAGAACACACATTCATCATTGATGGATGGATACCTGATGATCAATTTGCAACTCTTGAAAGGACAATTGAATCTGCTACAAACGGACGAGCTTTCGTTTCAAAGCAAAATATCACAAAAGCTGATACAGACATCATACCTATCGAATATGATAATCCAAAGATAACCCAGCCATTCCAGGAGATCATGGACCTTTATGCACGTCCAAAGTACAAGGAGATCGATCCAACTTCTCTGATATTCATATCATTCCCACTTTTTTATGGAATGATCCTTGGAGATATAGGATATGCATTAATCCTTCTGGCACTTGCATTAGGTATCAAGAAGATGGTCAATTCAGATGCAGTAAAGCCTTTGATGAATGTACTTATCTATTGTCAGATATCAACATTGATCTTTGGTGTTCTGTATGGTGAGTTCCTTGGGTTCCCACTTGCAAGTTTGCACACAGACCACGGAATCATACCTGGATTAATAGCAGGGTTCGAGACCATAACTCTCTTCAACTCCCCAGTTGGAGGAGAAGTGATCACATATCCGATACACCGCACACACATTGTGATGACGATGATCATTGCAACGGCAATTATCGGTTCACTTCATGTTAATTTTGGATATGTGGTTGGATTCATAAACGAAAAAAGAAATCACGGATTCGCTGCAGCTATGTTCGAAAAGGGCAGCTGGCTTGTAGTCGAACTCGGAATAATCCTGGGTGTACTTGGTTATACAGGTTACGCACCTACGGAGATCATAGGAATTATAGTGTTCCTTATAGGATTCGTCATGCTCGTAAAAGGAGAAGGCGCAAAAGGAGCTATAGAATTACCGAGCTTATTAAGTAATGCACTTTCCTACACTCGTTTAATAGCGGTAGGATTGTCATCAATCTATATTGCATCAACTGTCAATCTCATAGCATTTGAGATGATCCTTCCACAAGGTGGGGTCTTGGCAGTGATCGGTGCAATAATTGTATTCATATTCGGACATGCATTAAACACAGTCCTGAGTATAATAGCCCCTGGATTGCATTCACTTAGGTTGCAATATGTAGAGTTTTTCGGAAAATTCTACGAAGGTGGCGGAAGAAAATACAACCCATTCGGATACATTAGGAAATACACGGAGGAATAAACAAATGGCAGTAGAAGCAGTAACATATATGGACCCGGCAGGATTAAAAGCAATTGGAGCAGGACTCGCAGTAGGACTTACTGGACTTGCATCAGGAATTGCAGAAAGAGATATTGGTTCAGCAGCAATCGGCGCAATGGCAGAGAACGAGAGTCTGTTCGGTAAAGGCTTGATCCTTACCGTAATTCCAGAAACAATCGTGATCTTCGGACTTGTTGTCGCACTGCTTATCAGCTAAGTTAATTTGAGAGCAATTATATTGCTCTTAAATTCTTTTAAGGTGTCAGAGCATGGGACTTGAAACAGTTATAAAAGATATCATGGGTGCTGCCCAGACAGAAACAAACATGGTCAACGCAGATGCTGATGCAGAAGTATCACAGATACTGGATGATGCTAGGCAGACTGCAAAGAAGATCATGGGCGACCGTCTGGCGAAGGCCGAAGATGATATCAAACGATTACGCCAACAGGAGATCTCCAGCGCAAATCTGGAAGTCAAACGTACAATGCTTAATGCTCGCAAAGAAGTCCTTGACAAAGTATACGACAATGCAATAGAAACTATTGCATCCCTTCCTGAAACAAAGCAGGAAGAGCTGTTAAAAGCGATCATTGATGAAAATGATAGCAATGGCAGTAAAATATACTCAAACAAAGACTCAGAAGAACTTGTCAAAAAGTTATCTTCCCTTGAATATACCGGCAATAACGATTGTATTGGCGGATTGATCATAGAGAACGATGATGGAACAGTTCGTTTAGATTATACATACGATATAATCATGAAGAATGTTAATGAGCAATCATTGAAACAGACATCTGATATCTTGTTCGGGTGATATCCAAATGGGGCTTTTGCAAAAATTCACAAGAAAAAGTAGTCCGAAGCAGAGCGGAAGTGGCTCCAATTACGCTTATGTGACTGCACGCGTTCGCGCGATGAAAAGCAATCTTCTCCCTAGGGAAACATATCCTCGATTAATGAACATGGGAATCGACGAGATCACCCGTTTTATCGAAGAGTCACAGTATAAGCAGGATGTCGATGAACTGGCAAGAACATATGACGGTGTGGATCTTTTTGAACACGCATTGAACAGGAATCTTGCGGTCACTTTTACAAAACTGATCAATATCTCCGAAGGAGAGTTGAACTATTTGATCTCTGAATATCTTAGAAAATATGATATATGGAGCATCAAGACCATTCTACGTGGAAAGTACTGTGGTGCATCAGTAGAAGAGATCAATGATAGCATAGTCTCCGCCGGACAACTGTCTTATCCGTTTTTGTCAAGCCTTTCAGAAAAAGAATCATATGAAAGCATCATCGATGCTCTCAGTGGAACCGATTATTACCCAACATTAAAAGAATATGATGGGACAAACCTCTCTGATATCGAAAACCAGCTTGATAAGATGTACTATACCGGACTGTCCACTACAGTAGACAATCCAAAATCCAATGATAGTAAACTGTTCTCAAAGTTCATCCGTACTGAGATCGACATAAAGAACCTGAGTACCCTTTTCAGGTTGAAGAATGCCGGTGTGGAAAAGGATGAAATTGCAGACCTGATTCTTGAAGGCGGTCTTCATTTAAGCATTAAAGAGATTGAAAAGCTATTACCACTTCCATTCAGTGAATTTGTTCAGTCACTTGAGAAGTATCCTTATTGGGAGGATATATCTGGAATAGTGAGAACTGAAATGGATTCACTGGTAGAACTGGAAACTCAACTCACAAAGTCCAACATCAAATCCGCTTCAAGCTTTTCACATGTGTACCCATTATCCATTGTTCCGATCATGGATTATGTACTGAGCAAGACGAACGAAGTACACAACTTGCGTATCATTCTGCGCGGAAAAGCAGCAGATCTTGATGAAGAAATAATCAGGAACCAGTTGGTGATCTAATGGAGTTAGCAGTAGTAGGTAGCAGCGAGTTTGTAACAGGATTCAGACTAGCTGGTATTAAAAAGATATACGAAGCTAAAAGTGATGAGTTGGAAGCTGTCGTCACAAAAGTGCTCAAAGATTCAGATGTGGGTATCTTTGTGATGCATGAAGATGACTTTAATAAACTACCGGAAATTTTGAGAGATACTCTTGGTGAGTCTGTGGACCCAACTGTGGTCACTCTCGGAGGAACTGGTGAAAGTTCGAACTTAAGGGAAAAGATAAAACAATCGGTAGGTGTAGATCTGTGGAAGTAAATGGTGAAATTTATCGTGTGGCAGGACCTGTTGTTACGGTTATAGGAATTAAACCGAGAATGTACGACGTGGTCAAAGTAGGTCACGAGGGACTGATGGGAGAAGTCATCAGGATCAAAGGCGAACAGGCTACTGTTCAGGTATACGAAGATACTTCCGGTCTCAAACCGGGAGAACCTGTAATGAACACCGGACTGCCTTTGTCCGTTGAACTTGGACCAGGATTATTAGAAAGTATTTATGATGGTATTCAGAGACCTCTGCCAGTGTTGCAGGCACAGATGGGCAACTTCATCGAGAGAGGAGTTACCGCAAACGGACTGGACCGTGAAAGGGTCTGGGAGTTCAAGCCAACAGCAACCAAAGGCGATGAGGTAAAAGGTGGCAGCATACTCGGTTTGGTCCAGGAGACCAAAAATATCGAGCACAAGATAATGGTCCCACCATCGATCTCTGGTACTATCAAAGAGATAAAAGCAGGCAGCTTCAAGGTAGATGAGACCATCTGTGTTCTCACAGATGGAGCAGAGATCTCAATGATGCAGAAGTGGCCAGTACGAGGACCACGCCCTGTAGCAAAGAAACTCATGCCAACCAAGCCTCTTATCACAGGACAGAGGATCCTTGATGGTATGTTCCCTATAGCAAAAGGCGGAACAGCTGCAATTCCAGGTCCGTTCGGATCAGGAAAGACAGTTACTCAGCAGCAGCTTGCTAAGTGGAGTGACACTGATATTGTGGTTTACATCGGTTGCGGAGAACGCGGCAATGAAATGGCTGATGTATTGAACGAGTTCCCGGAACTCGAGGATCCAAAGACAGGTCGTCCACTCATGGAGAGGACAGTTCTTATCGCAAATACATCCAACATGCCTGTAGCTGCTCGTGAAGCATCTGTTTACACTGGTATCACAATTGCAGAGTATTACAGAGACATGGGATACGATGTATCACTCATGGCAGACTCAAGTTCAAGATGGGCAGAAGCAATGAGAGAAATTTCTTCAAGGCTTGAAGAAATGCCTGGAGAAGAAGGTTATCCAGCATACCTCTCTGCAAGGCTATCTGAATTCTATGAGCGTGCAGGAGCAGTTAACTCCCTTGCAGGACTTGATGGTTCAATTACTGTAATTGGCGCAGTATCACCACCTGGTGGTGACTTCTCAGAGCCTGTTACACAGAACACCCTTCGTATCGTAAAGGTATTCTGGGCGCTTGATGCAAAGCTCTCACAGAGAAGACACTTCCCATCTATTAACTGGCTTACAAGTTACAGTCTGTACACCCAGGGACTTGCTGACTGGTACAGTGAGAACGTTGGATCTGACTGGACACAGCTCAGGGACGATGCAATGGACCTTCTCCAGCAGGAATCCGAGCTTCAGGAGATCGTGCAGCTCGTAGGTTCCGATGCACTTCCAGAAGATCAGCAGCTCACACTTGAAGTTGCACGTATGGTAAGGGAATATTTCCTCCAGCAGAACGCATTCCACCCTGTTGACACATACTGTCCGTTCGACAAGCAGTACAAGCTTCTCAAAGCTATCACCAGATATGGAGAGTTGGCAACAGCTGCACTTGAATCAGGAGTTCCAATGAACAAGATCATCACCATCAAATCAAAGGATGAACTCGCAAAAGTGAAATTCGAAGAAAACTTCGATGCAGCACTTGACGTAGTCATGAAGAAGATGGATGAAGAATTTGCACAGATCGGAGGCAACTGAACATGACCAAAGAATACAAAACGATCGTAGAGGTCTCCGGACCACTTATTTTCCTTGAGAAGACCGAACCTGTAGGATATGGTGAACTTGTCCAGATCAACCTTCCTGATGGAACGACCAAGAGAGGACAGGTACTCGATACCTCTGCAGATATGGTAGTCGTGCAGGTCTTCGAAGGTACAGTAGGACTCAACGAGGAATCAGGTGTAGTATTCAGTGGCGAGACCATCAAACTCCCTGTATCAAAGGATATGCTTGGCAGGATCCTTTCAGGAGCCGGTGAACCACTGGATGGCGGACCAAGGATTATACCTGACAAGAGAGTAGACATCAATGGTGCATCAATGAACCCATATTCCAGGATGCCACCAGAAGATTTCATTCAGACAGGTATTTCCACCATCGACGGTACAAACACCCTTGTAAGTCTCTGGATCAGGTCTCCCACATAACGAGATCGCACTTCAGATCGCAAGGCAGGCTAAAGTTCCTGGTAGCGATGAACCTTTTGCGGTAGTTTTCGCTGCAATGGGTATCACTAACGAAGAAGCACAGTACTTCATGGACGATTTCGAGAAGACCGGCGCTCTTGAGAGAGCTGTTGTTTTCCTGAACCTTGCAGATGACCCTGCTGTCGAGCGTATCGTTACTCCAAGGATGGCTCTTACAGCTGCAGAGTACCTTGCATACGAACATGATATGCACGTACTCGTTATTCTGACAGATATCACAAACTACTGTGAAGCACTACGTCAGATGGGTGCAGCAAGAGAAGAGGTTCCAGGTAGACGTGGTTACCCAGGTTACATGTACACTGACCTTGCATCACTGTATGAAAGGGCAGGAGTTATCAAAGGAATTAAGGGATCTGTTACTCAGTTCTCCATCCTTACCATGCCTGGTGACGATATCACCCACCCGATCCCTGATCTTTCCGGTTACATCACCGAAGGACAGATCGTGGTTTCCCGTGAACTTCACAGGAAGGGTATCTACCCACCGATCAATGTATTGCCATCACTCTCACGTCTTATGAACTCCGGTATAGGAGAAGGTAAGACAAGAGACGATCACAAGGCAGTGTCTGACCAGATGTACGCAGCATACGCAGAAGGCCGTGACCTTCGTGGACTTGTTGCCATCGTTGGTAAAGAAGCACTGTCCGAAAGAGACAGGATGTTGTTGGAGTTTGCGGACTTGTTCGAAGACAGGTTTGTACGCCAGAGCAGAGACGAGGACCGTACCATCGACGATACACTAAGAATCGCATGGGAGATCCTTGCAGAGCTGCCTGAAGCACAGCTTACCAGGATCGATAACAAGTACCTTGACAAGTACCACCCTGCTCACCAGAAAAGCGAGTGAATAGGTATTGAGGGATCACAATGGGCACAAAAGAAGTAAAACCGACTCGTTCAGAACTCATTGAGTTGAAGAAAAAGATCAAACTTTCAGAAGGCGGTCACAAGCTGCTTAAAATGAAAAGGGACGGTCTTATCCTTGAGTTCTTTGAAATTCTTAGCAAAGCAAAGGATGTTCGCTCCGAGTTGGATGCTGCCTATGAAAAGGCCAATGTGAAGATCGGTATCGCAGAAGCAGTGGAAGGCAGAATAACTGTAAAATCCACTGCATTTGCAATGAAGGATGCACCACAGATAGAGCTCGAAAGCCACAATATCATGGGCGTAGTAGTGCCAAAGATCGAATCCTCAAGTGTGCGTAAACCCATAAACAAGCGTGGATACGGACTTCTCGGAACAAGCTCTTACATTGACGAAGCTGTCGACTCATATGAAGAACTGGTTGAAAAGATAATTCTGGCAGCAGAGATCGAAACAACCATGAAGAAGCTTCTTGATGACATCGAAAAGACAAAGAGGCGTGTCAATGCTCTTGAGTTCAAGGTCATACCTGAACTCACAGAAGCAATGGTATTCATTCGCCTGCGTCTTGAAGAAATGGAAAGAGAAAATACATTCCGCTTGAAGAGAATCAAAAAAGCATAAGGCTTTCTCATGCAACAAAACTCATCTGATCGGCCAAACCTGGCCGACAGAGCTTTTTCTTTATTAACTCGACCTGAAAATCTAGCACGCATATTAAGATGGGCGTGGTTAGTTTCACTTGGTATGTTGATCTTAGGCTATCTTATTATTTACTTCAAAGTAAAATCCCACATCAACTTCTTACCATAAGAAGATCATTCCTGTTTCTCCAGCTCTTGTATCGGGCAAATATATTTACGATAAGGAAAAACTGAAATTATATCAGTAATACTTAAATAAATATAATACCTATAATATATGAAATATAGTAATATCTTCGATCTGTGGAGCAAAATATTTTTTAAATTGTATATAATATGATATCCCAAATAATAAATTCATCAAACTCAAAGGTTGATCCACAATGAGTGAACTACCATGGGAAAATAAAAAAGGAAATGTAAATTCCTCTAATGAGCATTCATCTGAGCCTGGCCTACCTTGGGAATCTGAAAGGAAGAAGGATATATCTATTGATGAAAAAGCTGAAGATGTTCCAGATATTTTTGTAAATGCCGTCACAACCTCTGGAGAAAGAAATGGTCCGGATGTAACCGTACATCCGGCATTTCTTCCAAAGATTACATCAAATTCCACCGATGAAGATGATAATATAACCGCCATCACATCCTTTGAAAATGATGATGTTCACATCGATACGGTAGAACAGAATGTATCGAACATAGCGGCCGTTGATGAGATCAAACCCACAGATGACAACCATGAAAGAGCGGACATTTCCAACAGAATATCAACAACCGAAGACAAAACAAAGGTAAAAGAAACACCTTTGCCACTATTCGAACCAGATATACCGGACAATGATACAGCACCATTCGATCCCAGCGAACACATCGGGATGGAAAAGCATTCCCATATGTCTGAAAAGACAGATCCTTCAAATAACATTACCCATAACAATTCTTCTTTTGGTGATAGATCCGCTCAAGGACCATCACACCCGATGCCCGACAAAAAAGGGAAGGGATTCTTGATTTCAATAACAAATACATTGAAAAGGATCACTCAAAAGAGAAAATTAATAGACAGAATGGAAGAACTACAGCCTATTGCATCTGAAAATGTAAATGGAAAGGAAACACATAGCCCATTCTCGGAAGAAGGTCATAGGACCATAAGTCCTAAAAATAAGATCGAACATCCAATCACCACCACTAAAAATGTTCCTTTGGAAGATATAAGAACAGTAGTGCCAGTAGAGAACAACACTACAAATCCAAACATAAACATTGATGAGTTCGAAATGCCCATCGATATGATGGAAAGTCCAGCCCCTGATGTTTCTTCAGAAGAAGTGGAAGAAATAAAAAATGAACTTGCTGATTCAAAACATTCTCAAGAGAATATCATTACTAACATCGATGAACTTGCCGGAACTATTGAGGAACTGAAAAGGTCACTAAACGTCATCCAAAATGAGAGTGAAGACACCGATTCCAGTATTAATGTCAAGATAGATAGATCAACCGGTCACATCAACATGATCGAAGAACGATTGAGTGAACTGGAAGATACTCTGCAAAATATTCACGCTGATAATAGCGAACTTAAGACCGGACTTTCCTCCATTGAAGGGAACATTGCCGAACTTACAAACTCACATACAGTAATACTCTCCCAGATACAGAAAATAACAGAATTCGGTAATTCAAGATCTGCAGAAATATTTGCAACGAACGACCGCATCGACAAAATGGAAGAGTCCCTAACATCACTTACCCAGATACAAAGTGAATCCCAAAAAAGTGTGCAAGAGTTAAGAAACGTGGCTTCTGACCTTATCAAGGGCTTAGAAAAGGCACACAATACAAACAAAGAGTTCAAAACTGATACCGATGAACAGAATGAACTTTTAAAAGATCAGCTGGAAGAACTAACTGATTATGTAGAAAATGAATTAAAAGAGATTGGAGCCAGAAGCTACAAAGGTAACGGGGCAAATGTTCAGCTGAACAACATTATTAAAAATTCCACAAATATGAAAATATGTATGGAATGGCTAGAATTCCTGATGGAACTCGTGGGATGTAATCACCTTTCAGACATTCTTTCCTACTATGAAGAGCTGGGATGGATAAACGAAGATATACGCATTGAACTTCTCAGGTATGCAGAAGGGATCGATTACTATATTGAAAAATCCGATTGGAAGCTCGCCCCTGATGACCATGTGAGATCCATCTGGTTCATTGAACAGCTTGTAGGTCTTAAGGTAGATAAGAACAGGCTCTCTATTATAGATAAGGATATCAAAAAAGTGATAAAGGGTACAGAGATATATGGGATCTGAGATACATATCACTGAAGAATATTTATAAAAACTAAACGTAAATTTATATCAAATCGGAAGTGTGATGTGACTATTATATTTCCAGCACATTTCCCACCCTTCCATCCATATATTTCCTTCTTGTAGTAACAGCACGTTTGCAAAAATGCAGGACGATGCGTGTATCTTTTTTACAATATGTAAATTATCATGGGGACATAGAAAAGAAATAAATTAAAAAAGATGAGGATAGAAAGATCCACATCTGTTAAAGATCACTTATTCTCATCATCCTGATCTGATACATCAGTATATTCAGCAGTATAATTACCCTCAGTTCCGAGATAGGACTCAGCAGCTGCAACTAATGCAAGTGTTATGATCGGAGTGGTCACAAAGGTTCCAAGGTAGGTAATTCCACCAATTGTACTGATTATAGCCACAATGATAAACAATACCAGACTGTCCACAAAATTCTGCTTTGAAATATCTATACTTTCCTTTATTGCATCCATGGCGCCATAGTCCTTTATGACAAGTAGAGGAAAAGAATAGATAAGGAGAATTGAAAGGATCAAACCTGGAAGTATCAGGAGCATGTAGCCTATACCAATAAGGATAACGGAGACAAGCAAAAGGACCCAGCTTTTCACAAAACGATTGAAACCCTCGAACACATCATTGATCTCGACCTTTTCACCCCTCAAACCTTTCACAGCCATATAAGTAAGACCATAGAATAGCGGAGCTATTGTCACAATGAAGATGGAACCGAATACCACGATGATCGTAGCTACGATAAAGGCAGCAACGTTGCCCTTGAAAGCGTTCCAAGATCTACTAAATATATCTTCATAATCCAAAATGTCACCTCAAAAATAGATTGGTTGCCACATATATATAATTTAGTTAATGAGGAGACATATACAGGATCATTCCGGCTTCAACAATGTATATGTGGGAAATGGAATCCCGATACCTGCTTTTTTGAACTCGATGTCTATCAAGGTGTTTACTTCGTTGATGACACTGAACTTATCGGAAGGATATGTTACCCAGAGTATCAAAGCAAAATCAAGACTGAAATCCCCATGATTATCAAAACGAACAGAAGGTGCCGGATCATCCAGAACGAGATGAGCAGGACCTCCTTTACCTTTGAAACATCAGAACCATATTCTACCCCGATCGTTATTTTTACCATCATCTGTGGTTGAGGAGACGTGTAGTTGATGATCTTGTTGTTCGCAATGATGCTATTCGGGATTATTATCATATTGTTGTAAAAATCAAGTATACGGGTACTTCTGATACCTACTTCCTGTACGAGCCCTATCTGACCATCACCTATCTCTATACGGTCACCATTCTTGAACGGCTTGTCATAATAGATGGAAAGACCACCAAAGAATTGGGATATGGCATCCTTTGCAGCAAAAGCAATGGCGATACCAACGATCCCGGCAGATGCAAAGAGAGGACCTACACTGATACCCCATATCCCTTCGAGGACCATACCTATCCCGACAAGTATGATTATGATATCGGACAAACCTTTTAGCAATGGCAGGAGCTCATCATCCATTTTGGTTTCCGTTTTCTGCACAAGTCCTGGGAAAACGTTGTCAAACAATATCTTGTTTATATTAACCAATGCAAATAGCCATATCAGAGCCAGAAGTGTCAGCAGGAGATTATTGATAACAATCAGGAAATACTCTCCAATACCGACTACAGAAAGGGCAAGAAAGATCCCAAAGAATATCAACGTATAGTAAATCGGACGTTTTACAGCATGGAGAACAAGATCATCTATCTTGAACCTGGTCTTTGCCGTGTAATGCAAAAGCACTTTTTTAAAAACGAGATCTACAGCGAAAGCAAGGATGATCGAAGAAATAATTATCAGTGCAGCCACAGCCAGTTTTGATCCCGTTGTATCAAAAAGGGATCCTGCCATCTGCTGGACATACAAAGATATGGTATTATTGATTTGCATAACAATGATACAATTGAAAAGAGAGTATATATTTATATGGATATACCATCCGAAACAATATTCAGCGTTTTTCTAAGTATTTCTTTGCTTGTTGCAGCCACCCTCTTATTTTCAACCGAAAAGTAACTGGTATACTGTCCATGTGCAATCGCATCCAAGTGCCACAGATAACATAGACCCCACAAAACATCATTAAAGACAGAGGCTTGCGAATCCTTGAAGTAGCTATATTATATAATGATAGAACTAATAACTTTACAGAGGATTGGAAAATGTACA
This sequence comes from Methanococcoides sp., assembly GCA_021108275.1. GTDB lineage: Archaea > Halobacteriota > Methanosarcinia > Methanosarcinales > Methanosarcinaceae > Methanococcoides. Next base: position 103,081 of record JAIORD010000037.1, read on the forward strand.
CCGTATATATAAAATCAGTCAAAGATGAAAATATCTTCACCCCTTGCAATGTCAATGTTGATGCCATCAAATACATTCATTGCATAGAGAACAAAGTATTCCTGGCTTTAAATCCTGAAGACGTAGGGTCCATGATCTGCATATATGCTGGAGAGCCCATCAATGCAGAAGAACAGATCGATAACATCGTATCCCTCATTGCATCAGCAAAAGCAGAGTCCGAAACATACGATATGCCAATCATACTTGACTTTTCAGAGCAGATCGACCAGCCAAAGGCCACCATGATGCGTGATCCCCGTGTTGTTGCAAAATGAAATTCTATTTTTAGTTGTGCCGATGGCACAACTCCTTGTTGTTGATGTGAATGTAGGTTTGAATACTATTATATATATTCAATAAATGCTATTCTTTGCGATTTTTTTGAACAGCTGAACAAGGAGTTCAAGGAGCTTGGCACTAAGAAACGTACTTCTGTTCTGTCTATCATAACACTATGAGGTATAGTCGAGTTGTTGGTTGAGCGATAGCTATAGAGTTGTGATCTTGTAAGTCCCTTGGCAAACGTTCTTTAGGTGGTGAGTCCCCCCCTTCCGCAAAATTAACAACCTATTGATTACCGGTAATATCAGTAGCATAAACAGGGTTTGTATTGATGGAAGATAATATCGACCGCAATAACAGGTTTAGTGATATTACGGATATTAGCACTCGGTGCTATATAACCGGTGATAATATCACTAATACTCCTGAATAGTATTTTATTGCACTTTGCCCTCCATAGGAATTGCGAACGTGAAGATACTTCCTTTTCCAACTTCACTTTCGACCCAGATTTTCCCACTGTGCATTTCAACAAATTTCTTGATAAGTGCAAGGCCAAGACCGGTACCCCCATACTCTCTGGTAGTTGAAGAATCTGCCTGAAAGAAAGGGGTGAACAGTTTATTCTGATCCTCTGGTGAAATGCCGATGCCACTGTCCTTTACAGAAATATGTACAAGGTCCTCTGATATTTTCCCTCCGATTGTCACTGATCCTCCTTGATCCGTGAACTTAATGGCGTTGCTCACAAGGTTGTAAAGAATCTGCTTGAATTTTATTGTGTCTGCTTTTATGGTAGGTATTTCAATGTCGATGTTACATGTCAGGTCAATATCTTTCTGTGATGCAATAGGTATCATCAATGCTTCTACTTCATCAATAACATCGGATACAAAGAATTCATTAATATGAAGTTTCATCTTTCCGGTTTCGATGTTTGAGATGGATATGATGTCGTTGATGATATTCAAAAGATTCTTTCCATTTCTAAGAACAGTAGATGTGTATTTCTTCTGATATTCATTCAAGGCACCAAAGTTCTCACTGCAAATCACATCCGTAAAACCAATGATCGAATTAAGAGGAGTTCTTAGCTCATGGCTCATGTTCATTATAAATTCGGATTTGATTCTATTTGCATCCTCTGCCAGCATTTTTGCTTGTAGCATTGCTTCTACTGCTTGCTTGTGTTTGGTGATGTCTCGCGAGATGCCCAAAATAGCCTTTCCACCCATATAATCAATAAGTCGAATATTAACCTCAACCGGAATCGTAGAACCATCTTTTCGAACAGTAATAGTCTCGAAGAGGAGATGCCCATGTTGAAGCATCTGATTGATTCGATTCTCTACCTGTGCTACATCATCAAAAGAATCGATATCCTTTGGGCCCATCTGAAGAAGTTCACTTCGGCTGTATCCCAGCCGATCGCAAGCCACCTGATTAACTTCTAGGAATTGACCATTAAGGTTAGTTAAATAAATTGCATCATTCGCGCTTTCAAATATTGTTCTGAATTTCTCTTCACTTTGCCTCAATAGCTTATCTGCTTCCTTACTTTCGCTGATGTCATAAATTATCCCATTCATCGAAATTGGTTTGCCTTGTTGATCTTTCTCCCAACTGACGTGATCTTGCACCCATCGTATGGTTTTGTCTTTCTTTATAATACGGTATTCTACAATGCCACTTTCCAGTTTTGTTTGTAATTCGGTGAATTCTGCAAACACTCTTTCCCTGTCGTCAGGATAAATTGTCTGCTCCCACAAATTTGGAGCATTAAGCCACTCTTCCACTGTATGACCATAGATTCTTTCGACAGGTTGGTTCACGTATGTTGCCACAAGCGTTTCGGGGTCTGCACGGTAGATTAACTCATTAAAACTTTCAGTCAAATTACGATATTTTTCTTCAGATTTTTGCAAAGCATCCTCTGCCTGCTTGCGCTCGGTTATATTTCTGGCAACGGCTAGAATGGCAGGAGTTCCTTTGTATTCGATTGGGCGAATATTAAGTTCAATTGGTACCAAAGAACCATCTTTACATCTGCTCATGGTTTCGACAATCCCACCTCCCCGATTCAATACTCCAACAACTTGTTCATGTATTGTTTCTCTAAATTCAAGAGGCGTTATGTCCATTGCCGTCATTTGTAGTAATTCATCCTTTTGATATCCCAAATCATCACACATAATCCTGTTTGCTTCCAAAAAACGTCCTTTAAGGCTATAGACAAGAATTCTATCGTTTACGGAATTAAATATAGTTTCAAATTCTTTTTCCATAATTCGCCCCTCAGCCCAAAAGTTAAAATTAATGCTTGCCTTTAAATTTCATCTGGAATTTTAAAATCCTTTGTAGCAAATTTTGTATGAGGTTCATTTCCATCTGTAGAAAAATCACTTATTAGCAAAACTTCCCTAATAATTATATTGAATTTTATTTAATTTAAATTGATAGGCATATTTATGACAGTACTGTTAAAAAACAAGGGAGTTTGCTTTTTCCTCAGTTTGAACTGTTACTTTCATGATTTGAGTTTTGCGTAATAGGTGTATAACCCCGTACAAAAAAATAGAGTTGCCTATATCCCGTCTTGCTATGTGAGGGATGCGATTTGAACCCACAAATCTATCCAAGTCTTAATCTTAACATCTCTTTTAATTTTGTTAAACTTAGCAGAAATGTACTTAAAAAAGGTCTCTTCTTCTTTTTTCCGTCTTAAGTTTGTGTTCCTTGGCACCTTTTACTATCAGACTGCTCAAAGACATTGCATATATTCATAAACTGTAAATCACGTATAAGCATACTATAAGATACATTTATGAATACGATGTCAACATAGTTTATGTGAGGATAAGGGGTTATCAATTTGAAATGGAAACATGACAGGGGACTTGAGGTAAGGATGTTGTTGACACTGTTCCTGCTGGCGGCGGTGTACCTATTATTTCTGGCTTTCCTGGTCTATTCAGGTGCGCCTCAGATGTTCATGGTGCTGTTCATAGGCGCATTCATGGGACTACAATACTATTACTCAGACCGGCTGGTGCTCTGGACCATGCATGCCAAGATCGTTACTGAGCAGGAGGCTCCTGACCTGCACCAGACCATCACCCGGCTATGTGCCATAGCGGACCTGCCAATGCCCAGGGTGGCAGTGGTGAACACTTCGATCCCAAATGCCTTTGCAACTGGAAGGGGTCCTAAAAATGCGGTTGTTGCCGTGACCACGGGCTTGATGGACCGGCTTAATCAGGGAGAGCTTGAAGCTGTGCTTGCGCATGAGCTGAGCCATGTGAAGAACAGGGATATGGCTATACTGACCATAGCCAGTTTCATATCCACCTTGGCATTCTACATAGTAAGGTACAGTTTTTACTTTGGAGGCATGGGGGGTATGGGTGGCAGAAGAAAAGAATCAGGCGGTATCATTGCGATATGGATCGTCTCATTGCTGGTATGGATCATAAGTTTCCTGCTCATACGTGCCCTTTCAAGATACAGGGAATTTGCGGCGGACAAGGGTTCTGCTGTCATCACAGGTCAGCCCTCCAATCTGGCATCGGCACTGACGAAGATAAGCGGGATCATGCCTCGTATTCCCAAGGATGATCTGAGGGAGGTGGAGGGTATGAACGCATTTTTCATAATCCCGGCAGTTTCAGGTTCTTTCATGAACCTGTTATCGACCCATCCTTCCACGGAAAAAAGGATTGCAGCACTGGAAAAGATACAAAGGGAGCTTGAACTCTGATGGGATTTAAAAGCATGTTCGATTCCCTGCTTGGCAGGAGCAAGTTGCCGGAATCGAATACGGACCGTTTGTTCTCCATCTCAACTGCAGTCGTTACAATGGAGGTGAACCTGAACCTCCAGCCATCCGGTCAGGCAGGCATCTGTTTTAAGTCCATGTCCATTTCCCAGTATGAGAACACCAGAAAGGAGATAGAAGACCTGTTAAGTTACAGCACAAAGGAAACAGGGACAAAGTATCACATCGAGAAGGACAAGTACAACTTTCTCTGGGTAATGCTGGATGATAAGGATTTCGAGGACCTGGTCACAAACATACACATGATCAGCCAGACCCTGATTGAGCAGGGTTTCTCAGAACAGATACTGTGTGCTGTTTATCGATTTGAAAGTAAAGGGCCGGTCTACTGGATATATAGTTTCAAGCAGGGTAACTACTATCCTTTCGTACCTCTAAAGAAACAGGAAAGGGACAATTCCATGGAGTTGCGGCTCAAGTCCCTCATAGAGGGCGAGCTGCCAATTGAGAAAAATGTGGAGAAATGGTATCCCCTCTGGGGGATGCCATTCTAAATCTTTTTTCAATCTTCGAGTAGACCGCTTCCGGTAAAGATCTCCGTTGCCTCTTCCAGACTAAGGTCCTCAGGCGGAACGATGATGTTGGATTCCACAATACTTGCATCATCAATTGGCTTTCCATTTGACTTGACCACATTGATGAGCTTTAAAAGTTCAGTTCTGTAATCAGCTTCATTTCCCTTGCCAACAAGTTCCACTATCCTGTTATCAATGCTGTTGAGCTCATCGAAAAGACTTCCAGGGACCTCATACTGCCCTTCACCCATTATCCTGATTATCATTTACCTTCCTCCTGCCTGAGTTTTGCCAGCTCTGTTTCGACATTCGATTCTGCACTGATCTTTGCAAGTTCCCTATCAATATCATCCCCACTGCTTGTGAAATCATCAAGGGTGCCTGTATCAATGAGTTCATCAAGGGCAGAGGCACGTGCCTTCATATCTTCTGTCTTGTTCTCTGCTCTCTCAACGGCAAGACCCACATCCGCCATCTCTTCACTGATGCCTGATACTGATTCACTGATATTTACCTGGGCCTCAGCAGCTGTATATTGTGCCTTGATGGTCTCCTTCTTCGTCCTGAACACCTCTACTTTGGTTGAAAGACGTTTCTCAGCAGCCACAAGTTTATCCTGCTCCTTTCCAAGGTCCGCAATTTGCTGGTCGAGTCCCTGTACCTGGATCTCCAGTGCTCCCTTGCGCTCAAGGGCAAGTCTTGCAAGGTCTTCCCTGTCACTCTTGATGGCAGCTCTAGCCTGCCCTGCCAGTTTATCAATGCTCTGCATCAGCTTTGAACGCTGTAGCTGAAGTCTTTTCTTTGAGGTTGCGACATCAGCCACCCCTCTTTTTACACCCTGCAACATTTCCAGTTGTTTCTCATAGGAATAATCAAGTGTCTCTCTGGGGTCCTCCATGCGATTGACAATCTTGTTCATCTTCGCTTTGAGGACGGTTTCCATTCTGTTAAATAGACTCATATTTTACCTCCCACTATCATGTGTTCGTTAGTCAACAGGACTAACTATCATATGTAATTTGACCGGTTTACTATTTCTAATTTTAGTTCCAGTGAATATTCTGTACAATTTCTAAAAGAAGGTTATAATTATGTACCTAAAAAGAAAAAGTACATTTTGCTAACCCTTACCTATATAAATTTGTAGAGGATAACTCTTATTAAAATAATAAGGAAGGTGGATCACATGAAAACATTAGTAACATACATGACACAGACAGGAAATACAAAAAAGATTGCAGAAGCAATTTATGGTGAAATTACCGGTGAGAAGGAAATAAAGGACATTAAGGATGTAAGTGGTCTTGACGCTTACGACCTTGTATTCGTGGGTTTCCCTGTAATGCAATTCAACATTCCAGAGCCAGTTTCAAAATTCGTATCAGAGAACGTGGCTGGTAAGAACATAGCATTCTTCATGACCCATGCAGTTCCTGAAGGACATGAGGCCATACAGTCCTGGACAGGCTCCTGCAAGGACATAGCAGCCACTGGTAATTTCCTTGGTACATTTGAATGTCAGGGTGAACTTGCACAACCCGTTATTGATATGCTCTTAAAGTCCGATAACCCTGAGATGAAGGCATTTGGTGAGATGGGGCCTTCCACAAAAGGACAGCCTGATGAAGCCCATGTTCAGAAAGCAAAGGATTTTGCAAAGGAAATTCAGGCAAAGGTCCAGTGAATTAGCTCTTATCCACTGCAATTCATGTGGAAGCAATAATTAAGAACAGGGGTAATATCAATGGCAGACCAAAAAAAAGCTCCAGTATTCTGTGAGAAATATTGTATCATATGCAAAGGGGCACGCTCCGGGAACAGCCTTTGCAGATCACTTCAGAACCTTGAGTTGAAGATAATGGGTGCGAACGGTTGTATCTGGGGTAAGGCAAGAACTGAATACTACGGTGTCACGCCTGATCAGCAACTTCCAAAGTAAATATTAGAAAATAGAAGGTCATAAAAGTCTTTTATTCTCTCTTTTTTCTATTTTTAATGTGTTTTCCAGGCACATGCATTACATTCTTCAGTATACTAAGGAGAATTTCTTTATAAATCTCAGAATAAGTTGCATCCTCAATGCGTTTTTCGATAGCCTTGAGGCTTTTGTTGAAGTTACATAGAAAAATTTGTTTCACCTTCCTTGAACTTGTCAAGGCAGGTGAGGGATTTATACTGTAATTAGAAAGCCTCGGGCGTGATTTGAACACGCGACCTCGTCCTTACCAAGGACGCGCTATACCCCTAAGCCACCGAGGCATCATTGTTAATGGGTACAACTCCCTGATACACAGAATCAAATATGAAGCTTTCGGTTGGGTTTATAAATCCCAGCGTTCATCCACCGGAAACCTCTCATTTATCCACATCATGGTACTGTTGTCATGTACTATGCGATAGGAGCGTGAAAGTACTCGACTGGTATCGAAAAGAGGGTCATTTTCGGCAATATTGATGTTATCGAAATCCCTGCGGGTCTCAATGCCGCTGTTCCTCAAGATCTTGCCAATGGGTATATCTGCGCGCATCAGGTCCTGGCGTATATTTTCGGGCATCCTCTCGATAGGGGACAAGGACAAGGCCCTCACAAAAGGAGTGTCACCTGCTAAAAGGGTGACCAGACGATAGTTCACGTCTGACCCTTCAGGGACCTTCAACAGAGAAGACATCTCAGCATCCGCTTTAACTATATGCTGCGCTTCAGTGACCACTGAAACGTCCTTACGGGTCATGATCTCCAGAAGGAAGGTCACAGAACCATCTGTACCGGCACATACCCTCAGGCATGTAGGGATATCAAATGCCTTGAGATCCCTTAAGAATTCCGAATTAACGAATGTCACTACTGATCAATATCCAAACTTTTTTTAATATCATCACTTTGCAACTGCTTTCTTTGCCTGGTTACGGCGCTCCTTAGCAGTATATCCGGTCGCGAGCAAAAGGAAATCCCGGAAACGTTTGTTCGTATCAAGGATAAGCTCATCGTCAACAGAAGAAACATCCATGTCCGTATCCACTACAAGCATCTTGCCATTCATAGAAACAGACAACTCCTTGATAACACCATATGAAACAGAGAGCTTATCGCCATCTCTCTTGATGTCAACTGGGAAACATTTGCCTACTTCTTCATAGATCCGTTCGATGTCCGGAGAAAAACCACGTTTTAACTTATATTCCTGCATTGCAATCCCTTTCGTAAATACATTGAACACGAATAAGTATTTCGGCGGGAATCAGCCGAATTTCTTCAAAGTCACCCAAAAAGCACAACCTTTTCCATCAGGATTGTCATCGACACCCACCTGACCCTTATGAAGTTCAGCAATCCTCTTAACAATTGCAAGCCCCAGACCCGTACCTTTGATATGATCAGAATTAAACCTTGTGAACCTCTCAAACAAAAAGGGTTTGTCAGCATCAAGAACTCCAATACCATCGTCCCTGACCATCACTTTCCAATGATCACCAAATTCCGCGACATCCAGCTCTACCTTGGAGCCTTCCGGACTATACTTTATCGCATTGGAAAGATAATTGACAAACACCGTATCAACCATCGGATTCGCATAAGCATGGCATTCCCCTTTAAAAACTAACGAGACATCTACCGACTTCTTGCATGAATACGGCTCAAGGTCCTCGATCACAGTCTTCAAAATGGAAATAATATCTATCATCTTAAAGTCAATATCTTCGATCGACTCCAGCTTTGCATATTTCGATGAAGATTCAATGAGATCGATCATCTTAATGTTGCTCTTGCTAATCAGCCGTACCGATCTTTCCATCACAGGGTCATCGATTTTATTGGACAACAACTCGGAATAACCCTTAATAATTCCAGCCAGATTCATCAGATCATGGCTTAAAATATCAACGAAAACATCCTTGGTATCATGCAGGCACTTCAACTCCTCATTGACACGTGACAAATGTTCAATACGTTTTCTTTCGGACAGATCTCTGGAAGTAATAAGGACTACTGGTTTTTCCTCATAATCAATAAGCCTGCAATTGAGTTCGACAGGAATATATTTTCCATCTCTTGTATTGCAGCAAGACTCTAAAAGAAGAGAATGGATATTCTCGGAATTGTTCAGAACATCTAGCGTTTCCATGATTGAGGCATCATCAAAAATTATAGAATTATCCATACCAAGTAACTCGAAATACGAGTAACCCAGCCTATCACATGCAACCTGATTGATCTCCCATATCTTGCCATCAAGATCAAGGATGATCATGGGACCAGTTGCTTTTTCGAAAAAGGTCTTGAACTTGAATTCGGTCTTGCTCACATACATAGTAGCAGACAGAACAAGTCCGTTCAGTTTTTCAGAATTTGCTTGTATCGCTTCGATCGCACTTATTCGTTCTTCATTGACCTCACCATCAAGGAGAAGATCAGTATATTTTTTGATCGAAGCTGAAGGACTCAGAGGATAACACTCTGACCGCTCACAAAGGGATGTATCAAAAGAAATTAGCTCTTGCTTTTCAAAGAACGCTACAGGATCATTGTATTTCACCTGCCCGGTTATATCATAGAAATAACCCACCCAGCCTTCATTATAAATATCAGACTTAATAGGAGATAGTCGGTGTTCCAACCACCTGTGGACTGCACCTTTTTTTGGGGGTATGTGTAGAAATATCTTTTCACCTTTGCAAAGTTGACCGGTAACATTCGAATAACCGGAACTTCCCCCGGATCCTGAGACCAAGGAAAGTATCTGGCATAGATCCATCCCAACAACAGGATCATTCCGCCCACATAGATCATGGATTAAGAAGTGATTTGCCCATTTTACCTTCAGATCACCATCTAATACGACCACACCGACTTTCAGGTGATCCAAAACATCACTGGTCAATAAGCTGTAGATGCATTCTATGTGTTTTAATGCATCGTATTCCACCTTTCGACCCCCAAGATTATAATTAAAAGATATTAACAAACTGTTTACTTAAAATAAATAAATGCATCTTAATATTAAAACATATCCATTTAACTTAAAATGTCATCTGTGTGTACAAATTGTAGCATTTCATGTACATGCATATATATCCCCTTCACTTCCATTGAACAAATATGATATTAATAACTACATATAACACCCCGGAGCACAACGTAAATAAATAAGAGATTACATATTGTTACAATGAGTAAGGTTATATGATCGGTTCATACCGTACCAATCACCACAACAATTTTTTTCCGTCGTTCAAAACCTTGCTCATTTTTAATTCGATCTTTTAAATATTGAAATAAATTATTACTCATATTGAACTAATTTTGCACAGATATTCAGAAACTTGTGGCCAGAACCCATTATTATTCAAGGACCACTTTCCCATTGACACCCATCAGAATAACGCGAGGTACGACCAAAAGAGCCTTCTTTCCGATCAATTCCATATCCACCCATCCAGGGACAGCACTGTTATAGTCTTGAAATGGAAGATCGAAATCGGGATTGCTCAGGAACTGATAGAACAGTACTTCAGAAGCACCCTCCATATATGGGAACAAAGAAGGTAAAGTATCAAGGTTCACATACCCCGGAATTACGCGCACCCATATACGCAGCCACTTTTTGCGAGCAATTTCAAGGGAGGCCTTTAACATATCCACATATTTCCCAGTCCTCCCTTCAGACATGCCTGTCAGGTCCATAATAGCTTTCAGATCATCAAGAGGTGCTTTCAGTTCCAGGACAAAGCCATGAACATAGGGGAATGCACTCTCCAGAACCTCTGGCTTCATTCCATTTGACTTTAACAGAACCTTTTTACCAGCATCATTAAGTGCTTTTACAAGAGGAAGAAGCTCTTTTTGCAATGTCGGCTCAGCCCCACCAAGGTGAACGGTCTTAGAAAGGGAATTTTTGGCAATATCGACCACTTCATCCACAGACATTTCTTTGAAAGGCTGATGGATGTGAACACAATACGGACATTTCATATTGCAACCAAAAAATTCCACACGTATCATTCCATTAGAATCAGATATATCGATCAAACGCATCCATACCCTCCATTTACAAGATAACCTACCTTGAATAGTAAGTTTTCCGACAAAGAATATTAAACTATGTAGCTCCCCCAGCATTTCAGCTAGGTATCACAGCGATTACTATTTATGTACAACATGCCATCAATTCATTAAATCCAAGGTGATCACAATGCCAAAAAAACTAACAATTGAAGATCTCGAAAGAAGGAAAGAGAAGATAGAGATAGAAGAAGAACTTGGCGAAAAGCTCGAAGAACTTTATGACATAATAATGCCACCTGGAACTCCATCTTATATAATGTATGACATGATCGAAGAGTTCGAACTGGAACCGGTCGAAAGGAAACTTAATGTTAACATCGTGGAATGTGATGAAAGGAATGTTATTGTCCTTAGAGGGAAACTCGAGGTCGTAAAGGAAGCAGAACAGTATTTTTTCAAAGAAATGAAAGAATATATCAGCTAAAACTTATCTGATAAAAGGAATGACCTGGTGGCAGTGCCACAGAATCATTCAACATCTTCTGCACTCAATTCAATTCCGGTAATAGTATCAGAGTTCAGGTCAAAGACAACTGCTTTTTGCTCACCTGAGTATATATCCACGACACCTGAATCATTGATGCTTCCAACTACCGCTGCAGTTATACCGACATCTTCAAAGATACGGATACATTCATCACAGTTCTCCGGTTTCACACTAATAACATAACCAGTGGCAGGATAGATCTTAAGCCATTGTTCAAGCTCTAGCTCTTCTGGCATAGGGATCTTGTCAAGGTCTACGGATGCACCTACATGACTTGTCTCACATAACATGCCCAAAGTTCCGATAGTACCAGGATTACTGATATCCTTTCCTGCGATCGCCAATTTTCTTTCAGCAATGGTCTGCATTACAAGGAAACGTTCACGAACTGTCTGAGCATCCTTGAAAGATGTAGTATCCCAACTGTAAGGAGAATTCTTCCCGACCCGACCATCCATATCATAAGCAACTATTATCGAATCCCCGGGTTTTGCCATATCACTTCTGATGATACAATCCTTTTTGGCAACACCGATTATCGCAACACCAAGGGAGTTGTAAGGAGTGTCAGGATGAATGTGACCACCTACCATGGGAACTCCGAACTTCTTAACGCCATCCTTTATTCCCCGCATCATCTCTTTGCAGGCCTCCGTGTCACAGGAAGACATGACATTGACCATTGCAACTGGCCTTCCACCCATTGCGGAGATATCATTTACATTGACAACTACGGAAGTGTACCCTGTCCACCATTGGCTTTCCATTGCGATCTTGCCCCAGATAGCATCAGCAGCGAACAGGATCACCTCATCGCCACCAGTATCTAAGACCGCAGCATCATCGCCAAAGTCAACGATCGTCTCGCCGTATTCACTGCGGACATCCTCGAACATATTCACGATATCAGCAATGGGCTTTTTACGGGTCACACCTTCAAAATTCCGAAGGTTCACAGCTAATTGTTCAATATCCAATAGGATCCACCCTTTAATGTCATTAAAAAAGAATGAAAGATCATTCACTGTGATCTTTCTTTTCGATCGACTCCATCTTAATGACGTTCCTGCGCTCTTCGCTCATCTGTGAAAGGTCCTTACCGATAAGACCGTAAGCATCAGACCTGCATTGGCGACAGTGCCTCATCTGCTGTACGTAAGGTTCACAGGAGTCCTGCATCTCTTTACGTACTTCATTGGATGGAGGTTCCATGTCCGCGAACTTTGCCTGACATATGAGAGGCATGATGTTCATGATGAAAACACCCATTTCGCGTATCTTCTTTGCAACCTCTACAATATGGTCTTTATTGATCTCCGGGATCAGGACGGTGTTCACCTTTATGACCATCCCTGCCTCAACAGCTTTCTCTATTCCTTCAAGCTGGTTGGCAATGAGGATCTCTGCAGCTTCAACGCCTGTGTAGGATTTGCCTTTGTAAGATATATGGTCAACTATCTGTGCCTGGATCTTAGGATCGATGGCATTAAGGGTCACAGTAAGTGTACTGACCCCTACCCTGAGAAGCTCGTCCATTTTCTCCGGCAGAGCAAGACCATTGGTACTAAGACAAAGAGTTACATCCGGGAACTCGTTCTTGATAAGTTCGAGGGTCTCAAAGGTCTCATCGTTAGCCAGCGGGTCACCAGGACCTGCCACAGCAACCACCTTAATGAAAGGATGCTCCTTGAGGACCTGTCGTGTCTTTTCAAGAGCTTCCTGTGGAGTTAATATTTCACTTGTCACACCTGGGCGGCTTTCGTTCACACAATCGAACTTACGGTCACAATAGTTGCACTGTATATTGCATTTTGGAGCAACAGGCAAATGTATTCGACCATATTTATGCTGCGCGTTCTTATCATAACAGGGATGTTCTGAGATCTTACGCAGAATTTCACGGTCCACATCATTTACATCATGACATTCTTCAGTGATTTTATCAGTATCAGGCAAAATATGTCCTCCGGCAGTAATAAAGAATTTGAACTTAAATTAAGACCTTTAAAGATATAGATATAGGTTTTGGAATATATCAGTCAAAACCGTTCAATTCGCACCATTTACCATGACCTTCCCATACCTTTACAGATACTGGAAGCCCAAGCTGCTCAAAAAGCTGACCATGCATGTGTTCGCACATATTTTCAGCACTTGGGAAAGGAAGAACGTCATTCAAAAGCTTATGGTCGTATGTTTTGAGGATTTCCTTTACGATCTTCTTGATAATGTAAAAATCCATGACCATTCCATTCTCTTGTTTCTCGCCTTCCAGAACTATCTCTATTTTATAGGTGTGACCGTGGACTATACCACAGGTCTCGTGTTCCGGCAAATAGTGTGCACTGTCAATGTATTCTATTATTCCAAGTCTCATTTTTGTCATTATAGGCAACCCCACATTTTGTGTGTCTGAGGAATTATTAATGTATCCACTGAATCAAGCAGGTCTTTTTGCAATTGAAGCAAAAATTCAATGCCTGATGAAAAATGTTTTTGTGTTACCGGTTGAAGCACAACACAGGAAACATATTCGGATATAGCATCCACCATCCTGTATACATCATCCGGAACAGTATCCTTTGTGACGACCAGTTTACAGAAACATTCCCTGTCCTTTGTCTGTCTGAGTATTCTAAAACATTCGATGGTCTGTTCAAGATGTGTCACAAGGTCCTCACCTTCGAACTCATCTATGAGCTTTATGTCCCCTGAAACGTAAGAGACCTTATCCTTGATCTTTTCCGCCATATGAGGCAATGTCATGTTCGATTCCAGATACAATGGATGAGGTATATCCATCTCGGAAATGAAATCCGCATGGAGAAGAGGTTCACCCCCGGTCAGGGAAACTGAATGGATATTGCCATAATTACCAAGGAGCTCACTGACCTGAGAGGTCACAAGAGGATTCGGGATATTCTCAAAGCTGTTCGAACCCGGTGTTCTTTCAAACATGCAGACACTGGGGTCTGCCGGTTCGGTATCACAATAAGAACAATTCAGATTGCATCCGATGAAACGCACGAATGCCTGCCTCACACCAACATGAGGACCTTCGCCCTGAACAGAACAGAATATCTCACTTATGGGAGCTTCCATCAGATCACATCCAGAGGCCGTGATTTTCGCAGGTCTTTTTCAATATCATGGATCTCAGCAACATATCGATCGCCAATGTCAGTAAGTAAGCTTACTGCCCTGGCCTCATCGATCCCGACATCATTGAGGTTGCCATAGAAATCATGGTAGACATTTATACCAAAATGGATCTTCTGGGATACTGCCGAAGTGCTGGCGATCGATATCGTCAGTTTTTTACCATTTACAAAAAGGTCATCCCCCTGACGGGTGGTAACGATACCATTAGCAGACAAAGATTCTGCAACAATTGAAGTAAAGAGCCGCTGTCTCGCGTATACCAATTTAAGGTCAGTGGAATCGAAGTGCTCTATTAAGAAATGCAGCATATCTGTAGAATAGATGGAATCGCCCATTCTTTTGTCTTCAAGGTCTATCATATGTTCTATCTTAACATCGCATCCGCCCCGGAAGGCAACGATGGAATCATACTGAACACCTTTCAGGTTATACGCCCAGAGAGAAGATATCTGGCTGCCATCATAATGTACTTTTTCATCTAGAACGATACATTCCATTACAAACACCTTATCATTTTAAGTCAGCTCGTTTTTTAGTAAGAGGATCTTCAAACTCGGAGGCAAGGAATGCACGCTTCCTCCTCATGCAACTTTCACACAAACCACAAGGCTCTTCGGCCCCGTGGTAGCAACTCCAGCTCCATTCCAGAGGTGCACCCAATTCCATTGCTTTGCGTACTATGGATACCTTATCCATATCAATAAGTGGTGCGAGTACTTTTACACCGTTAGCAGTTGAATAGGAAAAACATTCATCCACTGCGTTCACGAACTCTTTGGAATTATCCGGAAATGTTTTTGCCTCTTCACCATTGAAGCCTGCGATGACATATTCACATCCATAGCTTTCAGCAAAGCTTGCTGCAATATTAATGAAAACCCCATTCCTGTTGGGTACCCACACGTTCTTTGCAGAATCAGCAGTGATGTTAGAAGCATCATCCACGATGTCTTCGATAGACAGTTCAGGAACATCCAGGTCCTTGTTCACAAGAGAGGTATTCGTGATGGAACCAAGCCATTTCAGTGGAATTATCCTATGCTCGATACCATAGTGTTCACATACATATCTGGAATTTTCGATCTCCTTTTCAACGGAGCGTTGACCATAATCGAATGTCAGCGCCATTACAACTTCATGGTCCTGTAATGCAATTGCAAGAGCGGCTACCGAATCAAGACCACTGCTCAGTAATAGTATAGACTTCATGAGAAAACTCCGAAATAATATATTATGTGGATATTACCTTAGTAATACCCCAGTATTATTTAAAGTTGCCGAAAACAAAAAATAGTTGCAAATCAATTCATAAAAGCGTAATCTACAGACATTTTTAAAAAAAAGAAGAAATTGGTAAAACCATTATTTAATATTTAAAAAATAAATTCGAATAAAAAAGAAGAGAAAAGGATCAGCATGCCATTCAAACCTGACTGATCCCTGACTGCTCCACCATTGCCGATCCAAGACAGCGGATCGTACAATACTGCTCCTTCATACGAATATCATAAACAATTATCTCTAAAGATATATTTTCACCAGGAAAATTTCACTCGATCAATTGGTTGGCATAAACTATGAAATGATATTGCTTGGCGGATATAACATATTTTAGAACATTGAAAGAGATCTACCCAATCCCCTTTTCTTTGCGGCATTATAAACGATGGTTGCAGTGGCAATATCCTGAATTGCAAGCCCTGTGGAATCAAAAACGGTGATTTCCGACTCGTTCTCCCTGCCAACTTTGATATCGGCAACCACTTCGCCAATTTCAGCCCAGATGTCATCGGAGGTTATGACCCCATCTGACAAAGGAACATTCACTTCCCCTGAATGTGATGCCTGAACAATATCATCCACGATCACCTTTGCACGGGTCAGAAGCATCGGATCAAGTTCTTCCTTACCAGCAGCATCCGCACCTATGGCATTGATATGAGTTCCAGGTTTGATCCATTCGGACCTAACGACCGGTTCCCTGACAGGGGTCACAGTAACAAGGATATCACAATCACAGACCTCCTCCACAGAAGATGCCACAATTATTTCAGCACCTATCTTTTGTATCATATCCCCCCTGAACCCTTCAGCCCGGTCCGTGCTTATATCATAGACCTTTACCTGATGAATATCAAAGACAAGCGACAATGCCATCAACTGTGTCTTTGCCTGATTTCCGGCACCAACAATGCCTACAACATGTGAATCCTTACGTGCAAGATATTTTGCAGCGACCCCTCCGGCAGCACCGGTACGCAGATCAGTAAGATAGGTCCCATCCATCACCGCAAGAGGCTGACCGGTCTCTGTGGAGTTCAGGACGAACAGAGCCATCACCGAGGGCAGGCCTTTAGCACGATTATCAGGGTGAACATTGACTATCTTCACACCCGCAACATCCTGCTCCTCAAGATAAGCAGGCATGGTTCGAAGATCACCGTTGTGTTTATCAAAATACAGATAGGATTTAGGAGGCATTTGAACTTTCTTTCTCCCATGTTGTTCAAATGCCTTTTCAACAGCTTCCATTACCGCAGAAAGCTCGAGAATAGATCTTACGTCATTCTGATCCAACCATAGAATATCCATTTTATATAACCCCAATAATCAAATGATGCTGAAAGCTATAAACTTACTGGAGAATTTTTATTTCTCGGTTTTAACTATAATATGCATAATTGGTGCATTTATATGAGTATATTTATATTTTCAGTTTTTTTGAATGTGATAAGGCATAAATAGAATTTGTAACATAGTTAATTTATCCGACTAAATATCGGAGAGTGGTGTGGTTGATTACGGCATTAAACAATTAAGAGAAGAATTGAAACACTTTATAAAAGAGATTCTACTCTCGTTAATGGCAATACTCCCCGTAGCCAACAGGCTCTTTCCCGGAGGCAATGCTATGAGTAAATTATTATCTTTCTTGCATGACATCCGATACGTCCTTTTGTTCTACATAGTCGGGGATCTCCTGACCACATACATAGGAATAAACGGAGGACATGGGTACGAATCGAATCCATTCCTTCCATCATTTGGCCTGACTTTTTTATTAAAGCTCTTATACATATGCCTGTTAGGTATCCTCTACATCAGAACGCTTGAAAGACCGATCTTATGGGATTTCACAAGACACACAATAGTATTGATCGGAATATTTGCCACAGTGAACAATCTTATAGTCATTTATTATGGGTATTCACCCATTCAGCTTGTGATCTAATGACAAAGGTCAAGTATTGAATTCACCAGAAGGAGAATCGAACCTTTTTCAAACTTCCTCAAAAGCTTGCCTTTACATCAGATATTTGAACTTTTCGAGAATGGCCGCTTTGTCCGAAAAAGAGGGTATTTATCGGACAACAACATGAATTTTCTGTCAAAATCAGTATTATTCGGACAAAGTGTAAAAGAATGAGAACAAATTTCAGTAGATCACTAATTTTGGCAATATGTGATTATACATATGGTGCTGGATGTGGATTAACTGGTATAGCTACTTGCTTACTTGGTTGTGCAATATTCACAGGTCCTGCATTAGCTGCATGTGGACCAATCTGTGGAGTTGTATTCATTGTGTTGTGCATATATAGAACACAGAATAATTATCCACTTATTTGCACACAATATTGTTAAATATATTACAATGTTATATTTACCAATAGAATCCCATTGGAAAATATTATTTTTTTGTAAAACGCATGGTTAAATATTGGAGATGTAAACAATATGCTACTTGGTTCTTTATTATTGACCGTATTGATAATGATTTTACTAACTCAATACCCATTCTATGTTCAGAAATATAAACCAAAAAAATATGTTGGCATATGGTACACCTTTGGAGAAATAAACAGAACCCCGATTCGTGCATTAGTGTATCCACTTGTTTACTTGATTGTTGGTTTGATATATATTTTATTTATTCAATGACTATCCCATTTTCATATGGAGATTATGTATTATCAGGGCAAAAAGGTATTGGAATCAAGTGAAAGAAATTAAATCCAAGTTCTTAATACATAGCCTCAGTTATGTCAAGAGTTTAGTTTGGTTGAGGATTTCTAAATAGCTATTTGTCGGTCAAAAATATGAATTATCGGTCAAATCGATTTTTCGGACAAAGCGGAGAATGGCTACTTAAGAACTTTACATAAAGATCGATCACTTTGCGATATATTGATGTACTTATAAAAGAGATTCATTTTAATGAAGCATATTGGAATCATCATTACTGACCAGAGCGATCCAACGGCTCAGGCATTTCAAAAGGCCTGTGAGTCGAACGACATAAGGCCTCACATGATCGACCTTCGGAAAAGGAGCGTCACCGTTGGAGAAAGTCTAAGTTCACAGATCACAGATATTGACCTTCAACAATTGGATGCGATAATAGTAAGGGATGTTGGAGCAGGGGCTTTTGATGGGGTTTCATTCCGATTCGATGTACTAAGGCAGCTGGAACAGGAAGGTGTGCTGATATTGAATTCACCGGGATCCATACAGAGCGCTGCCAACAAGTATTATGCATCCAACCTCATGGCAAAGGCAGGGCTACCAATCCCCAAAACAATGGTATTTCAGGACACAGGAAATGCATTGAATATCCTTGAAACCATGAAAGATGCGGTGATCAAGCCTATTTTCGGATATAAGGGGAGGGACATCATTCGAATAAAGGATGGGGCGATCATCAACAATGATGGAACTATGAATGACTCCGACCTGGAAAGGACGCTCGATGCCATCCTTGAGCAGAGAGGGATGTTACACATACAGGAATACATTGTCAATCCGGGAAGGGACATACGTGCCTTCGTGGTCAATGGGAAAGTAATAGCATCGATCTACAGGACTGCACCTGAAGGTAATTGGATCAATAACCTGAGCCAGGGTGGCAGCGAGTCCCGCTGCGAACTGACATCATATCAGAAGGAACTTTGCATAAAGGCTTCAAGATCAATAGGCACACACTTTGCAGGGGTCGATCTAATAGAGGACGTGAATGGGAACGATGACAGTGACAAAAACCTGATACTGGAGATCAATGCCACACCTTCTGTGGCAGGCATTTATAAGGCATGGGGAATTAATGCTGCAGAATATATAGTCAGCGATATTAGCAGCGAGTTATAATAATGAAGATACCATATTCGTTGTTAACCGGAGAACCTTTAGATGGCAGAATATAAGCAGTGTATCATTATCAGGGATGACCTGAAACTTTCAAAGGGAAAACTTGCAGTACAGGTAGCTCATGCTGCTGTATCTGCTGCAGAGTGGGCAAGCCGATCAGACCTTGAGAGCTGGAAAGAAGGCGGACAAAAAAAAGTGGTCTTGCGTGTGGAGAAACTCCAGGACCTTTTCGAACTTAAAGAAAAGGCAAGAAGAGAAGGATTATCTACCGCACTGATAACCGATGCCGGACTTACCGAGATAGCTCCCGGAACAGTTACCGTTTTAGGCATAGGTCCTGCCAGAGCGGACTACATCGATAAGGTCACAGGTAACCTTAAACTGGTTTAAGAAAGAGGCTATAGAATGGTAGATGTGAGGTCATTGCTGACAGCATTGGCTACTGTAATGGTAGTTGTAATTGTTGCATTGTTCCTGACATTCACTTCGACCGTGGATATCACAGCTGTAAAGGACCTGTCTATCAACAGTTTATTTACAGGAAATGACAAGGACATTCTGGAGAACGGTGAACTGACCATCCCAACAGTGAATGGAGAACGTAGTACACCAATTGAGAATAAACCACATGCCAGCTCAACATTTTCACCGGGTTACGCAATATCTACATCTTATCAGCATACCGGACTTTACAAGGGGAGTACAGGGGTGGTGGACATCACGGTTGAGAATGGTGGAGAAACGACCCTTTTCATATACGAATACGGCATAGAACCCTATGGCGGAAATTTCAAGAGCTATTCCACAGGTTACACCATCGAGCCGGGAGATGAAGAGCACATCGGGTTCATTTGCATAGATGTCCCAACAAATACAGACACTGTTGAGATGAAGATAGGGCTGGGAATTCTTGCCAAAGGAAGCTCAGGTACATGGTACGATTACGGAACTGAGTTCTTCGAAGAGATCGAAGTGGATACCGAGCCCATCCCATCAACTCCCGATATAGAATACTTTTACAATACAGAACCATTCTTTACGGCTACCAATGACAAGATCGACCCACGCAACGAGGACGTTCGGGCAGTTGCTGCATCTGCCATTGCCATGTATCCGGGAGAATATAATGTTTATCAGCTCTGTGCTTTGTTC
The DNA here is from genome assembly GCA_021108275.1 of Methanococcoides sp. Classification (GTDB taxonomy): domain Archaea; phylum Halobacteriota; class Methanosarcinia; order Methanosarcinales; family Methanosarcinaceae; genus Methanococcoides. The sequence continues at coordinate 123,765 of JAIORD010000037.1, forward strand.
GATCATGTAAAGAACGATGTCAAATACATGAGCGATCCAAGGGGAAATGATTACTGGGCAACTCCAAATGAAACCCTTAAAGTCAAGGCCGGTGACTGCGATGATTCAGCGATCCTCCTTTCATCCCTTATTGAGGCCATTGGAGGCACGAGCCGGTTATATATCACCGACACCCATGTCTTTGCTACTGCATATATAGGAAAAGGTGAAGAAGTCTCGAAGATAACCGATGCTGTGAAAGATAAGTATGGTTGTGTGCCCGTATATTATGCCACCGATGAATATGGTTCTTGGCTTATAATGGACACAACATCAGGACTTTATGCAGGCGGTCTTTCTGCAGATGCCACGCCTTCCGCAGATGGCTGGCAGTTCACCGATACTGAAGAAGTAATTATCATCGACATAGTCCCCAAATAAAGGAGAGACACATGAATAACGTTCCAAATGTAGAAAAAAAGATAGGAATTGACCTATACACAACTAAAACTCCAGGTATTGGAGGTAAACTGCGCCAACAGACCGAGGACTTCGGGGTCATAGAGATCACGAACAGGGAAGAGGGTACCGAAGGAAAATATCTGATAGTAGAACTTACAAAGCGTAACTGGGAAACCCACCACCTTATCAGGGACCTGACACGAATATTAAGGATCAGCCAGAAACGCATTGGGTTTGCAGGTACAAAGGATAAGAGAGCTGTGACAACACAGAAGATCAGTATCTATGACGTGGATGAGGAAGAAGTACAAAATGTCCATCTTAAAGACACAGAGTTGAAGATACTGGGCCGATCAAATAAGGGACTGGAACTTGGAAATCTAACCGGAAATGAGTTCATCATCACGGTAAGAGATATCGACACCGATAAGAATGAGCTTGAGAGCAGACTTTCCCAGACCACAGCATCCATTAAGGAACAGGGCGGCGTACCTAACTTTTTCGGCATACAACGCTTCGGTGCATTAAGACCAATAACGCATGTGGTCGGCGAATCAATTGTAAGAAATGATATTGAAAAAGCGGCACTGGCATATATTGCAGCATCATATCCCGATGAACCCGAAGATACACAACAAGTACGTGACCGTGTGTTCGAGACAAGGGACTACATCGAAGGGCTGAAAGAATATCCCCTGCAATTAAGGTATGAACGTGCAATGATGCATCACCTTGTCTCCAGCCCTGAAGACTATGCAGGCTCCTTTGAGACACTGCCGGCAAACATCAGGAAGATGTTCGTCCATGCTTACCAGTCGTACATATATAACACCATAATATGTGCCAGGATAAAGAAGGGATTGCCTTTGAACCGCGCTGTCGTAGGAGATATCGTCTGTTTTAAGAACAAGGCAGGACTGCCTGACAACTCTCGAAATGAAAGGGTCACAGAAGACAATATCGATGGCATGAACAATCTTGTCAGAAGGAACAGGGCCTTTGTTACAGCACCTCTTATAGGACATAGCTCAGAACTTGCATCCGGAGTTCCCGGAGAGATAGAGAGAGGAATTATCGAGGAGTTGAACGTGCCCATCGAAGGTTTCAAGGTGCCTTCCATGGAACAGCTGAACTCAAAGGGATTGAGGCGAGAGATATTGTTATCAGCGGATCCGAAATACACCATCGGAGAGGATGAGCTCAACGAAGGGAAATACAAGGTGACACTTGATTTCAGTCTCCCAAAGGGCAGTTACGCCACAACCATACTGAGAGAATATATGAAGGTAGAACCTTTGAAGATGAGCTGAGCTTTAGCAAGAATAAATTAAGAGCATTTAGAGAAGACAGAGATAAATACAGAAATAAATAGAATTGTAACATTGATCAAAAGGTGTTACAAATAAGAAATACGAAAGGAAGAAAGAAAGATCGCTTACTGATCTTTCTGTCCTTCGCTCTTTTTAAGCATTGCATTCATAAAGGCCTTGAAGGGTGGAGAAGGTCTGCCAGGTCGGGATTTGAACTCCGGGTGGAATTGGGATGCGAAGTAGAAATCATTTGAAGGGACTTCTGCAATTTCCATCCTGTTCTTGTTCTTTCCGGAAAAGATCATTCCAGATTCTTCGATCCGGTCCACATAGTTAGGGTTTACTTCATACCTATGCCTGTGGCGCTCGGTAATGACCGATTCACCGTATATGGATTCAGCAAGGGAACCCTCCTTAAGAGTGGCCTCATAATCACCAAGACGCATGGTAGCTCCCATGTCCACTACATCCTCCTGTTCAGGCAACAGATCGATCACCGGATAAGGGGTGTTCTCATCGAACTCACTGCTGTTTGCACCTTCGAGTCCAGTGACATTCCTTGCAAACTCTATGACAGCAAGCTGCATACCCAGACAAAGTCCAAGATACGGGATGTTGTTCTCACGGGCATACTGGATAGCAAGCATCTTTCCTTCGGTCCCACGTTCACCAAATCCTCCGGGAACGAGAATTCCGTCAAACCCACTCAATTTTACGACCTCACTGGGATCGTCATCGAACGCTTCAGCATCGAACCAGGTTATATCGAAATTACAACCGGTTTCAATAGCTCCGTGTTTGAGGGATTCCACAATGCTGATATATGAATCCTCGAGGTGTGTGTATTTACCGACAATTGCCACATTCACTCTGCCCTTGCAATTGTTCATCCTCACGACCATCTCTTTCCATCTGGTGTCCTCGACCTCAAGTTTGGATTCGAGGAGGAGCTTCTTTAAGAGGAAATTGCTCATACCCTCATTTTCAAGCTGGAGGGGCACTTCGTAAATGTCTGCAGAATCATGTGCACTAATGACAGCCTCTACAGGCACATCACAGAAAAGAGCGATCTTGGACCGGGTACTTTCCATAAGTGCTTTTTTGCATCTTGCAACAATTACATGCGGAGTTAGACCCAGTTCCCTTAGTTCTTTAACAGAATGCTGTGTTGGCTTTGTTTTTTGATCCCCTTGAGAGTCAATGGGCACCAGGGTCACATGAAGGAATGCAATATTCTCAGGTGCTTCTTCCCTGTACATCTGCCTTACTGCTTCAAGGAAAGGCATACTTTCAATATCACCGACAGTTCCGCCTACTTCAATAAGACAGACATCAGCACCACTTTTAGCAGCGATCCTCCTAATACGACCCTTGATCTCGTTCGTTATATGAGGGATGATCTGTACGGTCTTACCCAGGTATTCACCTTTACGTTCCTTGTCAATGACCGTCTGGTAGATCTTTCCGGTAGTTAGGTTATGGTCCCTTGTGAGTTCAGTATCAAGGAACCTTTCATAATTACCCAGATCAAGATCTACCTCACCCCCATCTTTAAGGACATAGACCTCACCGTGCTGGTAAGGACTCATTGTACCTGCATCAATATTGATGTAGGGGTCGATCTTTATTGCTGTTACCTTATAACCTTTGTTTTTCAGATTCCTGCCGACTGAAGCCGTTGTGATCCCTTTTCCAAGACCACTCATGACACCGCCGGTAACTATGATATATTTCATATGGACTCAACTACCTCAATTACTTTTTCAACGTTGAAAGTTTGATGAACAGATATGCCATCAGTGAAGTGAACAATATAGATAATGCTATGGCGGGATAAAAGCCGATATTAATGCTGTAACTCGTATCGCCTGAAGGTAATGAACGTATTAACATGTAGATAAGAGCTACGATAACAATGGATGACAATACAACGATGATATGTTTTATATTAATGGACTTGTCAAAAGATGAAAGGAGCGTTGAAAACCTGTCTGAGAACTGCATATTGAGATCGTTCTTCCTTTGAACAGAAATTGCCTTCGAGGGTAACGAGAGACTTTCATCGATGTCAATTGGAGGAAGACCATCACCGGACCCTGAACCACCTATGCTCACAGAAAAGCTTTCGGTCTTTGAACCATAGCCAACAGTTACAGACACTTTGCCTTTGTTCACCAGGCGACCATCAAAGGGTATCCTTGCAATGACCGGAATATATTCTTCGTGTGAAACGTAAGGGTTGTCTTCAAGAAATGTCAGGTTGTCATAGAGATCGTCACTTGCAGACAGATGAACATGCGTTGGAGAGCCATAGTTGATTATAACTACCTCAAAACTTTGTTCACCACCAGGAGACAGGGGTATATCCAATATATCTGTTTCAAATTCAATGGAATTAACACCAAGACGGTTAATGTGTACCTGCTGCAAGAATTCAACCTCAGTTTATATTATTCCCGTAATTCTGGCGGGAGCATGTTAGGAATCCCATCCGTGATCGGGTAATATTCATTACATTTTGAACAATAAAGAGTTCCTGAAATAATCTCTTTTTCATCTTCTTTGGTAATATTCAGAACAAGGTCGCCTTTGCATATAGGGCACGCCAGAATATCCATGAGATCTTTCTTCATTTAATTTCACCAGACGGAAAAGCATTGCAATTCATATCAAGGTTTTGGTTTTAAACTATCCTTTATGATGCTACCTGATACCTGCAACTAGTAGAACACATGTTAGATAAACTTAATTTACATCTTCTATAATCATACATATATGTTCGATCTGTTCACCAGGGTTCTTGATTTTGCATTCCCCGTCATAATTACAATTTTCATTGGTCTTTTCGGGACAGGTGTTCTGATCGAGATGGGAATCATGCAAAAGCTTTCCCGTTTCACAGAACCCATTTTCAAACATACACATCTTCCACAGGCATGTGGATCCGCATTCATGGTGTCCCTCGGGTCTACTGTAGCTGCAAATAGTATGGTAATGAAAGTGAAGGAGGAAGGGTGTATTGACGATCGTGAAACGATGTTATGCGCGATCCTGAACAGTACACCTGCCTATATAAGAGAGATATTGACCTACCAGATCCCGATCGTCCTTCCCGCACTCGGCCCTATTGTTGGTGGATTCTACGTACTCGTGTTCATTATCAGTGCGTTGGTGAAAGTAAGTGTGGTTATGATCCTGAGCAGGTTCTGGTTCAAGGAACATAACTGTACATTAATAGAACCTGAAAAGATAGAGAGACCAAAATTAAAAGAGGCTATTCGAAAAGCATTCAATAGACAAAAGAGGCTTTTCACTAAAATAGCCATCATTTACCTTACGATGACAACGCTTGTCTTCGCTTTGAGGGAAAGAGGTGCGTTCGAGACATTCAACGTACTGCCACTGGCAGATATATTTGGGATCCCGGCAGAGAGCATAATTCCCCTTACGACCTATGTGGCAAGCCCTATCATTGGAATATCGTTACTGGGACCACTGATAAGTGACGGTGGGATAACATATCTTCAGGCAATGATAGTCCTCATGCTTGGAAGTATGTTCATGCTACCCATACTAAGCATCAGGTCGATCCTCCCACGTTATGTATCCATATTCGGACCCAAGGTAGGTTTTAGGATAGTGGCGTTCTCCACAGGAATGAGCATGTCGATAAGGTTCATCATTTTGCTAATACTATTATCAATAGCGAAAATGCAATGAGATAAAAAAGATAAAAAAGGAAAGGTCAGTATTATTACTGACCTTCAGTGATGTTCAGCACACAGTTCATCCTTTTTCTCAAAGGACTCACTGGATTCTTCAAGGCATTTCAGGCATATCTTTCTGGTTTTGACAATAGACCCTTTTGAAAATGAGGGAACATTTACCCCTACATCTTGCAACTGGGTCTTTGTACCACAAAGATCACATTTTCCAAATGTGCCTGCAGCCACTTTTTCACTAGATTCGTCATAGGCCTTTTTAGCAGCAGCCAGACAGCCGCCACAAAGACCTTTCCATACACCTTCAGGGTAGGATTGCTCAAACCTTGGTGAGAATACCCTTACAGGACATACGGTTGGAATCGATACTCCGCAAAGATCACAATCTGCCATATCTTATTCCTCCATTAGATCAATACACTTGCGGCTTCCATTGCCATGTTTACGAAAGGCTCTGGCCAGATACCTATTACCAATACACCTGCAACTGCAAGAAGCAGTGCAACGACGTATGGAAGTGGTTCTGAGACCCGATCCCCATCAGTTGGTTTTGCATACATGTACCTGACAACCCTTGCATAGTAGTACAGTGAAAGTGCGCTGTTAAGAATAGCGATCACTGCGAGCCATACAAGACCTGACTGGATAGTTGATGAGAACAAGATGAACTTGCTCATGTAACCTGCTGTTGGTGGGATACCGGACAGTGCGAATACGAACACGGTCATACTGAGAGCAGTTATTGGCATTCTTCTGCCAAGACCCTTGAAGTTGTCAAGATGGTCAGCATTTAGAATGTCCTTGTTCTCTGATGTTACCATGTAGACCACAGCTGCTGTTGCAATGAAAGCTCCTGCTTTCATGAAACCGTGTGATAATGCATAGAGGATACCACCAGTTAATGCCATAGGGGTCATGACCACAAATGCCATTGTGATGTATCCTGCCTGTGCAAGAGACGAGTAAGCAAGCATGCGTTTTACACTTGTCTGGGACAGAGCAACGATGTTACCATAGGTCATTGTCAGGACTGCGAGTATCGCAAAAGCGATCTGCCAGTCTGCCTGAAGTGCAATGAGAGCTCCTATGAACACTTTGAACGCTGCGATGATACCCATCTTCTTAGAACCTGCTGCCAGAAGCGCAGACACAAGGGAAGGTGCTCCCTGATAGGTGTCAGGTGCCCACATATGGAATGGCACAAGAGCTATCTTGAAACCGAATCCTGCGATAAGCAGTACAAGGGAAAGAATTCCCATTGGGCTGTTAAGCAGAAGATCGATGTTCTGAGCAATTCCTTCAATGTTTGTAGTGCCTGTTGCACCATAGACATATCCGATACCAAGCAGCAATAGAGCAGCTGAAAGGGAACCGATGATGAAGTACTTCATTGAAGCTTCAATGGAAGCAGGGTTCTTTTTCTCGAAACCTGCAAGAGCATAGGTTGCAAGACTTGCCAGTTCGAATGCAACGAACAGGACCATGAGGTCATTCGCAGATGCTACCATCATCATACCGATGGTCGCGAAGAGCACCAGTACATAGTATTCATCTGCATGGTCGTTGCCATCAGTGTATTTTACGGATGCAATACAGACAAGGGTCGTAACTGTAAGGAACACTATCTTAAAGAACTGCGATAGTGCGTCAATGCTCAGTGAGTTCGAGAACATCACCGCTGTAGTACCAAAGCTGCTGATGGTCAGCAGCATGGCAACGAGACAACCAAGTGTTGCTATGTATCCGAGTATTTTCTTAGACTGGGCTGACAGGAAAAGACCTGCCAAAAGCACGATCAAACCTGTTACCAGGATTGTGATCTCAGGTGCAAGTAACATTAGATCCACCATTGCTTAGACCCCCATTACAGCCATCAGGCTGACAATATGTTCTGAATTCGTTATCATCATATCAAGCACCGGACTTGGGTTCAATCCAAAGTACAGTACGAGAAGGGCAATGATCCCCATGGAGAACGTCTGGAAGGACGAAATATCCACGATATCACCAAGCTTTTCATTGAAAGGACCAAACATTGCCCTTTGCAATGCCCACAGGTGATATGCTGCTGTAATTACAATAGCCAGCAGAGCGATCATCACGTAGATAGGCACGTTAATGAAACTGAATGTCAACACGAGGAACTCCGCGATGAAACCGGTAAGTCCCGGCAATCCAAGTGAAGCCATGAAACCGAGTACCATGATCACTGTGAGCTTAGGCATCTTCTGTGCAAGCCCACCAAGATTATTGATGATACTTGTACCAGTTTTGGTCTGTATCACACCACATGACATGAACATAATGCTCATGATCAAACCATGTGAGAACTGCTGGAACATTGCACCGGATATTGAAAGGCTCACAAGACCAGCAGCACCAAGGGTTACGTATCCCATGTGGCTGATACTGGAGTATGCGATCATTCTCTTAAGGTCCTTCTGTGCGAGTGCAAGGAATGCACCGTAAATAATGCTTATTGCACCAAGAGCTCCCATGATAGTTATCATAAGGCTTGGAGTTGCTGTGAATGGCAACATTGGAAGCATTACTCTGAACAGACCATATCCACCGATCTTGAGCAATATAAAGAGCACACTGCCTGCGGTAGGTGCTTCAGAATATGCATCAGGTAACCAGGAATGGAATGGCACTACAGGTGTCTTCACAATGAAACCGAACAGCAATGCAAGGAAGATCGCATCCCTGGCAATTTCGGATTCCAAGAACTGGAACTGACCTATAAGGTAAGCCATATCCATATTTGGAACTCCGTTAAGGGACCATGCATTATAGTACAGTCCAAAGATACCCAAAAGCATCACAAGAGATGCTACGTGAGTGTAGATGAAGAACTTGATAGCTGCATGTTTCTTTTTGGCTCCTCCCCATATATTGACCATGAAGAACAATGGTACAAGGGTAAGCTCCCAGAATACGTAGAACAGGAAGAAGTCCAGTGATATGAAAACACCGATGACTGCACCCTGCATTGCAAGGATCAGAGCATAGAACCTGTTAGGTGCTGCTCTGACATCATTCCAGGTGTAGATGATCAACAGTGGAATGACTATTGCATTGAGCAATATAAGTGGCATGGATACACCGTCAACACCAAGATGGTATGTGATACCAAGTGAAGGGATCCAGTTAGCCGCTTCTTCGAACTGCATTGCTGCAGATGTACTATCGAATGAGAAGTACATGTACATTGTCAGGACCAGGGTAATAAGAGTACCCACTAGTGCGGATATCCTTGCCTGCTCCTTTGTTTTTGTAAAGAATGTTACGGCTGAGAACAAAATTGGGATCAGCACGATCAAAGATAATATTGGTAACATTAGAAGACCTCCATGATCAGCTTGACCAATATTACCAGTAGTCCGACTCCTGCAACAACTGCTGCTGCATAATCCTGTATAACTCCGGTCTGGAATTTCCTGAGGGAGTCTCCTGCCTCAATAAGGAAGGTACTGGTTCCGTTGACAAGCCAATCCAGCATCTTGTCTGAATAGAAGCTTGCAAGTGCAAGACCTTCATAGATGATCTTTACGGAAAAGATCTCAACAAATATCTGATGCTGATAATATCTGTTATAGAGCAACTTGTAAACAGGATTTTCACTTGATACGATCCTGCTCATGTCAATGACCCTCTTGTTGTAGATCAGATAAGCGATCACAAGACCTGCAACTGCTACGATCAGAGGCATCCAGAGGATAAGAATGGGTTCAGCACCGTGGTGTGCAGAGATATGATAGCCACCAAGTTCTGCAAGTGCATTCATATCAAGATGTTCAAAGTTCGATTTAATGAACTCCATGAACGTACCTCTGGTAAGTGCACCGAAGATCACTGCGAAGACACCAAGTGTTGCCAATGGAATTGTCATGGATGATGGGGACTCATGTCCACCATAATCGCTCCTTGGTTTTCCTGTAAAGGTCATGAAGATCAACCTGAAGATATACAGGGAGGTCAGGAACGCAGCTGTTATAGCGAACAGGTATGGCATCCAATTGCCGGTCTCTGTTGCGAACAGGTACGCATATTCGATTATCGGATCCTTACTGAGGAAACCACTGAAACCAATGCTGGTGCCAGGAATACCAAAACCTGCCAATGCAAGTGCTGCTGCGGTCATTGTAGCGAATGTTATAGGCATTACTTTACCTACACCACCGAGCTGCCTCATGTCATGTGTACCTACAGCGTGAATAACACTTCCTGCACAGAGGAAGAGCAATGCCTTGAAGAATGCATGGTTGATGAGGTGGAACATTGAAACTCCAACAGCCTCTGCACCAATAACTGCACCAAGACCAAGACCAAGCACCATGTAACCAAGCTGACTGATAGTCGAGAAAGCAAGAACTCTCTTAAGATCGTTCATCACTATACCCATTGTTGCTGCGAACAGTGCAGTGAAAGCACCGAGCATTGCAACGACCATCAAAGTACCAGGTGCTGCAAGGAACATTGGGAACGTACGTGCTACAAGATAGACACCAGCTGTAACCATTGTTGCTGCGTGGATAAGTGCTGAAACGGTAGTTGGACCTTCCATTGCATCAGGAAGCCACACATGTAGTGGGAACTGACCTGACTTACCAACCGCACCACCGAAGAACAACAGTGTTACAATGGTCAAATGACTTACTTCCATACCAAGGATCGTTGAGTTGATCGCAACGAGGTCAGGTATGAACTTGAATATCTCTTCGAACTGAAGGAGATAGACGCCTTCTGGAAGCTTGCCTTCGAGTATTGCGAATATGTCTGCGAAAAGCAGAACAATACCTGCAAGGAACATGACATCTCCGATTCTGGTGGTCAGGAACGCCTTCTTTGCTGCTGAAGCAGCTCCAGGCTTGTGGAACCAGAATCCGATAAGCAAGTATGAGCTAAGGCCAACAAGTTCCCAGCAAACGAACAGCTGAAGAATGTTGTCTGAAAGGATCAGACCAAGCATTGCTGCTGTGAAAAGTGCGGTCTCTGCAAAGTAACGTGGCTTTGCAGGGTCATGTGACATGTAACCCACAGCATAGATGTGGATGAGCAAGCTCACAAAAGAGACCATTGAAAGCATTACCGCTGCAAGCGGATCGATCAATATTCCGAGATTGAGTATTGCAAACCAGTGAACAGATTGTGTTACAACATGTTCGGGGTTAGCTAACAGACCTGCTGTGATTGAAAGAGAGATCACACAGGATATCGCTATTGCAATGATCGGAATAATTGCACCGCCGGATGGTAACTTCTTCCCAAGGAAGAAAGTCAGCACAAAGGCGAGTGCAGGGAGTAGTGGTATTAAAAATGCAAGATTTTCCATTGCCATTTTTACCACCTCAATATGTTAAGTTTATCAACATCTATCATATCTCGCATCCTGTAAATTGACATGAGTATTGCAAATCCAATAGCTGCTTCTGCTGCAGCGAGTGCAATGGAGAACAGAGCAAATACCTGTCCTGTCATATCATCGTTGTAACTTGAGAAGGCAACAAGGTTGATGTTTGCGGAGTTTAACATAAGTTCCACGCACATCAGCATCCTGATACCGTTCTTATGAGTCATCAAACCATAGAGTCCTATGGAGAACACGATAGCTGAAAGAGCCAGATACCAATTTAATGGGATCATCAGTTATCATCTCCTTTTGCCATGTATATTGCACCGATCAATGAAGAGAGCAATACTATGGAAAGTATCTCAAATGGAACTACAAAGTCTGTGAATATCAATACACCCAGCGCTTTGATGTTACTTTGGTCAGCAATATTCTGTGGAAGCTGATCCACCGTTGTCCATCCAGTACCATATAATGATACAAAGATCACCGCAAGGAACAGAGCTGCGATGGTTAACCTGAACATCGTATCAAGGACCCCTCTCAAAGAAGGTGCCTCTATGTCCAGTAACTTTACTATCTGTTTCTTAGGATGGAACTGGTGAATGAATGAATCCAGAATTGTTGGACGATCATTGGTCATTGTTCTCACGCCCCATTGTTTTCTTAGTCAGCATCACTGCGAACAGTATAAGAACTCCAATTGCTCCTACATACACAAGGATCTGGACAACACCCAAAAACTGTGCATTCAGCATTATGTAAACAGCGGCTACTGTGAACATAGAGATGATCAGTGCAAGTGCTGCACGGACTATATCCCTTGTTACTACTGAAAGGATCGCAAATGAGATCAGTACAAGAGCAACGATCAAGAAAATGATGCCTTCGATTATACCTACCATTTCACTCACCATTCTCCCCTACCGGAATTTCACGTGCTAACATGTCCGGAGTGTACAATAATTCTTCATGAGTCAATCTGATCACACCGGTTGTGTAGACCTTTGTGCTTGAAAGCGCATCTTTTGGACACTGATCGATACAAAGACCACAGAACATACAGTGGCTAATATCGATAGCAGGGAACCATCTTGTTTTTTCACTGTCTTTGCTTACCCTTGCCCTTACGATCTTGATCGCACTGTTGGGGCAGGTGTTTGCGCAAATACCACAGCCTATACATTTACTTTTATCAAGTTTTTGAAGCCCTCTGAACCTGTCAGGTAATTCGGTGGGCACCTCAGGATACCTTCTGGTAATAGGGGGCTTGTAGATATTCTTAACAGCTCTAACAATATTTTTCAATACCATGGTATCACATTCCCAGGTAAATACCCAGCATTATTGCCCATCCAAGGTTCAATAATGAAAGTGGGAGAAGTCTTTTCCAGCTCAGGTCAACGACCTGATCGATCCTGAACCTTGGAACAGCCCATCTAAGCATGATGATGGTCAGTATAACGAGAGCGACCTTCAACAGATAGAATAATGTTGGAAGGAAAATTCCAAGTATCGTGACATTTGTCAGGAATGAAGGGAGGTTCCAGCCACCGAGGAACAAGAGTACAACAAGCATTGAACCAAGAATAAGGTGGATATATTCAGCGAAGAAACCAAGACCGAATCTCATACCTGTGTATTCTGTGATCCATCCTGCGACCAGTTCTTCTTCAGATTCGTTCTGATCGAAAGGAAGACGACCCATATCGGCCATCAATGCAATAAAGAACACGATGAATCCGAGAGGCTGAAGGAATATGAACCAGATCGGGCTCTGTGCCTGTGCTATCTCAACAATGTTCAATGAACCTACCATGATCGCTACACTTACTATAGTGATACCGAGTGGAACTTCATATCCGATCATCCTTGCAAAGTTCCTGAAAGCACCAAGAAGTGAATACTTGTTGTTGGAACTGTATGCATACATGAAAGCACCGATAATAGAAATCGAAGACACTGCTTCAATATAAAGAATACTTATGTCCATTTCTGTACCCACGATAGGGTACTCGACACCATTGACAAAGACTGCACCGAATGGAATTGCCACAAGCATCAGGAAAACTGAACCCATGAGCACGATAGGTGCTGATACGAACAGTAAACGGTCTGCTTTTGATGGAATAAGATCTTCTTTGGTCATCAACTTGATAGCATCGGCCACAAGCTGGAACATACCGAAAGGACCTACATATTTAGGACCCAGCCTGAACTGAATATCGCCTGATAGTTTACGTTCGAACCAGACAACTACCATTGCACCGCCGAAAACTACACCGATCAGACAAAGACCGATCAGAGTGCGAACCCAGGGATTGAAAAGAATATCTATAACTTCTGAAGACATCATGATCACCTGTCCGCCTCACTCGTACATCCGTCCATACTACCTGCAATTGCAGCCACATCGGCAATAGTAGTGCCTTTTATCAGTGGAGGCAATGCCTGCATTGTTGGATATACCGGTCCCCTTATCTTTACACGATATGGTTTGTCTGAACCATCTGATACCATATAGAATCCCATTTCTCCACGTGGGTCTTCTACCCTATGGAAAACATCTCCTTCAGGAACCCTCATCACAGGTGTCCTTACACCGTATAATGAATCTTCGAAAAAGATAGGGCCGCTTGGCATCTGGTCAAGACATTGTTCTATTATGTACATTGCTTCCAGCATTTCTTCGAGCCTCACATTGATACGGGCTGCGATGTCGCCGTCAGTAGCTGTACATACTTTGAAATCAAGGTCCTTGTAAACAAGATAAGGCTCATCTTTCCTTATATCGAAAGGAACACCTGTTGCACGAAGTGCTGGTCCTGATACCCCAAGGTCTCTTGCGGTCTTTGAATCAAGAATACCAACACCGAAACAACGCAATTTGTAGATCTCATCATGATTGAACAGTTTTTCGTAATCTGCGATCTGTTCCCTGAGACTTGCGAATACGGCTGCAGATTTCTCCTTGAATCCTTCAGGAAGATCGTCACGTACACCGCCAAACCTGAGGAATGTGTGTGTAATACGTGCTCCTGTCACCATGTCCATCAAAGAGAGAATATCTTCCCTTTCCTTGATAGTATACATGAACATTGATACGAAACCAATGAACTCACCGAACTCACCCATTCCAAGAAGGTGGCTCTGTAATCTTGACAGTTCTTCAACAATAACCCTGATATACTGGGATTTTTCAGGAACTTCAATATCTGCAAGTTTTTCAACAGCACCGACATAAGCTTCTTCGTTTGTCATTGCTGTAAGATAGCAGATCCTGTCAACGATAGGTATGCCTTGAAGGTACGTTTTGTTTTCTAAGATCTTTTCAATACCCTTGTGAATAAATCCCAACTCGATATCACCATCGACCACGGTTTCACCTTTAAGTTTCAGGTTTAACCTAAATGGTCCTGGTTGCATCGGATGTTGAGGTCCAAGGTGAACGATCATTTCTGATGGGCCAACTGTTTCATCCATATTTATACCCTCACACCAAATTTCTGGCAGTTCTGTTCGGGAAGCCTTCGTAATCCTTTCTCAAAGGCCAATCTCCCATCAATTCATCTGGAAGGACCAGAGGTTTGAGGTTGGGGTGATTGTTAAATTTAACACCGAACAGTTCGTATGTTTCTCTTTCATACCAATTTGCATTCCAATAAACAGGAACAATAGACTCGATCTCCGGAGCATCACGAGGAAGTTTAACTTTGATGGTCATTAGAACAGAATGATCATATGAACCAATATGATAGACAACCACGATCTCGTTCCTTTTAGGATAATCTACAGCAGTCTCGCTTGAGAGATGATCAAATAAAAGTTCATCTTTCATGTACTGACAGACTTCCACGATCTTTTCCGGTTCCAGATAAGCAGAGACTCTGATATCAGAATCCACTTTTGCATCCACGAGGGAATCCTGGAACTTATTAACCAATGAATCAATAATGGTTTTTGCATCCATGCGATCACCTCAATAATCCGTCCCATGGTCCTTCTTGGCCATAATCTTCTTCTGAAGCTCAATGAATCCCTGAAGCAGGGCTTCCGGCCTTGGCGGACATCCTGGAATAAAGACATCTATAGGGAACATTTTATCGATGTTCTGCACTGTGCTGTAAGATTCATAGAAAGGACCGCCACTAATAGAGCAGTCACCCATGCAAATCACCCACTTTGGTGCAGCCATCTGTTCCCAGAGCGTATTAAGAGCAGGAAGGTATTTCTTTGTCACATATCCACTAATGATCATGACATCTGCAGCCCTTGGGGAATTACGTGGAATGATACCGAACCTGTCAGTATCATAATGTGCACAACCGGTAGCGATCATTTCCACACCACAGCAACCCATTGGCTGGGTCAGGAACCACAGAGAGTTCTTCCTACCCCAGTTAATTATATCCTGAGCCTTCGTCTTTTTCAAGAAATCAGTGATAGCCATGGAAGTGGTGGTGATTACACCGGGGATCTCTTCCACGTACCCCTCCTGATTCTCGACTGTTTCGTTATCGTTTAATTCATCCATTTAAGAGCACCCTTCTTCCATAAGTATGCATATCCGAACAACAGAACAAAAATGAAGATCAGCATCTCAACGATCGCTGTTACCATATCGACAGAGGTACCCTGATAGATCATTGCCCATGGGTACAGGAAAAGAACTTCGATATCGAACAAAACAAATGCTATCGCATAAAGATAATACTCAACATTGAACTGTATTCGCGCATCTCCTAACGGATCTGAACCACATTCATAGGTCGTGTATTTGTTAGGTGATTTGCTTCTGGGGCTTACCAACTTAACCATAGCCATCGTTGCCGGAGGCATCAGAAGCGAAACAACAAGAAACACAGCAACCGGAATGTAACTATTGATAATACTGCTACTATCGATTATTACTGACATGATGAATCACCTGAAGATTAATAATCGTAGATATAGTATTCTCTATATAACTATTTCCAAAAAACACACATTCATAACAAAAGATGACTAAATATCAACAGGAGAAGAATAGAAGGACTGTGCGGATTTTGAATAGAAATTCAGCAGAAAAACGCATATTTAAGCTTATTACAAGCACCCAAAGTAAGTATTCTATAAAATTTAAAAAAGTCAAAGAAAGCAGGAAATACCTGCTTTACAAATATCAGATCATCTTTGGAGAGTAATACTTCTTGACCATTTCGCCACAATTGGAACAAGTTATCACAAGCCACTCACCCACTTCTTCAGTTTCATACTTATCAAAGATTGAGGAATCACAGCTCGGACAGGTATAATATTCCTTGAAATAATAATGATAGAACTGTGGCGTCTCCTCAAGCCAATCAAGCACCTCATGCATTCGTTCAAAATAACGCTGCTTTGAGGGCATCTTACTCTCATGAAGAGCATCATCTGCGCGTTCAGAAGCATCTACAGTATACTTGTGTGATTTAGAGAGGATCTTCTTGTAATCACTCACATATCGACTAGTGCTATCAAGATAGTGCAGATAGCCTTCATGCGCCTTCGGTTTTGTAGCATCACTCACCGTTTTCATGAAATACTCGCTCATCACGTCTTCCATGATATCGGCACATGAGGTACAGATATTATAGCCCTCATATTGCTTGAAATCCTGATCCTTCCCACAGATCACGCATTTTTCCATTTAAAAGCCCCCTTGGATCAGTTCATTTTACAAGCATAGGTTTCATAGCTTCCCTTGTGAACATGATAGGGAAGACATTCAGTACACCAAGCAGGTCCCCTGCCCTAACCTTTCCAGTCTCCTGTCCGAATACATAGGCATGATTGATGGTACGCGGACTTTCAACAAGGCAATTCCCTTCCTTTGAAGAGACCTTCAGAACGGAAGCAACTGCATGATAAGTGAACGCACATGGAATTGCAAGTGTGTCAGCATCCAATGTGACTTCCTTAATTGCGATCTTCTTATATTCGCCAGAACGAAGTTCCAGGTCCTCATCAGATATCACCATCTTCCACTTTGCGCGGGTGGCGATAGTAAATTCATAAGGCGCAGCCTTGAACTTTTTCGAAACCATTTCACCGTCTTTACGAGCTACTACTTGGATAGTTTCCGTGGACATTATATCACCAGAGTATAATCGGACATATTACTATAAAAGGATTGTCATTATTGATAATGATAATTAGAGTACATTGCTAAATACAAAACAGACCAACAAAAAAACTATACGCCCACACATAATAGTACAATAAAGATAGAACGCATCAGTATTAATACGTTGCTTATGTTACCAGACGCACATAAGATAAATAATAGGGATCACACTTCCCAAATTAGAACAAAATACTTTTACTATTAAGGAACTAAAAGAACTCCAACTCGAGGAAGATTCATGAAGATCAACGACAACTGTGTTGGATGCGGCCAATGTACAGCATTTTGTAAAATAGATGCAATCATCGTAAAAAGTAAGGCACACATCACCGATGCATGTGTAAATTGTGGCGTATGTGCAGCATATTGCCCCATGAAAGCGATTGAGGCAGATGAATGAAAGCGATCGTTATCGGAGCAGGACTGGGAGGTTTGCTCAGCGCAGCCAAACTATCCGGAGAAGGCTATGAAGTAGAAGTGTTCGAACGCCTCGCAATGATAGGAGGAAGGTTCACGAACTTCAACATCAACGGTTATCAATTGAGCACCGGTGCACTTCACATGCTACCCCATGGACCAACCGGGCCACTGGCACAACTTATCAAAGAGGTAAATGCCGATGTCGTCATTAAAAGACAGGATGATACCGCCTTCATGAGAATACATGAAGACCTTGAGAAAGGAATATACAAAGATGTACCATTTGGGAAGTTCGGTTCGACCTTTTCAGCATGGAACCGCATAAAACTTGCATTATTATTGATCTCGACCAGAAAATGGTCACCTAAAAACTGCTCCCTTGGAGAATGGATAACAAAGAACCTTAACATGCCCGTTGCCCACCAGATGGCAGATTCCTTCTGTGGTTGGGCACTGAGCCTGAAAGCAGCAGATACCCCAGTAGAAGAAGCCTTTGAGATATTCGAGAACCTCTATCGACACGGAGGACCAGGAGTCCCCATAGGCGGCTGTAAAGCAGTCACCGATGCCCTTGCAAACGTTGTAAGGAAGAACGGCGGAAACATCGAAACAAAAACAGAGATCACAGAGATATTGGTGGAGAATGGAAAAGCCATTGGCGTGCTAATTGATGGACAAAGGCATATGTCAGACATCGTCATCAGCAATATTGGACACCCATTCACAAATGACCTTTGCAAAGATGCACCCACATCACCCCAATATAAGCAATACCTTGACAAGATAAGAACGATAAAGCCCTCTGCCGGAGTGAAGATATGTCTTGCTGCCAATGAACCGCTCATAGGCCACGGAGGAGTGCTTTTCACACCATCTGCAAAAAGGGTCAATGGCATCAATGAGGTAACTAACATCGATCCAAAACTCGCGCCCCCGGGAAAACATCTTGTAATGGCACACCAGACAGTGCAATGGGACAGGATACCTTACCTCGAAGAAGAGATCGATTTGGGGATAGCTGACCTCGAACAGATATTCCCGAACAAGGACTACGAGATCATTCTTGCACAATCATATTATGACGGCTGGCCTGTCAACAGGTCTTCATCAGGAACCGATATTGGCAATACCACTCCGATAGAAGGACTATACGTTGTCGGAGATGGTGCAAAGGGAAAAGGTGGGATCGAAGTGGAGGGGGTCGCCATGGGTGTCAAGAATACAATGAACATCATTTTAGGCGAAGGAAATTGACCATTTCGCCCATTTCCTTTTTTCTTTTTCTTTTCAAGTAATTTTAAGAATATTATGCAACCCCCAACAAAAATCCATCAGTTGAAAACTTCAATTAAGCTTATGTACTAAATCCTTCATTCATTGACCAATTATGCCCGAATTTGTGACATTCTCGCGCAATGTTTTCATTCCTGTTACCAATATTTGCAGGAACCATTGCGGCTACTGCACCTTTAGGCGCGATGCCGGACATCCTGAAGCCCGCCTAATGAACATGTCGGAGATAAGGCAGATCCTTGAAAAAGGAGAAAAGGCAGGATGTACTGAAGCCCTTTTTGTTTTTGGAGAATATGCTGAAGAAGTTCCAGAATATCTACTGGAACTTGAAAAGCTTGGATATTCCAGCACTGTTGAGTATGTTGCCGATCTTTGCAAAATTGCCATAGAAATAGGACTTCTGCCGCATACCAATGCAGGGATCCTTACCCAGCACGAGCTCGAGATATTACAGCCTTTGAACATTAGCATGGGCCTTATGCTGGAAACCACCGCGGAACTGAAAGCACATTCCGAATCTCCTGGAAAAGCCCCATCTACACGCATAGAGATGATAAGGACTGCCGGAAAGTTACAGATACCATTCACCACAGGCATACTGGTGGGCATCGGGGAAACAAAGGCTGACCGCAAACGTTCACTCAATGTCATTGCGGACATCCACAGGGAATTCGGACACATACAGGAAGTCATCATACAGAACTTCATGCCAAAACCTGACACCCCAATGGCCGACCATGCCCCACCATCAAAAGAAGAGATGATAGAGACCGTTTCCATTGCAAGGGAAATACTACCGGATGATGTTGCAGTCCAGGTCGCACCAAACCTTATCGACCCATATATATTGATAAAAGCAGGCGCATCTGACCTTGGAGGAGTATCCCCCACAACCATTGACTGGATAAATCCGGAAGCTGAGTGGCCGGATGTCATCGAACTTCAAAGGATGACAAAAGAAATAGAACTTAGAGAAAGATTGCCCATATACCCACAGCATATAAAGAAAGGATGGTACAGATAGAGACACTTACTGATAAAAACGGATTTAAGAGGAAGCAGCAATGATCCCCGAAGATATCTTAGAGAGAGCATATCAGGGTACTACTACCAAAGAAGATGCTCTTACCCTACTGAAAATAAAACCCTTTGAACTGTTCGCACTTGCAGACCAGATCAGAGCTGAAACCGTTGGTGGTGACGTTACGTACATCATCAACCGTAACATCAATTTCACAGACATATGCGTCGGAACATGTGGTTTCTGTGCATTCAAAGATAAAAAAGGATATCTGCTTTCCATTGACCAGATAAAGGAAAAGATAAAGGAAGCCCATGTTTCCGGTGCGACCGAAGTCTGTATCCAGGGTGGATTGCTACCTGATGTAAATATAAACCTCTATATTGATATTCTCAGAGCGGTCAAGTCCGAATATCCACACATCCACACCCACTGCTTCTCCCCAATGGAGATCAATCATGCTGCAAGGGCAAGTGGTCTTTCAGTCGAAGAAACACTGAAAAAGCTCAAGGATAACGGATTGAACACTATGCCCGGAACCGCTGCGGAAATTCTTGTAGACAAGGTAAGAAAGATCATCTGCCCGGACAAGTTAACAAGACAGGAATGGATAGACACTGTGACCCTTGCCCACAATATAGGAATTCAGACCACTGCAACAATGATGTACGGCCACGTGGATACGTGGGAGGACAGGATCGACCACATCCTCACCATCAGGGAAATTCAGAAGGAGACAGGTGGCTTCTCAGAGTTCGTACCTCTTTCTTTCATGCCTTACAATAACGCAATAGGCGAGAAAATGCTGGAAGAAGGACGATTTATGAACACCGGTATGGACGACCTTAAGATCTATGCCATTGCACGCATATTGCTCAATACGCACATCAACAACATCCAGACAAGCTGGGTAAAACTTGGAAAGAAACTTGCACAAATGGCTCTGTCCTGTGGTGCGAACGACATGGGAGGCACGCTCATGGAAGAAAGTATTTCAAAGTCAGCAGGAGCATCCAGTGGGGAAGTCATCTCTGTGGCAGAACTGGAATGGATCATTAAGGCTACAGATAGGACACCAGTCCAGAGAGACACACTTTACAGGAGCATATGATAATGACCATTCCCGAAGATATCATTGAACGGGCACACAGGGGAAACGCAACAAAAGAAGATGCACTTGCACTTCTGGATGTAAATCCCTTCGAACTTTACACACTCGCAGACAACCTGCGTAAAGAAGCCGTTGGTGATACAGTGACCTATGTCACCAACAGGAACATCTACATCACCAATATGTGCAAGGGACACTGCGGTTTCTGCGGTTTCAGAGAAGAGAAAGGATACATACTGACCATTGAAGAGATACTTGAACAGGTCGGACAGGCAGAAAAGGCCGGTGCTGTGGAGATCTGCATCCAGGGCGGTTATCTTCCACAACTGGACCTTGAATTCTATAATGAGATCGTGAAAAGCATACACACAAAATATCCTAATATGACCATACATGGATTCTCACCCATGGAGATCCACTATGCTTCATCCCTTTCAAAAACACCCATCGAAGATGCCTTTAGCGAACTGAAAAGAAGCGGCCTGGGCACTCTTACCGGGACATCCGCAGAAATACTTGTGGACCGTGTACGAAAGATCATCTGCGAAGATAAGATTACAACAGACCAGTGGATAGAGACCATCAAGGCATCCCACAGGGTAGGCCTGCGCACCAATGCCACCATAATGTACGGTCATGTGGAGACCTGGGAAGAACGGTTCGATCACATACTGACAATACGTGATATACAGGAAGAGACTGGTGCGTTCACCGAACTGATAACCATGCCTTTCATGCCCTACAACAACAGTGTTGGAGAGGAGATGCTACGTTCAGGGAAGTTTATGACAACCGGAATGGAAGACCTCAAAATGATAGCTATTGCGAGAGTACTGCTCAACAAACACGTGGATAACCTTCAGGCATGCTGGGTAAAACTTGGCAAGAAGCTTGCACATGTAGCTTTATCCTGTGGTGCAAATGATCTCGGAGGCACTCTTATGGAAGACCAGATCACCCTGGCATCCGGAGGGGGGAACGGGGAATATCTATCGCCAGAAGAGCTGGAATGGATCATCAAAAGTGCAGGTCGCAAGCCAATGCTAAGGAATGCATTATACGAGGAAATATAATATGAGAGCGGTCATTCCTTATAAGAACGAAAATGCAAAATCAAGGCTATCTCCAGTCCTCTCAAAGGAAGAAAGAGAAGAGTTCGTAGAGCTTATGCTAGAAGATGTCATTAAAGCCCTTAACGATGCAGGAATGACAACTGTAGACATCCTCACTACCTCAACGGAAGGAATTCCAAAGGAGTTCAAGGGGGATCTCATTGTCACAGAACCCGGACTGAACGATTCTATAAATGAATACTTGCAAAATGCCAGCGAACCCGTATTGATAATCATGGCTGACCTGCCCCTTGTGACCGGCGACCATATCAGAAAGATAACATCGGTTTCAGAAGATGTCGTCATCGTTCCGGGAAAAGGCGGAGGCACGAACATCCTTTTCATACGCCATCCGAACGAGTTCACTGTAAAATATCACGATTGCAGTTTCACAAGCCATTGTGAGATCACTGAAGATCTCGACAAGAGCATTCACATATTCGATTCATTCCTTGCAAGTACCGATATCGATGAACCCCATGATATTGTCGAACTCATGCTTCACGGAAAAGGAAAGGCAAAAAAATACGCAGAGAAACGTTTCGGTTCTGAGACAGGAAAAGGAAGAGTGAAGATCTCACCCTTATCAAAGCTTTCCAGTTTCATCTGAGATCCATTGTAAATACTCCTCATCCCCGGAGATATCCCAGCAGACGACACATGGAAGCTCATAGCTATGCAGCGACCTTACCGTTTCTTTTAATTCATCAAATCTTTCAGAGATAGTTTTTAGCACGACTGCAACTTCCTGATCTTCAACGACCTTGCCACCCCACCGGTAGACAGAGTCGATACGATGAAAGTTAGCACATGCTGCAAGATTCCTTGAGACCAACTCTTTCCCCAACATTCGAGCTTCATCCATATTTCCCGCAGTAACGTAGACCATGATATGATGCATATAAAGAAAGACTGTTGTCAGAACATATCAAAATGTCGTTTAGTTCATCATACGAAAATATTACAAACTGTTATGTACGGCATCATTGACAATATTTTCTGCAATATTGCCAAAAGCCACATAAAATACGAACAAAATATAGATCCTGAATAACTGATATTAGTATTATTGTCCTAAAAGAGAAAACTTATTTACGATTTTTAGCGTCTTATAAGTACTAACATATAAATATCACCATTATGAAAAATGGATGCCACGAAACATATATTATAATGGAAGTAATAATGATAGCAACACATCTGAACTATTCGGTGATAATCAATGAGCATCAGTGTAAATAAATATATATGTGGATACTGCGGTGCATGTGTAGGAGTATGCCCAACGGGAGCTCTGGAACTTGTCGAAACATGGATAGAAGTAGACAATAAATGTACTGGATGTGGCATTTGTCAGAAAATATGCCCGCTCGGAGCCATCGAGGTGAACAGATGAAAGACCACTACGATGTCATTATTGTTGGCGCAGGGCCGGGAGGATCCATTGCTGCAAAAACCGCAGCAAAGGAAGGACTCGACGTATTGATGATAGAAAAAAGACAGGAGATCGGCGATCCAGTCAGGTGCGCTGAAGGCGTAGGTAAATTTCATTTAAAACAACATATTGAACCAGATCCACGATGGATATGTGCAGACGTAAAAGGATCATGCATAATTTCACCTGACGGAACAAAGGTCGAAATGGCAGAGGAGATGTCCGGCGGGGAAGTGGGTTATGTACTCGAGCGGAAGATATTTGACAGGGCACTTGCTAACGAAAGCGCATTGGCCGGTGCTGAGATCATGGTCAAGACAAGAGCAACTGACCTGATCATTGAAAATGATACAGTCTGCGGAATAAAGCTCATGCATTTGGGGAAAATGTATGAAGTGCGCTCAAAGATAGTTATTGGTGCAGACGGAATGGAATCAAAGGTCGGACGTTGGGCAGGTATTGAAACAGCAGTAAAGCCATCCGATATGGAAACCTGTGCACAGTATCTTGTGAGCAATGCCAACATTGACCAGGAATTCTGCTATTTCTACCTAGGTAATGAGATAGCACCTGCCGGTTATGTATGGATGTTCCCAAAAGGTGGCAACAAGGCAAATGTGGGAATAGGCATACTGGGTAGCAAATCCGGAGAGGACAGACCCATAGACCTTCTCAATGACTTTATGGAAAAGAACATGCCTGATGCCAAGATAATCGAAATGGTCATCGGAGGTGTACCTGTTTGTGGGACTATCGATAGAACGATAGCCAATGGACTTATGCTTGTAGGAGATGCTGCACGCCAGTCAGACCCAATAACAGGTGGTGGGATCATCAATGCCATGGATGCAGGCAAGATAGCCGGAGAAATAGCTGCCAAGGCGATTAGAAATGGAGATTGCTCCACAGATACACTTCAGGAATATGAAGAACTCTGGAGAAAGACGATCGGAAAAGAGATCAACAATAGCCTTATTGTCAAAGAAACTTTTGTCAAGTTCACTGACGAAGACCTTAATTCCCTTGCATATTCCCTTAAGGATATTAACTTCACAAGCATGAGCCTTCTTGACCTTTTGAAAGCCTTGTTCAAAGCAAATAAGAAGCTTCTCTGGGACCTCCGAGGAATATTCAAAGATTTCATCAAGAACGACATTGATTTCAAGTACAAAGCAGAATAAAGCATCTTTTCGCTTCATCAAGGCTGATGAAGCAATATCTCTTTTTACCGTTTCCAGAACTCAGGGGTCAGCATCACTATAACAGTGAATACTTCCAACCGTCCGACCCACATATTGGCAATAAGGACAAGTTTACCTATCGCAGGAACCGTGCTAAAGTTTGCCATTGGTCCCACCAGATTGAAACCCGGACCAATATTTCCCAATGTTGCGATAGATGCAGTTATAGAACTTGTAAGGTCCATGCCAAGAATTGCAAGGATCGCAGAACTGAGTAAAAAGATAAGCAAATAGATGACAACAAAGGAAATAATTGCATTCATAATGTCCCCTGGCACACTTTTTCCATTGAACTTAACAGGCATTATAGCTTTAGGATGAATTGCCTTAAAAAGTTCACGGCGGGCATATTTCAGTAATATCAGAACTCTGACGACCTTAATTCCTCCCGCAGTTGAACCGGCACATCCCCCGATGAACATTATAGCCAGCAGTATGACCTTTCCTGAATCAGACCATAAATTAAAATCAGCAGTTGCATATCCTGTCGTCGTCAGAATGGAAAGAACCTGAAATACCGCATATCTGAACGCTGTGGGTATCGTATCATAAGTATCCCTCAGAAGGATGCCGGTCAATAGAATAGTTGCGATAGCCACGATCACAAAATAGAACTTGAATTCATTGTCTTTTATGAGACTTTTTTTGTCAGAATATAGGGTCTTGTAATGCAAAGCAAAGTTTGCACCTGCTATGAACATGAACAATGTGATTATACCTTCTATCAAAGGACTGTCAAAGGCAGCAACACTATCAGCATATGTAGAAAAACCACCACACGCCATTGTGGTGAACGTATGTGTAGAAGCATCGTAGAATGACATCCCTGCTGCAAGCAACAGTATAAGTTCAAGTACCGATATCGAGACATAGACCGCCCACAGTATCTTTGCGGTTTCCCTTATTCTCGGCTTGAGCTGATCCTCTTGTGGACCCGGTGCTTCTGCGCGGAACATCTGTCTGCCAGCAACACCCAATTTCGGAAGAATGGCAATGAACAACATGATGATACCCATTCCGCCTATCCACTGGGTCATACTTCTCCAGAACAGAAGGCTTCGTGAATGACTTTCGATATCCACGAAGACCGTTGCCCCAGTAGTTGTAAAGCCTGACATGGATTCGAACAGGGCATTAAGAGGAGTTACACCATCGAACATGAAAGGTATGGAACCAAATAAAGCGGCTGCAAACCATCCAAATGCAACTATGGCAAAACCTTCCCTTCTTTCCCATTCGTCCTCACCGGTTGATATGAACCTAAAGGAAAGCAGAGACCCAACAATTGTCGTCACTGCGAATGATACTGCAAAAGGATAGGGTGACTCGCCGTAATACATTGCGACTACCAGAGGTATAAGCATCAAAGGCCCAAGAAAACAAAGAAGAGAACCCAATACGTTAAATACTACTCTATAGTTTATCAAAATATAGACCTTCCAATTTTACTTGAACAAACGTTCAACTTTTTGATGTGCAGAAGGTAATAAGAACACAAGGACACGATCCCCTTCTTTAATGATATAATTACCACGGGGAACGAACGTATCCCCTTTATGCACCACCATACATACCAAAGCACCCTCAGGGAACGGTACGTTCTTCAAAGGTCTACCGGTTACTTTGGAGGTACTGGATGCAATATACTCTATGATCTCGGCCTTTTCACCTTCGATCATTGTCAATGCTTCAATACCAGTACCCATCGTCAATTTCAGAACTTCATTGATCGTAGCTTCCCTTGGACTTACCGCGCGGTCCACGCCCACCAATTCGAACAATGGCACATAATCAAGATGGTCAGCCCTTACAATAACTTTCTTTGCACCAAGTTGTTTGGACAGAAGAGCGCATAACAGATTTTTCTCATCACTGTCAGTAACGGAGATCACGACATCCATGTCCTTTACACCTTCTTCTTTTAGAAGATGTATATCAGTCCCATTTCCTTTCAGGATAAGAACTTTTGGAAGGAGATCTGCAATAGCTTCACATCTATCCAGATTCTTTTCAATTATCTTGATACTCGTGTTGCTTTTCTCCAGAAGCTTTGCAAGATAGAAACCAACTGTCCCACCGCCAATAATGAGAACTCGCTTCACACTTTCCGTATGCCCGGCAAAGAGGTTACCAATGTCCATCATGGCATCGGATTTGCCGATGACCACAACGTGGTCACCTTTGTGAATGACATCGTCACCATGTGGGATAATAATATTTGATTCTCTATAGAGTGCACTCACAATACAACATTCGGAAAGATCGAGGTCTTTCATTTTTTTGTCAACAAGATCGCTTTCATCCGATACAACGAATTCCATCATCTTGACCTTTCCATCTGCAAACACCTCAGCATCTATTGCAGAAGGCATAGAAAGGATCTCAGCGACCTCAGAAGCCAAAGCAAGCTCAGGGCAGATCATGACATCGATACCCACCTGAGTGCGCGTTGCAACAGGCCTGTCGATATAATCAGGATTCGTTACCCTCGCCATTGTCTTGAGCTGTTTGTGTAAAGGAGATATCAACTTGGCAGTTGTACAGGTAACAATGTTCAATTCATCTGAACCCGTTACGGCAACAAGGAGATCAGCATCGTTTATCAGACGCTCAAGGATAGAAACGTTTGCACCATTACCCTGGATCACCTGTACATCCAGTTCATCAGCTCTCGCACATGCGTCCTCATCAATATCAATGACAACAACATCATTGTTGAGATAGAGAGAACTTGCAATATGAAATCCCACTTCTCCAGCACCTACGATAATTATCTTCATAAATCACACAGCCCTGTGAAAATAATTGAAATTATAAAGAATGGTTAATGAAACATATCCATGTTAAAGGTTACTGCAAAAAAAAGAGTGAAAAAAATATTTAGGCACGTGCCTTAATCGACAGTGCCAACAGAATTATTAGAGGTAGAACTCTCAAATGCGTCCTTCAGCTTATCAAAGAAACCTTTTTTTTTCGAACCCTTATGGTCACCGTTACTGAGCCCTTCGAATTCTTCAAGTAGCTCTTTTTGTTTACCCGTAAGGTTCGTAGGTGTTTCAACGATAACCCTGACAAGCTGGTCACCCTGACCATGCCCGTGAAGATGTGGCATACCTTTACCCTTTAAGCGCAATACCGAATGCGTCTGAGTGCCAGGTTTGATCTTCATCTTCACTTTCCCGTGAAGTGTAGGTACTTGTATCTCAGTACCCAGGGCCGCCTGTGAGAATGATATTGGAATTCCATAGACAATATCATCACCAACACGCTCGAACTCATCGTGTTGCTTGACATGGATGACAATATAGAGATCACCGGGTGGTGCACCTGGACTGCCAGCTTCGCCTTCCCCAGACATCTTCAGTCGCAGACCTGTATCAGCACCCTTTGGAACCGAGACACCCATCTTGCGCACTTTCTTTTGTTTGCCTGAACCTCTACAGACAGGGCAGGGAGATTCAATGACCTGACCCTTTCCATGACAAACATCACAAGTGGTTGTGGTCATGAAGTTGCCAAGAGGTGTTCTTCTTGCATGGGTTACCTGGCCGCTGCCACGACATGTGGCACATGTTTTAGGACTTGTGCCTTCCTTTGCACCGGTTCCCCCACAGGTTTCACAATTCTCTGCACGAGGGATATTTATCTGTACCTTTTCTCCGAAAGCAGCCTGTTCCAGCGTTACGCCAAGGTCATACCTCAGGTCCGAGCCTCTTGTAGGTCCCTGCCTGCGGCGCCCTCCGCCACCAAAGCCGCCGAAGCCGCCACCGCCTCCGAATATACTGCCAAAGATATCACCGAGGTCACCAAAATCGCCAAAATCAGCATTTCTAAAAATGTCTTCAGTACTGTATCGACCATCGATACCCGCATGTCCAAAGCGATCATACTGCGCCTTTTTCTCAGCATCTGAAAGGACAGCATAAGCTTCGGAGATCTCCTTGAACTTCTCTTCAGCATCCGCTTCTTTGTTCTTGTCAGGATGAAATTTCATCGCAAGTTTGCGGTAAGCTTTTTTCAACTCAGTATCAGATGCATCTTTCGATACACCAAGTATTTCATAATAATCTCGCGTGGTCGACATTAGAACTCCTTTAAAGGTAAATAAAAGTGCAGATGGAAATCATCTGCACATATTGCCTTCAGGTATTTATTTGTCTTCGTCAACGACTTCATAGTCCGCATCAACGACATTATCATCTGATGCAGAGCCAGCTGATGAAGGACCACTTGCATCTTCAGAAGCTTCAGCACCAGCACCAGCCTCTTTCTGAGCTTTCTCGTACATTGCAGCAGAAACCTTATAGACAGATTCCTGAAGTGCTTCGGTCTTGCTCTTGATAGCCTCGAGGTCTTCCCCTTCAAGTGCAGTGTTCAGATCAGCTATCGCAGCTTCGATCTGCTCTTTCTGCTGATCGGTTGCAACATCTCCAGCTTCCTTCACGGTCTTTTCAGCAGCATTGACAAGAGAGTCAGCATTGTTCCTGACCTCGACCTCTTCCTTGCGAGCCTGATCTTCCTCAGCGTGCAACTCTGCGTCCTTTACCATCCTTTCGATCTCCTCATCGGTCAATCCACCAGGTTTCTGTATGGATATGGACTGTTCCTTGCCGGTACCGAGGTCCTTTGCATTGACATGAAGGATACCATTGGAATCGATATCGAATGTTACTTCGATCTGTGGCATTCCTCTTGGTGCAGGTGGTATGCCATCAAGCACAAAGCGGCCAAGGGTCTTGTTACCGGATGCGACACCACGCTCACCCTGCAGGATATGGATCTCCACAGATGGCTGGCTGTCTGCCGCAGTTGAGAATATCTGGCTCTTCTTAACAGGAATGGTGGTGTTCCTTTCGATAAGTGGTGTTGCGACCCCTCCGAGAGTTTCTATACCCATTGTCAGTGGTGTGACATCGAGAAGGAGAACATCGTGAACCTCTCCAGAAAGTACGCCTGCCTGAATAGCCGCACCTACTGCAACTGCCTCATCAGGATTTATGTTCTTGTACGGGTCCTTTCCGATGAAGTTCTTGACAAGATCATATACTGCAGGGATCCTTGTAGAACCACCGATAAGAAGTACACGGTCAATGTTCTGTGTGCTCAACTTTGCATCACTAAGGGCCATCTTCATTGATTCGAGGGTCTTAGCTACAAGGTCTTCGGTCATCTTCTCGAACTGTGCCCTTGTAAGGTCAATATCGATATGTTTTGGCTGACCATTGGAATCTGCTGTAATGAACGGAAGGTTCACATTTGTAGAAGCAACACCGGAAAGTTCGATCTTTGCTTTCTCTGCAGCATCACTGAGACGCTGGAGTGCAGCCTTGTCATTTGACAGATCGATACCTTCAGCCTTCTTGAATTCCTCAACAAGGAACTCTGTGATCCTGTGATCAAAATCATCTCCACCAAGCTTGGTATCACCGCTTGTGGAAAGTACTTCAAAGATACCATCGCCCAATTCGAGGACGGATACATCGAAAGTACCTCCTCCGAGGTCGTAAACGAGGATCTTGTGGTCGCCTTCCTCTTTATCAAGACCATATGCAAGAGATGCTGCAGTAGGCTCATTGATGATCCTTAGGACCTCAAGACCTGCGATCTGTCCTGCATCTTTGGTAGCCTGTCTCTGAGAATCATTGAAATAAGCAGGAACCGTGATGACGGTATCAGTGATAGTCTCACCAAGATAAGCCTCAGCGTCTTCCTTGAGCTTCCTCAGGATCATAGCAGAAACTTCCTGCGGAGTGTAATCCTTACCGTTGAGATTGACCTTATAGTCGCCTTCGCCGATATGACGTTTGATAGAACTTACACTGTTCCCAGGGTTAGCTATCATCTGTCTTTTTGCTACCTGACCTACAAGCTTGTCTCCCTTCTTAGAAAAACCAACCACTGATGGAGTTGTCCTTCCACCTTCAGCGTTTGGAATTACAGTAGGTTTACCGCCTTCGATCACAGCCATACATGAATTCGTAGTTCCAAGGTCAATACCCAATATCTTTCCCATAATAATACCTCACTTATATTTGATTAAAATCAGATTAACGGTAGTCTAGTTAGTTCTTTCGTAAACGATAAGAACAGTTCATTCATCATCCGGATTCTGCGCAACTGTGACCATCGCATGACGGATGACCTTTGAGTTTAGCTCATAACCGGCTTTACAGACATCAACAACATGATTGTCATCATGCTCAGTAGTCTGCACATGCATCATAGCCTCATGAAAATGGGGGTCAAATTCCTTTCCATCACAATCTATCATCTTAACGCCTTCTTTTTCGAGGATAGATGTGAATTGCTTGAACACCATTTCAACGCCTTCTATAATAGAATTCACATCATCTGCCTTTTTAGCAGATTCGAGAGCACGTTCAAAATTGTCACGCACTTCAAGCAACTCGACCATTATTTTTTCAAGAGAAAATTTTCGAAATTCGTCTTTTTCCCGCAGGCTTCGATTTCTGAAATTCTCAAATTCTGCTCTCTGGCGCATTATTTGTTCATTTAGTTCAGCGATCTGAGAATCACAGGAAGTTTGCAGATCCTCTGTGCTATCAGAAGCATTTTCCTTTAAGGCTTCTGCATCCTCATCTGCACAGCACGTACAAGGATCGGACTTCTTCTCAGATTTAGATTTCTTTCCAAATTTACCTGTCATTTCTCACGACTCCGCCATAATTTGTGAGCGGTATAATAATAACAGCTGATTGTTTGATGTTCTATAAATAAGTCCCGGTTAGAAAAAATACGTAATACTAAAATATAATAGACAAAAAAACAAGCACAAACGCCAGTCCCGATCCGATATGATCAGGCATACTCGGTTTGCATCTTATAAGATAATAATTTGACAAGCAAAATACTGGCGATCATACATACCGCAAGTGCGGAGACCATCTTATCCCAACCCAATGCCTCAAGTCCACCGGTCCGCACAAACTCAACGCCTCCAAAGAATGAGAAAATGGAGAGCGTAGCTGCAAATGAGACCATACACCCACCAATAAGTGCACCGACCTGATCGGCACCCCTCATTTCAAAGAAGACAGAGCCTACAATGAACAATACAGCAAAGATCAGTAATATCATTGAAGATGGCATCGGACTTTTACCGGTCTCTAAAAGATTCATTACACCCAAGGCCATGCCTATCATGAATAAAGACAATGTGCCTGAAACTGCCAGTGCCTGTACAAAAGGATTATCTGAAATATCTATATCCATCCCTTATCATCCCTCTTTCTGTAATTGTATTG
This sequence comes from Methanococcoides sp., assembly GCA_021108275.1. Taxonomy (GTDB): domain Archaea; phylum Halobacteriota; class Methanosarcinia; order Methanosarcinales; family Methanosarcinaceae; genus Methanococcoides. The sequence continues at coordinate 155,634 of JAIORD010000037.1, forward strand.
CTGCTATATATATTAATTGTTAAGAATACACCTCAAAAAGAATTGAATATAGAATAAAGTCACAGTAAATAACAAATAAGATGATATAATCTCAGCTTATATGAAAATACTTCTTTCTGAATACGCTGTCAGCACAGGGATGAGCGGCACCTACCTCCTGGAAGGAAAAGCAATGCTATACACCCTGGCATCCAGCTTTTCGCGTCTCGGGCACGAAGTGATATACACAACCTCCGATACGACCATCGAGCATGGGAAACCTGTCAGATCATCCGAAGAAGATATCGAAGCAACGATAAGGAAATGTGCCAAAGAATGTGATGCGGGACTCGTTATAGCCCCCGAAGAGATCCTTCCGGGACTTACAGCAATAATTGAAGATAATACACTGAACCTTGGTTGTTCCCCGGATGCAGTATCCATCTGCTCAGATAAACTTGAGTGCACCAGAATGCTCGAAAATGCAGGGCTTGCAGTCCCCAGAACATATGCGCCCGGACAGAAGATGCCACTGGAAGGATGCTGGGTAACAAAACCCAGATATGGTTGTGCATCTGAAGATACTTTTGTTTGCCACCGACCAGAGATTAAAAGCAGCCATATTGCGACCGAATATATCGAAGGCGAACATCTAAGTATTAGCCTGATATGCGGAAAAGAACAGCTCCCCCTCACAGTGAACTCACAGAGGATGGAGATAGACCCCTCAAAGGATGCTTCCAGGATCGAATATTGCGGTTGTACTACCCCATACAGGACAGATAGAGAACAAGAGCTCTATGATGTAGCAAAGAAAGCTACAAGAGCACTAGGCTGCAATGGATACATAGGCGTGGACATCATACTTGGGGACAGACCGTACATCGTAGATGTCAATCCAAGACCTACAACATCCCTTGTGGGCATTACAAAGATAATGGACAAAGAAATAGCAGAACTTCTCCTCAAGAACGGGATGGGAGAAACACTGCCAGAAATAAAGATAACCGGAGAATATTCATTCACCAAAGAGGAACTGAGATGAGATATATAGGAATAGACATCGGCGGAGCAAACACCAAAGTTGCATCAAGTGATGGCGAGATTACAGAATTGCTCTACATTCCACTCTGGAAAGACACGACCCTCCCATCTGCACTTAAGGAACTGGCTGACAGAATGCAACCTGACGGATTGGCCGTTGTTATGACAGGAGAACTGGCAGACTGTTTTGTCGACAAGGAAGAAGGTATCAACTTCATAATGGATGCAGTGAACAGTGCCTTCGATTGTGAAATTAGATACGTCAACAATACCGGGAATTTTCAGGAAAGTACACAAAACAACAGAGAACTTGCCGCTGCAAACTGGGCTGCATCTGCCCGCCTGATAGGAGAAGAGGTAGGAGATTGCATTTTTGTGGATGTAGGCAGTACCACAAGTGATGTGATACCCATCAAGAACGGAAAACATGTTGCAGGACACACTGATTTTTCAAGATTGCTCAAAGATGAACTGTTCTATGCAGGCACACTGCGCACGAACCTTGCGGCATTACTTGAAACCGTGGACCTTGATGTTGGCACATGCAGAGTATCATCTGAGCTCTTTGCAAATACCGCAGATGCATATATGCTGCTTGGAGATATCGATAAAGAACTCTATACATGCGAGACAGCAGACGGTGCAGGCAAAAACATGATCGACTGCATGAGAAGACTTGCGCGCGTGGTCTGTGCAGACCTTACCGAAATATCAGAAGATGATGTATACAGGCTAGCAAAGAACGTTAAGGAAAGACAGATAGAACTGCTATGTAATTCAATATCCACAGTTGCGCAAAAGAATGACCTTGATATGATAGTATCGGCAGGATTGGGAGAGTTCATGATAGAAGAGGCTGCAAATAGGCTCGGTTTTGACTGTTTCTCAACTGCGGACAAGTGGGGCAAGGACATATCAAAGGTATTTCCCGCATATGCTGCAGCCAGATCGATGGATAAGGAAAAGAACGAATGAGAAGGGGAATTGCTCATGAAGGTCGTCCTTAAACTTGGAGGAAGTCTGATAGACAGATCAGCAGAGCTCATAGATGCCATATCTGACCACTTTGCCGGAACCGAAGGGGATACGCAATTGATCATCGTACCCGGTGGAGGCATCTTTGCCGATAATATACGCAGGATATCCGAAGAGTATTCACTCACGGAAAAAGCATCTCACTGGATGGCCATAGCAGCAATGGAACAATATGCACATCTCCTCGAAGATATGACAGGGATACCAACCATAGAGGATACCAGCAATGTCAACGAAAAGGTATCAATTCTGCTCCCATACAGACTTTTGAAGGATACGGATGAATTACCTCATTCATGGGATGTTACCTCTGACACCATTGCAGCATGGGTAGCGCAAAGGATGAATGCAAGACTTGTCAAAGCCACCGATGTCGATGGTATTTTCAATGATGGGAAAATGATAGAGGAGATCACCCTAAGAGAACTTGAGAGGATGGGAGAAACATGTGCCGACCGGATGTTGTCCACAATGCTGATAAAGCACGGCATGGACTGCGTGATCGTTAATGGAGATCATCCGGAGAGAGTGGTTGCAGCTATCGACGGTAAAAAAGTCATAGGAACTTACATCAAGGGGAATACTTAAATTATATACCGCGTATGTACAGAAACCGTTAATAGCTTACAGCGACACAAAACGTTTCGTTCTAGCATCATACAATTTACTGAATTAAAAAGGAGATTTATAATATGGCAAAAGTTGAACAATGCACATCATGCGGAATTCACCTTGTTGAGAAAGGATTCACAAGACTCCCTTGCCCAACATGCGAAACCGAACTTGGAAGATGTACCAAGTGCAGACAACAGAGCAACCCTTACACATGTCCAAAATGCGGATTTGTAGGGCCCTGAGGAATCATAATGGGTGAAGTAGCAGCAACAATGAAGATCATGCCAGAAGGTGTAGATACCGACCTGGATGATCTGAAGATCAGGCTTGAAGCAGCATTACCAGAAGGCGCATCTGTCTTTGGCTCAGAGATAGAACCTATTGCATTTGGTTTGAAAGCACTTAAACTAGTAGTCCTCGTTGGCGATCTCGAAGGCGGCACAGAGCCGGTAGAAGAGGCTTTTGCAGCAGTTTCTGGTGTAGAGAGCGTACAGGTCACCGAATTGGGAAGACCTGTTTAATTATATTTTTTTTATTTTTTTATTTCTCTTTTTATTGTTTAGCCATAGGACTCTTAGATCAGAGGGAGATCATTAAGTTCGCAACGTAAAGGCCACGAGTTCAAATCCCGTCGAGTCCATAGAGAGATCATTGAAATAAAACAATAGGATGAATAAAAAAGAGTAAAAAGGGGATTATTTATCCCTCATATGGATGACTTTTGCATTAGAGACCGCCTCATTCACAAGAGCCTCAATGTCCACCTTTTCTTCTTCTTTGACAATGGAGCCAAATGTTGCTTTCACCTCTGGATGAACAGGAACAGCACCACAGCCTGAAGTTGGCATTATCGAAATATCATAGGAACCAATACGTTTGGCAATATCGATTATTTCGGTCTTGTCAAGCCCTATGAGAGGATGATAAAGAGGGATTCCCAGACCATATACCTCAGCATGCATATTGGCAGCGGTCTGTGAAGCCACCTGACCGATGGATGAGCCTGTGATGATACCATCAGCATTCTCTTTTTTCATGATCTCATATGCCATACGATACATTGTGCGTTTACAGAGAAGGCAGGTATTCTTCACAATACACTTATTCATGAACTCGTCAAGGTTCTTTCCATGAGGAACCTCATACATTTTCATGTGATCTGCAGGAGACCATTTTTGAAGCAGTTCAACAGCTTTGATCGCACGTTCAAGTGCTCTCTCATCAGAAAAAGGTATGTTGTTAGCATACATCGGTATAACCTTCACACCACGCTTCATCATGAGCCATGCTGCAACCGGAGAATCGATGCCTCCTGACATTAAAACGATCATAGTACCCTGACTGCCAAGTGGAAGACCACCCACACCTTTGACGATATCTGTAAAAACATAGGCCTTGTTCTGCCTCATTTCAACAGAGATAGCACGATCAGGGTTTGAAAGGTCCACCTTAGGAGTTATTCCAATCGATTCAAGCCTGGTCCAGACCGCATCCCCACATAATCTGCCAATGTCCGTGGAAGAAGGACCCTCTTTTCCCACACGACGTGCACGAATTCCGAAGGATTCGCCTTCATTTATAATATCGGCACCAATATCGGCACAAAGCTTTGCAGCTTCATCAACATCAGCATCTATAATTTTAGCTGACGATGTGGAAACAACACCAAAGACATCCGCAGCTGCTATTGCAGCTTCCGGGTCATCGGAAGTGATGAAGATACGACCCCATTCACGATGAACTCTGGAAAACGATACGTTTTTCTGCCTCAACATAGCTTCAAGGTTCTTTACAAGAATCCTTTCATAGAGATTCCTGACACCCGGACTCTTGAGCGCTAGTTCTCCATACCTTACAATAACCACATCGAACATGAACATAGTAATCATACATCGGTTTTAAGCTATTTGGTAGAGGCAAATGATAGCAATTTTCAGAACAAAAAGCGCTTTGCCCGAAAGATCAATATGACCGAAAAATCGTGATTTTGACTGATAAAAGAGGTATTTTTCGGGCAAAGCGAACAAAAAGGAAAACTATATATATGGATGAATCCCCTATGTAGGGTTATCCACAAGGAAAAAGACTATATTGAAATGCAATATAGGAAAAAAGAGTGAGGTTGGGGAGTGGGATTTCCAATACACTTTTTTACGCCATATAAACGCAATATTACTTACATATCATTAATCGGTGGGGGTATATAATGAAAACATTAGACGAATGTCCAAAGTGCAACTCAGAGCTTGAACTAGAAAATAACAGCTTGCAGGTATGCAAGGTATGCAAATACTGGACAAAAGCAGGAACTGTAAGACTTGATTCGATCACAATAATGGGATAAGGCGATCTTATGACAGGTTCACTAAAATGCCATCGTTGCGAGGTCGATCTTAAGCGGATGAAGATGGGAGGCAATCTCATGCACTACTGCAGTAAATGTGGCAGTACAACATCAGTAGAGACCATTTCTAAAAGTGCCACACGATCAGGTACATATCGTGATCAGATATCGATCTGATCACCAGCGACTATTTTCCTTAATTTTATAACATAAGTGAAAAGGCTTTCAACATCCTTGATCTCTTTTTTAACCAAAGAACTTAGCTTATCACGTAGCTGTATATCAACATCAGCACCGAGATATACCAGGTCCTCAGAAAGTTTCGCAGCAAGGATGTTACCCCTCCGATCCCAATCAGTAAGAATGATGACTCGTTTTTTCTCACTTGCAACCCTTTCAGATATTACCGTTAGAGGGGACTGAGTAACGAGTTCAATAGAACCATTGATTCCAAGTTTTTTCAAAGAAACGATGTCACGTTTCCCTTCAGCCAGAATAATATCACCATTGTTGGAACATTCTATCAGCTCAGCAAGTATGACCTCAATCGATTCGAGCCTCCATTGATAGTCAGAAAAGGGAGCTTTCAAATGATCCTTAATTGCAGAGGAACCAGTGCCAGGATGATATTTTGACATTAATATAGAATATCACATACATGCCTAAATAATCACCCCAAACAGACATTATTTTTTTCAGATAAAACGATAGCATTATATAGAGAGATTTACGAAACTTGTAAAGGATGGTATAATTGATCAGGCCATCAGGAGTGGTAGAAATGAGTTGTATATTTTGTGGGAAAACATGCCTCGAAGCAGGTGTTGAAGGGGACTATGGCAAAGACATGCCAGAAGGCAGAATAATAGGTCGCAGTCATGTTTGCATGGATTGTATCATAGAACTAAAAGAGGTTCTGGGATTAGAGGATATTGAAAAAAAGGTTGCTGAAACTGAATATGAGATGTTCGAAGAGAGCGAAGACTAAATTATGACTATATCCTTTTGAAAAAAGAGATATTTCAGATAATAGTGACCACAGGTCAACCAATCATCTTTTGATAAGAAAGTCTGTGAAAGTATCGGAGAGAGCTACCCAGCTAACTTCAATACTTTCAACATTTGATAGCTCAGGGCCAACATGCAGATGGTCCAACAGTTCTGAAATGCAGGACCTTTTCCCCTGAGCAAACACTTTGACACGACCGTCCGGGAGATTTTGGGCATACCCCACCAGACCTAAACTGGCAGCGGTCTTCTGAGTGAATCCCCTGAAATATACTCCCTGTACCCTGCCAGAGACATATATCTCTGCACAGGACACATCCTCTGCCGTATTCATAAATTCAACACCGTACAGACCATTAAATGAACTTTGGCCTCATGGAAAGCAGTTTGGCAAGAGGTAGACTGCGATATGGCATATCACCGATCTCATTGAATACGCGTTCACTCAACTCTTCAGCAGTCATTTCTACTTTCATCGGCTTCTTTGGCTCAGATTCTGCACGAATTGTCACAGTAACCTTGCCGCTCTCGACCTCACTATCACCGATCACTGCCACATAAGGTATCCACTCACGGCCTGCATCACGTATCTTCTTACCAACGGACTCTTCCCGGTCATCAATATCTGCACGACACAAGAGAGAATCAGCAACCTCTTGAGCGAAATCCATATGCCGTTCAGCAATTGGAATAACACGCACCTGAGTAGGTGAAAGCCAGACAGGAAGATTTGGAACCTTGCCCTCCTCTGCATCCATTGCCGCCTTTTCAAGAAGGGCATAGATACACCTTTCGATGGCACCGCTTGGAGAACAATGCAATACAGTAGGACGTTTTATCTCGCCATTGGAATCAACATAATTGATATCATAGCGCTCTGCATTCTCCACGTCTATCTGCACAGTGGAAAGTGCACTCGCTTTTGCTGTCGCATCAACGAAATTGAACTCGAACTTAAGTACGAAATAGAAGAACCGAGTATCCCACATCTCCACAAGGACAGGCTTATCGACCTTCTTTGCAAGCTCGGTTATGAACTCCCTGTTATCATCATAGAACTCACGGGTAAAGCGAATAGCAACCTCAAAGTCACTCACATCGATACCGATCTTACGAAGGATATCAATACACATGCTGTACTGTTCACCGAATTGAGAGATAGCAGCTTCCATGTCAGGACAGAGAGTATGCATATCAGGCATTGTGAACGCACGGAGTCTGCGAAGACCTACAAGCTCACCACGCTGTTCCTTCCTGAAGCTGTACCTTGTCATCTCGATCATCTTAAGAGGGAGATTCTTGTAAGAGATCGTCATGTCATGGTTCATGAGGAACTGCCCGAAACATGCAGCAAATCTCAGGAACATGCTACGTTTGTCAGACTCGATGGAGTACTGACGTGCCGGGAACCTGTCAAGGTACTTTTTCAAGGTCGGGTGATTCATATCATACATCAATGGAGTCTCAACTTCCATTGCCCCGATCTTTGAAGACTCCTCAAGAACGAAGTTCTCGATAAGTGATTTCATCAATCTGCCTTTTGGGTAATAGCGCATGTTACCGGAATCAGACCCGGGCTCATAATCCGCGATCTCGAGGCGGCGCATGAGCTCAACGTGAGGAGGAGCTTTCTCGATGTTCCTGTTCTTGGAGATCTCATAGTTCACGAACTTCTGAAGATTATCATGTCCTGTAAGGTCAAAGGTTTCCGCATCATGGAGCTCACCGTCTGGTGTCAGAATACGCCAGTAGGACTTTGCAGAATCCTCTGCTTTAAGAGCTTCAGAAACAACCTCTTTCTTTTCAGCATCTATAGAGACAACCTTTCCACAAGGTTCAGCACCTTCCGGCCTGATAGTACGTGAAAGTTCAGAAAGCGGATGTCCTTTACAACTGATACTGAATGCTTTATACCAGCCAAATGGAGCCCTCATGACATTGTACTTGCCCTCAAGTGCCTTTTCAATACTTTTTAGGACAGAAACAGCTACTTTCGGAGATGAAAGGTCGGAGCTTAAATGTGCATAAGGGTAAAGCATTATGTTCTCTGCCTTGACCTGGCCTGCAACATTCTCTATCTCAGAGACTGCACGATCTATTATCTCCTGAGGGTTTGCCTCATCGAAGCTCTCAACGGCCATGAATGCCGTAAGTGCGTCCTCAAGACGACCCTGTTTAAAGGACTCTTCAATCTCTTCCGCTACAGGAGTGCTCTTTTTTACTTCGTATTCGATATAATCGGAATGGATGAGTAATAATTGCATGATTTCACCGCTTGATGGTCCTGTGAACAGAACAACCTCTACAATATTGAAGATATATCAAGATCTGAACATCTCCAGTAAAGATTGTAAACACAGGATGATTACTTGATGTCTTGCGACATGTTATACATACATTCTTTAAATATCCTTTGTGATGAGAACTTAATAGAATTTAGAAGAAAAGGACTATTCGCCAATTAAAGACCATAACCCATATTTTTGCATTGGACTTAAATGAAAATGACAATGGAAGAAGCTATATTTTAGCAAGTCCTGAACAACAAGAAAAAAAGGAAATGTTCAAGCATCTTTAAACTCTATGCTCAAACCTCCAGCCTTTTTGACAAGGGACCTAGCAAGAAATCCAGCCTCTATCTTACAAACATTCAGAATAGCACATGGAACAAGGCAATTTGATGAACAGTTCTCTTTCTGAGCCCTAAAAAGAACATAATTATCCTTAATGTCGAAGGTCTCCATAATAGGAACTTCCATGTGAGCCATCCTTTGGATCTTCTCACAAGAAGAATCGATATCTATCACAATATTCCCACCATCCAGGATACCACGTATATTGTGTACGAAACCACATACTTCAGAATTTACTATAACCTCTGTCATAAAAAACCAATTTTTATTGTAAAAATTTTATTAGTCTGCTGAAGTCTCAGGCGGAACATACTCCAGATCTTCAACATAAACGCGGTAAGCCGATACCAAAGTACCAAGAAGTATGGGTGCTGCAAAGAAACCCGCGATACCGCCAACAAATGCACCGCCGAGGAAGGCCAGCATTATCAAGAAAGGATGAATGCGTGATTTGATGCTTGCAAGATAAGGACGCAGGAAAAATTCAGGCGGAGCATAGATAATTATTGAGGATACAACAAAGAAGATCAGCGCACTTTCAAATCCCAAACTGAAATAACGTATAATTGTAAGCACTACCAAGACCATGTACCCTGCAAACATAGGAATGGCCGATGCTACGAATATGAGAGTCGCCAGTGCAAGTACATGCGAAAGACCGAAAGCATAGAACACTATGACCGAAAGAGTGCTCACCGAGAGTGCTGCATAAGCATTCCCTATGAAGACCCCACTAAGGATAATATCCATGTGATGGACATACCTTTTAACTAGATGCTGATTAGCTTTTGGAATTATTCTAAGGACAGAACGATAAAGTCCATCCCCGTCCGCAAGAAGGAAATAACAAACTAGAACAGCAACTAACAGATTGATCATGAACATTGCTATACCGCGGGCATAGGATACGAAAACCAGATTCCCAAGAAGAGGGAGGATGGAGAGAGAAGAATTCCATATTGTTTGCTGAATGTTCTCGTAATAAGCATCCGGAATATTGAGATTGCGAACAAAATCGAGTAGAGACTCAATGACTACCCCCTGATTCTCAGTTATCCAGATCAACTGATTAGCGATCTCAATGACGCCCATTCCAAGTATCAGCACAATAGGTATCACAATGAACATCGTAGCCACCAGAGCACCGAGATGGCGTTTCATTTTTATAAAATTGTAGATCGGGCGGGCAATATATGCGAATACGAGCCCTAGCATGATACCATCAGCAATGGGTAGGAGAATGATGATGAATAGTGAAAAAAGTAGAACTAAAGCTACACTAAGGACCATCTTCCATTTAGAACTAATTTGAGGGAACAAATCGCCCGATATATCTGTGACCATTGGATACACGCTAAATATGTGTGAATAATATTAATTATTATATAATATACAGCTGCACTGTATTAAAAGTTCACTCAAAAATATATTATCACTTCCCGCCATTCAACATGGCAGAAAGGATCTTGTCCGAATATTTCAGCACCACACATCCATCAGTGCATTTCCCACAGCGTATACACGAATCATTTATGTATACCCTGCCTTTTTCAGAACCCAGTTCAATGGCATTTACAGGACAGACCTTCAAACATATCCCGCATTCAGTGCACTTACTTGCACGCAAAAGTTGCTTAGCGGTCGCTTCAAGGCAGGAATGCGCATCTTCTTTAGAATTCGCTGTGACCTTCAAACTGCCTGATGAAAAGAATTTCACAGTTCCAGAATCCATTTTAAGGAGGACCATTCCGAGTTCTTCAGAAAAGACAGTTGAGCCCAGCATGTTCAGAATCGCAGAAGCTTCGCTGACAAGTACACCTTTGACACTTGCCTCCACAGTAAAGCCACCTTCCCTACATGGTGAAAAACCAGATGTCAACGTAATATCGAAATCGTCAATTACACTGGAAGGTTCGGTCTCAATACCAAGTTCGCTCGCAAGTTTTAGCATTTTAGGAGGAAGTTCCTTCCAGCGCCACATACCGTGCCGCACATATTCATCAGAAAGGCCTTTAGACTTTGCCCATTTCAAAAGGAAACTGTTCCAGCGATCATAGATAGAAGGATGGAGATCTTTCAGCCTTTCATACTCAGCAGAAAGTTCTGCAGGACAAAGGTAGCAGCCCACCCGTTCATAACCAACATCATAGAGTGGATTATAATCGAGCTTCCTCCAATGGATATAAAGCCATACCTCAATGGCACGCCAATCACGAATAGGGAATATGTTCAACTGGTTCGGAACAAAGGGGTTCTTTTCGCTGGCAGAGATATTTGACCTGGAGAATGATTCAAATTTACGCTTCCCATCAATGGTCAAACATACACCCCCATCCTCGCTGCATTGATCAATGATAGCACCCGCAGGCCCAAGTTTACAAACCTTGCAGCACCACCGGAAATCCTTTGCAGGAGGACCAAAGCTCTCAAGATTCTCCCAAAAGGCATTTTCAGCTTTTGATTCAATAAGTTCGATACCCCTTTTTTCGCAATGAGAATGAACAAATTCTACAGTTTCAGGGAATTCGATACCGGTATTAAGGAAAAATGCCCTTACATCCCTGCCTTTCAGGGCACTTAGGGCAAGGTCAAGAACAACAAGGCTATCTTTTCCACCACTGAATGAAACATGAACAGGAAGTTTGCGGTGCTCCTTCTGGCTCGCAATTCCTTTGATGGTATTCATTGCGTTCTTACCAATTTTTCGCAGGTGAGGAAGATTAGCAGTAATGGCATCTTCGATAGTTGCTACCCTGGAGCTTAACTTAAGGTCACTACTGGATATCTTCCGAACCCTTAACACAGGACCATCTGGAGTTGCCATATTATCACCATCTACAAGTGATATACCGACCCCAACGAGATTACCGGACACAACTATCACAGGGTCCCCTTTTTTTATGTCATTGGTAGAACTTTCGATCAGTTCAGAACTGACCTTTTTTCCGTTCAGGTGCATTTTGGTCTTTTTCAGAATAACGGTCCTGCTTTCGACCATACCATGAAGTACCTGTGCCCCTGCCTCTGACATCTCGAAGCGGTGTTCCATCAGGGACATATCAAAAAGAAGAGTACCGATGTTCAGACCGTCCACTATGACCTGAGCGGTTTTATCCTCCCCGGAGATCTTGTTCAACAGGACCAGCCTTTCCCCCAGAGGATCACGGCCAAATTCAGAAAGCAAAAGCTTACCTAGAAGTTCACGTTCATACGGCGAACAGAATCTTATGTCACCAGGCCCGGATAGCTTAATTTCAAAGATCTCGCCTTCGCAGACACCACATTTCTTATCGAGAAGGGGAACATTGCAATCTTTACACCAGTATATAATAGACTGCTCGTTAGACACTGGATTCCTTGAATGCTTCTTTTTATCAACTACGCCTTTTCTCGAAGGCATCTTGTGAATTCGGGCATCACTCTTTTTCAAATGCATTGAATTCAAGAATAGAATAGGCAGGTATTAAATACTTCCATATGGTCAGAAGCAAAATAAAAAAAAATAGAGGGCAGATCAATATATCTGCCATTTATCGAACTTATTTTCAAAGATAGTTGTTGATGGTATCAGCAGCCAGCTTACCTGCACCCATTGCACTGATAACGGTTGCTGCACCAGTCACTGCGTCACCACCGGCACAAACGCCTTCGATAGAGGACATGCCTGCCTCATCTACGACAATTGTACCCCACGGCGTAACCTCGAGACCTTTTGAACCATCGAAAATGATGGGGTTCGGTGAAGTGCCTATGGCCATTATAACAATATCAGCATCGACTATGTGCTCAGAGCCTTCTACGACCTCAGGCCGCCTGCGTCCTGAATCATCAGGTTCGCCAAGTTCCATCCTGACACATTCGACACCATTGACAGACATGTTCTCGCCTTCGATGATACGCACAGGATTGGTCAATAAGCGGAATACTATACCCTCTTCCTTTGCATGCTCGATCTCCTCACGCCTTGCAGGAAGTTCCTCATCGCTGCGTCTGTATACAATGCTGACCTCATCTGCACCAAGTCTCAAGGCACTGCGTGCAGCATCCATTGCCACATTTCCGCCACCTACAACAATAACGTTGCTGCCCCGCTTTATTGGTGTGTCGAAACTATTATTGTATGCCTTCATCAGGTTCACACGCGTAAGGAACTCATTGGCAGAATAGACACCATTGAGATTCTCACCCTCGATCCCCATGAACTTTGGCAGACCTGCACCAGTTCCGAGGAAGACTGCATCAAATCTGTCAGTTAGCTGGTCAAGGGTCAGTATGCGACCGATAACGTAATCCATTTTGATATCAGCACCGAGCTTTCTGATATAATCCACCTCTTCCTTTACAATGGCCTTTGGAAGCCTGAACTCAGGAATACCATAGATAAGTACACCGCCTGCCTCATGCAGAGCTTCGAATATGGTAACTGAGTGCCCTGCCTTTGCAAGGTCGGAAGCTGCAGTCAGACCTGCAGGGCCTGAACCGACTATTGCCACGGTCTTACCGGTAGATGGTGCTACAACAGGGTCCTTTACACCAACTTCACGCTCACGGTCCGCACAGATCCTTTCAAGACGACCAATTGCAATTGGCTCGCTTTTCTTTCCGAGGATACAAAGTTCCTCACACTGCTCTTCCTGAGGGCATACACGGCCGCACACAGCAGGGAGAGTGTTAGTGTATTTGATGATATTGATAGCTTCCTGGAAGTCGCCTTCCTTGATCTTTGAGATAAAGCCTGGAATATCAATGTTCACAGGACAGCCTTCCACACATTTAGGGTTCTTACACTCGAGGCAGCGCTCTGCTTCAAGGATAGCCTGCTCTTCGGTGTATCCTAAAGCGACCTCATCAAAGTTAGTGATACGTTCTTCAGGAGCTTGCTGAGGCATTTCCGGCCTTATTGACATTTGCAATCATCTCCGCAGCCTTTCTGAGACTTTGTGATAGCATCAGCTTCTTCTTTACGATAAAAGGACAGACGGCTCATCAACAGATTGAAGTCCACATCCTTTGCGTTGAACTCAGGACCATCCACACAAGCGAATTTGACCTCACCACCAACATTGACACGGCAGCCGCCGCACATGCCGGTACCATCGACCATTATTGGATTGAGGCTAACGAGAGTCTCAACATCATATGGGGCAGTAACACCTGCAACTGCGCGCATCATGATAGGAGGACCGATAGCTACTATCCTGTCGATATGCTCCTCACCATCAAGAAGCTGCTTGACAAGGTCCGTTACAAAACCGTGGTGTCCCTTTGAACCATCATCTGTGGCCACAAGGACCTCATCGCTGGCAGCGATCATCTCATCTTCGAGGATGAGCATGTCCTTATTTCGTGCCCCAATGATGGAAATTACCTTGTTCCCAGCTGCGCGATATTCTTTTGCCTGAGGATAGATAGGAGCGATACCAACACCGCCGCCAACAAGCACAACAGTACCGAGCTTTTCGACCTCGGACTCTTTGCCAAGAGGGCCTACAAAATCAAGAAGTTCCTCGCCGGCGCTCATCTTTGCGAGCTGTTTTGTCGTTTTTCCCATTTCCTGGAAGATAATGGTGACAGACCCCTCATCTGCGTTGTAGTCTGCAATTGTAAGAGGGATCCTCTCACCAGCTTCATCGATACGAAGAATAATGAACTGCCCTGCCTTTGCGGCCGCAGCCACATCGGAAGCCTGGATGTTCATAAGGTGCACATCCGGCACCAACTGACGTTTCTCTGTTATTTTGTATGCCATGTGATCACTTTCATGCTACAGTCGGAAGTAAGTGTACTTTATAATATTATAATAATGTTTCTCGGAAACTGCTTATATTATATAAAGGTTTCTTACAAATCCGAAAACCAAAGCAGTAGGCAGTTCTAGGACCTTAAAAGAAAAAAATACAATGAGCTTAACGATAACTCAAAATTTACAAAAAAAAGATGGGGTTTACCGGCATTTTCAGCCGGTAAAATTGTACGCCCGAACCGGGATTCGAACCCGAGTCGGAGCCTCGACAGGGCTCCATGATAGGCCTCTACACTATTCGGACATTGCGTTTGTTTGCTGTGTGAGCACACCCTTAATGCGCTGCCAGGTATATAAACCTTTTGCGAATTTAGGATGTTAAGTCCCGCCTCCCAGACTCGAACCGGGGACATCGCGGTGCCTGCGCGTTATGTGCGACAAGTCGCATATTCCATACTACAGCCGCGCACTCTACCACTGAGTTAAGGCGGGTCATACTGAAATCAGCATTATCCCATCCCACTAGTGTGAGATACATCCCCTTCATTGCCACAATAATATTTAATCTTTTCGCCATATTGCCCATGAAAGCGACAAATGTGAACATAATGACGATCAAAATGAACAAAGGACAGCTGGATTACAGAGATTACGGATGAAGTTGTGAAGGAAGAACAGAGAGAATCGTAGAAAAATAACAGAAAAGACGGAACAAAAGAAAAGATGGGGCAGCCTGGATCGAAGATCGATCTTGCAGACGCCCGTATTATCCAATATACAGATATCGGAATTAGAAAGTATCAAGTTCGCCTTTGACCACCATATCAGTGATCTTGGTGATGTTCTCAAGCCAGTCGTCAATGACCACTTCTGCTTCAGACCTGATGGCAGCAAAGTTCGCACCATCTTCAGGGATGACCTGTGCACTTGCCACGAGTGGCTGAGAGATAGAAGCTTGATATGGACATCGCTTACTTCATCAACAGCACTTACAACATCCCTTGCCATCTGTGTGGAAAGCAGGTTGTAGATCTTACCAATGTGGTTGATAGGATTCTTACCGCTTGTTGCTTCCATGCTCATTGGCCTGCTTGGAGTGATAAGACCGTTGCTTCTGTTACCACGACCTACTGAACCATCATCACCCATTTCAGCAGATGTACCTGTAACGGTAAGGAAAACGCAGTCACAGCCACCATCGACCTTATCAGCAGCATTGATATGAGCTGAAACTGTCCTGTCGGTATACTTTGTAGCAAGATCAAGAACGTATTCGGTCATCTCTTCCTTTGCATTGATGTAGTGGTCCATGTCATCGATGTGCCTGCCCACCATACCACAGCAGATGGTAAGAGAGATATCATCGTTCTCCCTGAGACCCATGACCTTTATATCTTCCCCGATTCCAGGGATCTTCTTTTTCTTAAGGTCTGTCAAAAGCTGTCTCTCGGTATTGTAGACGACCTGTTCAAGTTCCGAGAAAGGAGCATGCCCCACACCGAATGAGGTATCGTTAGCCATTGGAACATGGTCCCTGGTGAAAACATCCCTGAGATCAGAAGAACCCGTCCCAAGCTTGCAGTCAATGATCATATCCCGCTCAAGGTCCATAGCAGGAATGGTGTTACGAACATATTCACGTGCAGCCTGGAGGGCAACTGCCTCTGCAGGGATCTCCATACCATCGAATTCCATGGTAGCCCTTCCGACAAGAAGAGTGTAAATAGGTTTGAGAACCTCGCCGCCTCCGAATTCAGGCCGGGACCTTCCTGCAACGATCTGGGTCTCATCTGTGTTGTGGTGAAGGATAGCTCCACACTTGTCAATGTATTCTTTACAAAGAGCACGGCTCACAGCTTCTGCGAGACCATCACTGATACTGTCCGGATGACCTATACCTTTCCTTTCAACAAGCTCGGTCTCCTGTTTTTCGATAGGAGTCTCATGGAGATGTTCCACTTTGATATTTCGGATCATATGTAGCCTCTTTTTTATAAATTTGATAAATCAGATAGAAATGTGAAAACCACATGTCGGTTGGATTCAATCTATAAGATGAACAATTTATATATAATCATTACTACTCATGTGCACATTCATAACCTACAGTAATAAGAGTAGATGATGAAAAAGGATGGAAATTATCGTCAACATTCTCAATGCCACCATGCAATACTTATAAAGGATAAATGTGTTTCAAGACATAGACCCAAGAACAGTTCTATAATAGATAGAACAAAATACAACTAAACCCGTTCTGTGAGAAGGACTTCATATGATACGTATTGCAATACCTAACAAAGGAAGATTACACGAGCCCACCATACAGATGTTCAAGGAAGCAGGACTTCCCGTACTTGGTGGATCCAACAGAAAGCTGTTTGCAAAAACAAACGACCCAGAGATCACATTCCTGTTCGCAAGAGCAGCCGACATTCCGGAATATGTTCAGGATGGGGCGGCAGATGTCGGCATCACCGGACTGGACCTTATCTCTGAGACCGAGTCAGATGTAGAGATGCTCCTTGACCTTAAATATGGAGGAGCAGACCTTGTACTTGCAGTACCTGAAGAATCAGACATCTCATCGGCAAATGGCCTTGAAGGAATGCGTGTGGCAACTGAGTTCCCCGGCATCACTGAAAGGTATTTCAAAAATCTCGGGATAAACATTGATGTAGTAAAGGTCAGCGGTGCATGTGAGATGACACCACATGTTGGTATTGCAGATGCCATTGTGGACATCTCCAGTTCAGGAACGACGCTTGTGATGAACCATCTCAAGGTCATCGAAAAGGTGTTCTCATCATCCATATATCTGATCGCAAATCACGAAACAGCAAAAACGGAAGAGAAGATAGAACACATCAAAACAGCCCTTGAGAGCGTCATGCATGCCAAAGCAAAGCGATATCTGATGATGAACGCTCCAACCACGGTGCTCGATGATGTAAAAGAAGTCCTCCCCGGACTTGCCGGACCAACTATAATGAAAGTCGAATCCAAGGAAGATATCGTGGCAGTACATGCCGTCGTGGACGCAGACATCATCTTTGCCACCATTACAAAGCTTAAAGCTGCAGGTGCTTTCGACATACTCGTAATGCCCATCGAGAGAATGATACCCTGAAGGTGACAAGATGAGCTTTGAAGTGATACCGGCAGTCGATATGAAAGGCGGCAAATGTGTGCAGCTCGTTCAGGGCGTACCCGGAAGCGAGATGATATCCCTCGATAACCCCGTTGAAGTCGCCCTTGACTGGGTTTCCCAGGGCGCAAGAACACTACACCTCATCGATCTTGATGGTGCAATAGAAGGGAACAGAACGAATGCACCCATTATAAAGAAGATCGTCGAGAAATGCAAACTCCAGGGAATATACATTCAGGTAGGCGGAGGAATACGTTCCTTCGAAGATGCTGCAGCTTTACTCGATATTGGTATTGACAAAGTGATCATCAGCACCGCTGCATTAAGGGATCCCGAACTTATCAAAAGGCTCTCCGATGAATTTGGAAGTGAACATATAAATGTTGCACTCGATTCAAAGAACGGAAAGATATCCATCGAAGGTTGGACAAAGGAATCAGAACATACAGCAGTTGAGATGGGAAGCCAGTTTGAAGAGAAGGGCGCTGGAAGCATTCTGTTCACGAACATTGACTCCGAAGGCCTGTTAAATGGAGTGGACCCGAAACCTACTGAAGCGCTTGTCAATGCTGTCACCATACCCGTGATCGCATCCGGCGGTGTAACTACCCTTGAAGATATTGTCACACTGAAGAACACCGGTGCAGCAGGTGTTGTTGTGGGAAGTGCATTATACAAGAAAAAGTTCACACTGACAGAAGCAATAGATATCATCAGTGATGAAAATTGATCATCGAAACCGGCAGAGGAACAGCATGAGAAACGCAAAGATCGCACGTAAGACAAAAGAGACGGATATCCAGATGGAACTCGATCTGGATGGCAATGGTTCATCTAATATTGACACAGGCATCGGTTTTTTCGACCACATGCTTACCGCTTTTGCAAGACACGGAAATTTTGATCTGACCATCGAAGCCACCGGTGACCTCATCGTTGATGAACATCACCTGATAGAGGACACCGCAATAGTTCTTGGCCAGGCACTCTCTGAAGCACTCGGAGATAAGAACGGGATCGCCAGATTCGGAGATGCACGCATCCCAATGGATGAAGCCCTTGCAGATGTGGTTCTCGACCTTGGAGGAAGGACCTACCTTGTAATGAATGCTCAGTTCGAGTCCCCTAGGGTCGGTGAAATGAACACTCAACTTGTGAGACACTTCTTTGAGTCCATCACAGACAATTCAAAGATGAACCTGCACATAACTGTCACAGGTTACAATGACCACCACAAGATAGAGGCCCTTTTCAAAGCCTTTGCATACGCCCTCCGCCGTGCTGTCAAGATTGAAGGCGAAGGCATCAAAAGTACAAAAGGTGTGCTTTAAAGCAACCTAACAAAATGGAAAAGCCGTATTATTACGGCTTACTTGAACTTTTTTTGTAATCTTTTATAAAAGTCCTGCTCCAGACCATTTGACTTTCTTGACAGACGCTCGACTATGAGCTCAGGAGTGCTCTTTGCAACATAATTGTACCTTGGCGTCCTTTCAACTATAAGGTTCAGGTCCTTGTCAAGCCCGCTTGCCTCGATACCATCAACGCGTACATTGCATTCAGTGTTCTCAAGGATCAGTTCTGATAAATGGGACACAAAAATTGACATGCCGTTATTATTCTCAGAAAGCACCTCCAGTATTCCCGAGATTATCTTTGCAGAAGCTCCCGGCTCAGTAATGGATTCCAGTTCATCTGCCAGAACAAGCTTTGAAGAATCATTTGCAACAACCGAGAAATCAACAAGGGTGGTCTCGAAAGCTCCTGCATCCAGAGTACCTTTGGATTTTCCAAAATGATAGAACTCTTCCGCAAGACCTATCTCCATGTTCATGGCAGGGGTTGGGAAGCCCATGTGAGCAAGAATAACACACTGTGCCACCAATTCAAGCAGAGAGGTCTTTCCCCCTGAATTGACACCACTCAAAAGAACAACACGACTACCATTCCCATCAGGATCATAGGAGGTATTACCTACCGAATAATCAATAGGTACGACCGAACCATGCCGCGTTCTTATGAAAAGGTTCGATGCCGACTCGAACGCAATACCAGTCCCTTCAATGAACTCAGGAAGATGAAGGTCGAACTCCTTTGCAAAGCACCCTATTGAAAAGCCCACATCGAAATCAAGGGCTTCGTGAACCATCCTTTGTGCAACATCATGGAACTCCGAGAGTGTTCTCGCAATATTGCATTTGTGACGAACCTTCAATTTTTCCACTTGATTTGCGATCTGCTGTTTAAAAGAATACAGGCATTCCTGTTTCACTTCAATAGGATGAGAGATCTCGTCCGAGAAAAAGGAAGCAAGGGACAACAGCTCATTCCGTTCAAGCCCCAGATCCGCCACGATCTTCTCTTTTGCGGTCTTGATAACAGAACTGTAAGAATGGAACAGCTCTTTTTCTAGCAGGTCCTTTATCTCCATTTTCCCGTTCATCACCTTAAGCATGTCCTGACCGCTAAGCGTAAGTTTGCTCTCCTCCAGACAGGAATTAAGAGTGACATTGGCAGCAGTAATGGTTTCTGAAACACAATTATCGACATTTCTGGTGATCATCATAAGGCGATCGATACTATTATCAGAACCCTCCCTGACATCCCCATCCCCATCTATAAGAGAAAGGGTCTGCTTTAATCTTTCAATATCATCGTCCGCAATATCTTCAAGGGAACATATACCTGAACAGCGTAATATTTCAACCATTTGGATACAGCATTCAAGCGTATTAAGATTCCTCGCAAAGAAGTAGATCTCCTTCTCCGGCACTATCTGCCACATATTTGCTTTGCGAATATCAGGAATGAACTCAGGATCAACATCTTCAGGAAGGTCAAAGGCCATACACTTGTCATCAGCAGCAACAACATGGGAATACCCCCTTGCAGTATCAACGAACTCCCCCGCACCCTTCACGAACTGGACATCCAGAAGATCCCCGAACATCTGCCGTGCAACTTCATACTGCTTGCTATCAGCGGTCAGGATCGCCCTGGACCTAACTTTCGGCGGGTTGCATTTGACATCCAGAGCCTTTACATTGGATAGAAGCGAGATAAGTTCTTCATTGTCCCCCAATAAGCAAGCAGTCCTAATATGCCCGGCAACATCCTTCCTAATATCCTCAATGAGTGCCTTTTTGCTTGCAGGATAAGGTATGTAGACATGAAGCTTGTCCTTTGCATATCTTGTATGTGTGAACTGCTTGATGATATCCAGGAGCCTCTCATAGATATCCGAAGCTTCCTTTGTCTTAAGGAAATCTTCCATACTAACACCTTCGAACTGTGCACGCACTTCGTGTACAAGAGAAATAGCATATCTTTGCCCCACTCCTTCAACTTCGGAAATACTTGCGATGTCACCGCTTAAAATAGCATCCATTGCCCTATCCTCCCCACCAAAATGCTCCTGAAAGCGTTTCGCCATTTTCTCACCAATACGCGGAATATCCTGTAACACATTCATTTTCTCACCCATTTTCATGCAAAACTATCCAGGGTACAGCCAGCAATGCCCCTTTCAACCTTATAACGATCTCTTTTTGACATCTTGCTCATCGAAGCAGAACTTTTGGGCTGCATTTTCTTTGCAAGCCCATGATTTCTCCTTGAATCTATCATCTGGGAATTATAGTAGAGGTCCCAGAGCTCATCCACATCATCCGATTTTGATGTTGACCGAAGGCTTTCCACAAAGGATGAGGTGATCTTTGCAAACCTATCAAGTCCAATAAGATCACCATTGCCTACCCACGCAGAACCATTTTTGATAACTGCCACAGGAACGTCTGGATTTTTCCTGACAAGCCACCTGCAGAACATATCCGCGATATCGTGAGGAGTATCAATAACAACAGACAGTATGCCACCTTTAAGCTCCGGTCGTGCGAACATACACAACCTCTCGTATGCTTTGCCAACCTCACGCATATAATTATAATACCGTTTTGCGATCTTGCTCTTCCCTGAATAAAGTCCATCAGTATCGCCATTACAGGAAACCAACAGTCGCACAAGCCCAGCAGGATCACAACCCTTGTGCCTTAGAAGAAGATCTACGTACCGTAGAGGATCGGGGTCGAACCTTGCCATACGAGGTTTACTTTTTCCGAATATCTCCTTGGATAAGGACTCGGACCGATAAGAAGGATCAAAACCTACCATATTGATTTCACCCTCGATACCTGAAAGATCGAGTTTCCCCTTAAGCTCCCCCACATCGCTCGCAAATATCAGTTCAGAACCAGGGTCTTCCCTGAAAGCTAAACATGCAAGCAGTACACCCTCTACACTGGACCTAAAAGCTATTATTATGAGCAAGCCCCCATAAAAGAGGAAAGGTTCGTCTGCCTTGAACCATTGATAGAAATGTAGGGCCTTGCACGGGAAACTACGACACCCACCCGAGAAAGTTCCTGCTCGGAAACTATCGGACGGCCACGCACGATCCGGTTAGCACTGATCGGCCCGATACCGGGAACAAGGAGCAGATCGGATATTTCAGCGGAATTGATATCCACCGGAAAACGATCAGGCTGTGATCGTGCAAGCACTTCCTTTGGGTCAGCATTTGAGAGATACCCATACTCATCGTAGATCTCATCGAGATCGCTTGACCTGAGACCATAGTCCTTTAAAAGAAAGGACATCTGATACAGCCTCTGCTCACGCCATTTCGGCGAAGGGGACCCATTCTCGAGCGGAGTATCAGGCACAGGGTCAAAGCTCATAAAATAAGGCCTTCGCAATGCATACTTGTCCATGAACTTGTGGACCGTCTTCACGACCTCTTTGTCAGACTCAGGGACCGCACCCACCACGAATTGAGTGTCATTTGCACCAACCATTTTTCCCATACCGCAATATTCACTTCTTTTCTTCTCAATGAGGTCCCTTGTCCATTTCAACCTCTGCAGAACATCGTTCTTATAATCGAAATTCGGGCATATCTCAGAATAATTAATAGAATTGGTGGTCTCCGCATTAACACCGAACTTATCCGCATGATCTGCGATCTGCTCAAGTAGATATTTCGGAGTGCCAGGCATCACACGAATATTGATGTAACCTTTAAAACCCTGACCTCGCAACAGTTCCACCACCTCTAATTGCTTCTGCGAAGTATACTCTGCATCCCCCATGATGCCGGAAGACAGGAACAGACCCTCGATGGCATTCCTTCTGTAAAATGACCAGGTGATCTTTGCAATTTCTGCAGGTTCAAGAGAAGCTCTTTTAGTCTCACGCTCACAGCGATTTGGACAATAGGCACACTCCCCTGCACAGGAATTCGATAACAGTGTCTTATAGAGCTGTATACACCTTCCATCGGGACCAAAAGCATGACAGACAGCACTCTGATTGCAACTGTCATATTTAGTACCTGCAGAGAGGATCTGCATTCTCTCAGATAAGGTCAGATGATGTTCGTTCTGTCTATAAGCACTCATTGGATGATAAATTGGCACTTAATTATATAACCGACAGCCAAGCGAGGTGAAAGTATTATTTAAAAAAAATGTCAAAAAGCCATATAAAAAAGAACAGTGCGAAATAATGTAATAATAAGTAGGAACAATGCAAAAAAGAAAGAAAATTGATAACGTTCAAAGTCATTTCTTGACATGAATATCAAGTTTGAGCTTAGTGACCGGTTCAAGTTTCTTCCATTCGATAGTTGTGTCCTCATCAAGTACACAGTTCTGAACTGACTTCTCAGAGAACTCGCCATTTATCTCATAAACATAAAGACCATCTTCCCCATCTGTAGAGATAATAACTTCCCTATCGCCTTTCTTCTTCACCTTTATTGCAGCTACACCACGCAGCGCATCCAGAAGAGTAGTACCTTTTTCCACCTCTATGGACTTTGTCGGTGCAAAAGAATTCATAGCAATATAGATATTATCCTTATGTGGTTTCAGCACATGGGTCTTCCCGAATATCTTGCGCTCAATAAGATCCGCAGCTTCCAATATCTTAACATGCTTCGCAGCAACCGGAACAGAGATCCCTAACGTCCTTGCCAACTCGGAGATATGCATCTCCTCCACACTAAGTAGCTCAAGCATTTTAATGCGTGTATCGCTTCCCAGTGCGCTAAAGACTTTGTTTTCCAATTGGCTCATACATGTAAATGGAAATATGAGATATATAAGGATATCAGTCCCATTTTTAAGTACATACACAAAAAAATATTGGATTTAACTGTTCAAGAGTTCCACCCATCGCAAAAAAGTAGCTGCCATGACAGTGTCCCCCAAGCCCACCGTAGAGATAGGATCATCACATATCAAAGTTGGCAAGATGCAAACATTAAGGTCGCCATATTTTCCACACCATCCCATATCCGACCCTACACAAGAGCCCGCATGAACATCATCCCCTTCAATGAGCGCTTTCAACCTCATGACCTGCTCTAACCCATATTCACTTCTGGAAAACTCGTCTACGGAATCCCTTAGATCGGACCTAACTGGAAGTTTACCTGTCGCTGCAAAAAATGCAGCACACATGATTCCAAATTCCAGACTCTGTATCTCATGATCACATGAAGAGACCGTATCCCTAAAGACCGATACAATGAGATCACGTGTATGGACAACCATTTTCTTCAGACCGGTTGCACGAATACATTTCACACATGCTTCAACGATAATACTGGAATCCATTCCCTGGAATCGCTCTTCTGGAATACTATGTATCCCAAATAGCATAGCAATTTCATCCTCGTTCATCCCAATACTGTCCGCAATACCCGAAAGTTCCGTAAATATGAAAACTGCCAGCTCGGTGGTTGAAAAATGTCCAAGCTCGGCATGGACCAGCAGGTCCGAATTCAGTTCTTTCCATTCCCTCATCAAAGACCGGGCCTTTTCAAACTTCTCAACAGGACCAGAACCATCCGGATAAACTGAACGAAGCTGATTAAAACCTGAAACGATAGCACCATTCGCAACTTTTACATATTCACGACTGTAATCTTCAAAAGCAGGAGATATATAGAGTTCAGTATTCACATTATCATAAGTGGCAATGAACCTGTTCTCCCTCGGAACAGTAATATTCTTCCCGAAAAGCTCAAAATGGAGCCCTTTCTTAAAATCAAAGACAAAATGGACGATCTTTTCCTTATCACCTTTAAAAGTGCTTTTTATATCATTATCACTTTCTTCCGGAAAGACCATGCTCTCCCCCGACATCAACGGCCTTATCGAACCAACATCCCCCACCGGATTAATTACAACCTCTTCTGCACCCATCCCGGACATAACGTTTGCCATGATCGCCATATTACCCCCAAGCCGTATAACCGCCCGCTCATAAAAATGCTCCATCAGAAAAATAAAAACAGACATATCCTGAATGAACCATTCCGCACCAGTCCCTTCCTGCATACAGCCAACAAGACCTGCGAGGAGGTCAGAGATAGAATTAATATTACTCGAAGAATGCTGAAAACTTTCTAATAGAACAGCAGGGTCCACTGATGCCAGCAATTCAGCAATGTCCTCCCCGGTAATGGAATAAACAGCATCCAGGTTCATATTGTAGCCGCAGAGGAACTTCATGGGAACCCTCACTTAAGCTTTGAAAGAAATGCCACAAACGCAGTAGCTGATATCGCATCTCCTATTCCAACTGTGGCAACCGGTTCGCTTACGACCTTTGTAGGAATGACAAGTGCATCATAATATGGAGTGCAAATACATCCATTCTCGAAGTCTTCCATGCTTGACATTCCACTCCTTACAAGGTGTTTCTCAAGCTTTACAAGTTCCTTGTGACCTTCATCGGAAATGGGAACATTAAGACCTGCCTCCGTACTTTCAAGAGAGATTATCTCACCGTAAGATGCCTTTGCAGCTGCAACTGTTGATCCAAAAAGCAGGGCTGCTCGGTGGTCTTCAACAGATATAGGGCAGTCCTTCGATACAAGACATATGTAAAATCCAAGGGAATGGATGTGCACCCTTTCAAGTTCAAGCTCCCTCAAAAGCTTCACAGCACCTTCATAAAGTGAAATGATAGCATTCTCGCCCTTATTGATAACAGAATATGCAAGTTCCTCATAACCAAGAACGTTCAGGGCATTTGCAACCTCAACTGTATCAAGACCAAGAGAATGCACATGTTTCCGGACTATATGTTTGAGTATGGCTTTCCTGATGACCTTGTTCTGTATCGAAGTGAATTCCACATGTATGCGTATGTCAGGATTCCCTTCCTTGAGCTTTTCGATGACATTTACGGCTTTCTCGACATAGTCCATGTAGGTGGAACCGTCTTCGTATTCTTCCCTTATCATCTGGTAACCTGCAAGTATAGCACCGTCAATGTCCGCCTGCAACTGAGGTATCCTCTCGTAAAGCTCAGGATCCATCTCGATGCGGATCCACTTTGGTCGGGAAGAGATGATCAAACGATTATCCCTTGGGATCACGAAATGCTCTCCCGCAAACTTCACCTCCATTCCCTTTGAGAATTCCAGTATCCAGTTGACCTTTGGACTGTTACCAGGATCAAATGCCTCTTTAGGATGCTTGAGAACAAGCTTCCCGTCCTCCACCACAGGGAACAGCAGGTTCTCGGAATCAACAAAGTACTCTGCCTGCTCCTCAGAAAGCCATGGTACATAGGTAATGACCTTTTCAATTCCCATGGATGCAAGAAGATTAGAGATAATTCCTGCCTGACCACCCATTCGTGCAGAATCAAAAACCAGATGATCGGTGAGCCAGTCATGGATGTCAGTCGTATTCGTCGGCACCTCTGCAGCCTTTCCATCACGCATAGCGATGATAAGTCTTGCAACAAGGTCAGAAGGAGAATCTATCTGGCGTGGATACTCAAAGACCTTCTCCCTAACCTCTGATATATCCACATTCATCAGCAGATTTTTAATATCCACCGCACCTACGTGCTTTATGGCATCGATATTACTGTTATAGGCAACAAATATTCCCCTGACATTTCCAATAGATGAAAGAATGTCCTCATAGGACTCACGATAAACAGATTCCCACTCCCCAATATCCATAAGATCACCTTCGAATTTAAAAAGTCAGATCGGCTATTTTACGTAGTATATTCAGCATTGATCCTTACATAATCATACGTAAGATCACAACCCCATGCCTTCGCATTTGCACTGCCAAGAGCAAGGCCCACCATGATAATGACTTCCGAACTTCCCATGATAGCTTCCAGCTTCTGCAGATGTTCTTTATCTTCAGAGAGGATATTACCCTCGTTTACAAGATAAACAGTATCCACACCATTGGAAAAAGCAAGAGATAGCCTATCCTGCTCCAGTTCAGCACCGGAATATCCTGCTGCTGCAATAACTCTACCCCAATTCGGGTCCTTGCCGAAAATAGCAGATTTCACAAGCGGAGAACGTACGATAGCTTTTGCGACAAGGCGAGCATCCTCTTCAGAGACTGCACCAGTTACCTGTGCTTCGATAAGCCGGGTAGCACCTTCACCGTCCTTTGCGATCTGTTTTGCAAGGTCCACAAGAACATGCTCAAGTACTGCCTTAAATTCATTTATATCAGGAGAGATACCGGTAGCTCCCGTAGCTGTAAGAAGCACCATATCATTAGTACTTGTGTCCCCGTCCACTACGACCATATTGAAGCTTCTGTCAACTGCTTCCTTGAGGCATTCATCAAGTACGTCCGATGAAAGAGCTGCATCAGTGTAGACAAAACCAAGCATAGTTCCCATGTTAGGCTCGATCATGCCGGAACCCTTTGCTATCCCACCTATACAGACACCACAATCAAGCTCTATCGCAGTCATCTTTGGGAACGTATCAGTGGTCATTATAGCCCTTGCAGCATGGCTGTTACCCTGAGGTGATGCTACAAGACCGTTCATCACTTCATCGACATTATCACGTATCCAGTCAATATCGAGCTTCCTGCCAATAACACCAGTAGATGCCACTGCGATAAGGTCACTATCGACATCCAGTCTTTCAGAAAGGATAGAGGCCATTTCCCTTGCATCGGCGAGACCTTGCTCACCTGTAAAAGCATTGGCATTGCCACTGTTTGCTATTACTGCTGCCAGTCTGCCGTTCTTACCAAGGGCTTCCCTCGTAACGATCAGTGGAGCAGCTATGACCTTGTTCCTGGTAAAAACACCCGCAGCATTCCCTTCAGCCACGATGATCGCAAGCCCCATCTTTCCCGGCTTGATACCGAAAGCACGAACTCCTTTTACTGCACATAGGCCGCTATCTTTCGCTTTCATAACACCACTTTAAATGCCTGCAAGACCGCGAATGATATCGCCGCGGGTTATGAGCCCTACAAGTTCACCATTATCGACAACAGGAAGTCTGTTAATTTTGTGCCGGCTCATTGATCTGGAAGCATCCTCCACAGAACTTTCCGGACCTACCGTGAACACATCCTTTTCCATTATGTCGCTGACAGGTTTTGAACCAACATCAGAAAGCATCTTTTTGGTATCTTCCCAACTAATGAGCTCACGTATGGGAATCTCAATTATCTCGAAAGGACTGGGAAGCCAAAGACCGCCATGCTCAGGGATGTTAAGCAATTTCAATAGATCAACTTCGGAAACGATCCCTACGACCTTACCCTCATCAACAACAGGAACACCGCTAATGTTCTCTTTCTTCAACAACTGTGCAGTACTGCTAATAGTAGCCTGCGGACTGCATACAATGACATTAGTGCTCATAATATCTTTTACATTCATGATCATATCTCCTATCGTAATTTATGGGGATGTCGCCGCAATGCGAAGACCGGTGGTCTCATCAAAACCACACATAAGGTTCATGTTCTGGATCGCCTGACCTGAAGCACCCTTTACCAGATTATCAATTGCTGAAACAACAACGATACGGCCGGTGTTGGCATCTACCTCAAAACCGATATCACAGAAATTAGAACCCTTTACAGCGCTAAGGGATGGAATATCATCAACGACCCTCACAAAAGGCTTGTCCCTGTAGAATTCGTGATAAAGCTCACGTACATCCTCCAATGACATCTTCTCCTTTGTGAAAAGATGTGCAGTGGTAAGTATACCACGAATGGAAGGAACAACGTGTGGCGTGAAATTCACATCAGTAAAACCATTATCCAGCCTGTTCAGTTCCTGAAGGATCTCTTCCCGATGCCTGTGAGTGGTCAGTTTATATGCCTGGACATTTTCTGCCATGTTAGGATAATGGGACGCCATTGTAGGATTTATCCCTGCCCCGGTTATTCCGGATTTGGAATCGAATATGGCCATCTTGAGAAGTTTTGCAGCCGCAAGAGGAGCAGCTGACAGAATTGCTCCTGTGGGATAACATCCCGGATTTGCAACGAAGGACTCATCCTTCACTTCAGGATGGAGTTCCACAAGACCGAAAACAGCATCCCTTGGGTCAGCATGTTCCATGTTGTAGACCTTCTCGAAAACACTTGTCTTCAAACGATAATCGGCACTAAGATCGATAACTTTAGTATTATCATCAATAAGCTGGGGAACTATGTTCATTGCGGTCCCATGAGGCACAGCTACGAAGACAACATCACATCTGCCCCTGATATCTTCAGGAGAAAGGTCCTCAAATTCAATATCCACCAGTCCGCGCAGATGTTTGTGAGTGTCACTTACCGCTTCACCTGACAAACGGCGTGAAGTAGCCGTTTCAATATTGACATACGGATGGTTCAAAAGCAGACGCATCAGTTCACCACCGGTATAACCGGAAGCGCCGACAATTCCTGCATTTATCATATCGGTCATGATGTTATGTATATTTCCAATACTAATTAAGGTTGTTATTTTCTAAATGAGAATAATTATCAACCTTGACCAACATTACATCGAGGGCACTATTAAGACTAAAGGAGATAAAATGAATACTACCAAAAATATATATTTGGCAGCACCACTTTTTTCAGAAGCTGAACAGGATTTTAACAGGAAACTGGAAACTGCACTGAAAGATCTCGGATTCGATGTCTTTGTGCCACAGGAAGATTCCAACGATACAGAAGCAGCAAGGGAAGAAATGGACTCCAACAAGATATTCCAGTTGAACCTTGACGCTATTGACAATTGCGATATAGTGGTTGCAGTCCTCGATGGCGGCAGTGATATCGATTCAGGTACAGCATGGGAGATAGGGTATGCATATTCAAAGAAGAAGACCATCGTTGGCCTAAAGACCGATTTCAGGACACTGGGACCTGAAGGGCTTGTAAATCTCATGATCGGAGAATCCGCAAATGAGCTAGAGACGAATGTATCCGACCTTCTGGAGACCATGAAAAAATATAGATGAAAGCATTTCTTTCATCTACTCTATTTTCACTTACAACAGGAATTGAACTTCTCTTCCTCGATATCCCCACGGGGCTCGACCTCTTTGAATATCTGTCCTTCGAACCAGTACATCTGTGCCCCAGTAAGCCATGCATCCTGTGGTAAGCCTGCCTTTAGACAGGTATGGTTTAAAAGATCGATAGCATCAAAATCGTTCTCCGGTGCGACCTGCGGAAGCAACAGACCCTGATACATTCCCATCTTCGCGATCAGACCGTGACGACCGATTTCGATGACCTCAGGCAACTTCTCCGGAAGAACATCGATAAGTTCCGGTTGTGTCAGGACCGTGACCTCTACAATAATATCAGACATCTCGGAAATACCGACCATTGGAAAACGAGGGTCCCTTGTAGCCGCCGAGATCGCAGAATCTACAATAGCACTTTCCAAAGCCGAATCCGCATAAGGATGACCGATACACCCTCGCAGATCGCCGTTCTTCGTCAGAGTCACGAAAACCCCACGCGATTCACCGAATACCTCCGGCAGATCGATATCCTCTGACAGCTCCCCATCTTTCAGAAATGACTCAATAGTATTCCTTGCAAGCCTTACGGCCTGTTCCCCTTCAGAAGCACTTAGCATATTAACCCCCACACAGATTTTATTCAAATTCCCTATATCGTTTTGCAGCAACCTTTAAAGCTTCAATGCCAGGCAAGAGGTCCCCGGCAAGAAAATCAATACATGCCCCGCCACCTGTGCTGATGTGTGAGAACATCTTCTCATAACCCATATTACGCACCTCGGCAGTAATGTGGCCACCACCAGCAATTGAATACCCGGCATTCGTTGCTGCCTTGATTATCTCAGATGTGCCGATCTCAAATCCCTCTATCTCGGAAACGCCCGCAGGACCATTTAGAACAACGGTCTTCGCATTTTCGATCTCGCTTGAGTAGGCCACAATGGTTTCAAGACCGATATCGTTTATTGGAAGGTTCGTCGAAGCCACATCATCGATGTTTGCCTCGATTCTTTCTCCATTATTATTAAGAGCAACATCCCTTGGAAAACCGAGCTTACCATCAAATCTCTCAAGGATATTTTTCGCCTTATCTATCTGGTCGAGATATCCCTGGGATTCGATGAACTTCATATTCGGTGCACCAATATCGACACCTGATGCAGCAAGCACGACATTTGCAACCACGCCTGTGACCAGAACCCTGTCAGCACCGCCACTTGAAAGGACATGCTCAGCCACCTTGAGGGAATCATCAACCTTCGCACCGCCGAGAACGAATATACACGGAGATTCAGAACCTTTAAGGCTCACATCCAGAGAAGTTATTTCCCTCTCCATGAGACGGCCTGCCCCGGAAGGAAGAAGTCCGGTAAACCCTGTGATCGAAAGCTGGGAACGGTGGGATACCGCAAATGCATCGTTCAGGAAAATATCGAACAAAGGAGCAAGTTTTCGCACCATGTGAGTTCCCTGATGTTCACTAACAGGTCTTTTCAGTGTTTCCTCGGAATAGAAACGTACGTTCTCCAGAAGGATAACATCCCCCTTTTCCATTGAAGCAATGTTCTCTCTTGCATGGGAACCAAAAATATCATCGATATAGGTAACCTTCCTACCCAATGAACTGGACATCACATCAGCATGTAGTTGCATAGTAGTGAAATCGTTCTTTCCTGGTCGACTCTGGTGAGCTAACAGCACTACCTTCGCATCCTCCAGGTCCCTAAGTGTCGGTACATGGCTTTTGATCCTCATATCATCAAGTATGCCACCGCCAGGGCTCATTGGAGAGTTCAGGTCCACCCTCACAAGAATTGTTCTATCCCCTATATCAAAATCGTCTATCGTGAGAAAATCTTTAGCAGTCAAGGTATTCATCACCGGTAATACTGATCATATAATCCTGATAATTTGAATTTGCAATTGAAATTAATGAGATGCACGACATTATAAACCAATCTATATTTATGCATATCCATCTGAGGTCTCAAAAAGTGTTTTCAAAAATATTAAAGAATGAAGGACATCAAAGGCCGATCAGCGACATAAGCTCTTTGACATTCACATTGTTATTAATAAGCTCTACCATACGACCAAGCTTATGTTCACGCCTGAACCTTGCACGCCCTATTAGCCGTTCCATTCTTTCAATGGTCGACATCGTATCCCCTCGAACGAGGATCACAGGTATCTGTGCCTCATCCGCACTACCAAGTACAGCTGCACTTGGCTGAAGATTTCCGGTCAGGACAAGACATTTCACGCGTGCCTCGATCGCAGCCATCTGAATATCAGACCTGTCACCCCCTGTGATCACAACAGAATTGGGAGTACGCCTAAAATACTTGATAGCTGAATTCACTTCCATTGCTCCCACAAGATAGTGATCCACAAGCACCTCGAGATTCTCAGAACCTGCAAGAACCTCTGCGTGAAGGTCTTCAACTATCTCAGAGATAGGGACCGAACGAAGGGTAGTGTCCTTTGGAAGCACACCAAGCACCTTGACCCCTTTATTTTCAAGGAAAGGTACCACCAGCTCACAAACATGCTCAAGCTGTCCTTCATCCACTTCATTGAGAATGATACCTGCGAACATATCCGGGTCGTGTATCAGTTCGATATCCGAAAGAATACGATCGATCGCATGTATGGACTCATATCGGGTGACCAGAAGGATCTTGGTCCCGATAATAGAAGCAACCTGCGGGTCGGACAGACCGTATATTGCCCCGCCACCGATGCCACCTGTACCTTCCAAAAGAACAACATCCTTGTCCCTGGATATCTCGCCATAAGCATCGATAATTGTCTTATCAAGATGCTTTTCGACACCTGCAAGAGCATCTTCCACAAGGTTGTCAGTAAGAAGGATAGGCGTGATGTTCTTAATATCATCTTTCAGGTCGAAGAGCTTACGTGCCTGCTCCGAATCTTCATCTGAGAGCACACCATTTACATCCACAAGCATATTACCCACCGGCTTCATGTAACCGACAGAGTAACCCTTGTCCTTAAGTATAATACCAATACCTGCACACAGGGAACTTTTTCCGGAATATTTCTCAGAAGAACTTATCAATATTGAAGCCACACTGCCCAACCTCCATTTCTTTTAATTTGAATAATGTCAACATATTCATTCGCCTCCAAGTGTCAGCCTTATGTCCATGGCAACACATCCCTGACCTTCAGGCAACACCATCAGAGGATTTATCTCAAATTCAAGTATCTCAGGGAAATCCGATACAAGTTGTGACACCCTGCAAAGAGTATCAACGATCG
Organism: Methanococcoides sp.; assembly: GCA_021108275.1. GTDB lineage: Archaea > Halobacteriota > Methanosarcinia > Methanosarcinales > Methanosarcinaceae > Methanococcoides. Next base: position 188,811 of record JAIORD010000037.1, read on the forward strand.
ATGCGATATCAGAAGGACTTTCGCCCCTTACCCCCGTCAATATAGGATATGTTCTAATGGATGATACCATCTTTTTGAGAACATCCACCCCAACAGGAGCAACACTGAATGACACATCCTTAAGCACTTCCACGTATGTTCCGCCAAGACCGAACATAAGCAGTGGACCGAATTGCACATCCCGGTTCATACCAATGATGACCTCCTTACCACCAGTGATCATTTTCTGGACCTGTACACCGGAGACCACTGCGTGTGGCATGTAGCGTCTCACATCCGACATCATTGTGAGGTATGCCCGCTCAACATCATCCGCATTCTCAAGCCCTATGCGAACACCCCCCACATCGGTCTTGTGTGAGATATCAGCAGAAAGTACTTTCATCACAACGGGATAGCCCATATTCTCACATGCATCTAACGCACCTTGCAAAGTCTTCACATTGAGGGTTTCCACCACAGGTATGCCATAAGCCCTGAGAATATCAAAGGATTCGAGCCCGAGAGTGCGCCTCCCATTTGAGATCGCATCCCTTAGCAGAGAAGATACGAATTCCTTATCGACATCGAACTTCTCAGGCAGAACATATTCATGTTCCCTCATGACACCATAATCACATAGAGCTGCCATGCTGGCAACTGCTCTTTCAGGGAAAGGATAATTCGGAATATGATGACGGTTCAGGATAGCTTCACCCTCTTCGATCCGCGTACCGCCTACAAAACTGCATAATATGGGCTTCTTCGTATGTGCACATTTCTCGACAACCACTTCCGCAATGCTCTTAATTTCCGTCATTGCCTGCGGAGAAGTTAGAAGGATAACACCATCTACGTTCGGATCATCAAGGATCGTTTCAATTGCAAACCCGTAGATATCAGGACGAGCATCCCCCAAAACATCTACCGGATTATAAAGGCTGGCTGCAGGAGGAAGTTTACCCCGCAACTTACCGATAGTGTCCTCATTAAATGATGAAAGGGAAAGCCCCGCGAACTGACAAGCATCTGCTGTCAGAATACCAAGCCCACCCGCATTTGTGATGATGGCGATGTTACGACCATCGGGTATTGGCTGGCTGGAAAAGGCACGTATGTAGTCCATTAGCTGTTCAACGGAATCAGCCCTGATAACATTACTTTGGGAAAATGCAGCATTGTAAGCTTCATCAGAACCTGCGAGGGTACCGGTGTGAGAGGAAACCGCCCTTGAACCAACTGCGGTCCTGCCTGATTTTATCACAATGACAGGTTTCTTCCGTGAAACCTCGCGGGCTATCTCCATGAACTTCGGCCCGTCCTTCACACCCTCAAGATAAGCAGCTATTACAGCAGTATTTTCATCATCCTCCATTTCAAGCAGGAAATCGTTTTCGGACAGATCGGCCTTGTTCCCAAGACTGATGAACTTCGAGAAACCTACCCCTCTTGCATCCGCCCAATCAAGCGTCGAAGTGCATATTGCACCTGACTGGGACATCATTGCGATGTTACCCTTCTTGGCCATGGATGCGGCAAAGGAAGCGTTCAGTCCAGATGCCGTATCAATGATACCCAGACAGTTCGGCCCCACCATACGCATCCCGTGTTCTTTTACGATCTCAGCACACCTTCGTTCAAGCTTCGAACCTTCGATACCTGCCTCCTTGAAACCTGCAGAAATAACAACTACGTTCTTTACTCCTGCCAGACCGCATTTTTCAAGCGCATCGGGAACAAGCACAGCAGGCACAACAACGACTGCAAGCTCTGCTCCCCCGGGTGCATCCAGAATGGTCGGATAGCAGGGCAAACCGAGGATCTCATCGGCTTTAGGATTAATAGGGATTATCCTGCCACTGTAGCTTTCAAGCAGATTGTCAAGCACCGCCCGCCCCACTTTCCCTTCAGTTCGGGAGGCACCGATGACAGCCACAGAAGCCGGATCGAATAATTTTTCAAGCATTGTGATACCTGTGAATTTCTAAACAATATAAACGATATAATGTTAGGCCAGTATTTAATTGCTGATTAACTAACTAAATAATATTGAGAATACTGATAGATAATGTTTTTCTAAGAAAGAGCATTTATCACATCAGTTAGAAAACTTTAGACCAATGTTTCATAATGAAGCTGAACCATTCCTTTTTCATACTGTTTTACATCAAGTAGCTTCAGTTCGGTCTTATGTGCATATTCACGGAACAATGGAATTCCCTCACCTAAAAGAATGGGCATTACCCCAATTATGATCTCATCGATAAGCTTGGATTCAAGGAACTCCCGAACAACTTCTCCACCACCCAGGACCCAGATATCCTTTTCCATTTCAGAGGAGAGTTGTTCCACAAGCTCTTTAGCAGGAATGTTGGTGAACTTCACAAGATCCGTATCCTCGAACTTATTACTGTGCGTAAGAACATATGATCGTGCAAACTTGTACGGCCATTCGATACCAAATGAGAGGATCATTTCATAGGACTTCCTTCCCATCACAACAGCACCGATATTCTCTATGAAAGTGTCATAAAAATCATATCCGGGTATGTCAATAAGCCAATCCACATCTCCTGACTTTGTTGCAATATATCCATCCAGGCTCATGGCAATGTATAGAATTTTCTTTTGAGACATTGGGTCAACTCCCTGAACTATTGTAAGGATCAATGGTCTGCTCATTTAAATAGTAGGAACTTTAAACGAATTTTATAGCACCTCTAGATTCACAGGATGGCTGCTCAATGGTAATTTTGGTATTTTATTGGAATGCCTATAAATGACCTCTTATTTTCACCGCTCATTTTTATTTCAAAAGCAAACTGTTCTGTTCCTGTTGAATGATATGGCCATAAAATTAATATAATGCAGAATTCTTTTAACTGTCCATCATACAAAATAAATTTGAGTGGAATGACAACATTGGACGGAAGTGATGCAATTAATATAATAAAATCAGAATGGACATTTACCGGACTTATGATATTCTTCACCATACTTGTTTTTACATTCTATGTGGGACAGCTATTGTGGGGAATAATTGCAATAGCTATTCTTTTCTGGATATTCATGTTATGTGACTGTCTTCAAAGGAACACAGAGGCTTTTCCCCACAAAGGAAAGCATGAGAAATTGATCTGGTCGATTGTGCTAATTTTCCTAAATTTCATAGGTGCAATTATGTATTATTTTCTGGTCAGAATACAGAATAACCAGGAGAAAATAACATGAGCAAAAAAACTGAAACAATATTTGGAGTTGCCGGTGGCTCTATTGGAGTCATCATAGCAGCCGTCATATTTTATGTAGCCATAATCAATATCTGGCCAAGCGGGGGAACCATGATGTATGGCACTTCTGAGGTTTTCGGAATTTCGGATCCTTTCGTGATAATGATGGGATTTGGCACAGTGACACTAATATTAGGATTAATAGGAATTGCCGGAGGAATTGTTGCTAAAACGGACAAGAAGAAGGGTGGGAAATTAATGTTAGCATCCGGCATACTTGGAATTGCCCTATTCTTCTGGATGTGGATCCTACCAGGACTATTACTTACGATTGGTGGAATTATAGCAATTCGATCCAGTGAATGAATAGTGTAAAAATAACTAATGGAATCAAATCAAATGCATAGCAGTCCCTTTACGCGAGTTTTATATGAAAGTTTTCGAAAAATAACCCTATTCCTATTTGCACTTCTATGCCTGACAATAATATCAGGCATTCTGATGTACTTTATTGAAGGAAAAACTGGCGGGTTTGCCAGCATACCAAATAGTATCTACTGGGCCATAACAACGCTCACAGCTATAGGATATGGGGATATAGTTCCGCAAACAGGCATTGGAAGAGCAGTTCATTCAATCATTACACTACTCGGATCAAGTATCATAATCATACCGATTGTTATTGTAATTGCCGAAATTTACAACTCACTCTATAAAGCGATCTCAGGGAGAGCCGAGGAAAAATGAATCGGGACAAATACACTTCCGAACAAAAGGTATTCGAATCGCAAGCCCTAACCCATTCACAAATATGTCAGAAGGCGACCACATTTATCGGCATATATTTTTTGATTGTATTTGGTGGTATCGATGGAAAATATGAGAGTATCTTTTCCGCGGATCTCAATGGCAAAGCAGTGATCGTTGTTTATCCCGGAATATGTACTATTTCTAAAAATGATCAACTCCGGATCTCTGGAAAATGGCACAGTGGAAAGAAGATCGGAGTGGATGATCGTTATATTAAGGCCAGTCGGGTAGAAAACATGAGTTTAGGACTTGTTTTTGTTGCAGATAAGTCCATTATTTAAGGTGTAACCAAGAATACACACACGGAGAACATAATGACACTATACCTTTTTCTCACTGATAAGTGGTGTTAAGCTGGATTTAGACACAGAACCTCTGACAAACTAAGTGCATAAATTCTTTCAGCACATCAGCCAAATTATTATTAATAGTTTAGCATATTTTTTATATTAACACTTAAAATCGGTAAGTAAATTATAAATTATCTTTTGAATACTAATAATATATTGTTAATTGTGAGGCGATTAGATGCTAAAGAGAGGAGAAATTGGTAAAATTTTGATGCTAGTGTTATTTGTTTGTTTTTTATCATTTAATTCTGCAAATGCTGTTGGTGACGAATTAAATGATTCTAAAAATACCGATAAATTCACCAATTCAAATATTATAAGTTCCTATTTTGAAGAATCGAAGGATCATCCACTTTTCATAGCCAGCAGAGGAAACATTCCTGAAACAATTGATTATCAATGGAAAAATTCGGTTAAAAAATGCTGGTTATCCATAACAACTGAAAGATTGCTTGTCGAATTTGATCCGTCTGTATATGCCATAGCTAGTACCGGTGAATTACTGGAAGTGCATCTGGATTCTGATTATCAGGAAAAGATAAACGAGTCAAAAATTGATGAAATCTATCGGAAAATAAATGAACACTGCGAGCAAGAAGCAGGAATCAGCAATATACCTATCATTTTTATGTGGGCAGAGAATGACGAAGACATGCCCCTTCCTGACTATGGTCCGGAGATTTTTGAAAAGACTAAAAGCAATCCCTCGGTTATAGCTACATACGGAGTAATGCCCGTAATTAAGCAGGAAAGTGAAAAAAGAGCGTGGACGGATTTACTTGGCCATACAAAATACAGGGAACTTGATCCGTTTTTTGCTGAGAATGGGGGGCCAGTGATAGGGTATGGAGCCAGTATTAATGGATATCTGTCTGTGGGTATGGACTTGGAAAACCCGGAAAAAGTAAATGAGTCTGTAATTGATGAAATATATCAGACAATAGACAGGCACTTTGAACAGAAGGCAGGCATAAATGAAGTGCCGGTTGTATTTGAATGGGAAGGGCGCGCTGTTCTAGATGTAATGGTTGAAGAAGACATTATAGTGATAGGTGATGATGGAAACCTTATAACCTATACAAATGATGAAGCATATTATGACGAAGATGGAAATCTCGTGATCATAGGCAATAAAACAACACAAGAAGAGCCTGAGATTAAAAACCAACTTCCCGGTTTTACTTCATTAATGCTCATAATTGGACTATTGTTATCGACAAAGAGTGGAAAATGAAGGAAACAAAACCCAAAAGCTAATAATCCTACATTGCCTATGCAAATCAGTGATCATATGAAAATACTTGGAATATCAGGAAGTCCCAAACAAGAAGGTAACAATGAGACCATCATAAAGAATGTACTGGAAGTCGCAAAAAGCAAGGGATTTGAGACCGACAGCATCATGATCTCACAAAAGAAGATCTCACCATGTATTGCATGTGGAACATGTGCAAGAGGGGAAAAATGTCCCATCAACGATGATATGCAGGAAGTATATGGCAAACTTGCAGAAGCTGATGCTATCGTATTCTCAACTCCGGTATATTTCGGCGGCATGACAGCACAGCTCAAAGCATTGTTCGACAGAAGCGTACTGCTCAGGCGCCAAGGATTCCAGCTTCGTGGCAAGTTCGGTGCAGTAATGGCAGTCGGAGGCTCCAGGAACGGAGGTCAGGAAAAGACCATACAGAACGTTCACGACTGCATGATGGTGCACGGAATGATACCGGTAGGAGACGGTGCACACTTTGGTGGAATTGCACAAAAACCGGTCGCTGATGACGAGATTGGCATGAAAACGGTTATTGATACCATTGAGAACCTTTGTGCGACCCTCAAAAAGGAATGAGTTATAAATTATTTACAAAATTTCAGCATGCATAGGATGAGCAATGTTGCACATCCTTTGCATCCCATATAATTAATATCGAATATCAATCTATTATGTGAAGTTCGTGGACCAATATGTTCTCAAGATCGGACATCACTAAATTAATGCAACGCTGGCCTCACTTTGAAGATGGGGTCACCAATGATATAGCAATACTGATAGGAATATTCACAGGACTTACCATCGTAGCATATAATATTTGTTTGAAATATGCAGAAGATCTGTTCTGGAGCAATAGTGAGATCACGAGCAGCTATTTTGTTATACTCATACCTGCCATTGGCGGATTATTGGTCGGGATCATTGCTTTCTTTTCAGGAGATATACATCGCTGCAATGTACCAGAGGTCATTGAAGGGACTGCCTTGCATGGAGGGCGTATCAGCATAAGAGGTGCTTTTCGGGAAGTGGTATTATCAATAATATCCATTGCAACCGGAGGTTCCGTAGGTAAAGAAGCTCCCGGCATACTTGCAGGTTCAGGTATCGGCTCGATATTCGCAAAAGCCCTGAAAGCGCCTGACCATCGATACAGAACATTGATAGGATGCGGTGCTGCCGGAGGTATCGCTGCTGCTTTTAATGCACCCCTTGCGGGTGTGGTCTTTGTTGTAGAAGTTATATTGGGAGAACTTGAAACAAGGACCTTCATACCTATTGTCATATCAGCCGTATTCGCTACGCTTGTAGCAAATCTGATCTTTGAGGTCAAACCAATACAGATATCATACTACGGCCTTGTGGACCCGATCGGCGAATCTATCCTTTACCTTATACTTGGAACTCTTTGTGGCATAACATCCATATTATTGATACGTACCCTTTTCACAGTACATGACGTCTTTAGCAAACTTCCTGTCCACGGTGCATTCAAACCTGCCATTGGCGGTCTTTTGGTAGGTCTGATGGGATATTTTTATCCCCAGATACGGGGGATAGGATATGACGTCATAGCAGATGTACTAACGAACAGCTTTACCATTCAGTTGCTTCTGGTATTATTCGTCCTGAAAATACTCGCATTCTCATTTACAATAGGTTCCGGTGGCGCCGGTGGATCTATCGTACCATCGATGTTCACAGGAGCCATGCTAGGTGGGGCATACGGAACGGTAGTACACAGCATATTCCCGACAAGTACCGCCGCGGCAGGGGCTTATGCGCTGGTGGGAATGGGGGCGACACTTGCAGGAACAGTAAGAGCTCCGCTTACAGCGGTACTTATCCTTTTTGAACTTACACGGGACTACAACATCATATTGCCACTTATGTTCGCATGTGTGGTCAGCAACTCTATTTCCAACAGCCTTCACGAAGAATCGATGTTCACAGAAGTGCTTAAACGAAGAGGTTTCACGATACGCAGAGGAAAAGAGGTCAACATAATGGAAGCAATGTTCGTCAGGGATTATATGAGAACTAATGTCCATACGATATCAGATGAAGATACCGCAAAGGACCTCCTCGACATTATGCAGTCAAGCCGGCATGCAGGGTTCCCAGTACTTGATGATAATAAGAAGTTATGCGGTATAGTGACCCTTGAGGATATGAGAGAAAAGGTCAATTATGGAGAGCTTGACACTAGAATAAGCCAAATTGCAACCCATGATGTTATCTCAGCATACCCTGACGAAACTCTGGACGTTGTCCTGAAAAGATTTGCAATGAGGGATGTTGGAAGACTACCCGTAGTCTCAAGAGATGATGACAAAAGCCTTCTAGGCATCATTACAAGAAGTGATATCGTCAAATCCTACAACAAAGAGATAGTCACTCATGTCCAGGAAAAAAGGAAATGAAATTATTCAAGAACACGTCCAAGAAAATATCCCGCAGTTGTATCATATATCTCAACGTTGCAGGAAGTTCCCGGAGAAACAGAACCTTCTGGAAGAACGACCGGTTTGTATGATGCAGTGCGTGCCATCACTCCTTTGACCTTTGCATCCATTGAAATGAAAACCTCACCCTTCCACCCGATCATTTTTTTCTTCGACTCTAACTTAATAGAGTCACAGAGTTTGTGAAGCTTGTTCGAACGCTTAACAACGATACGAGTATCAAGATTGCGATATTCAAGTGCTTTTGTAAGGGGGCGGGGAGTATAACGGGAGATGTTCACTTTGTCAGGTTGCAGAGTCTTCACCCATTCAAGTGTTATGTTGAAATCCTCATCGGATTCACCGGGAAATCCTACGATTATATCAGTGAACAGGGTGAGGTCCGGAAAAGCGTCCCTTAAACGAGAAATTATGGCATTTGTCTCTTCTATGGAATGGTAACGGTTCATCTTCTTGAGGACATTGTCAGACGCGGACTGTATCGGAAGATGCACGATCTTGTATATCTTATCGGACCTGAAAGCCTCGATGAGATCATCAAGGATAGGAGTTACAGAGAACGGATTCATCATGCCGACCCTTACCTTGAAATCCCCCGGGATCGCCACGATACGTCTTAAGAGCTCCGGAAGCAACACCTCCCTGTCAGTGCCATACTGCCCGTTATCCTGTGAGGTCAACCATATCTCACGACATCCCTCATCCACTGCCATACGAACATCCTCAACAATGGAGTCGGCATCAAAAGAGCGTAATTTGCCCCGGGCTATGGTAACGATGCAATAGGCACAGCTATAATCGCATCCCTGAGATATCTGGCAGATGTGTATGTTCGGATTAAAACGCGAATGAGCGGTCTTGAGAAATCCTTCTGGCTCGGAGGATATCAGTTCCACCCTTTCGCGTGAACCGCCGTTACGAGAGTTCTCAATGGACCTCAGGACCTGCCCTATCTTTGCAATGGAGTTCACACCAAGAATATGGGCATCGGGATTCCTCTCAAGTATCGTTTCGAGCTGTACCTGTGGCATGCAGCCGGTGACGACCAAATCAATGCCTTTAGCCCCAAGGTCCTCGATCTTGTGAAGGATCTTCTGCTCGGTTGTATACTTGACAGTACATGTGTTAATGACCACTACTTCGGCATCCTTCTCATCCACAAGCTCATACCCAAGATCTCTGACCGATGCGATCATGATCTCGGATGAAGCCTGATTTGCCGAACATCCATAGGTTGTGATGTGTACTTTCATGTCAAGGAGCAATTAAAGACGCAGAGGTGTCTGTTCTTTGTCGCCGATATAGATGGAATCGGTCAGTTTCACAACACCGGAACTGCCCATGCAAATACTGTGGACCCTGGCATCTCCACCACCGAAAAGGTTCACCTGGTTCAGGAACTGACCACTTGTGACCCCGGATGCTGCAAATATGAAATCGGTCCCAGGAACGAGTTTATCAGTGTCAAGAATATCATTGATGCTGTCTTCTGTGATACCCATGGTAGCAAGACGGGGCATCTTCTCTGCTTTCTCTTCTGCTATCTCTTCTTCAGATCCACCGTTGGCAACTGTCGGAAGGACGAGCCTTGCAAGGACCTTGCCGCCAAGGATCTTGATCGCAGCTGCAGTCAGCACGGCCTCACCTGAACCGCCTGAGCCCATTACGACGTGAATGCCTGAACCACGTATAGCTGTGGAAACGCCTGGCATGAGATCTCCGTCAGAAACAAGGTTTACACGTGCACCAGTGGCACGGATCTCCTCGATCATATTCAGGTGCCTATCCCTTTCGAGAATGACAACCACGATCTCCCCAATATCCCTTTCCAGTGCCTTTGCAACGATCTCAAGATTCTTTATGATAGGTGCATCAAGATCGATCTTTTCATCAGGATGTTCCTTTTCATACCTGACAACATCAGGACCGACAACGATCTTGTCCATATAGACATCAGGACCGTGGAACAATCCACCAGGCTCTGCCATTGCCATAACGGAGATGGAACCAGGGATACCATCTGCGGTCAGGTTTGTCCCCTCAAGTGGATCTACTGCAATATCCACTACGATATCACCTTTGCCTGTACCGACTTCTTCACCAATGAATAGCATAGGAGCTTCATCACGCTCACCTTCACCGATCTTGATAATACCTTTAAAATCAAGGGTGTTCATCATTCTACGCATGGCTTCTACGGAAACCTGATCTGCGTAGTTCTTGTTGCCCTTGCCCATCTGGTATGATGCAGCAATGGCTGCAGCTTCTGTTACGTGGATAAGGCTTGGAAGTAATGCACATTCGACAGGACCTGCGCATTTTATCATGTTCTCTACTGTCTTTGGGTGAGGCAAAATATCATCTCCGATAAACGTATGTAGCTGACTAATGTTTCAAAACTATTAATGTTTTCCATTAACTTTTCATCAAGTACGACAATTGACACAAATATAGTCGAAATAAATTATTTTAAAATATCCACAAGAGCAACCCTTTCCAGAACCAATTCAGGTATCCGATCCTCCCCCACCACTTCAATTTCAGCGTCCGTTATAGAGAATTGAGAAATCAGTTGTTCATTCTTGGATACTGAATGATCGAGCACATCCGAAGGCTCAACCAGTGAAGAGACCTTTTTAGCGGCTTCGCCCACATTCTCAGGAGCTCCCATTATAATGAACACGACATCCAGTCTGCCTTCGGAAAGCCCAATGGAGAATGCCTCGCCGATCTGCCTTTTACCGGAAGCATAACGCATCATCTCCACCCCAAGGTCCTTTGCAATGTTAGTACCATTCTCCATTGCTTTCGTTGCTTTTGAAATTGCATGGTCTATATGGGCTTTTCCAGCGATCTTGCCGGCATCCATTCCCTGTATTATCACATCATGTTCGGATGCTATTGAAGAAAGACCTTTCAAGAACCTTTGTAGTTCATCTATGACCAAAGAGCCTTCTATAAGCTGGATATCCATGATATGTGGATTAGATTTCCCTTCAATAAGTATGACGGTCACCATATAAAGAAAACAATATATGATCAAAGGGAAGCGTTCTTTCCGCTCCTTTTATTTAGTTTGTCATTAATTAAACGGAATATAACTAAATAACTGATTATATCAGAACTAGAGCTATTATCATATCTCCAATTTTCCATATCAAAAGTCGCGGATACCAAGATCGAAGCTATCCATGATGTGTTCTCGAAATAAGATAAGAACTTGTTGGAACGGTGTTATTTATGCAACAGGATTATAATTCAAGCAATATTGAACAGAAATGGCAACAAAAATGGAATGAGAGCAAGGTCTTTGAAGCTGAAGCCGATGACCGCGACAAGTATTTCATAACTATCCCATACCCTTACCTGAATGGAAATCTCCATGCCGGACATACAAGGACATTCACCATCGGTGATGTCGTTGCAAGATACAAGAGGATGATGGGCAACAATGTCCTCTATCCAATGGGATTCCATGTGACCGGAACACCGATAGTCGGGCTTGCAGAGCTCATACAGAATCGGGATCCAGAGACTATGAAAGTGTATACCGAGTTCCACGGGATACCAATAGAAACGCTCAAGGGCATGGATACTCCTGAAAAGATAGTGGATTATTTCAGTGTGGAAGCTGAAAGGTCCATGCGCTCCATTGGATATTCCATCGACTGGAGACGTAAGTTCACGACCACCGATCCAAATTATAAGAAGTTCATCGAATGGCAGTTCAATCTGCTTTATGAAAAGGACCTCATCGTCAAGGGTTCACATCCTGTCAAATGGTGCCCTAATGACGATAACCCTGTGGAAGATCATGATATCCTCCACGGAGAAGAAGCTACGATCATCGATTACACTCTTGTCAAATTCAAGTATGATGGCATGATCATCCCATGTGCCACATTAAGACCTGAAACGGTCTTCGGTGTGACAAATCTGTGGATAAATCCAGATCTGGAGCATGTTAAGATAAAAGTGACCTTTGAAGGCAGGGAAGAGGTATGGGTCGTAAGCAAGGAAGCATATCGTAAACTTACTTTCACGGACAGAGAGGTAGAGTTCATCGAGGATATCGATGCCAGGTCATTGATAGGCATCAAGGTCACTAACCCCCTGAACGATGCACAGGTCATTACTTTGCCTGCATCCTTTGTTAAGGGAGAGAACGGAAGCGGTATCGTAATGAGCGTGCCTTCGCATGCACCATACGACTATCTTGCTTTGAGAGACCTCTATGACAAGGACCTGAGCGAATATGGGATCACTGAAGACCTGCGGGAACTTAAGTTCATTTCATTGATCAAAGTGAAAGAATTCGGGGAATTCCCTGCGATAGAGGCTGTGGAACAGTTCGAGGTAAAGGACCAGGACGACCCCAAGGCACAAGAGGCGACAAAGATCGTCTATCGCCGCGAATTCCATGGTGGTGTGCTTAAAGAGAATACGGGCAAGTATTCCGGAATAGCTGTTTCCAAGATCAAGGATGTTCTTACAAAGGACCTCATTGAGATGGGGATCGGCGAAGTGTTCTACGAGTTCAGTGAACCGGTAGTCTGCCGTTGCGGAACACCATGTGTTGTAAACATGGTCAAAGGACAGTGGTTCCTCAACTATTCTAACCCTGAATGGAAGGACAAGGTTTACCGCTGTATCGAGAACATGGACATCATCCCTGAAGACCTCAGGGTAGAGTTCAACAATAAGGTTGACTGGCTCAAGGATAAGGCATGTGCAAGGAAGAAAGGGCTTGGAACACTTCTGCCCTTTGATAACCAGTGGCTTATTGAATCCCTTGGGGATTCCACTATCTACATGTCATATTATGTCATTGCGAAGTTCATTGCAGCGGGAATTGAGACCGAGCAACTCGTACCGGAACTGTTCGATCATGTGCTCCTTAAAAAATGTTCATTGGAGACTGCTGCTGAAAAGAGTGGGATCGATGCAAACATTATCGAACAGATAAGTAGCGATTTCGAGTACTGGTACCCTGTTGACCTGAGGTCTTCAGGAAAGGACCTGATACCGAACCACCTTTTGTTCTTCCTGTTCCACCACGTAGCTATCTTCGATGAGGATAAATGGCCACGTGCAATAGCCATCAATGGTTTTGTGTCACTCGAAGGAAAGAAGATGAGTAAATCAAAGGGTCCCCTTCTTACGCTGAATGATGCTATCGCAAATTATGGTGCGGACATTTCCAGGATGTATATCCTTTCTAGTGCGGAACAGATGCAGGATGCTGACTGGAAGAACTCCGGAATCGAAACTGCCAGAAAGCAGATAGAAAGGTTCTATAATTTCTCAAAGGATATCATCGAATCCGGTATCCTAACCTGTAATATGGAGAACCTGAAAGGCATCGACAGATGGATGATCAGCAGATTGCAGCAGCGCATACTTGAAACAAATGAAGCGCTTGATACGATTAGGACACGAAATGCATTGCAGAATGCATACTTCCTGCTGTTCAATGACATAAGATGGTATCAGAAACGTGGCGGAAGTGCTCTTCTTTGCGAAGTTCTGGATGTATGGATAAGACTCATGGCGCCATTCACCCCACATATCTGTGAAGAGATATGGGAGGCAATAGGCCATACTGACAATGATCTTATTTCATTGGCAGACTATCCGCAATATGATGAGGGTCTTGTGGACACTCAGGCAGAATTTACAGAGGAGCTTATCAGCGGTACCCTTTCAGATGTGGATGAGATCATAAGGGTTACAAAGCTCACACCAAAGAAGGCCATATTGTACACTTCACCTGAATGGAAGATGGAGACATTCAAGAAGGCCCTTTCAATGCAAAAGGAAGGAAGCCTGAATCACGGTATACTTATAAAGGATCTTATGAGCGATCCGGAGATGAGGAGCCATGGAAAGGAAGTTCCTAAGTTTGCGCAGAAGGTCGTTTCGGACATAACGGCCATGAACGAGGAAAAGTTCGATACCCTTTCAAACTTCGATCTTGATGAGAAGATTGCACTTGAGGAAAATCGGGAATTCTTCAAGAACGAGCTTGGATGCCCTGTTGAGATATATTCAGCAGATAATGCGGAGTATGACCCAGAAAATAAGGCAAGGTTCGCATATCCACTCAGACCAGCTATCTATCTTGAATGATGTGGAGGGGAACATCCCTTCACCACACTTTTTTTTATGATGTTAGCCTTAGATCAGAGTTACCTGTTTTGTCTTTGGCACAAGACCACTAAGGTCGGACATCTCTTTGACCAAAGCAATGAGAACAGTGTTCGCGATTTTCAGTACTTCAGCTGATGTGGGATCGACTGCGATATTATATGCCGGATCCGAATCGGGAATTACGATACGGTTGATGGACCTTCTCAATTCCTTCAGGTCCTTACCCGCCAGGTCCGTGACCGTAATGAGAGAGCGGCGATAGTTCCTGATGTGGGATTCATTTATACCCATTAATTTCAGTTCTTCCTTGAAAACAGGTCTCTCAAAGATGGAAGTAGCAATATGAACGGCTACAGGAAAACGAAGATTCGGTTCAAGGGACTGAAAATGTTTAGCCATTACAGAATACAGTTCACTTTCAGATGCACCTTCATTTTCCACACACACATATATCTTGGATGGAGGGATCTCAACTTCAGTTAATTTATCCATATCACGCAATGCGCGAAGATAGCCTGTGATGATAAGACGGTGCTCTTCAAAACCTTCTGTTTTGAGCTCCCTGCTTATGCCGCTTATGGATAATTGCTTTTTATCAAGTATCTTGTAGATTTTTTTGTATAGATCTTCAGCCATGCTTCCTAACCAATATTGATAACAAACTTGGATAAATGTATCGGTCAATCAGAGATAACGCTGTATGGCATAAAAAAGAAGAGCATAAGACACTAAAATATGCATAATGAGGGCATAACCCCACAACACCTTTATTTAGTAAAAGTTGCATATGTGAGTAAGCGTAGTGAATGAAAAAGTGGATTTTACCCGTAAAATATCTGCGAAACCCCCCAAAATTACCTTATAAGAGGTTTATAATAATGCCGAAAAGGACTCGAATTATAAATGACCCCTCAGAACTGGTTCCCCTGCTCCAGACTTTTCAGTCAAAAGAACATAAACAGGTGTTCAATCTCCTCTTAGAAGAATGGCTGACAAAAGGAGATATAGAAGATAAAATGGGATTTGATGCAACCGAAAGCATTAGCATACTGAAAAAATGTGGCCTTCTTGAAAGTCAGTGGCACATGCCAGAACCCGGTAAAATGCCCGAAAAGGAATATCATTCATCCTATTCTAAAGTTCAATCGAACTTCCAGTGTTCTTTTGAAGATCTGAGCGATATAATAATACTTACTTTCAATAAATATGAAGATATCAGTGATCTCATAACCGAGCTGGAGGAACTTGTGGAGAAAGGAAATCATTCCATGAGCAGTCTGACACGTGCTATGAACAAAAATCCATTATACATTCGTTCTTTGGCCAGAAGATCATCAAAGCTTTCTGTCATGGGACAAAGGCTCAAGATGAATGAGGAAAATGAATGATAGATATTCTTCAAAGTAAAAGTGGTATCACCAAATTTCAGATACTTACAGAAGTTGCTGCACATCAGCCAAATGTTCGCCAGAAGGAGATCGCTGAAAAGATCGGTGTTACTCCCCAGGCAGTTTCTGAATATATAAAAGAACTTACCGCGGAAGGATTTATCTTTTCTGATGGCCGTGTACGTTACAGGATCACTAAAAAGGGTGTTGAATGGGTCCTGGAAGGCGCTGCGGACATGAAACGCTATGCTAATTTTGTCATGAGCGACATCATTAGTCATGTTTCCACATGGACAGCCATTGCAGATGAAGACCTTGAAAAAGGGGATGACGTATATCTTCAGATGCGAAAGGGTTTACTTTACGTCAGCAAAACAAATACAACGAGTGCAACCGGCATCACCATATCTTCTGTAGAAAAAGGAGATGATGTTGGAGTTACGAACCTTTTGGGAATGATCGAACTTGAGAACGCAAGTATAACCGTCTGCAAGATACCACGAAGTGAACGTGGCGGATCAAGAAATGTAGACCTTGAAAGACTGGAAAAACTTGCTAGCTCAAAATCATTTATTGCAGTTATTGGTGTTGAATCCCTTGTTGCGTTGAAAAAGATAAACAAGGAACCAGATGTGATGTATGGGGCCAAAGAATCAATTGTTGAAGCTGCATTCCACGGATTATCATCTCTCGTGCTTGCAATTGATGAAGAAGTACCACAGATCATGAGCAGACTGGAAATTGAGAATCTGGAATATGAGCTTGTGGACCTCACTGTTCAGTGAGGGAAAGCTGATATTCTATGAAGGGATAAAATATGAAGATACTTGTTATTTCTGACACACATCTCAAGGGAGGGGACTTACCCCCTGCTTTCAAAGGATTACTCGATGAATGCGATATAATTGCCCATGCTGGCGATTTCACATCAAATGAATGCTATAATGCATTTGCAGCTACAGGGAAACTCAAGGCAGTATATGGTAATTCAGATGGTCCTGAATTAAAACAAATATTGCCTGAAAGACTTGTTTTTGAAGCAGAGGGGATCAAGATGGGGATAGTCCATGAAGGATCACTATCCATTATGGATACGACCGCTTTACGCTATCTGGCCCTTGAGATGGGTGTTGATGTACTTATATTTGGACACATACACAGGCCATTGATAGAAAAAAGTGATGTGATACTCATATGCCCGGGCTCACCCACAAAGCCACGTCAATCAGACCCATCTGTTGTATTAATAGATATCAAGGATGGTAAAATATTGCCAAGGATAGTTGAGATAGAAGGGGATGCATGCGGATTTATCGAGTTTTCACGCAATCTAGAGAAAAATAAATAAAAATTAGAATTAGCGAAGTTTTATTCTTCCTTACCTTTTATATTTTCTATTTTGAACATTACCAGTTAGGAATATTTATCACATTATCGCTAAATTTCAGCATATAATTAACATTTAGCAAATTATACAGGTCATAAATATCAAAAATAGGAGAACTGCACAAAATGTGCAGTTGTTTAAATATCAGAGATCTTCTTTCAATGATCTCAAAGCTTCCCTGACCATTGATGAATAATGGTCTTTATCAGTATTGTAGTGCTCTTTTGCTTTGACAACATTGGAATCCATATTATCAAGGTCCTTGACACGCTCAAGAGTTCGCCTTGCTGTATCTGCAACCCAAAGATCACGTGTGTCAACATCGACAATTGAGATAGATTCCGGTCTTACTGATGTAAAGACCGTGCCCTCAGCATTTGTATAAGTGCTTGGCTTACCTACGATCGCTACAAAAGCTGGAGTTTCACATTCCGCAAGAGCCTGAGCAGCTTCCGGCTGGTACTGACCTGCATAGATCATGAAAGAACCAGTTGGATCGGACACGCGCCCCCTCCAATACTCGGAATCCGTACCTATATCCTCTTTTTCTATGAGAGTACCTACAATGAAAAGGCGATTTACCTTTGCACCGGTAGGCGTCAGCAGATATTGTGGAGAATACTGATCATCCCCATCCTTGAAGGTCAGATTGGATTCCCTGAATTCCTGTGCAAAAACGCGCCTTGAAACTTCCCTAACGTATCCAGCCATTTAGATCATCTCCGCATCTGCAATTAGTTCATCAAGCATTTCCATATCCATCCCATCCTGCGGTTCGATTGAATCCACAAGAATGTATCTATCGACCTTAGAGCCAGTCACAGTGAAATATTTTCCAAGTAATTTTAGCCTCATCTGATCAAGGACAACACCCTGATCAAGTGCATCAGCAGCCATGGAAATTGCATCATCCAGAGTTATACCACTTATCTGTTCAGCAAGTTCTCTTTTAAGAATCGATTCCTGTGCAGTGTTGCCGTCATCAAGAACTGCCTTGATACGAAGATCATACGTACCATCCACCTTTCCATGCTCCATACAGGCACCTTTCGTGAGTGCTCTTTTGCACTCAGGACAACGTTTTATCAATCCTGAACCTGATTGTACATCCACCATTGCGCCGGCAAATGTTATGGAAGAAGAAGCGACCTCTATGTCCTCATCAAGCTCTTCTATGGAACTGTTCTTGTTAAGAGTTACCGAAAACTTTTCATTCCATTCCTGTGCAACGACATTATTGAAAAGATAGCTGTTCCCCTCAGTGAGATCTGGCAGATCTGCACTTGTCCATTTGATGAATTTGATGGTACCAGTACTATCACCGACCAAACCCACCTGGGATATGGATTCGTGGGAATTGTCCCATAACTGAGAGACCTTTGCTCTGATAGATACCCATTTTCCATCTTCTGCAATATCAGCAATATTGACCATTGGAGCAGGCTGCCCATCCCCAGCTCCTGCCATAGGAGAGGAAATGACCTCAATGTCCTCATCGAGCTCTTCTACCACAGTGTTCTTATTAAGAGTTAATTCGAATCTTCCATTCCACTCATTGCTGACAACGTTCTTGAAATAGTAGCTTTTTCCCTCTTCAACGTCAGGGATAGTGTCACGTGACCATTTGATGAACTTTATTGTAGCGGTTTCATCACCGATGATCCCTACCTGTGAAACAGATTCATGGGAACTGTCCCATAATTGTAAGACCTTTGCCTTGATGTTCACCCATTTTCCGCCTTCATCGATCCCATTGAGCTTAACATCGGGCGTGGACCTCGAATCAGGTGTTGTTGACTGACCACCAAAAAAAGCATTTCTATCAAGATCATTTTCCTTTAAGAAATATGTAATGACACTTCTGCGAGCTTCATCAAGAGGAACTTTGAATTTTGTCACCAATTTATCAAGACGTTCTACAATGTCCTCAAGGGGTATATCTACGCCAAGTTCCAAAAATTTTGATTTTATACTCTCTGCTGTTTTATCCATATTATTTCCTCAAGCCTCTTGTTTGTTCCTGATAGAGAGGCAAATTAACTACATCATTTAAGTATAAATAAGTAAAGGAAGCGGGGTGAAAGTAATCGCAGAGCTTAAATTACCTTCCTAAAAGGTCTGCAACCACCTTTGCTGCATCCCCTTCACCAATAACGGTTACCATATCATCGAATTCAAGTACGAGATTCCCGTTTGCGATGAACGATTGATCGCCCCTTCTCACCATTAGCAGAAGACTGGATTCTGGAAGAGACAACTCTTTAATGGCTTTTCCTGCAACCTTTGGATTTGTGACCTTGACCTCAAGTATATCCCCACCTTCGCCTACTTCGCACATGGAGAACATGTGAGGCCTTCCGACCATATTATCGAGGAAAAGGGCAGTACTCATGGCAGGGCTCATTGCACGTATATCAAGGTCCCAGAAAGCATGCAGGTTTTCCATATTGTTAACCCTTGCAATTATCTGATCTTGCTTGAAACCGAACTTTGTCTTTGCGATCTGGCATACCAGAAGATTAGTATTATCCTGATCGGTACTTGCAACGACATATTTTACATTATCAATACCGGCCTTTTTGAGCACGTTCACATCTTCCGCATCACCGTGTACGACACGAATTCCAGATTTCATAAGGCGTTGGCAATTTTCCTCGGATGATTCAATGACAACTACATTTTCGCCTCTTTTTTCAAATCTCTCCGAAAGTATTCTGCCGACTTCTCCTCCGCCTACTACAAGGATCTCCATGGGTATCACTCCTAAAAACTTAGCAACATATTTTGACAGGGAACCTGTCATTAATACAGTAATGATAACAGTTAAAAATACCAGGCCTACAAGCTCTTGTCCACCTTCAATGTTCAAACCATTCAGTTTTATCGCAAAATAAGTTGCAATGGATGCGGGTACAACACCGCGAGGACCAACAAAAGAGATGAACAGCTTTTCCCTGATATTGAACGCTGTCCCCACCATACTGGCAAAAACGGAAAGAGGGCGGACAAGGAATATCAATAGGAATACAACAGTAATTCCAAGAAGACCGATCCTGAAAATATCTTCGAACCTGAGCATTGCAGCAAGAAGAATAAAGATAAGGGAAAGCATCATCATCACGAGATCCCCTTTAAACTCTTTTAAGGCATTCTTGTAAGGTACATCCGAAGTTCCCATAATTATTCCGAACACTGCCATTGCAAGAATCCCGGATTCCGCACCCAATGACTCAGAGATGACAAAGATGGCAATAACTGAAGTAAAGGTCAGAAATCTCACCATTTGCTCAGAGATAACGGCTTTTGAGAGGAATTTTGATAATAAGAAACCCCCCAGTGAACCCATTGACAGACCAATGAGAGCTCTGTAAAGAATAAAGCTGGCAACTTCAAAACCTGATAACTGGGAAACTACGACCTCAAAAACAAGTGCTGCAAGTATAACACAGGCGGCATCGTTTAGGACACCTTCAAGCTCGAGGGTTTTGCTGACCTTATGACTTACACGGACCTGCCTCACAACAGGAGTGATCACCGTAGGACCTGTTGCAGTTACCAATGCTCCGAAAACAGCAGCGATTTCCAATGGGATACCAACTATTGCATAGCTTAGAAATGTTGCACAGATGAATGTAATGATGACCCCAATGGTCACGAGCCTGAGCACACCTTTTTGTATCGCCCTTATCGACTTCACATCAATATGAAGACCACCATCGAATACTATCACTGCAACACACAAAGAGACTATTGCTGTAAGGCCTTCTCCAAGAAGAGAAGGATCCAAAAGTCCAAGTATTTCAGGTCCTGCAATGATACCTTCTGCAAGCAGAAAAATAAGGACAGGCATTTTAAAGAGCCTGCTCAGAGTTTGTGCCACAAGGCTCATGATCAATACAGCGAGTGCGATCTGCAACAGATATATGGATTCCACTTTATAACTCCAGAAAGCATTTTAAGGCATCTGCCTGAGTGATGTTAATAGGGATAATGCAATTAAAATATAAATCTGTTTTCAAAAAAGACTAGTATAATAGCATTAAAACAAAATAATTTTGAAATATCACTACAAAAAAGAAAAGATAAAAAAAAGACAGGGTAGAACCCTATCTACTTTATTGAAATTATGCGATTGTGTTTCTGAAAGTTTCACAGCAGTTGATTTCGATATCGAGGAGTTTCTCGATGTTCATCTTAGCTGCAATACCCTTTGCGCAACCTGGCACAGAGGTGATTACACCGATGTCGAGGTCTTCTCTGATCTCTCTCATGACGAACTCGTCAGAAAGGTCAGCATTTGAGACACCGAGCTTCTTTGATACGAAGTCCTTTGCTTCTCCGAGCCTCATGTTCTTTGAGAACTGCATCCTTGCAACAAGGTCACCAGCTGCTCTCATACCGGTCATACCGGAAGCCATGATGTGTGCGATTGGCATACCGAGTGGGTCGCCAACACCAATCTATATTCCATCTACGCCTGCGATCTCAACAATTGCCTTGCTTGCCCTTGTGACAGCATCTATTGGAGGGGTCTCAAGCATTGGGATACCGCCGACACCCATACCCATATCTGCATGACATGGAATGTTTGATGCTTCGACAGCTGCCTTTGTAAATGTTACTGAGCGACCCATGTTCCATGCGGAGGTCTTGCTGGTGTTGGTGTTACATACTGGACCGAAGGTGTTAGCTCCTGCCTTCTCAGCAAGTAATACCTGCTCGTGTGGCCAGAGACCTGCAAGTCTTGTACCATCATACTCAAGGTCACCGTGCATACCAAGAACGAGTTCTCCTGCCATACCTGCATTGATGTACATGTTAGGGAACTCTTTTCTGAGTTGCTCAATAGCATTAAGTGATGCGTACATGTCACCGTCGCCAGCTGCGCCGATGGTATCGAAGTTAACACCGTCAGAGCCAACCTTCTGGAGCTTCTGCATGATCCAGACCATGTCACGGATTCCGTGGTCACCAGCGTGCTGGATAGAATCCTGAGCTTCAGAGATCTTGAAAGCTTTCATAAGGTCGCCTGGGTTCTCGAAAGGACCATCAGGAGTGTAGTACAGACCCATGTTTGGCATTGCACCGTAGAGCATAGGAATGACCATGTTCTGCTGGCAAACTTCCATTGTCTGCTGTTCCTGGGAGATAACTGGCTTGACTGGCTTGAAGCTGTAGTCGATGTGACCGAGCTCCATTGTGTCTGCGCCAAATGCACGCTCGTGGACCATTGAACCAACGAGTCTGCTTGCAGGAATACCTACACCACTGTTACCCTGGTCACCATCGATCCTGATAGCACCGATGTCGTGTGTTACCGGAACTTCAAGTCCTGGCTCTACACCGACGATCCTGCCAGGAGCAGTGATGATGTCAAGCATATGGTCCATTTCATCTTCGGAAAGTG
>JAIORD010000028.1 GCA_021108275.1 Methanococcoides sp.
TATGACGTCGCCTTGACATGGCGGAGGTCCGGAGTTCGAATCTCCGCGGGCCCACCACAAATATTTCGTACCATTCGATAGCTTTTAATACTAAAGCGACTATTATCGGATGCTCTCACAGCCCAGGTAGCTCAGTGGGAGAGCGCTGCCCTGAAGAGGCAGTTGTCCCCGGTTCGAATCCGGGTCTGGGCACCAGAATCAATTCACACCAGTAGTGTAGCGGTTATCACCGGGCGTTGCCAACGCTCGAACTCGGGTTCGATTCCCGACTGGTGTATATCTTTTTTATTATCTTAATATCATTGCTAATGTCCTATTTTTTTGATATATCTTCAATGTGAGCTTGAATGCAATTGCTTTAGTAGCTAGTATCGATTGGATCATTTCTGGATGATGTTCTAATTGTTGAGTGTCAGCAACCCTTTCTGCACAGATGGATCTGTGCTTTTCTTTGTAACTAATATGATCCTAATACCATTGCATGTCTGTCGGGATCACTGATGAACCTGGATAATTAATTGTAAAAATAGAATTTGCAGAAAGTTTACTGGAAATTATTTCACAGAACTTCTGCGAGATATTCCCAGTGCAACTTTCTTTCCTCTGCTATATGTTCAATGGGATATTGAAAACCTATCCCACATCATACAGCTGATAATTCATACTTTTCCGAATTTATGCCCAATATGGCAGAATTTATCTCGGAGTTTACGGGGATCTTTGTTTCTTCATACATGTCAGGTGTATTCTTCAAACCATACAGGCTTTGCCTTGCATCCTTGAAGTAAAACCTTTCTTGTAGGAAATCCTCATCTTTCAACCGACCCAAAGCATATCTGATAGTACGTGGTGGAAGATAACTTTGTTCAGCAATCTCTTTTTGTGTCAGAAGACCGCCGTATTCCAGTACTTTGAAGACAAGTTTTGCAGAAGGGGGTAGCCCCTCGATCGCCTTCCTCAGATATTTATTGTTTGGCCCTTCGATGTTTCTCTTTACCTGTACGCTATCCTTGTAGTTTTCAACAAAATCGATCCCTCATTGTAATTTCTCCTTTGTATAGTAAATTTTATTAATATCTCTGGTTTGAGATGTTGCAACGGTTCACTATCGTGAAGTCACAATTGTGAATGTGCTTCTCTATTATATAAATATATCGGCAAAATACACCAAATCGCTTTATTCCATTGATCCTGCATGATGCATGGATGGAAAATCCGTTTTTATTTGCCTGTATCTTAGCTCTTATATCTTTACAGGTATAGCTATTTTTGTTCAAATAATAATATAAAAGGTAGAAATATGGCTGAAGAATCAATAGAATTAGATCTCAGGGGGGAGATTTGTCCCTTTACTTTCGTAAAAACCAAATTACAGTTAGAAGAACTGGAGAATGGTGACCTTCTCACAGTTATCTTTGATTATGCACCTGCAGTATCAAATG
The DNA here is from genome assembly GCA_021108275.1 of Methanococcoides sp. Taxonomy (GTDB): domain Archaea; phylum Halobacteriota; class Methanosarcinia; order Methanosarcinales; family Methanosarcinaceae; genus Methanococcoides. The sequence continues at coordinate 1,443 of JAIORD010000028.1, forward strand.
TTCCTAAAAGTGTGAAGAACGAAGGGCATACCATTATTGGTATCGACAAAGAAGAAAATAACATATGGAAGCTCCATATTAAAAAAGTCTGATACATCAAACAGCTTTTCTTTTTCATCATCTTTTTTTAAAATTATCAAAAGTAGTTCTCCTCAATATGGAGGACTACTTTTACTTAATATAATTAAAATTGGTTCACTGTGTCGTCTTGCGTTTGAATTTGACAACACGGTCCAGCATTACTTCTATTCCGTTGTTGACAAGTGCATTGAACTTCTCAGTTTTCATGGCTGCACGTCTGATAGGTTCGTGAAGGTCGATCAGTAGTATCACATCAACCCAGTTGTCCCGGAGGCGATAGTTCATCGGTTCTTCGAACATGCAGGATGCCACATCCTTTGAACCCTTTGCGTTATCAGCATCTTTGAATTTGACAGGAACATGCAGGGTTATCGATGAGCTCTTTCCGCTTTCATCCTTTGGGATGTATAGCCTTACTATCTCATCTCCGAAACGTCCAAGGAAATGGTCCGTACCCTTCGTGAATCCGAGTGCCAGTATAGCCTCCACCAAACGTGCTGGCAGGTCATCCATGAGACAGCCACAAAGCGCTTTTGTGATACTCTCTTCCTTCAGTGATTCTGTGAGTTCAACAAAGGCTTCCATGGGGAATCCGAATACTATCTCATCGTTCCTGTAATCGCTGAACATGCGTGCTCCGGCACACAAAAGGGAAAGGTTCACCTTGTTCTCCATTACAGGAATTGTCGTACATTCCCCACAGACCGCGAATTCCCCTTTGAATCTGGCATTCACCATGTCTCCTTTCACTTTGGACAGTGTTGCTGCCACTCGCATGAGTTTGCTGGCGGTTCCGACAACCACTACCACATCGGGTTCAAATTCGCATTTGTCAAGGGGTTCGACGGTCATCTTTTCTGTATTGGCGGGTTTGACCCTTGGATACACATCCCCGTAAGCAGGTTCGACGAACCCAAGTGCCAATTCTGCGCTTGCACAGGACATATCATCAGCCGAGCAGGTATAAGATGTACCGAACGCTGCAGCTTTCCTTACGATCTCACAATAACGCATGGGATGGGGAATGTTCGGCTCATTGTCGCTGTTGAACTTAACAGCAACCGGTGTAAGAGGCAACTCGAAGAATTGCCTGAACTGTTTTGTTAGTTCTGTGTATTTCATGCTTCATCCTCCACCGGTATCTCATATTTCCTTGCGATCTCAATGAAAGCGTTGGCGACATATTCTATCTGCACTCTGCTGAGTCCGAATGTATTTAATTTGAAACTCTTGCTCATGCCCGGCTGTATTCCGATTATCTTTCGTTTCTTCAGTTCGTGGTACAGGAAGTAACCACGTTTCTTGGTCTTGGCGGCAGCCTCAAAGAGTGGCAGGGATTCGAATGCTACAAGTGTGTGTTCTGTCGGCTTAACACCCATCTGGTGAAATCCTTCGATACGCTCGAGCTGTGTGGCAAGGTATCGGGCATTTTCGACCTGCTCATCCCAGTGCTTCACACGTTCCACAACACTCGGGAACGATGCCATCAGTGTCATTACCGGAACTCCGAAGACAGGTGAACATCCAAACAGAGCGACTTCTTTTTTAGTGAAACCACGCCCACTCCAGTCACCTCTGATGGTTGACTTATCGAATACCTGCTGGTTCCACTCAAAAGTGGTTGCGAGTATTCCCATTGGGGAAGATGCTGCCCAGCTCTTATGTCCTGACGCACACAGGAAGTCCACACCAAGTTTTTTGCCTTCAATAGGCATTATTCCTGATGAATAAGCCGTGTTCAGCAGGAACGGAACTCCGTACTCCTTACAGATCTTTCCCACGGCTGCTGCATCTGCCACATTTCCATACCGATAATCCACATGTGTCAGTAGTGCCATTGCCGGAAGGGAACCTGTATTGCGTTCAACTTCCTCGAACTTTTCTGCGTATCCTTCTGGATCAATAGTAAATTCCGGATATCCGCTATGTGGTACTTCAACCACTTTCAATTGATTTGCCTCAGCTGCAAGATATGATGTATAATGTGCAAGTGAATCCAGTACAAGAGTTTCGCCGGGTTCTGTGACCATGTGCATGGCCGCCCATTTTGCATGTCGGCATCCGGCTGTGAACCTAACATCATCCATATTCAGGAACTCTGCAATATCTGCTGTAAGGTTTCTTACAGGCGGGTTCTGGACAAGATCGACTCGGGATTCGAAACAGAAGTCACAAACTGAATAACCATCTGCAAATTCAAGCGCTGCTTTTCTGGCTTCAGCAGTAAGCACTCCTCCCCTCTGTATGGGGTTGAGGTTAATGTATGTGCTTTCAATACCCCTGTTCAAATTTTTATAAATATCAAGATTCAGTTAGGAATTCCCCCTGGATTCTGTTGGTCAAATACAATTTTTCTTATTCACAGGAACTCTTCAAGTTCCGTCCGTATCTCGTCCTTTTCCACTCGCCCGATAAGCACGATCTCTCCATTAATAGCGATAGTAGGTACTTCTTCTATTCCGAGTTGCTTTGCCCTTTCAGAACCTTCAAGGCTTGTGACGTTAATTTCTTTGAACATAACACCTTCAGGAAGAGCTTCTATTATCTGGTTCCTGACGTAATGGCAGTTCATGCAAATATCAGAATAATATAGTTCTATCAATGTCATCTATTGCTTATTGTCTGCCAGATAAATAACAAGTGGCATCATGACAATTATTGCCTCCCCCATTACCTTATTAATATCTTGCATATATAAGATATTCTATGGATGCCACAACAATTAACAGGACAAAGTCGGCTATTGATGCTCTTATTGAAGTACAGCAACTATGGATAGATAATGTTCCTGAATACGATCTTTCCGATAGGGAACTTTTAATACTGAAAAAACGCCTGACCCGTGCAATAGATAATGTACAGAAGATCTATGACGATAATGAAGAACTGATGAACAATGCGGAAGAATCACTTAAAAAAGAAAATCCCAGATGAACATCTCACTAATATTATGGGATCTTTATCTGGGATCTTTACATCCATTCTTCTCTTCTTTTTTTATAAATAAACAAGTCTGATGGCCGAATATGCTAGCAGACCTGCTAATAGTGGCGATGTGACCCACATAACGACAATACGTCTTACTGTCTTATTGTTCATTGTGGCAAAGCCTTTGTTGGCACATCCAATGCCAATAACTGCTGCTGGCACTAACTGACCCAGCGCAACAGGTATGCCTGCAATAGAAGCACTGTGCACAATAATTGCTGCGATAGCTTCAATGAAGATCGCACGAATGGTACAGATCTCTGCGATCTCCGTTCCGACTGTCTCGAGAATACGACCGCCTATCAATATCGCACCAATGCCAAGGGTAAGCCCTCCGACTATGGCTCCTGTTCCTGGCTCCATGAATCCTGCTCCTACAAGAGGTCCAACTGCATTGGCTGCATTATTTGCACCTGCTGAATAGGCAACATAACAGCCGGATACTATCAGGAGCTTCTTAATAGTGCTTCTGATCTGTTCTTCCGATTCATGTTCGACAAGCCAGACAACAAGTCTGGGGTGAATATATTTCCCGGAAAGGTATGCAAGTACAAATGCAAGTATCGGGGTAGCTATCCACCATCCAACTATCTTTGATAGCAGTTGAACATCGAGTATCCCGAAGAATATGCCAATTCCGACGAGCGCTCCTACAGCTGACTGGCTCGCAGATATAGGAACCTTCAGTACGTTCCCTATGAAAAGGCTGATAGCAGCTGCACTGGTTGCAATAATAGCTGCTACAATTGTTATCGTGTTGCCGGGTACTATTCCTTCACCTAACGTCCTGATAACATCCTCGCCGCTAAGTATTGCACCAAGCAGGGAAAAAACAGCTATTAATATTACTGCCTGTCTTTTAGTACGGGCTCTTGCACCATATGCTGCTCCCATGGCTGCTGCTGCATTGTTCCCGCCAATGTTGATTCCCATGAAGATCGCAGATGCTATTGCAGCCAGTGCTATGATCATTTATTAGTAGCTCCTTTCAATATTGTCATTTCAATTCATTTATATATGTTGATTTTCCATCTCACACTCGAAGTAACTATATAGCAAATGAAAGTGAATTTATTATATAGCAGTGGGTAATGGGGCTAAAATTACCACTAATAAGAGTGCAACTTTTGCCTTTTTATATACATATATATCTCAATCTGTGGAAGTTAGGGTGATAATACATGGGTGAAAAGACGATTAACTATGACAGACTCAAACGAGGCGGTTTTCTTCGCCAGAAGCAAAAAGAAGACCTTTTCTCAATGCGACTTCGTGTTGTGGGGGGTCAGCTAACTTCTGATCAGCTTCGTGCACTTGCAGATGCTTCTGAGAAGTATGGCAAGGGTGAGGTTCACATAACTTCACGTCAGGGGCTGGAGATCTCATATGTTCCCTTTGAGGATACCGAGGATCTTCTTGATGAGCTTCAGGAAAGAGATGTCCATCAGGGTACCTGTGGTCCGAGAGTTCGTGGAGTGGTTGCCTGTCAGGGCAATCTCATCTGTCCACGTGGGCTGATCGATGCACAGGACATTGCAAAGAAGATCGATGAGAAGTACTTTGCCATGGAACTTCCCGGCAAGTTCAAATTCGCAGTTACAGGCTGTCCGGCATCATGTATGAAAGCACAGGAGAACGACCTTGGTGTAATGGGAGGGCTTGAGCCAAAATGGGTAGAGGACGATTGTACCTATTGTGGTCTCTGTCAAACAGGATGTCCCGTGGATGCGATCAAGGTCGAGGATGATGCTCTGTATTATGACAGGGAAAAATGTATCCTTTGTGGCCAATGTCTCTTGATATGTCCTACTGATGCATGGATAAAATCAAGGGAAGGGTACACGATCTACGTTGGTGGCAAGGTTGGAAAACAGCCAAGACTTGCTGTCAAACTGACCGATCTCGTAGATGAGAATGCCCTGTTCGGGATAATCGAGAGATCAGTGGAGTTCTTCAAAAAGGAAGCAAATTCAGGAGAGCGTTTCGGAGATACTATCCTGCGTGTGGGTTTTGAAGATTTCAAGGCCTTTGTGTTGGAATGAATTGAGTCTTCCAGATTAACAGTTTATAGCTGTTATCTGGAACTTATTTCGTTTGAGTTTCGATAATCATAATATTAACAAACATTTGATCAAAATGATCGGGAAATGGAACTATGCCAGAACCAAATCCGGAATTAATAAAAGAAATAGAACAGTTGGCTGAAGGCTACAAAGATAGTTCGCCCCAGGAAATTCTTGAATATGGTTTGAAGAGGTTTGACAATGGTATATCTATTGCATTCAGTGGTGCTGAGGATGTCGTCCTTATTGATATGGCATCCAAGATCAAAGCAGATGTAAGTGTTTTCTGCCTTGATACAGGTCGTCTGCATCCTGAAACTTACAAGTTCTTCGATGTGGTCCGGGACAAATACAACATCCCACTGGAGATCTTCTTTGCAAACAGGGAAAAGACCGAAGAATTGGTTCTCAATAAAGGTATGTTCTCGTTCTATGAGGATGGGCACAAAGAATGTTGTGGGGCCAGGAAAGTTGATCCATTAAGGCGCTCCCTTAGCAAGAGAACGGCATGGATCACAGGTCAGCGTAAAGACCAGAGCCCTAACACACGTGCATCTATCCCTGTGATAGAAGTTGATTCAGCGTTCGGTGATGGTACACTTGTGAAGTTCAATCCTCTGGCAAACTGGACCTCTAAGCAGGTATGGGATCACATAAGGGAAAACGATGTCCCGTACAATGAACTCCATGAGAAGGGATATGTCAGTATTGGCTGTGAACCATGTACCAGGCCTGTTCTGCCGGGTCAGCATGAACGTGAAGGACGCTGGTGGTGGGAAGAAGCAACCAAGAAAGAATGTGGACTTCATTCAGGAAATAAATTAGTGGAGGATCAAGTATGACCAATACGGAAGAATCTTATCGGCTTTCAAATTTAAAGGCACTTGAAGCGGAAAGCATAGGTATTATCAGAGAAGTCGCTGCAGAATTTGAAAATCCAGTGATGTTGTATTCGGTAGGCAAGGACTCGTCTGTGATGGCCCATCTTGCGATCAAGGCCTTTTACCCGAAAAAAGTACCTTTCCCTTTATTGCATGTTGACACCGGATACAAGTTTCCTGAAATGTACGAATTCAGGGATTACTATACAAAGAAACACAATCTTGACCTGAAGGTTCACAGAAACGAGGAAGCCATTAAGAAGGGGATAAATCCCCTTTCGGTGGGGACGGTCAAATGTTGTGCCGAGCTTAAGACGAAAGCACTCCTTGACGCATTAAAGGAAGGCGGCTATGATGCAGCGTTTGGAGGCGCCCGGAGGGATGAAGAGAAATCAAGGGCAAAGGAAAGAATTTATTCATTCCGCGACAAGCATGGCCAGTGGAATCCGAAGGACCAGAAGCCTGAGCTGTGGAACCTCTTTAATTCAAAGATAGATCCCGGGGAATCCATTAGGGTGTTTCCGCTCTCAAACTGGACCGAACTTGATATCTGGACATATATTTATCATGAAAAAATTGAGATCGTTCCTCTTTACTTCGCAAAGAAAAGACCGGTTGTTGAGAAGCATGGTCAGCTAATTCCGGTTTATACGGATGAGCACGAGGAAGAGGTCAAGGAAGTAATGTGCCGCTTCAGGACACTGGGGTGCCATTACTGTACGGGTGCAGTACGATCGGAGGCAGATACTTTACCGAAGATCATTGAGGAGATGATGATTTCCCGCCATTCCGAGCGTATTACAAGGATAATCGATCAGGATCAGGATAGCTCCATGGAGCAAAAGAAGAAGGAGGGATATTTTTGAAAGGTTCTGACTCTTTAGTTGAACGAAATCAGAATATTGATCTATTGAGGTTTGCCACTGCAGGAAGTGTGGATGATGGTAAATCAACCCTTATTGGGAGATTATTACACGATTCAAAATCAATATTCGAGGATCAACTGGATCTAATTAAGACATTCTCGAAAACCCATAGGAACCAGGATATTGATTATTCCCTGGTAACTGATGGCCTTAAATCAGAAAGGGAACAGGGAATTACAATTGATGTCGCATACAGGTTTTTTTCGACTCCAAAAAGACGCTTTATTATTACCGATACCCCCGGGCATGAGCAATATACAAGAAATATGGCTACAGGTGCATCAAATGCATCCCTTGCCCTGATCCTTATTGATGCGCGGAACGGAGTTGTAACACAGACAAAACGGCACTCGTTTATCTCGTCTCTTCTTGGTATAAGGAACTTTGTAGTTGCAGTCAATAAAATGGACCTTGTTGATTATTCAGAAGAAGTGTATGAAAATATTGTAAGCGAGTTCAATGACTTTGCTGATAAGTTATCAGATGAATCAATTTACTACATACCCATAAGTGCCCTCAAAGGTGACAATGTCATTGAACGAAGTGCCAATATGCCCTGGTTCCAGGGGTCTACACTGCTTGATTATCTAGAGAACGTAAGTGTATCCGGTGGTCGCAACCTGACCGATTTCCGGTTCCCAGTCCAGTATGTTAACTGGGGAGGTGATGATTTCAGGGGTTATTGTGGCACAATAGCTTCAGGTGTTATACACAAAGGGGACAAGGTAAGAGTTCTTCCTTCGGGAAAAACGAGTGAAATTTCAAGGATCGTCACGTATGACGGGGACCTTGATTATGCCTTTGCTCCTATGGCAGTAACCCTTTGCCTTGAGGATGACATTGACATAAGCCGCGGTGATATGATTGCGAAGGTCGATGACATTCCTGTAATTGCCGGAAGCCTGGAGGCAAATGTAGTATGGATGGATAGCGCTCCCATGGAGATTGGGAAGGACTATTTGATCAAGCATACTACCAGCACGGTGAAAGGGAATTTCTCAGAAGTACTTCATGAGTTTGATCCTGAAGACATCAGCATGAAACCTTCGGAGTTCTTGAGCTTAAATGAGATCGGAAAAGTCAAGGTTGAATTAAAGACCCCAATATTTGCCGACATTTATTCCGAGAACAAGATCACGGGCTCATTTATTGTAATTGATCCCCACACCAATCAGACAGCTGCTGCCGGCATGATCTCAAAATACAATCAGGTATCTCCCGACAAAGCATGCAAGGCTGTAAAGGCGAAGGTTATAAGGTATCCGGGAGGCAAAAGGGAAGAAGCACAGGCCAATTATGATCGCCTTTCCATGCAGGGTACGCATTGTATCTACGTGGATGATGATCTGCTGCTTGAAACCCTTTGCAAGCGAATCCCGGTTGACAGTGAGCAATATTCCGACACAATTGATGATCTGTGCAAGATCGTTACAAGATCAGGTGTGTCTGTGGTTTTGTGCTCTGATCATTTGAGCAGTTAAATTTATTGAGATGGGATAACTCTGCATCTGATAGATGGGTGCGTAGTTATTCCCTCTCTACTATGGTCATATTTCCCTGCCTTCTGTTAAAGTTGGCAGGTCTTTCACCTTTTTTTTAAAAAAATAAAAAAGAACTCAAAGTTGCAGTTCTTTAACAAAACGAAGGTCAAAGATATCCTTTTGCTCGAGCTTCTTTGAGATATATCCGAGTTCGTTCAACACATCTACAAATCTCATGGTCGATCCAATATAATCTTCTGATATGCCTGCAGAGTATTTTGGCGATACTTGGTACATATCATTTACAAAATTCGCATCAATGATTTCTATGGTCTCAGCAACCAACTTTGAGGCCTCTTCAGCATCCTTGCGAATGAATACACTGGCCTTCTCGTGCAACTCTATGAACTTTAAAAGGGTCTCCGGAGAATTTTCGATCATGTCACAGGTCGCAACTATCCCGTAACTTGGATTATCAGGCCACAGTCTTTCAGGCGGGATCACTATGTTTGCATCGCAGTATCTTTTTGCCACGATGGCCAATGATGGAGTTCCTACTGCAACTTTTATTTCCCCGTCTGCTATGGCCTCGGGAATCATGTCAGCCCACTCGTAGTTGAGGACATCGATATCATTTTCAAGACCCGCTTCCTTGGCATAGTTCCTTATGATTACATCGTGGATGGAACCAGCCGGAGGGCAGGCTATTGTAGTCCCTTTAAATTGATTCAAAAAAAGTGTCCGGTCATTTCTGCATTCTTCGAGTGTCAGAAATTCGGGTGTGGCGATCATCACTGTTCCTTCAACATGTCCACCAGCGATGCATTTGATATGTAAGCCGTGATCGATCCCTATCATTGCAGGGGGAAGTCCAATGTATCCGATATCCAGCTCGTGGTCCTCGAATGCACGGACAATTGCAGGCCCTCCTCCGAATAGTTTCCATTCAGGTTCTATACCTGCTTTTTCAAGCCAGTCCATACCCATCAGTATGAATGAGGTATGATACATGGTTGAAAGGTGTCCTATTCTAAGTTTCTTCATATAGCCACCAATTTTAAGGAATCGCAAGTTACCGAATGTATCCTCTTTCCAAAACCTGCTCTTCCCTGTTCTTTTTAAAATCATCCTCCGCTTACTGCCGGTAATATTGAAATTTCGTCTGCATCGGTTATTTCGGTGTCAAGGCCTGAAAGATGCCTTATATCTTCCCCGTTGACATAGACATTGACGAACCTTCGTACCTGTCCGTCCTGAAGCAGGCGCTTTTCAAACTCTTCGCCGTACTCACTTGTGAGTCTACCAAAAAGGGTCCTTATTGTAGTATCACCCAGTTCGATCTCTGTTGACCTTGTTCTTGTTAGGTTGTTCAATGCTGATGAAAATCTTATAGATACCATTTTAGTTCACCTCTTGACATGTTGGTGCTTGTTCTTTCGTTATGTTTCTGAACGTATTCGTGAATTCGGAATATGTGGGCTTTATCGATCCAGGGCTATCGAGTACTCCTGCGATAGTTTCCTTTGCTTTTAGACCATTACCTGTTACATATACAACTGTTCTTTCTTCGGGGTCAATATGGCCGCTTTCGACCAGGCTCTTAAGACCTGCAACCGTTGTCCCGCCAGCTGGTTCTGTGAATATCCCTTCAGTTCTTGCAAGCAGAAGTATGGCATCAAGTATCTCCTCGTTCGTTACAGATGCAGCATAACCATTTGAATTCTGGATCTCATCCCAATCGTAATGTACCTCGAGCGGTCCGAAACATTTGTAGCAGGTGTTCTGTATCCCACTGGGATATTCGGTACCACATTCTCTGCATTTTAAACCAATAACTTTGCTCATTTTATTTGTCTCCTAATAACGTACTATTATTATCTATTCAACATAAAAAGGAGTTATATTATTACCATTAGTTATTCGGCAATATTTGCCTTTATTTCAATATGATGTCTTATGAGCTGGTTTTTGAGATGTCCGGGGTATAATTGTGTAAATTGCCGCTTTCTATACCTATTTATGAGGACATTACATTTTTTTGAAAATACTGACACGAATTTCAATCATTATTTTCAGGGAGGTAAAAATGTTAGGCGAATTTACTGAAGAACAGATAAGGCGGTATTCAAGACATATTATACTGCAGGAAGTTGGCGGGAAGGGACAGCATAAATTACTTTCCTCCAAAGTGCTCTGTATAGGTGCAGGAGGCCTTGGTTCTCCCATTATACAGTATCTGGCTGCTGCCGGGGTCGGGACCATTGGAATTGTTGATGATGATGTTGTGGACCTTAGTAACCTTCAAAGGCAGGTCATACATGGTGGCAACATTGATGTCCCAAAAGTTGAATCCGCGAGAAAATTCGTTGAGAATTTAAATCCTGACGTGAACGTTATCACTTATCAGAAAAGGATTAGTCCTGATAATATCCTTGATATCATAAATGATTACGATATCGTGGTGGACGGTTCCGACAATTTTGCGACCCGCTATCTCGTAAACGATGCCTGTGTGCTTGCAAAAAAGCCTCTTTCACACGGTAGTATTTTCCGCTTCGAAGGGCAGGTAACGACAATTCTTCCAGATGAAGGACCCTGTTACAGGTGTCTTTTTGAGCATGCGCCACCGGCCGGAATGGTCCCAAGCTGTCAGGAAGCCGGAGTTATCGGAGTACTTCCAGGCATCATCGGGGTAATTCAGGCAACCGAGGTCATCAAATATTTGCTGGGCTCAGGTGAGCTGCTGGTAGGTCGGTTGATATTCTATGATGCTTTTAACATGTCATTCGATGAGATCAAGATCCGTAAGAATCCATCATGTCCTGTATGTGGACAAAGTCCATCGATAACATCAATTGAGGATGAGAATTATCAGGATGGGGGCGGGGTCTGTAGTATTGGATAAAACGATATAGGGAATGGTTGTATCACGCTTTACGGACGTATATGTTGAATATGCCTTCCTTTTCTTCAACAGCAAGCAGCACATTCCCTGTCTTTTTTGTCCACGTTGCGATGTTTTGAGGGGTTATGGCATCATTTGCTATGACCTGCAGTACCTCATTTGATTCCAGATCATCCATTGTCTGTTTTGTTCGTATAAGTGGGTACGGACAGCACTGTCCCCTTACATCAATTTCAAAGTCTGCTATTATTTTATCCATTTGAATCAACCATAATTATGATCTGCTTAATATTGTAGATATTTAATGAGGCAATATTTACGTTATTCCTATACTTTCCTACATTCAGCAATTTATCCTTTTTTCTTCATGGCACTTCTTACCGCAAACAGTGCCGTTATGTATATGCGAAGAATCTACTAACATACTTTCAGAATTGTATGAAGTTTCAGAAAAGTCTTGCCATGATGCTAACGGAGGATAAGGGTCCATGAAAATGCTAATGTTCGATACGGAATATTTTTGGTTCGAGACCTTCAGCAAAACCCTTGATCATGTGGAGGATGTTCACATGGATGAGAGGATAGAAGATACAGCAGTCGCTTTTATCCACGTTGAAGCGGAAGATGAGGAAAGAAAAGCTAAAGTGATAAAAAAAGCTGTGTCGAATCTGAAATGGTATCTTAACAAGGTTAACAAGGAAAGAATGGTCCTGCATTCATTTGCTCATCTTTCATCAAGCAAATCCTCTCCTGAACTGGCAATTGAAGTGATATCAGCTGTCAGGGATAAGATGGAAGATAAAGGATTTGAAGTTCATACAACTGCTTTTGGGTATTTTTCAGAATTTTCGATCCACGTTCGTGGTGAATCACTGGCAAAAGTGTTCAAGGAGATCTGAATGTAGATAGGCTCTGTATCTCTTTGCTTCCAATTTTTCTTTTTTCTATCTACCTGAAAATCTCATGGTGATCGTTGATATTCAAAATCCTATCTGATGATTTCTGATTATTGTGGAATATGTTCATCTCCTTTTCATTGAAAAGTATGGTCTATTTCTATGCAAAGTTGAGCTAGAACATATACTATAATTAACAAAAACAACATTCTTGAACATGTATGGGCAATGAGGGTGAACTTCCTGAAAGTGAAGGATTTGAAGAGCTGATAAGATATACCCTCCCTGGCTATATCCTAGGTCTTATTGCAGGTATTTTTCTTGATATGCAGGGTTATCAAAGAAGTCCTATTGGACAATGGCTGGTCAGGACCTTGTCAGGACCTTGTCAGGTGAAGGTGAAAGCATACTGGAAGGTATCTATTCAATTCGCCAACGCTTTCTTGGTGGTGCGAGTACAATGGCGGAAGCCTATGGATGGGGCAAGCTATTTGGGTTGGCAGTCCCATGGATAATTGATCTCGCCAGCCGTCTTGCAGGTGTGAATGTATATGGGGTCGAGGGTTTCTATATTCCTTACTTCTATGCACTTAGTGACCAGATGGGGGCAAATATTTCCGGGATGCTTTTTTTGAGGAGAAAAGAAGGTACCTGGCTTGGAGCGTTCAATAAATATATGCATCATCCGGTGATGGTCGCAAGTCTGGCAATAATAGTCATCGTGCCTTTTGGTCTTTTATTATTGCGCATATATGGTTTCAGCCCAACTACCCAAACATTTACTGCCCTTGAGACCATTGTGGCAAATCTATGCTGGATCCCGCCAGTTGTGGGTTGGTATGTGCAGAGAAAAAGAGGGATATGAGGATATTTCATGGCAAAAGATGATGTAAATAGTGCTGTCGAGAGGTACATTTCCTCCGGCAGATCTGAAAAGGATGTTGAACGGAAAGAACATTATTTCAAGATGGCTCTGCAAATACAGCCTAAGAATATCCGCGCATTGAACAACATGGGTCTGTTGTTGCAACAGAAAGGTGAGTTTCGGGAAGCTATCAGATACTATGAGATCATACTTGATCTCGGGGTAGTGACAAAACCTTCTCCTATATACTACAATATTGCAGTATGCCTTAAGCGACTTGGTAATCTGGAAGGTGCAAAGACGTACATTAACAGGGCACTGGCAAAAAAACCAGATGAAGAAATTTTCATGGAATTAAAGGAAGAAATACTCGACCTTCTAAAAGGCACTCCTTTGGCGGTCCTGCCGCATACTACTACTAAAGCTTCGGATATAGGTGCTCCTTATGGTGAATGGGACCCTCCGGCAATAGCGACCTTGGCAAGCCATTTATATTATTCCGGGTGGAACGACTACAAATATCATCGTGGTCTGGGTGAGACCGATCTTAATGAAAAGATCGTTCGTGACAAGCTTGTAAACCGTATATATTGTTGTCAAACCTGTAAGTTCAATTCCGGGGGAACATGTCGCAAAAAAGGTAAAGTTGGCAAAAAGGTCCTTCTTGATTCGATCTGTAAACAGTTTTCCCCGCGAAAGACAGATTGAATTGTTGTGAGTTTATGTTCTGTTCATCAGGTATGTAGGTACCTCTATATGCATATATATTTCAAAAAACTCGACTATTAATAGGAAAGTTTATGTATTATATCAGCCTCTATGATTTGTTGTTAGGAGAGATATTTGACCTCCCCCTTCTTGAACCACAAACAAACACAAAATTTGTACCACCAACCAACATACTCCCCTTCGAACTCAAATATCTCTCTTATTCTTCTATCCCAAAAACTAAATATGGTATACGGTATAATTTTTCTTATATTCAAAAAATTGGTATTTCTTCCTTTATAGGTGGTGTTCGAAATGTATGATGCTTTTAAGTTTAGACCATTGGGTTATTTTTTCATATTGGTCCTGTTTGTACTCTTTGCCAGTATTTTAATTACTCCGGCCTCAGCGGAAACCGTTGTAAGTATCTCTCCTTCTGAACAGTCTATAGCTATTGGTTCTGATGTAACCGTGGTAGTGTATATTGAACCGGATACACCTATATCAGGTGCTCAATTTGACCTTTCATTTGACAGTGAATCCCTTTCTGTGGTCTCTATCTCCGAAGGTGACGTTTTCACAAATAGTGCTTCTACATTGTTCAATGAAGGCACTATAGATAATTCGGAAGGGACCATTATGAACGTATGGAATGTTCTTATTGGTGAGAATGTAACGGAATCTGGAACACTTGCTACGATAGTCTTTGATACAAAAGGAGTATTTTCTTCTTCTTCCTCTTTACAATTGAACAATGTGTTGGTCAGCAATTCCAGTCAGTTGTTAATGGTATGGTCTCAATAATGGGTGAGTCTGCTCCTTTTGATAGTGAAATATCCAATTCTGGATCTGGAGGAGGTGGAAGCAGTGGCGGCAGCGGTGCAACAGGGGAGGATTTTGGGAACATCGAGTTTAAAGATGTTGCTGAAAATAATGTTATGTCGGGTCAGGCTATCTCATATGATTTCGATTCTCCTGGAAACCCCATTGTAACTGTTAATTTTACCGCTCGAAAAAATTCAGGTGCTATCTCGACAACCATTGAAGTTCTGAAAAACATTTCTGCTCTGGTGAAAGATGCTCCAAATGGGCTTGTTTATAAGAATGTGAATATTTGGGTTGGTAATGCTGGTTTTGCGACACCGGATAACATTGATTCTCCTACAATCGGATTTAGGGTAAATTCCTCCTGGATGGAGATGAATGGTGTTGATAGTTCGGATATAAGATTGAATCGATACTCTGATAATAGTTGGTCCACTCTTGAAACAAACGTGACAGAAGAGGGTGAGGAATATGTTTCTTTCGAGTCGTTAACTCCAGGGTTTTCACCGTTTGTAATTACTGCTCAGCCTTTGGATGATATTTCTGAAGGTGACATATATCCAAATGGATCTTCAAGTACCCAGGATGATTTGCCCGATGAGAAGGCACTTGCTCAGAATACATTGGCAATAAGTATCCTTTCTATATTTATTCTGGCAATAAGGCGTAGCAGGATCAATTAAAGTTAATGGTCCTGCTTTATATCCTTTAAATTTTTCCCGGAAGGAATATTCCTATCAGACAGAAAATTCCTGTAAGCATGTACATGGCATAGGTTGCCTGTTTTTCTGTAAGGTTGTAATAATATGGAAGCACCCATTTCAATGTATATGGATTTGGTACTTCAAGTATCCCATCACCACGGTCATGACCGAATTTTGCGACTGGGAACTTTCGAACTCTCCAATAAACGTAGAGCAGGAAGTTCACTGTATGTGGGATAAGCATTATGAAACCACTTATGATGAATCCCTGTATCACTATCAATGCACCTATGGTTGCTCCTATTGTAAGTGAACCAACATTGCCCCAGAAGATCTGTGATGGGAACCTGTCATAAAGGAAATACCCAAGCAGTGCTCCTGTAATGGCAACTATTGTGAAGATATTCTCCACATCACCTAGAATTATGGATTTTATGATGAGGGATAAAAGAACTATTGCAGAAAGTCCAGATGCAAGCCCATTGTATCCAGAGTGCATATTCACAAGATTCGAGGCTACAAGTACGTATGTTGGAACAATGAACTGCAAATAAAGTATCCCAAGCTCTATGTGTACGACACTTGGAAGCACAAGTGCTGTACTTGTGGCGTATTGGATTAGTGGGTAAGAGCAATAATACATCAAAAACAGCTTTGATACCCTTCCGATATCGATCATATCATCGAGTATTCCAAATATTCCAAAGAGACAAATAACGATGAGGACTACGTAATTTGTGGTTGAGTATTTGAAGAACAGTGATGTGAAAGAGATTGAAAGAAGGGTGATGAGCAAAATAACGATACCACCACTTTCAGGAATTTTTACTACTCCTTTTTTGTAGTAGTCTCTTCCAAGAACCCCACTTTCAGTAAATTTCTTAATAAAATATGGCATTGAAATTGTAACTAATATAATTGGCAATAATAAATTACTTATGATCGCCAGATATTGTATCGTTGAAAGAGATATGAAATTGAACATTTTTGGACCTGTCAATTTTTATTATCCGAGTTGTTGCCTCAAATTTATACTGCATTTTAGTTAGTATTTGTATTATCTTTATAATGGTGCCTCTCAATTTATATATTTTTGTGAGTGTGTAGTTTGTAAGGGTAAAAGATCATTTGTTAATAGTAATCTTTATTATTTTATTCGAAAGGTGTTGAAAATGACCGATAGGCAGAAATTAATATTTCATATTTTTGTTGCACTTTCCTTATTCTATGCAGCTATTATATTCTATCTTTCAGCACAGTCCAGTATTGATTTACCTTCATCTTCACCAATTCCTTTTTATGATCAACTTATTGATTTTGTGATAAACAGTAATAATCCCTATTTGTTGGATATTGCATATTTTGTTGCTCATAATTTTGATAAATTTGCACACATGATCCTATATTTTGGATTCGGAATCCTCCTTCACATTACATTCCGTCATTCCGATAATCTTACGCTTCGAAAATATGCTCCTGTCTTTGCTATCTTTATAGGGATAGCTTACGGAATTACGGATGAGCTCCATCAAATGTATGTTCCGGGTAGAACTTCAAGCTTTGATGATATTGTAGCAGATGGTATGGGTATAGCTCTAGCTCAGATAATACTCTGGGTAGTTGTCTTCAGAAGTATTTTTTTAAGGAAAAAATGAAAAGGATGCAATAAGATTGTCAATTCCTTCATTCGATCTTGACGATCTTGCTCGTATTATATGATTCTATGGCCGCCAAAGCGACATTCAATGCATGTTTTCCTTCAACACCTGATTCGATAGGTCTTTTGCCTGTTCGGATGCAGTCTGTGAAATGTTCAAGCTCCTTTGCTAGAGGTTCACCTTTTTCGACCTTTGCATTCCTTATCCATTTTGCATCGTGTATCGTTACTGTCTGGTCTATGTAATCCAGATATCCGACACCATGCACGCCAATTACTTCCATATTCCTTACTTTATGTGGAGTCAGCCAGTTAGTGCTGGCAAGTCCTGCTCTGTCATCCCCAAAACGAAGCATTATGGATGCATGGTCTTCTTGCGAATGTATGTCCTTTCCTGCAATGGCATAGACTTCCGACACATTGCTTGAGTACATGTAGGAGATCGCATCAATGTCATGTACACCAAGATCGAGAATTATGCCGACATCCCTTATCCTTGGGTTATATGGCCCTACCCTTCGTGTAGATATGGACACTATCTTCCCAAGAAGCCCGCTCTCGATGATCTCTTTCATTTTTGAAATGGCGGGATTGAATCTCTCTATATGTCCTACCATCAGGGTAAGGCCTGCTTTCTCCGCTGCTTCTATCATTATGTCAGCATTTTCAAGCGTGTCCGCAATCGGCTTTTCCACAAGTACGTTGGTATTTGAATTTATGGCATCGAGAGTAACTTTTTTATGAAGGGTTGTAGGTACGACGATGCTTACTGCATCCAGGCCTTCTTCCAGTAGTTTGTTATAATTCGTAAATGCCTTGACTTCATATTGGTCTGCCAGTTCCTCAACTCTTTTCTGGTCGACATCTGAAATACCTACAAGTTTAATGCCTTCCATTTCATTGTATATTCTGACATGGTGTTGCCCCATAGCACCTACGCCAATGACACCTACGCGAAGCATTATAATTCCACTCCTTTTATGACAGCATCGATTATCTGCTGAATTTCCTCTTCTGAAACACTTGGATTAACTGGTAGGGAGAGCACTTCCTTTGATGCTTTCTCGCATTCTGGAAGTTTGTCTGTATAACCTGCATCTTTGTAGATGGGTTGCATGTGTATGGGTATCGGATAATATACTCCAGTGCCTATTCCTGCTTGTCCCAGTTTTGTTAATAGTTCGTCCCTATTGTTCACCCGGATGGTGTATTGATGGAACATGTGCTCGCATCCCTCTTTCACAATGGGTACTGTAATTCCTTCTGTATTTTCCAGTCCCTTTGAGAGCAAGGCTGCATTTCTCTGCCTTAGGGAATTGTACGAGGGCAATTTCTTAAGTTGTGTTAGCCCTATGGCAGCTCCAATATCTGTCATTCTCAGGTTATATCCGATCATTTCGTGGAGGTAGCGCTGCTGTGATCCGTGGGCACGGATCATTTTTGCTTTTCTGGCGACCTCTCCATCGTTGGTCGTCATCATTCCACCCTCACTGGTCGTCATGTTCTTGGTCGGGTAGAAACTGAATGCTCCTGTTCCAAAAGAACCGGCCTTCTTTCCGTGATGGGCTGCTCCATGTGCCTGGCATGCGTCTTCTATGAGTATCAGGTCATGATCTTCGGCAATGTCGGAAATGGCCTTCATATCTGCAGGATGTCCATAGAGATGGACTGGCATAATTGCTTTTGTATTATCAGTTATCTTTTCTTCGATTAGTGTGGGGTCGATATTGAACGTATCAGGTTCGATATCCGCAAATACAGGTTTTGCACCTGTGTACATTATCGAATTTGCGGTGGCAATAAAGCTGAAAGAGGTTGTTATTACTTCATCCCCATTTCCTATTCCGTGTGCAAGGAGGGCAGCATGAAGGGCAGCTGTGCCGGAATTGACAGCAACGGCATACTCTGTTCCTATGTAGCTTGCAAATTCTTCTTCGAATTCTGCAACACGTTTTCCTTCTGCGATCATTCCTGAGCGAAGCACTTTACATACGGCTTCTATTTCTTCTTCGCCGATATCTGGTTTTGCTATTGGGATCATTCTTAACCTCATTGATGTAATTAGATTTTGTTCAACGTTTGCAATTCTTCGTTCAGTTCTTTTATTTCAGCAGGGCAACCGATGGCCAGTTTCCATGCAGGTACATTCTTTGTTACCAATGCTCCACCTGCGACCATTGCTCCTTCTCCTATCTCCACCCCGGGTAGGATGGTGGCATTTGCACCTATGGATGCACCTTTTCTTATTATTGGACCTTCGGGATGATATTCATTTCTGATGGGGTATTTGTCATTGGCCAGAACGGCGCAGGGTCCGATGAATACATTGTCTTCTATTTTCACATGCGTGGGTATGTAGACATTACCCTGTATACTGACGTTGTCCCCTATTGTTACATTCCCGTCGATTATGACATTGGTTCCGATAAGTACGTTATCTCCAATGGTTGTGTTCTCACGTATCATACAGTTGTGGCCTGTCCTGAAATTGTCACCTGTTCTCACGTTGCTGAATATGGTTGTGTTTGGTCTGATGAACGAGTTCGAGCCAATTGTACAACCTGTATATTCTGCTTCTTCAGCTGTCATTCCTTTTTCCAGCAGTCCCGTGAGGATGGAATGTTCGGGATAGCCAAGGGCCACGTTCTCAAGGACCACTGAATTGTCACCTATGGAACTGGTCCCAAGTATCTTTGCAGATGAATGAATGTTTGTATATTTTTCCAATGTTACCACCTAATACGAGATCCCCTTTAGTTTATTGTGTATGGTCTATGCTAATATAGCATTTTTGTCGGAAATTAAATTTATCTGCAGATTATCAATCAAAACCTTATTAAAGCTAAACTGCAATTGCACCCACTATGTTTACGATTCTGACAGGGTCACAGTTCGGTGATGAAGGAAAAGGAAAGATCGTTGATCTGCTATCAAAAGACTACGATCTTGTTGTCAGGTTCCAGGGCGGGGATAATGCAGGCCACACGGTGGTTGTTGGGGATGATGTCTATAAGCTCCATCTTATACCCTCTGGTTTCCTGCTTGATTCAAGGGTTCTGATAGGCCCGGGCACTGTCCTTAATCCAGAGGTTTTGGCAGAAGAGATCGATATGCTTGGAAATACAGGTGTTGAAGTGTCTTCTGATAAATTGGGTATAGATGCTAAGACGAGTATCATTATGCCTTATCATGTTGAACTGGACGGCCTTCGTGAATCATCACGTAAAGAGAAGATCGGTACCACTAAAAAGGGTATTGGCTTTGCTTACGTTGATAAGATCGCAAGGGATGAGATCAGAATGTCGGACCTTGTGGATTCTGAAAGGCTCATGGACAGGCTTACTGAGATGGCTGCATCCAAGGAGGCTGCTATCAGGGAACTTGGCGGCGATCCTTCAATAGTTACTGATACTGAATTGATGGACAAGTATGTGAAGCTTGGTCAGAGACTTGCTCCGTATGTCACTGATGTTTCCTATGAGATAAATGAAGCTATCTCTGAAGGTAAGAATGTACTGGCAGAGGGTGCGCAGGGCACTTTCCTTGATGTTATTCACGGTACTCAGAAGTTCGTTACCTCTTCCAGCACTATTGCAGGTTCTGCATGTGCAAATCTTGGTGTTGGTCCGACAAAGGTCGATGAGGTTCTGGGAATTGTGAAAGCTTATATCACAAGGGTAGGCGAAGGGCCGTTACCTACTGAACTTTATGATGAGGCCGGAGCGCATCTTCATGATGTGGGGCACGAGTTCGGTACTACTACAGGCAGGTCACGCAGATGCGGATGGTTCGACCTTCCGTTGCTCAAGAAAGCGATAAACCTGAACGGGTATACCAGTGTTGCATTGACTAAATTGGATGTGCTTTCAGATCTTGATGTCGTTAAGGTTTGTGTGGCATATGATCTCAATGGTGAAAGGCTGGATTATCCACCGGAAGATACTTCCCTTTTGAGCATGTGTAAACCTATCTATGAGGACCTTGAAGGCTGGTCCGATGATCTTACGGGTGTGAAGAGCTATGAGGATGTTCCTCGGGCTGCCCGTGATTATGTGGAGAAGCTGGAAGGTATGATGGGAGTCCCTATCAAATATGTGTCCGTAGGACCTGGAAGGGCACAGACTTTCGAAAAATGAGGGTAGTTTCCCTTAATTTCTTTATCGTATGAGATGAGGATATGGGACACTGCCGAAACACGTATATACTAATCAATAAATTACACCCTATTTCCATGCACATATTGTAATAGAGTATTACTTGCTTTCAACAAGTTTACTAAAGATCAAAATATGCAGAAATTCAATCGATACATTTCATTCCAAGGAGGATATAATGACTACAGCATACGACGTTCCTGCTTCAGATATTATTGCAAAGCTGGCAGAGAACCTAAAAGAGAATGATCAGATGAAGCCACCCGAATGGGCAGCTTATGTTAAGACCGGTGTTCACAAGGAGCACTCCCCAGTTGACAACGACTGGTGGTACACCCGCTGTGCAGCTATCATGAGGACAATCTATATGCAGGGTCCTGTTGGTGTTGAGAGGCTCAGGTCTGTTTATGGTGGTAAGAAAGGTAGGGGTGCAAACCCATCCAAGAAAGCAAAGGGCAGTGGCTCTGTTGTAAGGGCAGCATTCCAGCAGCTTGAGTCCGCAGGATTTGTGCGCAAGCTGAAAAGCGGTAGGGTTATCGCTCCTGCAGGCCAGTCTTTACTTGACAATCTCTCTACTGAAGTTAAGAACGAGCTTGTTGAGACCATTCCGGAACTTTCAAAATACTGATGTGGTTATTGGGAGTTTGCTCCCATCCATGTCACTCCTAAGTTGCCTGTCAATGACCCAGCGGTCATATTTGATACATAATAAATGGATGTGATCTACAGTGGATGATCTTGAAGCTATCAGACAAAAAAGGCTCGCAGAGCTCCAGCAACAGCAGCAACAGCAATCATCTCCACAGAATGATGCTCAGGCTGCATATCAGCAGGAGCAGGCACAAGCTGAAAGGGACGCGCAGGTCCAGGCAGTTCTTCGCCAGGTTATGACACCTGAGGCGCGTGAGAGATTGACTCGATTGAGGCTATCTCGCAAGGAACTGGCTGAACAGCTTGAATCCCAGCTTGTGATGCTTGCACAAAATGGTCGTCTTCAGACAAAGATAGATGATGAGAAGCTTAAAGTTCTTCTTACACAGATGCAGCCACAGAAACGCCTGACTTCCATAACTCGTATGTGAATATGAAAGCTCATGTACTTTTCAGTGGAGGTAAGGACAGTTCATTGTCGGCTATCATGCTTGACCCCTTTTTCGATATCGAACTTGTGACATGCACATTTTCGATACTTCCGGTGGGGGATATTGCAAAAGTAACGGCTGATGAATTGGGCTTCTCCCACAGAGTACTGGAGCTTGATCGTACTATTCTGGAAACTGCATTGAATATCATTATTGAAGATGGCTATCCGAAGAACGCGATCAACTTCATACACAAGAATGTGATCGAGGCACTCGCAAAGGATGATGCGGTGTCAGTGATCGCTGATGGTGTGAGGCGTGATGATCGTGTGCCAAGGCTTACGGATGGAGAAATTCGAAGCATTGAGGATCGGTTTGGTGTGAAATACATCTGCCCTCTTCAGGGATATGGCAGAAGTGCGGTCAACATGCTTGTGGAAAAGCGTCTGGTGATCGATGAAGGTCAAAGTGACAGTATTGTCAAGGCAGATTATGAGACAGAGTTGCGTGAACTGATAAGGCAACAATATGGAAATGAAAAAGTTATCGATATATTTCCGCAACATTTGCAATCAAGAGTTTTAAAGCGTATCTGATATACTGTTCTTTTTGAACATAAAGATGATATCAGATAGGGAATCTTATTGCTCATAGATTAATGATTTATAGGATAATCGATTTATAGACGCAAATCTTTATGATTGGCGTTACAATTAATCAAATCACAGGTGAGATAAGTGAGCCACAATACAAAAGGACAGAAGATAAGGCTGGCAAAGGCGCATAATCAGAATCAGCGCGTACCAACCTGGGTGATCATCAAGACTAACAGAAAGGTTGTTAGCCACCCAAAGAGAAGGCACTGGAGAAGGAACAGTTTAGACGTGAAATAAGGTGATGACAATGGCAGAAGACGCGGTAAAGGAACAGATCTACACTATTCCACTTCGTGAAGCAAAGCTTGCTCCAAGGTGGAAGCGTACCAGCAGAGCTATGTCTCTTATAAGAAAATATCTTGTAAGGCACATGAAAGCAGATCCTTCACAGATCAAGATAGATGCTACTATCAACCACAAGATCTGGGAACGAGGTTCTCAGAAACCACCATCCTCCATTCGTATTCGAGCTGCAAAGTTCGAAGATGGAGAGATCCAGGCAGAACTTGCTTGATCTTAAGATGGATATTATATCGTATAGCATAGGACAATAATGATCAAAACAGTGAACATCTATGATAACCCCGTATTAGGGGTATTTGCCACATGTACGGAAGATGTGGCTATCGTTCCTATCGGTACTGCTGGAAAGGCTATCGACTTGCTTGCAGAACAGCTTGATGTAAAGGTAGTCTCTACCTTGATAAATGGCAGTATTGTGGTAGGTTCTCTTTCCAAAGGCAATTCAAATGGTTTCCTGATATCAAGGAATGCTAATGTCAGTGATCTCAAAGATGTTGAGGTTCCAGTTGAAGTGCTTCCAGATATGCTAACAGCCGTTGGGAATGTGATATTGGCAAATGATACGGCAGCACTTGTGCATCCGGAAATGACCGATAGTTCGATAGAAGTGATATCAAGGGTTCTTGGAGTAGATGTTCACAGAGGCACTATAGCAGGTCTGGGAACTGTTGGAATGGCAGGCGTTGCAACGAACAGAGGTTTACTGGTCCACCCAATGGTGACTCCGGATGAACTTTCCGTTCTTGAAGATGTGTTCGCCCTTCCTATCGAAGTGGGTACCACTAATTACGGTTCACAGGCAGTAGGCTCAGGTTTGCTCGCCAATTCAAAAGGATATGTGGCAGGTTCCAATACTACGGGTCACGAACTCGGAAGAGTTGAGGACGCACTGTTCTTTGCTTGATCATTGGTCTTTAAATTAATAATATAACAGGTGATTTCATATGCAGAATTATGTTGTCAAAGGCACATTCAAAGCAGGACATTCTTGGGAGAAGTTCACCAAGAACGTCGAGAGCCAAAATGAAAAGAATGCTCGTGATAAGACATTGTCCACTTTTGGTAGTAAACATAGGATCGTTAGGGCATTAATTAAGATCGAGAGTGTCACAGAGGCATGAGATCTATGTCAGAAATGAGTGAACAGGACGCACGAAATCTCGCAGCTCAACATCGCGAGTTGCAGCAGAATGCTGAATCAGTCAATCAGCAGCTCGGTATGGTGCAGATGTCCATTGAGGATTGCACACGTGCCATCTTAACTCTGGAGGAGCTTAAATCCGCTTCCGGTGCTATTAATACGATGATCCCTCTGGGAGCAGGGGCATTGATACATGCAAATATTGCAGATGTCGATAAGATCGTTGTAAGTGTCGGAGCAGGTATCAGTGTGGAGAAAACTCCGGCTGAAGCCATTGAAATACTCACTCAGCGCAAGGAAGAGCTCGGCAAGGTTGTTGAACGCTTGAATGGAACCCTTACTCAGATAGGGGAGCGTCTGGCTTCAATTGAATCAACAGTTGGAAACAGACCTCCGCAGTGATCTTGTTCATTATGTTCTGATTCCTTTTTTATTTTTATCATTTTTAAGGATGAGTTTTAGTGTTTAATAAGCTCAAGGAAAAACTTGGTAGTTTCAAACAATCGATCGGTAAGACGATCGATGAGAAGGCTGTTGAGTTGAAAGAGCCTGTCGAAGAGATCGTTGAGGTCGAACCGGCAGAAGGACCAGTATCAACTCCAGAGGTTTCGGGAAACGTTTCTTCTTCTGAAGAAAAGCTTGACAAAGCAGAAGCTCCCGCTCCGTTAAAACAAAAGATCGGTTTTGCTCAAAAGGCCAAAGCCCTTGTTTTCGAAAGGGAGGTCATACTCGATGGAAGTGATATCGAAGATTCACTCTGGGAGCTTGAAATGGCTTTGCTTGAGAGCGATATTGCCATTAATGTCGCAGAGGCCATAGTCGAGTCCGTGAAAGGAGAACTTGTGGGAAGTCGCAAGAAGCTCGGAAGCAATACTGGCGAACTTGTGGAGAATGCATTGAGAAGTGCTATCTATAAAGTCATGTCTGCAAACGTTTTTGATCTTGATGATTATATCAGGGATGCGAAAAAACCGGTTCATATCGTTTTCATAGGTATTAACGGGACTGGAAAGACCACGACCATCTCAAAAATGGCAAAACGCCTGAAAGACATGAAATATTCCGTTGTTATTGCAGCCGGTGATACTTTCAGGGCAGGAGCTATTGATCAAATTGCTATTCACGCAGAGAGGATTGGCGTAAAACTGATCAAGCATCAGGAAGGCGGTGACCCTGCAGCAGTTGTCTATGATGCTGTACAGCATGCAAAGGCACATAATGTAGATGTCATACTTTCCGATACGGCCGGTAGGATGCACACCAATGTGAATCTTATGGCACAGCTTGAGAAGGTCTGCCGTGTAAGCTCTCCCGATCTCATAATCTTTGTGGACGAGGCAGTTGCAGGCAATGACGCTGTAGAACGTGCTCAGCAATTCAATGCTGCTGTCCCAATTCATGGCTCAATTCTAACGAAAACAGATGCTGATTCCAAAGGTGGTGCAGCAATATCCATTGCCTACATAACAGGTAAGCCAATTCTGTTCCTCGGAATGGGCCAGGGGTATGACGACCTTATAAAGTTCGATCCTAAATGGTTCGTGGACCAGTTGTTCGAATAATTGCAGAGGGAGCAAACTCCCTCTTAGTTTAATTTATGTTCTTCAGTCCCTTCTGCAGACTGCTTTTATTTCAGTTGTAAGGTCTTCCAGTCTTTTTTCGACATTATCTCCTGATGCGATAATATCTACAAAAGCAGAACCCACTATAACTCCGTCAGCACCTGCATCTATGATCTTTGCAGCTTGTTCTGCATTGGAAATTCCGAAACCAACAGCTTTCGGGATGTCTGTCCTGACCCTTGAAATTATGTCTGAGGTCGCAGCTGTGACGTCGGATCTTGTTCCTGTGACGCCTAATCTTGAGACAATATACACAAAGCCGGACGTCTTAGACAATATCATCTCTATTCTCTCATCCGTAGTAACCGGAGCTACTAAGAATATAAGGTCCACTCCTTCCTGTGTGCAGCAGTTTGCAAGGTCATTGCTTTCCTCTGCCGGCAGATCCGGGATGATCAATCCGCTGATACCTGAACTGACACAATCCTTTACAAATTTTTCAATTCCTCGTTTGTATATCAGATTATAATATGTCATGCACACAAGTGGGACCTGCACATCAAGGTTTGCCACAAGTTCAAAATACCTGTCGGGGTTCATTCCTGCTGAAAGTGCTCTTTCGGATGCTGCCTGTATGGTGGGTCCGTCTGCCACCGGGTCGGAGAACGGCAATCCCAGTTCTATAATATCTGCACCGCCCCTTATGAGCGACTCAACAATTCGTGGGGTCGAATCAATATCTGGATCTCCTGCACAGACATAAGCAAGAAGTGCTGTCTCATTCCTGTTCTTCAGTTCATTGAATTTTTCAGCTAATTTCATATCAATTCCTCCTTTCGAGTCCGATCACGGTTTCAAGGTCTTTATCCCCTCTTCCGGAGAGATTGATTACCACAAGCTCGCCAAGTTCACCTGATTCTGCTGCTTCCATAACATGTGCCACTGCGTGAGATGATTCCAGTGCAGGGATAATGCCTTCTACACGACTTAGCTCGTGGAATGCTTCCAATGCCATATCATCATTGACAACACGGGGCAGAAGTCTTCCAATATCTGCAA
Organism: Methanococcoides sp.; assembly: GCA_021108275.1. Lineage (GTDB taxonomy): Archaea > Halobacteriota > Methanosarcinia > Methanosarcinales > Methanosarcinaceae > Methanococcoides. Next base: position 28,380 of record JAIORD010000028.1, read on the forward strand.
GATGGGCAAGTTCAGGACCTACTCCTGAATAATCCAATCCTGCTGAAATGGAACTTGATTCAAGGATCTGGCCGTACTCATCCTGAAGGATACGTGTGCGAGCACCCTGGAGAACGCCATCCTCTCCAACGGACAATGATGCCGAATGAAGGGCAGCATCCTTGGTATATTTCATACCCTTTCCACCTGCTTCTACTGCTATAAGTTTCACATCCTCTTCAATGAACGGGTAGAATATCCCTATGGCATTACTACCGCCGCCTGCACAGGCGACTATGGAATCCGGATAACGTCCCTCTTTTTCCATTATCTGTTGCTTGACCTCATTTCCGATCACGCTCTGGAAATCTCTTACCATCATCGGATATGGATGTGGTCCAACTACTGAACCTATCAGATAATGTGTATTCTCTACATTTGAGACCCAATCGCGCAGTGCTTCGTTGATAGCATCTTTAAGTGTCCTTGAGCCGGACTCGACCGGATGTACCTCTGTTCCCATGATCTCCATTCGATAAACGTTCATGCGCTGCCTTTCAGTGTCCTTGGCACCCATATACACATGTGTTTCGAATCCCAGATTAGTCCCTGCCATGGCAGTGGCAGTGCCATGCTGGCCTGCTCCGGTCTCTGCCACAAGTCTTGTCTTTCCCATATACTTTGCAAGCAATGCCTGGCCGATCGTGTTGTTCAGCTTGTGAGCGCCACCATGTACCAGATCTTCCCTTTTCAGATAGATCTTTGTGCCGTATTTCTTGCTGAGGTTCCTGGCGTGATATAGAGGTGTTTCCCGACCTGCAAAATCTTTCAGATAATAATTAAGCTCCTCCAGGAATTGTGGGTCGTTCCTGTACTTCTCATATCCCTGTTCAAGCTCTTCAAGAGCAGGCATCAATATTTCAGGGACGAACTGTCCGCCGTACTTACCATATTTTGTATCGCTCATATCATACCTCCCTATTATCATTCAATAGTGTCATCAAGTGCATCGACCAGTTCTTTGGTCTTTCTATAAATATCTCCATCTTTGACAATGGAAGTTCCTATAAGTATCGCATCAGCGCCGGCTCTCATCATCCTTCTTGCGTCTTCAGGTGTGTGTACGCCACTCTCACTAATCACAAGGTGCTCTTCACCTGTTCTCCTGTCGTACTTCTTTATTATCGGTATAAGTTCCTCTGTGGTGGCAATATCCACCTCAAGGGTTGTAAGGTCGCGATTATTGATGCCTACTATCTTTGCTGAACTATTCTCAAGAACATATGTAAGTTCTTCCACATCATGTACTTCCACAAGGGGTTCAAATCCCTTTGATTGTGCATATTCAATGAGCTCCTCCAGTTTCTCGTCGAGAAGACCTGCGATCAATAATATAAGATCACTTCTCACCTCATCGAACTGCACCTTATCAATAATGAAATCTTTTCTCAGGACAGGTAATGAAATAGCTTCTCTGACAGCTTTAAGATTATCAATAGAACCTTCAAAGAACTCCGGTTCTGTCAGAACAGATATGGCAATAGCTCCTGCATCTTCCATATCTATGGCTATTTTTCCCGCTTCTTCCGGTGAAATGTCCATTATTTTCATAGATGGGGATGCAGGTTTGACCTCTGCGATTATCGGAACCTTTCCACTGTTCTTTTTCGAGTGGATCGCTTCGATGATCTTCTCTATCCCCTGTGTATTTCCAGTCAAAGTAGGACGATCTTCCGCTTCATAAAGCGTTTTGATCCGCTTTTCCGTAGAATTGATAATTTCATGTATTGCAGAGTGCATAATAACCACTTGTGTACATTATAGTATAAAGATGTACATAGAATTTATTCTATATACACCTTTCGCTATTATGGAAGCCGATCAAGCATTGCCTGCATGCTCTTTGTCTTTTTGTAGAATGCAGATGTATACTTCAAAAAATTAGCGGCTATTAATCCCCTTTCTGTTATCACATAACCGCCGCGTTGTACTTTCTCTGCAAGTCCCTCTAATTGGAAGACGCTCTTCATCTTACTTCCAATACTTCCTCTATCTGCAAATTGGTCTGTGTATGCCCTTATCTCTGCAAATTCCGTTATTTTACCTTCATTTTTCTTCAGAACTAATAAGATAATGCGGTATTGAATATCTCCTGGTCCTTGATTTATCCCCAATGACTGGTAGAATTCTGCTACCTTCTTCTCATGTTCAACATCTATTCCCTCAGACATAGTCAATATCCTCGGAATCCATGAATTCATCTTCGTCAAAAGGTTCGTATTTATGCTGCCTGATGCCTAGCTTTTCCTGTAATGTCAGTGGTGGAAAGTATGACAGGTATGCAAGAACTGTTCCTATGAGGACAAAGGTCCTTGCAACAATCTGCATCCTATCAAATGTCGTGATCATATCAGTTAGCATGAAATCGATGACCAATGAGATTGACACAAGCAACAATACTGTATGATATCGCATTCTTTTCGATATCTTCCTAAGGAGGATCAACAGCATTATTCCAAGGATCATGGCTGTGGGGATGATAAAAAGGCCAAGCAGGTAAATGTTGATCGCAATGTTACTGTTTATGCTGATAATTGATGACCAGGAAGTTACAACTGGCTCTATTACTCCGTTGGTCACAAGGAGCATCAGGTATGATATTCCAAACATTGCGAATATGACACTTACGTAGCTACTTACTTGCTTGTTCCCTGTTATCACATAGATGATAATGTATGCCATTGGAACGGACACAAAAGCAAAAGGCATGGCCGCTATGTAATACATCAATATGTCAACTTGGGCATTGTTCATGTAGGCTGCTATCATCCGAAATGCTGTGGGGTAGTATGTAAATGCTACAAGTAGCCAGAATGTGATCAATGCATAAAGGGTAGGTTTTGAATTTTGTTTTTCCAGATTCTTATTTTTGGCAAGTACCCATGCAAATGTCAGAGAGATAACTGCTATTGCAAAACAAATTGTGATATTTAGTAAGAGCCCAGTACTCATTTTGTTCATCTCGCTTGTTAGTATTTGAAAACTTTCGAATATGAATTTATTTACGTTCTTTTCTACAGTATTGGTTCTTGTTTGGATTTTCCAACCGTGCAATATATATACAAATACCATAATACTAATTATGATGAGCATGTGATGAATGCTATATAATATTATTTGTTTGAAATTCAATCAATAGTATTATTGTGCGTCTCATCTATCGCTGCATTGTGGTCAGGGGTATCAAAGTTAAAAGCTAACAAATTTGTGTTACTGAAAAATGTTTCCAAACATTAAACAGTTCATAAATATCGCATTAGCTTCAAAATAAATTCGTTCCATCTGTCCATAAAAATGGTAATATTCCAATTATCTGATTAACCTAAAAAATAGGAGATTAATGAATGAAAGCAAACAAACATCTGATGATGAACAATGATCGTGCTCAGGCAGGAATCGGCACCCTCATTATCTTCATTGCAATGGTATTGGTAGCAGCAGTAGCAGCAGCAGTATTGATACAGACTTCCGGTGTACTCCAGGAAAAGGCACAGTCAACTGGTAAACAGGCAGCTGAGGAAGTATCCTCTAACTTGATGATCAAAGGTATCGAGGGTATACGTTCTAGTGATGGAACTGACTCATCTTCTACTGTAGACCTTATAAAAGTAAAGGTAGCACTCAATATTGGTAGCTCTCCGATAGATCTTGATCAGGCTGTCATTACCATTACTGATGGTAGTACTACTAACGATCTTGTCTACGCAAACAATGAGAAAACATATGGTGATGCGATGGAAGATTTCGTTGCAACTAACGATACTGCTTACAACATGGTGAACTTGACCTCACTGGCTGTTGCGGATCTAGGTAACAATGGAAAGTACTTCTTCATACTCGAGAAGATCAGGGATGAGGATGGTTCATTCACACAGGAAGCTCCAATCATGAATCAGGGAGATCTTGTTAACATTTACATCTCCACTGTATCAACCGCAGCAGTAGATAACACAAATCTTGATGGGGAGACACATGCCGTTCTTAAGGATTCAGGACTCACTGTTTCACCAAGGTCCACCATAAGCCTGGTCATTACACCAGAATCCGGTTCATCAACAACCGCAGGATTCACAACACCTACATTTGGTATACCTACATCAATTGCACTCTGGCCATAAGGTGAAGTCATTCACCTTATCCTTTTATTTTTTTTGATATTTATTCTTATCTTCATCTATGCGCATTAAAATCTATTATATTATAATTTTAAGGAAGGGGTTATTGTCGTATGATGGCGTTGGTTGAAAAAGTGTTGTCATGTGCATGCATTGTCCTTATTATTCTGTTCATTACGGCCGCTAGCGGATGTCTCAGCTCAGGCTCGCAAGAAGCAATCAATGAGACTGTCCTGAATTTTCTCACCTCATTCAATGAGGGTGAATTTGAGACCGCACTTTCTTATTATGAAGGTACTGATTTTGTTGTACCTGCAACCCTTAATCTAAAATTTAAGAACAGGGGTATTCCTTCAGGTTCTATTCAGCAGATCACCTTGAATAATATTACAGTCGAGGACAAAGTTGCTTATGTGACTGCTGTTTGTAATGTGAGTATTTTTGAGAGGGACAAGGTTGTAGGTTCTGATCAAAAACAGGTATACTTCAAAACACAAAAAATTGGTAGTCAATGGCTTGTGACAAAAGTGGATCTTGACACTCCCATATCTCAATCGGATATGGCTCTTGTGAACGTTACAGTGCCTTCGACACCAATTGATCCATTAGTTGATAATACAACGTTAATTGGTGGTGTTTCAATTGTCATTCTATTAGTTGGTCTTGTCATAAATAAAAAGAAGCAATCTGGGGTTAGTGCAGTTTCGAGCGTGGATATCTCTAATGCGGTACCTGTTGAAAATAGTGCTCTTGCACAGTTCATTAAGATTATGCCACCTGCTCAGTGTGCATCCGGCCAGAGTGTTGAGGTCGATGTGTGGGTGAAGAACTTCTATCAACAACCTTATGAGAATCTTATCATAATTGCGACATTTCCAGCTAGCGTTAAAGTGAAAAAGGCCACTCTTTCTTTTGGTAATATCGATCCGGGGGAATCTGTGAAGCAGACCTGGAAGCTCACTCCAGATGTTCCGGGATGGGCTGCGATAGAAGAGCCAACCGCTGTATTTGAATTTGGTGGGACACGTTACAGTGGGCAGCTTGATCAGGCTTGGTTAAATGTTCAATAAGAATGTGGCTGCCTGATGATCAGGCAGTTCACCTTTATTTTTTTTGGTATTGTATTTATTGGATGAGTTTCTTATTATATAGTATCAATAGAAATATATGGGGAGGTATTTGATGACAAAAGTTATACTTGTTCACGCTTCATGGTGTCATGTCTGTCCTGAGGCAAAGAAGCTCTGGCAGAGCTTAAAAGAGGTGCATGATTTTGATTATGATGAAATTGACTTTGACACTCCTGAAGGTGAAAAACTTGCAGAGGAGTATTCTATAATGTCAGTTCCTACCACTATTATCGATGGGAAAGTGGCATTTGTTGGTGTTCCTGACAAGGAAAAAGCTGTTTCCATGCTATCTTGATGAGGTATTTAAAGTGGTCTATAATCTTATAATCATTGGCGGAGGGCCAGGGGGTCTTTCTGCAGGGATCTATGCTGTAAGGTATGGTCTCAATACGCTCGTTCTTGAAAAAGGATTTGTTAGCGGGCAGATATCAACTACTGGTAATGTGGAGAACTATCCGGGCTTTCCATCCATAGGTGGTATGGAGCTTATGGACAAATTTGCTGAACATGCAAAGGCAGCAGGAGTTGTTGTTGAGGATAAGGATGTCCTTAAGGTTCGGTCGGAGGGGGATAAGAAGATCGTCCACACCTCTGAAGGTGACCTTGAAGCGAGCAGTGTTATTATTGCAACAGGTGCAGAACCTAAGCATCTTGGAATTCCGGGAGAGGAAGAGTTCCGTGGAAAAGGCGTTTCCTATTGTGCTACTTGCGATGGTCCTTTCTTTTCAGGTCGTAATATAATAGTAGTGGGTGGCGGCGAGTCTGCAATTACGGATGCTCTGATCCTTTCTGATGTGGCTGCATCTGTTTGTATTGTTCATCGAAGGGATGAGCTGCGAGCTTCGAAAATACTTCAGGACCGGGCTTTTGCCAGATCAAATATTGAGGTCTTATGGGACACTACCCTTGAGGAAATTGTCGGGGATTCTGTCGTAAGGGAAGCAGTTATACGCGATATCAATGCTGATGAGGTTCGTAGAGTTCCTATCGATGGTGTCTTTGTATATGTGGGCGTGGAGCCTAATACTGGATTTGTGGATGTGGATAAAGACGAATATGGCTTCATCATAACCAATGAAAGGATGGAATGTTCTGAAAAGGGCATTTTTGCAGTAGGGGATTGTCGTGATGCTATCCTGCGACAGGTTATAACAGCTGCAAGTGATGGTGTAATTGCGGCTTTCGAAGCTTATAATTATGTTTCCGGGCTCAATAGGAATGAGAAATAACTCTTGTTATGTTCATTTTGGAGCATTTTAGATATCTAAATGTCATAAAGGTGGAATAAAATATGATCTGTTTGAAAATATGTGGCGATTCAACATCAGAAGACCTTAAACCAATAGCTGAGGCAGTGCATGCTGTGCTTGGGATCCCTGTTACGATCCGGAGTAAGAATTTCAAAGGGCTTCGTATGGAACGGGGAGTTGTTGTGGATGATGATTATACTGGTCCTGTTCTTGAAGAGGTCCTCCAGGCCAACAAGATCATAAGAAAAATGCCTACAGAAGGTGTCTACAAAGGAAAGGCAGTGGTCGTAGCTCCTATCAGAACTTCTGATGGAGAGGTCGCTGGGGCTCTCGGAGTAGTAGACCTTGTCGCTGCACTTGATATTCTGTCTGTATTCCGCGAATATCCTGATATTGTGGATGAGGTGGAGGAGTCAAGGAAACGTCTTTCTTGATCGTGTTGTTGTTGTACGACCAAAAACTATCTTTAAGATTCGGGAGAATAACAGTCGATGATAGATGATGTAGTTAAACTATTCAGGCAACTGGACAGTAAAGACCTTCGTATACTGATGGGTATCGAAATAGGAATGAAACACTATGAGTGGGTTCCTGTTGAGGAGGTCCGGAAATATACTAGATTCTCATATAGTCAGCTTGAATATAAGCTCCTTCAGCTTTTCAGGTCCAATATGGTCGTGGGTACGAAAACTCCCTACGAGGGCTATCAGATATATTTTGACGGTTATGATGCACTCGCTTTGAATACTTTTGTTAAGAGGGGTTCTGTCAGTGCAATTGGCGATGAGATCGGTGTGGGTAAAGAGTCTGTCGTGCATGAGGCTATCAGGGAACCCGAACTTGCTATTGGGGATCCTACTACTGTCATTATTAAGTTCCACCGGGAAGGTCGTACCAGTTTCAAGAGTGTAAAAAGGGGTCGTGAGCACCTTGCTTACCGTGAACATTTCTCCTGGATATATGCTGCAAGGCTTTCCGCAAAGCGAGAGTTCGATATTATGGAGCAGTTATACTCCGAGATCTCAATTCCAAAGCCTCTTGATTACAACAGACATGCTATTGTGATGGCTCCTGCAAAGGGCAGCCTTCTTGTTAAAACAAAGCTCACTGAGCCGAATTGGGTACTTGAGGAGATCCTTTCCCAAATGACCAAGGTCCATTCTCTGGGCATCATCCATTCAGACCTTAGTGAATACAATATCTTTGTCAGTGAGGAAGGCGTTGAGTTCATCGACTGGCCACAGTATGTGACCCTTGATCATCTTAATGCAGAAGATCTGCTAAGGCGCGATGTTTTCAATGTGCTTACTCATTTTAAGCGGAAGTATAATATTGAAAAGGACCTGGATGAGGTCGTTCGAATTATCAATGGCGAATGATGTATATTCTATGACCTCACAATTTAATTTATAATGGTTGTGGGAACCGGGGTTATATTCGGCATTGATATTGCTAAAGGCTCATCCAGATCAAAAGAACTTCCAAGGTATGCAGTTGCTGTGCTGAAGGAGGGGGAGGTCACCCACCATACAATGGTGCGCCTTCCGCGTATATTAAAGATGGTTCGAGAGTCTCATCCTCAATATCTCGCAGTGGACAATATCTTTGAGCTGGCTCCGGGCAAAAAGGAGCTTGTGCGTTTTCTTGAAAAACTTCCTGAAGGCGTTAAGCTTGTACAGGTCACAGGCGGTCTGCACAAGAAATCCCTTTTGCATCTTGCAAAGGAAAATGGATTGTCCTTCAATCAGTTTAATCCCAATGAGGAGGCAGAGGCATGTGCTCGTCTTGTGAGTATGGGGGTCGGGTCGGAAGTATCTCTTTTTGAAGATATCACTAAGATAAAGGTAAGTCGTGCCCGGTCCCTTGGACGTGGGGGCTGGAGTCAGAACAGATATCGTCGTAAGGTTCACGGGGCTGTGAGGGAGCGGAGTCGTGAGGTCGAGGCGATATTGAAAAAGGCCTCAAAAGAACATGGATATACCTATATAAGCAGTATATTCCGCGGGTTCGGAGGTTATGTGCGTGCCGAGTTCACCGTGCATGCAAAAAGGCATCAAGTGCCTGTTGGTTCCGGTTCAACTGCGGATGCCCAGATCCGTGTCAGCAGCGTGGTGCGTGATAAGATCCAGTATACTCCTTTATCGAAAGCTAAAAGGCGTCCCACAATTGTGGGTATCGACCCCGGCACAACAGTGGGAATAGCTATACTCTCGTTTGATGGTGAGCTTCTGCTTTTGAAAAGTATCCGTGGCATTTCCCATGATGAGGTTGTCAAACTTATTGCTGAATATGGGAAACCCGCGGTCATCAGTACGGATGTCACACCAACTCCGGGTTCTGTGGATCGGATCAGGCGCAGTTTCAATGCCGTGATAAGTACACCTTCCACGGAAATTTCCTCGGAGGAAAAGATAGCTCTTGGGAGGCCGTATGGTTATTCAAATGACCATGAACGTGACTCTCTTGCTGCAGCTCTTTATGCTTACCGGAACTACAAGAGCATGTTCTCGCGTGTTGAGAAGAAAGCACCTCCTCATCTGGACCTGGATAAGATAAAACTGTATGTGATCCAGGGTGCTTCCATAGGTGAAGCTATAGGGAAGGCTTCGGGGGTGCCGGTTCCTGATAAGAAACCTGTGGAATTGTTGACAACTTCTGATGAAGATGCTGATGAAAGAAGCAGGAAAGTTTTAGAGAAACTAAAGTTAAAAGATACTCAGGTCCGTAATCTTCGGGATTATGTTCAAGAACTTAAGGATGAATTGGTTGCGAAGGACAAGCTCATCTTAAAGCTTGAAGTCAAGCTTAAGAAAGTAAAAGAGGAAGACCGCCTTAAGGTCCTTAAGGATAAAGAGCTTGAGATGCGTGACCATAAGATATCTGTATTAAAGAAAGATCTGCGAAGGGCAAAAAGTTCTCTCAAGAAAGCTCATTATAGTATCAAAAAGCTAAAGCAGATACGTAAGCTGGAGTTCAAAGGGGAGGGTATTCCTGTTAAGATAATCTCTTCATTCAATCGGGATGCGATCCTGGATGCGGAGGACCATTTTGGTATAAAGAAGGGGGATGTGATCTTTCTGGAGGATGCCAGTGGCGGGAGCACAGTAACAGCTTCGATGCTTGTTGCCATGGGTTTGAAAGCAGTGATCGTTACCGGGGATGTGACCTATGCAGCAGATGATGTCTTCTTCAAAGGCGATCTTCCTTTGCTTAAAGATATACCTTTACAGAGGATAGATGATCTTGCGATTGTCGATCCGAATGTCCTTCAGGTCGCGCTTAATGAGTGGGCTGAACGGGCTGAATTAAGGCGCCAGGAAGAAAAAGAAAAGAAGTTAAAACATCTGGTGGATGAATACAGAAGTGAGAGGCGTAGGGGTCTTTCCTGACCTCCACCTTATGCAAGTTCATTTCCTGTCAAAGAATATGTTCTTTCCTTTTACGCTCAGGGGCATTCCGCATGCAATATCTGCATCGATCAATCCGGCTGCTAATGCGCCTGCTCCTATGGTGTACATTATACGGTTGTCGATGCAGAGGTCCTTTGCTTTTGCTGCTGCACTTCCCAGTGCGATCCCGAGGTCAATGTACTTGAAGGCACATTTCGGGCCGTTAAAATCGGCTTTGACCAGTGTCTGCTCTATCATTTCCTTGCATGTGGGGAAGCCGCATGCTCCACAGTTCAATCCTGATGGTTCTGACGTCTTAAGGCCGATGAGTATTACTGCATCCGCATCCCTGACGTTTTGAGCATTAAGGTTGAAGAACCCAAAGCCTTCTCCTTTACTTTCCGCCATTGCATCCATGGAGTCTGCAAGTATCTTTATGTCGGATGGTTCCAGAAGCCCGGTAACAATGCTGTCCTTTCCCTTTGCCTTTGGAGCTGTCCTTGCTGCGGTCAATATCATCTTTGCCATCACTTCGATATTCTCGGATTCTGGATATGTGATCATATATCTACATATGATATTTTTGAACTTAATGTTTTCTACTTTCGGGCTTACTTATATGTACTAATATTCCAAATTAGCTCCTGATGAGCTTATCAGCACTTATTCTTGCAGGTGGGCGTGGCAAGCGTCTTGGAAATGTGGAGAAGTCACTTATACGGTGTAGTGGCGGCAGTTCTTTACTTGAGCGGACAATTGGGACACTTGAGGATATCGTTGACGATGTAATAGTTTCTGTAAGGGATGAGGGGCAGGCACAGGAGCTTGCAGGTGATGCCTGTGGCAAGGAAATGGTCTTCGATACTTATGAAGATGTAGGACCGCTTGCCGGTATGCTTGAAGGATTTAAAAAGGCGAAAGGCGAATATATCTTTGTAACGGCGTGCGACATGCCATTCATTGATAAAGAGGTAGTGAAGTTCATGTTCAAGTGTGCAGAAGGGCATGACGCAGCGGTCCCCGTGCACAATGATGGCTCAATGGAACCTTTGTGCAGTGTCTACCGCGTTGAACCTATGTTGCCTCTGATAGAAAGCTCCATACAGGCGAACAGAAAATTTATACTGTCGCCAGTCTTTGAGCTGGATGATGTTGTAAAGGTCAACATCGAGCTACTAAAGGAATTCGATCCTCAGCTCAAGAGCCTTATTAATATTAATACTCTTGAAGACCTAGGTCGTTTCGATCTTTGTTGAGAATTAAATTATATTCTCTATCCCTTTCTCTCTTTTTTCAGGAAAGTTGACCAAGATATAAAAAAAAGGTGCCACTTTCAAAAGTGGCATAATTAATTTAATTTAATTTAATTATATGGTGAACTCCTCGCCATTGGCAGGTGCATGACCTTCAACACCTATCTCATCTGTCACCCATTGTGCGAACTGCTCGGTGTTCTCACCATGCATTGTAAATACTTTTTCTCCGCCATTGTCGCAGAACTTCTTGACCATTGCTTTAAGCTCTTTATCCCCGGAATGTGCAGAGAAATCATATTGCTCGATCTTCATACGTAGGTTCTGGAGAATACCATCATTATCGATATTACCGGTGTCGAGTGCCATTCTTCCGTTGGTACCTTCTACCTGATAACCGGTAAGCATTATCTTGGACTTCGGGTCCTTGTACAGGCGGTTGATATAATGAAGGACAGGCCCTCCATTTAGCATCCCGGCAGTCGTAACGATGACTGCTCCGTGAAGTGATATATTTTCTCTCTTACGCCCCTTGACGATCGTAGCATTATCAAAAGCACGCTTGAGCTTTTCTGGGTCCTTCAGGTATTCCGGATTATTCATGAGAAGCTTGTAGATCCTTACTCCCATGCCGTCCACATAGGCAGGAATGCCGTTATCGCTCAACATCATCAGGACTTCCTGTGTTCTGCCAATGGCAAAGGCAGGAATAATGGCATTGCCACCAAGGTCGATGGTATCCCTGAGTGAATCGATGAACTCCCTTTCAGTTTCCTTTCTCGTAGGATGGTCCTCTCCAAAATATGTGCTTTCAGTGATAAGCGCATCTGCTTTTGGCAATTCATCTGCTGATGGGACAAGACGTGTCTCCAGCGTACAGATATCGCCAGTATATACGATGCTTTTTCCATCCTTTTCAAGATATATCGCAGATGAGCCTGGGATATGACCTGCATTGTAGAACTGGGCTGTATATCCATGTGTATGGAATTCCACACCCGTATCGAAAGTGGTGGTGTTCAGCACCATCTGCTGGATCTCCCTTTCATCAAATGCTACGGGTTTGCCTTCCCTCTCTGCAATTTTCAGAGTGTCCTTTGCAAGTACTTGTGCAAGATCAGCTGTCGGTGGTGTCATGAATATCTGAGGTTCCATGTCCATCAGATTAGCAACGGCACCGCAGTGGTCAAGATGTCCATGTGAAATAAGAACCGCCTTAGGGTTTACATAATCCACCGGATAAAGTGGCTCTTCTCCCGGTTTGAGCCCATAATCAACAAGTATCTCATCATTAACAAGAAGTGCGGAACGTCCGACTTCCCTACATCCACCTTTGAACCCCAGTTTCAAGTTTATCCCCCTCTTTTATAGTTTTATGTGACAAGTTCCTGCCATTTCATGATCTTACCTGCAGGCAGGCTTGTGGCCTTTGAAAGCTCAATAGCATTCGCTTGTCTTAACTCATCAATAGTATTGATTTCTGCATTCTTAAGTTTTTCTGCAGTGACCTTTCCGATACCGGGAACATCCGTGATCTTATCAGGAATTGGGACCTTTGGCTGCTTGGCCTTTTCTTCTTCCTGCGTCTTCTTCCACTCTATGAAATTACACTGTGGACATCCTAGGTCCCATGGACGTTTTCCGGGATTGATTATCTTCACATGATTAATTCCATGTTCTTCACATACCTTTTCAGTAACGATGATCTGTCCGCTCTTTGGAAGTGGCAGTGAGAAATTACAATCCGGATATCCATTACAACCGATAAAACGGGACCCTCTCTTCGACCTTCTGACCATGAGCTTCGAACCGCATTCGGAACACTCTCCTATTACTTTATCTTCGCGGAGGCCTGCTCGTAGGGATTCTGATATATTTTCACTGTTATTGGCAAGCTCTGTAAACACTTCATGAAGCATTGTTCTTGATTCTTTCAGAACATTGTCTTCCTTAACCTTCCCTTCAGCGATACTATCCATATCCTCTTCAAGCTGACTGGTCATGTCATGCTTGGTGATGGTCGGTGCATACTTTTCAAGGGCCTCGATCACAGCAAAGGATGTCTTGGTAGGTTGAAGCGGATTTCCGTGGACGTATGCCCTTGAATATAGCTTACTGATGATCTCATGTCGTGTGGCCTTTGTACCCAGGCCAAGGTCTTCCATGAGCTTTATCAGACGTCCCTGTCCATACCTTCCAGGTGGCTGAGTTTCCTTGTCCAGCATTTCCTTGCCGGTCACATCAAGGGTATCTCCTTCAGAAAGTGCCGGAAGAAGCCTGTCCTGCGGAGCATTATATGGGTAGTACCATCTCCATCCCTGGTGCACAAGTCTTGCACCATTTGCCTTGAATTCCTCGCCGGAGATATCGAACCTTACCTTCATGGTCTCCCATTCGGCCTCATCTGCAAAGGTTGCGAAGAATCTTCTGACCACAAGCTCGTAAAGCTTCCAATCCTGTTCATTAAGTTCACTCTTCTTTGCAAGGGATGCAGGATAGATAGGAGGGTGGTCCGTGGTCTCTTTTTTGCCACGTGTGGGCACAAGTTCATCTTTTGCAAGCAACTTTTGGGCATATTCTTTGAAAGGACCTTTGCTGAATATCTCGATCTGTGCCCTCAGGTCGATGGATGCAGGATAAACGGTATTGTCCGTCCTTGGATATGAAATGAAACCATTAGTGTAAAGGGATTCTGCTATCCTCATGGCATTGGATGCTGTAAAACCGATGGAACTTGCAGCACCGATGAATTCTGTGGTATTGAAAGGAGTTGGTACCTTATCCATCTTCTTCGAGCTATCCACGGATGATACGGATGCCTTATCTCCTATAACTTCCATTACGGCATCAGCTTCTTCCTTTTCCCAGAACTTGGAGTTCTTGTGCTGTACATTGACCAGTGCATCATCGCTATCTTTAAGGATCGCATTGACCTCCCAGTATGGCTTCGAGACAAATGCTTGCCTTTCCTTTTCCTTATCCACTATCAACGCAAGGGTTGGTGACTGCACTCTTCCCACTGACAGGAAAAGCTTTCCCAGCCTGCCTGCTGAAATGGAAAGGTATCTTGTAAGGGAAGCTCCCCATACAAGGTCGATGATCTGTCTGGAATGGCCCGCATCCGCAAGATCGAAATCAATTGAAGCAGGTTCTGCAAAAGCTCCCTCTATCTCCGTCTTGGTTATGGCACTGTAGAACACACGATCGAACTCAACATCAGGGTTCACTTTCCTGATAATGTTCAGTGCTTCAACACCAATAAGCTCTCCTTCACGGTCGTAGTCAGTAGCAATGGTGACATGCGTAGCTTCTTTTCCTAGTTTCCTGAGGGCTGCCACTATCTTCACATGAGTGGGTGTAGTAATTACCTCAGCATCGATAAGTTCATTTGCATCGACTTTCTGCCAGTTGTTATAGGCTTTTGGGAAATCGAGCTGTACGATATGTCCGCTAAGTCCCATTACGACTGTTCTGTCCTCTGCGTCAGGGTTTTTATATTCGAACGTATCCATTCCGCTGACACGTACCTGCTTTGGTTCCTTCGGGGCCAGGATCTTTGCAATCCTTTTGGCTGCAATGTGTTTTTCCGCTATAATAAGATGCATCGAAAACTCCAGTATGATTATTGTGAATACGTATGTGTAACTGCTGCTATAATTATGTTGCAGTATATTATAATGGTATAAAGGAAATAATAGTAGTTGAAAATCTTTATATAATAAAAACGTTTGTGTCAGAAACCTTAAAGTGGGTATATTAGAGCCCCTGGGCACATTAGATTAAATTTATGCCTATTGCTGTCCTTTATGCCCATTTTTTACAGTTACAAGAGACATACCTTCTTATTCCCTAACTTTGCCCATTTTTTATTTCTTATCCTTGATCCTGTTTCGAAGTTCATTTATTGCAAGGGTGGGTGCGACCTTTTTCGGACAAACAGCAACACACTTGTACACGGTATCACAACCCCACACTCCTGATTCCGAATCAACTATGGCAAGGCGTTCCTGCTTAGTTTCCTCGTTCTCCCTTGGGTCAAGATAGAACCTCCATGCTTTTGCGAGTGCAGCAGGCCCATAATACTGTTTATCCTTAGCTGCAACGGGACATGAACCATGGCAGAGTGCACATAGGATACAATTGGTATATTGCTCGATCTTTACCTGAGTATCCCTGTCCATAAGATTCTCTTTTTCCGGTACATTTTCCTTCATCTCAAGCCAGGGCTTTATATCTTCAACCAGTGAATAGAAAGGTTCCATATCGACCACAAGGTCTCTTATGACTCTCAGGTTAGGCAATGGTTCTACCAATATGACATTATTGTCTATCTCCGTCCTTTTGTTAGTGATAAGGACTTCCAGATTCCCTTCATTTGTTGGTTCCTTTCTCATCTCAGAGATCTGCATTTTACAGGCAAGTCTTGGAATACGGTTGATGAGCATACTGCAGCTACCGCATACAGCACCTCTGCATGCATATCGGAATGTCAGGCTCGTATCAAGCTTTTCCTGTGCGTAGAACAATGCCTCAAGAACGGTCATTCCTGGTCTGTCCTCAACTTCATATTCCTGATACCAGACATTATCCTCTTCCTGTCTCTTGACCTTGAGCGTTATCATCAGTACTCCCTCTTTTTTGGTTGGAACGTTGTAATAGTGACATCCTTATACTCTAACCTTGGTCCGTCCGGTGTAAAATAAGCAAGAGTATGCTTCATCCAGTTAGCATCATCCCTTTCCAGATGATCTGTTCTGTAATGTGCTCCCCTGCTTTCCTCACGCACCAATGCACCCAGTGCGATCGTGTGGGCAAGGTCCAGCATTCCCTTAAGTTCGATGGCATTGAGAAGTTCAAGATTGAACTGCTTTGAAAGTGTCTTTACTCTCAATGATCTTGCCTGGACCTCAAGTTCCTTTATCTTGACAACCGCTTTTTCAAGTTTATCACGCTCTCGGAAAACTCCAACGTTCTCCTGCATGTTCTTCCTGAGGCTATCCTTTATATCTGCATAACTTTCCTCACTGTCTCCCATAATCTCTGAGATGTTCTTTTTTTCACTTTCAAGGGCATCTTCAAGTATCTCGTCATTTGGAGCATCAAAAGTATTGATGTAGTTCGCAGCATGCACTCCGGCCCTTCTTCCGAATACAACTGTATCAAGCAGGGAATTACCTCCGAGACGATTTGCACCATGGACGCTTATGCAGGCACATTCACCTACAGCATAAAGTCCATTCGCAGGAGTGCACCCATCTTTATCGGAACTCACGCCTCCCATTGAATAATGTTGTCCCGGTTGTACCGGAATAGGCTTTTCAACAGGATCTACTCCGGCAAAATCGATGCTTATCTGGCGGATTCCGGGTAAACGTTCCTCTATGAGCTTTTTCCCAATATGTGTAATGTCAAGCTCCACATACCCTTCAGGAAATCCCCTGCCCTCATCTATCTCCTGCTGTATCGACCTTGCAACGATGTCCCTTGGGGCTAATTCCATGGAATTTTCAGCATATCTTTTCATGAACCTTTCATGGTCCTTATTGTAAAGGTAGCCACCTTCTCCCCTTGCGCCTTCTGTTATCAATATATTAGTGCCCAGCAGTGTTGTAGGATGGAACTGTACGAATTCCATGTCCTGCAATGGAATTCCCGCACGATATGCAAGACTTATACCATGCCCCTTGTTGATCAGCGCATTTGTCGAACGTTTATAGATACGTCCGTAACCACCTGTTGCCAGTAAAGTTGCCTTTGCCTTGAATATCTCCAGTTCTGAATCGAACAGGTTCATGGCTATGGCTCCGATGCATCTGTTATCATCGATGACCAGTCGCGTTACAAGCCATTCCTTGTAGACTTTGATGTTCCTTTTTGTTACCTGTTCATGAAGGCTATGTAAAAGGTTATGTCCGGTCCTGTCCCCTGCATAGCATGTTCTGGGAAATCCAGCACCTCCAAAAGGCCGCTGTGCGATCGTACCGTCTTCTTTCCTTGAGAAATTGGTACCCCAATGTTCCATCTCAAGGACCCTGTCAGGTGCTTCCTTTGTAAGTATTTCCACAGTATCCTGATCTGCGAGATAATCGCTTCCCTTTATTGTATCGTATGCATGGGATTCCCAGCTATCGTCCATTCCAAGCGATGCATTGATACCACCCTGTGCAGCACCCGAATGGCTGCGTATGGGGGGTACTTTTGATATGATCGCAACATCCACTCCCTTGTCGTGAAGTTCGATGGCTGCCCGAAGTCCTGAAAGTCCTCCTCCGATTACAATTGTGTCGTGTGTTATCATTGTTTCACCCCGGTCATCTTCAATGGGTCAAGTAGCTCTTCTGCATCCTTTTCATCCATTATTCTCATCTCTTTTACAGTTTCGATTATGGTCTTACCCCCAACGTGTGCAATGTGTGCGATATTTGCGGCTTCTTCGTACCCTATCCTTGTGGCAAGTATGGTGACAAGAGCAAGGCTTTGCTTTGACAGTTTTTCACACCTATCTCTGTTCACAGTGATTCCTCGAAGACAGCGTTCTGTAAAAGAAGTGGTAGCGCCTGTGAGTATCTCTATGGAATTGAGGAGGTCATATGCCAGCAGGGGTGTGAACACGTTCAGCTCGAACTGTCCTCCCTGAGCTGCCATAGTTATGGCGGAATCATTGCCTATTATCTGGAAACACGCCATGTTCAACATCTCTGCCATTACTGGATTGACCTTTCCGGGCATTATGGAGGAACCGGGTTGCACTGCAGGCAGATTTATCTCCCCTATTCCGGTCCTGGGTCCGCTTGAAAGGAGCCGGAGGTCATTTGCTATCTTTATCAGGCTGACCGCAATGCTGCGCAGGGCTGCTGACGCTCCAAGAATGGCTTCTGCTGCCTGGGTTGCTTCAAAAGGATTTTCTGCAAGCTCGAAGTCCTGTCCGGTGATCTTTCTTACCTCTCGAATAGCGATATTGCTGAAATTCTCAGGTATATTCAGCCCGGTACCGACAGCCGTACCACCCATGTTCAACTCCCAAAGGCCTTCGACAGATCTTTCCAGGCGTTTTATCCCAAGTTCCAGCATACGTGCATAGCCTGAGAATTCTTGGGCCAGTGTCACAGGCACTGCATCCTGAAGGTGTGTTCTGCCGGGTTTGACAATATCCATGAACTCGGCAGCTTTTTTCGAAAAGACCGTCAGCATATCAACAAGTGCCGGCATGAGTTCTGCGTTCATCGTCTCAACGGCTGCGATATGTATTGCAGTATGTGTGGTATCATTGGATGACTGTGACATATTCACATGGTCATTGGGGTGGATAATGTCATATCGCCCCTTCTCATATCCCATTATTTCAAGGGCCCGATTTGCAATGACCTCGTTCGCGTTCATGTTCTGTGAGGTCCCGGCTCCTGACTGGAAAACATCCACAACGAACTGCTCCTCGAACTTTCCTTCCCTTACTTCGGAAGCTGCTGAGATTATCGCTTTAGCTATCTTCGGCTCAAGTTTATCGGCTTCAAGATTGGCACGTGCTGAAGCCAGTTTGATGGCTGCCTGTGCCCTGATAAAAGAGGGTGGAAGCTTCTGTCTGCTTACTTTGAAATTATTAATTGCCCGTACTGTCTGAGGTCCATAATATGCTTCCTCAGGGACCTCAATTTCCCCCAATGTGTCCTTTTCTGATCGGATATGCCCCCCTCCCACAATGGTCTTTTAACTCCTCTTTAGACGTGTTCTATCTCGGTATGGTCTGATATCTCCGAATTTGTCGTACAAAGGTCTTTTATACTAAGTTTATGAACATCATCATTTCCTGTCAGTCTTGCGAATGCTTCAAGTTCTTTTGTAGAGACTTTCAGGAAATTTTCCAGTTTTTTCGCAGAAATGTCGATCTTCAACCTTGAACGAAGTTCCGGGTCCTGCGTTGTTACTCCCACCGGACATTTCCCGGTATCACACAACCGGTATTGCTGGCATGCACATGCCATAAGTGCGGCTGTACCAATTGCTATAGCATCTGCTCCCAGTGCAAGGGCTTTCGCATAATCAGGTGAGGTCCTCAAACCGCCGGTTATGATCAATGAGATATCTTTGATCCCTTTCTCATCCAGGAATCTCCTTGCACGGAAGAGTGCGAAAATAGTTGGGATGGATGTGGAGTTCTTGACAAATTTCAATGCCGCTGCAGTAGCTCCCGGCCTGCCATCAATGGTGATGAAATCGGGTTTTGCATAAGTAGCAACTTCAAGGTCAGCTTCAATGTTCCCGGCTGCGATCTTAATTCCTATAGGTTTTCCGCCGGAGGTTTCCCTGAGCCATTCCACTTTCTTCTTTAGATCATCCTTGTTTTTGATGTCGTCAAAGTTAGCGGGGCTTACAATGTCAGTACCTTCGGGAAAACCTCTGATCTCTGCCAGCTCGGAAGTTACTTTTTCAGCCGGTAGATGTCCTCCCATTCCGGGCTTGGCAGATTGTCCTATCTTTATTTCGATAGCATCTACTTTCTTAAGGTTCTCTTCCGTCACACTGTATCTGTTCGGAACATACTCGAAAATATACTTGTATGCAGTTTCCATACTCTCTTTCAGTATTCCGCCTTCCCCTGAGCACATTGCTGTCCTTACAGCTGCGCTTCCCTTTGAAAGTGCCTGTTTCATCTCTTTTGAGAGGGCACCGAAGGACATGTGTGTGATGAACACAGGGGTTTCAATGACAAGAGGATATTTCGCATTTGGTCCGATTGTTGTGGTGGTGTTCACTGGCACATCTTCGTTCAGAGGCATTTTGGCAAGTTGTGCACCTTTTATGAGTATATCATTCCAGGAGATCACATCTTGCTTTGTTCTCATGGGTTCAATTATCGATTCCCCGGTGACCGATATCTTGTGGATGTCCTCCATGAATGTCTCGAACTCATCCTTTGTTCGCTTCCATTCTCCAAGATAGCTTTTAACATCCACATCCTCAAGGGCAGAAACAGTTATTTTACTCTTGGTGCCACATTTAGCACATGTGACGATCTCTTTTGATGTCACATGTTCAACCTCTTTCTTCTCGGCTGGCATTTGGTGGTTCTTATCAGCACCACAGATCGGACATCTCCAGTCATCAGGAAACTCTTCCGGTTTGGTTCCCGGTTTCACTTCTGTGTTCGAGTCTCCTCTTGTATCATCGTACTCAAAGACATTACAGACATTGCAGCGGTATTCCGTCATTTTTACGGCACCTTCTTTCAATTATCTTAATAATATCAGACCGGTATTTGGTGGCTCTTGTCTGCACCACATATAGGACATTTCCAGTCATCGGGGAAGTCCTCTGGCTTTGTTCCCTGGGCAATTCCAAGTTCCGCATTTCCTTCTGCATCATCGTATTCAAAAACGTTACATACATTACATCGATATTCTGTCATTTGATTTTTCCACTCCTTAAGTTTATTTAAATGAAAAGTGTTATCTGTGCATCTCTTGCTTCGTTTATGTAAGTGCCAACTGCGCCATATTCATCTATCCATTCGCTGCGAAGCTCATCTGCCTTTACTCCCATGATCTCCATGGTCATCTCACAGGCCAGGATCTTTCCCCCAAGTTCCTTGTAGTCGTTCATTAGCCTTTCAAGGGATGCAACATTGGCTTGTTTCATCCGTTTCTTGATCATCCATTTTCCAAGTCCCAACATATGCATCTTGGACAATGGGCCTTTCTCAAGCCCGCCTTTCTTCAATCTTTGAAGTCCCCAGAAAGTAAAATACATGGAAACATCCATTCCCATTGCCAGTGCACCATTTCCCACAATTAGGGCACTGTAAAGTTTATCCATATCCCCACTATGGACTATTATGACAGCTTTATCGGTCGAGTATACTCCCCCTTTATTTTCGTATCTTTATCTTCCACTCTTTATCGTCTTCTTTTATATCGATGATCTCCAGCCCAAGTGCCTTACAAGCCATCGGAATTTCCTTCTTTGAAGCCGGATGTGTTCCAAGAATAGTTACTTCATCACCTGATTCTGCTTTTCTCAATGCCTTTCGGCATTCTACAAGAGGTACGGGGCAGGTTTCCCCCCGGGTGTCTATCTCAATTTCAGCCATAATACTCTCCCATGATCTCTGTAAGTCACAAAACGATACTACGCCACACTACAATCCCATAGAAAATATCTTCGCCATACTATTAAAGGATTATTACTCGGTAATAAATGGGTAATTTCTAGTTTGACAGCAATCATTTACTGATCTTTCACATGTATTCGCTTTGTATCTTTATGATCTCATTACTGTCCTTAGCTTTAGAATAATCTTCAAGTGGTTCTTTGTTCATATCAAGGAACACATGACCCCAGTTGAACTTTGACAGTATATTTTCAGCCTGTTTCTTGTTGCCCAGAATATAAAGTGCTGCTGCGAAAGCTTCCACTGATGTGAGCTTGAAAGGTCTTCCGAAATTGACTGGATTGGTAGCTACAAGGTAGGGAAGAGCACGATGTTGTAACCTTAATCTCATAAGATGTGGGAATACCTCTTCCACTGTCTCCCAGGAGCAATCAAGTACGGTGATGTTCTGTTCGTTCTTATCCGCAGGGGACAATGCCTGCTTTGCCATGGGATCCAGTAATATGGAGCCACGGGGAATCTTCTGTACTTTATCAAAGATACGGGCAAGGTCAAAACGCGCCATTTTTTTCCCGGTACATTTTTTCGGGTCACACTGTTTAGCATGGAAAATGTGAAGGTGATAATCTTTATCTATCTGTTTCTTCATGGGTCATAGATTGGTTTTTTAAGCTTATATTCTTTGGGCAGCTTCTATGCCGGCTTAGTTCCTTTGGAATTGGTGCAATGTTAATTCAGTTTGCGTATATGTATCGATTGTATATACAATAGCAAACTTCGGCATGATCTATATTATTTCACATAAAAATGCCTTGTGAAGTGCATTTCAACGCTGATCACTGTGTGTGAATATTTTTATAAAATGTATTCCTACACTAAAAATTGAGTTATGTTCAAACCAATGCAATTAGATCCAAAAATGAGGGGGATCCCGACATTGAGCAGAGCCCAAGGTCGGGTTCAAAGTGGTGGTGGTGGTACATTCGTTTTTTCCTAAAAAGTGTATCCAAATAGGGTTTGGCTATAAGCATAGTACTTCCTAGTAATTTCGAGCTATGATTTCATTGTATATATATGTTAACGCTGTAAACATTCCAAATTGTACAAAGCGGGCATGTATACAGTTCGGTCTAGTTGTATTTTCCTTTTTTTAGAATAGGCTACAATGTAAATATGATGTAAATATAGATAGCTACATTTCCATTTATACTAAATAACAGAACAAGGTGTCTATATGAACATTATTAAAGGAGCTATTATAGGATCGATCTGTACGTTAGTCCTTTACATGGTACCGGTCTTAAATGCACTCGCGCCTTTTTTTGGGGGTGCTATCGGTGGATATGTGGCAAAAGAAGGTAGCATTGGTGGTGTCAAGGTTGGTCTGCTTATGACATTGTTGTTTGCTGTGCCTGGATTCCTTATCTCAGGAGTCTTTGTTGCACTAATGTCCGAAATACCATTGATCGGTGCAATTTTGGCAGGCTCAGGTCTCGTTATTACAATTGTAATCATGATCTATACTGCGATCTTCGGTATCATTGGCGGTGTTGTTGGTGGTGTCGTGGCTGATGATTGATAACTTTTCTCTTATCATCTAAGGAGTCTTTTCATGGTTCACAATGATCTGGTCATGGAGATCCCCTGGGATGTTGAAGCTACACTTCTGTCAAGACCTAACAGGTTTCTTGGCATTGTGGAGCTGGACCTATCCACTTTTCCATCATCCGATCCCAATCTCAATTCCTCTTCTTTCTCTTCTTCTGATGTAATTCAGGAGAAAGTTCATATTCATGATCCCGGCAGGCTTGAAGACCTCCTTTTTCCCGGGAACAAGCTCCTTTTAAGAAAAGCTACCAATCCCAAGCGTAAAACAGGATGGGATGTGATCGCTGCAAAGGCTGATGATGGGTGGATATTGATAAATTCGGCCTTCCATCGCAAAATAGCTGAATGGGCGATAGCAAATTAGGTATGCTCCTGTTTTGAAAATGTGCTTGAGGTCATACCCGAACAGAAATTCGGGGATAGCCGTCTGGATTTTCTGCTGAAGAAAAAGGATACTGAGCTATGGGTGGAAGTAAAAGGGTGCACACTTATCTATGGTAGTACTGCCACTTTTCCTGATGCTCCCACTACAAGGGGGAAAAGGCATGTTGGGGAGTTGAAAAAAGCATTGGAAAGCGGGTCAGAGGCACTTATAATGATCCTCGTTCTCCGAAAAGATGCTTCATGTTTCAAAGCGAACGAGAGTATTGATCCTGATTTTGCAGAGGCTTTCAAGGATGCTGTCAATGCCGGGGTGCAGGTATGTCCTTTAGTGTTCAGCTATGAAGGTAAGGATTTATTCTATATGGGAAAGGTTCCTTTATGCACTGAAGAATACAATTCCATTTAATGATTGATATGTTTACAGATATAATTCCGGTTAATAATGTTACTTTAGGAGTGTTAAAAATGAATGTCAAGGAAACGGTCAGGACACATTCCAGACCAACAGGGGAAGAAGGCAAGGAGATCGGTCTGAAAATGAACGAGCATCATTTTAAGCTTTGGGGATGGGGACTTAACCATGTTAGTGTTGAGCCTGACTCCAGCATACTTGATGTTGGATGTGGCGGCGGTCGTGCTGTCAGCATCCTTGCAGAACTTGCAGAAAATGGCAAGATATATGGCATCGATCATTCACAGGATATGGTGGACCTTGCTACTGAATACAACAGTAAGGAATTAGAACTTGGACGTGTGACCATCATGGAGTCCTCGGTCTCAGAACTACCGTTCCCTTATGATGAATTCGATCTTGTGACCGCATTTGAGACCTGCTATTTCTGGCCGGACCTTGAGGAAGGTCTAAGGGAGATCAAGCGCGTTCTCAAAAAAGGTGGTACGCTTCTGATCGTCAATGAAATGTACGACCATGAACTCTTTACTGAGCGTAATTCTCCTTATAATACTGCAAAGGGAATGAACATATACTCTGCTGAAGAATACAGGAAAGCCCTCACTAGTGCAGGGTTTTTAGCTATTGAGATCGATGAGGTCCCTGAGGACAATTGGATAACCGTTGTAGCAAAGAAATAAGATATCCATGCAGATCACAAGGCATGTTCATGCCATAAAGATACCTTTTACCCTATGGGTAATTCTGGTGAGCGGATTGAACGGTATGTTCATTCATATCTCATCTATGGTCGTGATATTTGCCTAGTAGATTGCGGGGTTGCCGGGTCGGAGAAGATTATCTTCGATCATATTAAGGCGACAGGGAGGGACCCAGATGAGATATCACTTATCGTCCAGACACATTCCCATGCTGACCACACAGGTTCAACTCCTGCAATAAAAGAGCTTACAGGTTGCAAAGTAGCAGCTCACAGGGATGCCGTTGAGTGGATCGAGCATCCGGACATTCAGGCAAAGATACGTCCTGTTCCGGGTTTTGAGAATATTTCCGGCGGTCCGGTCAAGGTCGATGACATTCTCGAAGATGGTGATCTCATCGAGCTTGATGATGTTCTCTCCCTGAAGGTCATGCACACTCCGGGACACTCTAGAGGTTCCATCTCTTTGATGCTACTCCCTGACAACGTATTGTTCACGGGAGATGCTCTTCCTCTTGTTGGCGATATTCCGATATATGAGGATGTTGAACAAGTTCTTTCATCTCTCAGAAGGATAAAAGATGTCGACAATATCGAGACCCTTCTATCATCATGGGACGATCCTGTGAAGAGTGAAGATGCCTACAGTTATATCGATGGCTGCATCGAACATATCCATCGTATCCATGAAGCTGTTGTTGAATTCTCTTCTGTTTCATGGGAGAAGATAATGGATGAGATCGGTTTGGAAGGTGTGGCTATAAATCCTCTTGTTTTAAGGTCGCTTGAAGCACATTTGAATACGGATCCCTACCTTTTATGATCTCGTTTCCTTCCTTTTCCTCAACACCATCCAGACCATTATTCCTGAGAGCACTATCATCAAACTGCTGATCTGGAATGGTGTTTCAAAGCTTACATATCCTCCGAAAATTCCGCCGATGAGGGGTCCCACTGCAACTCCTGCTGCCTGTGCACTTGTGATGGTGCTTATGCGGCTGCTGATGTTGTGCTCTCCTAAAATATCGACCGCAAGGGCAAGTAGCGGGGTTTCAACTGCTGCCATGGCTATTCCCTGAAGTAGCCTTAAGAATATGAGTGAATTAATATCCGGAGCGTAACCAAGGGCAAAAACTATCAGAGCATTGAAGAATATTCCACAAAGGATCGGTAGTTTTCTTCCAAAGCGGTCTGAGAACATCCCGATAGGCACTTGAAATATTATTCTCGAGATCACGTATGCAGACAGGGCAACACCAAGCAAGAGTTCGCTTGCACCCATTCTTATCTGGTATGCAGGAAGGAGTGAGAGGATCAGCATTATTCCCACAAGCATCATGAACATTGCAACAGCAAGCACTCTGATGATGAACGGATCATCAACATGTGACACTTCAACAGTGGCTAATTCATGTGATCTTGTCTCTTTCACGAAGACAGCGATCATGAATGTACTTATCATCACAAGAGCTGCACTTACATAGAACCCTGCAACAAATCCATAGTATGTCACCACTGCACCGCCTACAAGCGTACCAATTCCAAAGGAAGCTCCGCGCAGAGTGGAATATATACCGATGGCCTGACCTCTCACTGTGGATGTTGAAAGATGAGTGATGATTGCAACGATGGCAGGAATGGTTGCACCTATTGCAATTCCCTGAACTGTCCTTAAGACAAGTATCGATTCAAAAGAGTTTGATACGGAATAAAGATAGCATATGATTGAAAAAACAGCATATCCGAGGAGCAGAAATACTTTCCTTTTATTGAGTTGTTCGCTCAATCTTCCCATGTATGGTTGGGAAATGGAATTAGCCAGCCCGAAAACAGTTGTTGCAAGACCTGCTTTGAGTACTATGGGCATGTCCTGAAGGATAAAGGAATCTATGTTTGCAACATACAGTGGAATGATGAATACCATCATTCCGGTTGCAAGGTCCTTGAATATTTTGGACAATGAAAGAATGTACAGCTGATGGTCAACAAGAGGGCTGGTTTCAGGCATGTGTTCATTTATTTGTAATGGATGTGATATAAATCATTCATTACTGTCCATTATCCTGTCTTACTATCCCTTCTACCGGAATCGTGAACGTGAATATACTTCCCTTACCCTTTTCACTATCCACCCATATATTCCCTCCGTGCATTTCAACAAAGCTCTTGACAAGGGCAAGTCCAAGGCCTGTGCCCTGATAGTTCCTTGAAGCTGCGGAGTCTATTTGCTGGAATGGCTGGAAGAGCTTTTCGATGTCTTTCTTGTCTATTCCTATACCGCTATCTTTTATGCGTATCTGTACAAGTTCGTCATCTAAGAGGGCCTTTATAGATATCGTGCCTTTCTCATCAGTAAATTTAATGGCGTTACTTAATAGGTTGTACAGTATCTGCTTTATCTTTGTTTTGTCAGCAGTTATCAATGAGAGCCTTTCATCGATATCTGTAGTTATTACAATGCTCTTTTCTATTGCAAGTGGTTTTAATAGTGTCACAACATTTGTGATGGTCTCACTTGTCGGGAATGTTTCATAATAAAGTTCCATCTTTCCAGACTCTACTTTAGAGATATCGAGAATATCATTGATGAGACTCAGAAGGTGTTTGCCTCCGGTCAGGATGTTATTGGCATACTTCTCCTGTTTGTCATTGATGTCCCCAATGGTCCTCTCCATAAGGAGTCCTGAAAAACCGATGATCGAGTTCAAAGGAGTTCTTAGTTCATGGCTCATGTTGGCGAGGAATTCGCTCTTTGTCTTATTTGCAGCCTCAGCAGCCAGTTTAGCTTGAATTACTATATCCTCTGCTTTTTTTCTTTCAGTGATGTCAACAATTATTCCATGGAGGTGGTCGATCTCTCCACTTTGATCACTATGGGACAGGGTCTGTTCTTCCACCCAGTGAAAATTCCCTGATCCCGATATTATCCTGTATTGGCTGATGAAATTTGGAACATTCCTTTTCAGACTTTCTTCGAGTCTGTCTTCTACACGACTTATATCATCAGGATGGATTATGTCTGCATAGTTGATCGTATTTGAGATAAAATCATTGGCACTGTAACCAAATTGAGTGACATTTTCAGAAACAAGCTCTACAGGCCACCCCTTCTCATTTTTCCACTTGAAAACGGTTACCGGGCTATGGTCAATTATACTGTTCATCTCTTCATTAAGTTCTTGTGAACTCTGAAGGGTACTAAGAAGCTTGTTCAGTCCAATGGGGATCTTTTCGAGATCTGTGCCAATATTTGTATTTGCCCGGGCCTTGAGGTCCCCGTTCAAAGCAGAATCTGCAATTTGCTTGAAGTCGTCTACAATATCTTCTATCCTTTTGCTTATCGTATTAGCTGTTAAGGACGCAACGACTCCCATAAAGATTATTGCGATCGCTGAGAAGGATGCCATTTCATTCCTCAAAGAAACCACTCCTGCAAGCATTTCTTCTTTAGGGACTACAAGCACGAACGAATAGTTTCCTTCTTTTAATGGTTCATAAAATGCGATGACCTCTTTTCCTGTGGTGGGATCGATCGTCTCGATCTGCCCCCTTTTCCCTTCTTCGATATCTTGTGACATTTCATAGATATTGCCGGCGAATTCGTCCAGGGATCTGTTACCTATCCAGTCTTTATTGGTAGGGTGTGACAAGATCATCCCTTTGTTGCTGCTAAGGAATGCATAACCCGACTCAAATATCGTGATGTTGCTGACCACACTGTCAAGATCGTTCAGTGATACGTCAACACCGCTGACCCCTATGAACTCGCCATCAGAGAATATGGGCGTTGAATAGCTGATGATAATTTTATCATTGTACCAGTAAGGTTCAGTGATGATCTCGGTCTTTGATAATTTAGGTGATGAGTAATAATCCAGATATTTGTAGTTCTTTAAATGATCTAATTCTATGGTGCCGGTCAATTTGTTCCAGTATGGGATGAACCTGCCTGTGGGATCATGACCTGGCGCGTTGACATATTGCTTGTCTTTTCCATCGAATGCATCGGGTTCAAAAGCGACATACACTCCAATGAGTTCAGGGTTCTGGACGAGTATTTCCCGAAGGACCTGATTGGCTTCATCCCTGTCTCGTGTTACATCATTCGCCAATGAGTATGCTATCGTTCTTCCGATGGTATGGCTTTTTACCATATCACCGTTGAACTGATTTGCATATTTTCCGGCAGTCTCTTTAGCTTGCTGATAGGCAAGTTCTTCATGCTGGGTCGTTGAAGTTGATATGATCAGAAAACTTGATGCTATGAGCACAAGAAATGTTCCAATAACGATGTAAATGGTTAGTCTTTTTCTGATCGAAATATTATCAAGAGAATTCAAATTAACTCCATGTCTTAAATTTGATCGGGATAGATATTTTGTACCAATAAATGTATATTTTATTTAATTATACTTATTATCATAACTAAATTCATTTAATACTTGTTCAAGTATTTTAAAGCATGGTCAAAGATTTCCACGCAATCTTTCTGCTTCCAGTATTCTTTCAATAGAAAGCTGGAGGGCTGCTCTTCTCATACTGCATTTTTCTTCACAATAAATTGGATATACTGTTTCAAAAGCTGTCATCATCTTTTTTCTTAGCTTTTCGAGGATCTTCTCTTCTTCCCAGTAATCCTGATTGAGGTTCTGTATCCATTCAAAATAACTAACAACAACACCGCCGGCATTTGCCAGTATATCTGGTATCACCAGTACAGAGCGTCCAAGCAGGATCTGACTTGCTTCGCTAGATGTGGGTGCATTTGCAAGTTCAAGGATTATTTGTGCTTTTATATTATTTGCATTTTCAAGATTGATCTGATTTGAAAGCGCTGCTGGGATAAGCACTGTACAATCCGAGGTGATCAATTCCTTATTGGTTATCTCTTTTGCATCAGGAAAATCCATCAAGTGACCTGTTCTGGATTTGTGTTCGATAACAGCTGGGATGTCAAGTCCTTTTTCATTTAATATACCGCTAGTTGAATCACTGACCGCACATACCTTGTATCCTTTTTCATGGAGGATACGGGCTGCGTTCTTACCTACATTTCCAAATCCCTGTACTGCAATCTTGATGTCCGATCCTGTAATGCCCAGTTCGTTAAGGGCTGCTTCGAGGATATAGACGCCCCCAAGGGCTGTTGAATACTTCCTCACTTTGCTGCCACCGAGGGCTAATGGTTTTCCTGTTACGATGGATGGGACATGTTCTCCCTTTATCCTTTCGAATTCGTCCATTATCCACACCATTACCTGTTCATCGGTATAGACGTCTGGTGCGGGTATGTCCTTAAATGGACCAATATAGTCGGACATTTCACGGATATAGGCGCGTGTGACCCGTTCGAGCTCTCCCCTGCTAAGCTCCTTTGTGTTTACGACTATCCCTCCTTTTGCACCTCCGAAAGGGATCTCCACTAAAGCACATTTGATCGCCATGAGGAATGCAAGGTTCTGAAGATACTCGACGGTAAGGTCAGGATGATATCTTATCCCTCCTTTGGTGGGACCCCGGGCATCGTTGTACTGAACTCGGTGGCCGATGAACATCTTTGTTTTTCCTGAATCCATACGTACCGGGAAATGAACTGAGAATGAGCGTCTGGGGGTGTCCAGAATGTCTATCTCTTCCATTTTCATATCTAAACGTTCATGGATACTATCCATTTCTATCTGGCATAGTTTGCAAGTTGATGCACTATCCGAATGAATACGTTCTAATTTATTATTTGGCAAGTTCATCCCTCCATTCTGTATTGATAATTTGTATATGATAGTTAATATTCTTTTTCTAAAATTGCTTCTTGTAATATTTGAATGAAAATAAGAGTCCTTAATGAAACATTGTGAATATAATTTTCACAAAGTATCTAACTAACTTTATTATTGATTATCAATATATTTGTTGGAGGGGATGGCCAATATTTCAGTGGCAGGAAATAAATTCCCTGCCGTTTCCTGCTTATTTTTATATCGTTCGGTTGGACCAAAGGGTAACAAAAAATCGTTCAATTTTTTCTTAATTTGGGTACCAGCTCTCTTGGGATCCTTTTGTATCCCATCAGGTAGATACCAAGTATCATCAGGATGAACGACTGGAAATATGTTATGTTACTGTTCGAGATGTAGGGTATTCCAATACCAAATAGATTGTTCAAGGCAGAAAGTAAGAATATGAATCCAATTATTTCGCTTATGATGCTTTGATTCTTGTCGATTATCCCCATAGTTGATCTCCATTACTGTTGACGGAATTTGCTGTTAAATGTTGGTGTTTTGGGTTAATAAAGGTTCGGCTTTGTATATATCATTAAAATGGCTGCTCAGGGGGTCAATGTTTACGATATATGCTAACTCTTAAATAAGCAGAGACTCAATATTTCTATTAAGTTATTGTTGTGGACAACACTCGTTTATATTTCAATAATGTTATATTAATCATAGAAAACATTGAGCTATTTATGGTCCTTTAGAGGTGTCTATTTGAAAACTATCCCGAACTCGGACAATGATGATCCTGCTGTTGTAAGGGCGAATGACGTTTGTCGTTCTTATCAGGTAGGTGATATGATGGTCCCGGTTCTTAAAAATGTGAACCTGGTTGTTAAAAAAGGAGAATTTGTAGCTATAATGGGTCCTTCGGGTTCAGGTAAAAGTACACTTATGAACCTGATAGGTTGTCTGGATAGACCCACATGTGGCAGTGTTTCATTAATGGGAACTGATGTGAGCACTATTTCTGATGATGAACTGGCAAGACTTCGGGGGCTGGAAATTGGTTTTGTGTTCCAGAGCTTCAATCTTGTTCCGAGACTGACAGCACTTGAGAATGTAGAACTTCCTACCTATGCCAATAGCAGGCCAGGTGTTGATAATAGAAAACGTGCAAAGGAACTTCTGGAATTAGTGGGGTTGGAAGATCGAATTAACTACCGTCCAACTGAACTTTCAGGTGGTCAATCTCAGAGGGTAGCTGTTGCACGTTCTCTGATCAATGACCCTTCCCTTATACTGGCTGATGAGCCTACCGGAAACCTGGATTCAAAAACCGGCAAGGAGATCATGGACCTGTTCACTGAACTCAACAAAAAAGGACGTACTGTTATAATGATCACGCATGATCCAAATCTTGCAAAAGTATATGCTGACAGGGTGATAAACCTGAAAGACGGATATGTCGAAGAACGTACTGATGTTACTAATTGATAGAAGGGTGGAGTATATTGTGAAAAACTATAAAAGACCAATCGGAATTCTGGTATTGTTAATGGTATTTTTTGTTGCTTTAGCTCCCATACTTGCCGGTGCAGCATCTTCCAGCAGTACATTAAGGGCGGACCTCTTGAGGTATGACCCGTATCCTGCAGAAATAGGTGCTTACGTGGATGTGTGGATAAAAGTTGAGAATTTTGCATCCGGTACTGCTGAAGATGTTACAATTAAGATCGAACCTGATTATCCTTTATCACTGGATTCAGAAAGCAATGCTATCGAGAATTTCGGCATATTACCTCCTGACAGGGCAGCTCTTCATGAGTATCGTCTTTATGTGGACGATGGTGCAAAGGCAGGTACAGGAAGTTTTGACATACTGTATCGTGCGAGTGATGGATCCTCCTGGCAAAAAAGCACTTTTGATATCAAAGTAGGCTCCACAACTTTTGATAGCAAAGGTACTGTGGGGCTCTCAAATATAATCGCTTCTCCCGAGGTATTTATGCCAGGCGATGAGGGCAGTGTGAGCTTTACCCTGACAAATACTGCTCAGCAGAGTACGATACTGATTGATGATGTGGACTACGATACTTTTGCAAGGGTACAATCCGCAACATTCATAGGTACTGATATAATCACCGTCACCAGCCAGCCTTATGAAGGCAAGGGTGTCCTCGGACCGGGAGATTTCGTGCAGGTCACTTATAACATCAAGGTAAGTGATTCCATAGAAGATGGTACTTATTTCCTCGATCTTGTCATGATAGGTAACTCTCACTCTTTTAACAATAACTGGATGGTGCCTGTCGTCGTGGAATCCTCGTCCGTGAGGGTAATTCCTTCCATGCCTCTTGTTCTGGAGAATGGCAAGGCTAACCTGGAGTTCGATGTTGCGAACATCCATCCGAATGCACTATCTTCTGTGATCGTAGAACTTGAAGCAGATGGTGTGGACTTCCTTCCACAGGAATATTTCGTTGGCTCCATGGACTCGGACGAACTTTTTACCATTGAGCTCGAAGCACAGGCAGATGATCCTGATAAGACCGGTCCGGTGAACCTTACTATCAATACGAATTACAGGAATGGTCTGAATGAACACGATGAAGTTGTCGGGACACGTGTCCTTACATTGAAACATGTGGATGAGGACAATGATCACACTACACTGTTCATCCTGTTGATCGGAGGTGTCATTGTAGTTGCTGCTTATTACTTGTACCGCAAGAAAGGTCTAAGGATATCAATGGAAAGCTGAGATCATGGTAAAGTTCTCACACGCTGTGAAGATCGCACTTGGAAGCATACGTAGTGCTAAGATACGCTCTGCTTTGACCACGCTTGGTATTATCATAGGTGTGGCTGCTGTCATTGTGAACATTTCATTGGGTGTGGGTTTTAGCCAGAACTTTGAAGACAATCTCGGAGCCGTGGGTTCTAATTTCATTGTTATTTTCACGCAAAAGAACAATGTATTCACTGATAACCAGCTTGAAGTTGTAAGGAATACTCAGGGCGTTGAGGCGGTGTCTCCTGTCAATGGACAAATAGGTACTCTCACGTACCAATCTTCGAGTCGGAGTGCTACAATAAATGGTGTCAGTTCCGAATATGAGGAAGTTGGGAACATTGTCATGGAGAAGGGTCAGTTCCTGACCGATCAGGACCAGTTCGTTGCTGTGATCGGGTCGGATATAGCATATGATAAATTTGAAAGGAACCTTTCTGTAAAGAACTCCATCAATATTTCCATCAATAATATCGAGGGTGGCGTAAGCACCCGCAAGTTCACTGTGAAGGGTATCGTTCAGGACCCTGATGCGACTTTTATTTCCCCCGAGGTAGACCCAAGGGTCAGGGTGTTCATTCCTCTTGGTGTGATGCAGGAGATGCAGGGTGTGAGCGATATTGGTGGTTTCTTCATAAAGGCTGAAAGTCTTGAAGTACTGGAATCTGTTACCGATGAGGTCGATGAGAACCTTGCAAGATCTGTTGGTGTGCCCAGTCGTGATATCGATAATGAGGACACGAAACCCTATGTGATCTTCAGCCAGCAGGACATTCTTGAACAGCTCAATCAGATCTCCACTGCACTCACCTCGATATTGACAGTTATTGCACTGATAGCCCTTCTTGTTGGTTCCATTGGTATCACTAATATCATGCTTGTGACGGTCACTGAAAGGACAAAAGAGATAGGTATACTTAAGTCTCTGGGATTCACTTACAGGGATATTCTAACGCTTTTTGTTGTAGAGGCTGCCATCATTGGTTTTTTAGGTGGCATTTTTGGTGTTATCCTGGGAGTTATAGCTTCTTACTTTGTAAATCAGTATATAGATGTGCCATTCGTCTTCCCGATATCTCTTGTCTTCTTGGGCTTTGGGATCGCACTTTTTGTTGGGGTGGCAGCAGGAGTTTATCCTGCCAATAAAGCGGCTAAAATGGATCCGGGGGAATCATTGACCTATGAATGAAAGAGGTGTTCCGGTATGCTGAAGTTCTCACAGGCTCTACATCTATCGATCGGTAGTATCAGTAGCTACAAGCTGCGATCTGCACTAACAACTCTTGGTATAATCATAGGGATAGCTGCTGTTGTTGCAAATGTATCTCTTGGTGCCAGTTTTAATCAGTTCTTTGTTGATGAGCTTGGGTCTCAGGGCTCGAACTTCATTGTCATCTATAGTGAGGACATCAATCTATTCTATGACAATCAGCTTGAAGCTATAAGGAATACTCCAAAGGTCGAAGGCGCTTCCCCTATCCGGCAGCAATTGGCGGGTGTTACTTATATTAGTACGATCAGACAGATCGATATACAAGGGAGCTCGGCCGATTATGAAAAGATCGGCAATATACAGTTGGAGGTTGGGAATTTCTTTTCGGACCAGGATAAGTATACTGCTATATTGGGTTCAGATGTTGCATATGAAAAGTTCGACCAGAAGATATCTTATCGCAATTCCATTGATATCGAGTTCATACGCAGGGATGGTACACCTGTATCACACAGTTTCAAAGTAATTGGTATCATTGATAGTCCGGATACTACTTTTATACAGACCGGGGCCGAATCCGATGTAAGGATATTCATTCCCATAGATACGATGAACGAGATGCTGGGAATTGAAGATTATGGGGGATTTTCAATAACAGTTGAAGATGCTGAATCGGTACGTCCTGTTTCTGATGAGATCGATAAGAAGATCGCCAGAAGCTTGGGAGTTTCTGAAAGGGAGCTTGATAATGAGGATGTAAAGCCCTATACCATATTCAATCAGGCTGATATTCTCGATCAGCTTGATGAGCTCTCAACTGGTCTGACATCTCTTTTTATCTCAGTTGCACTTATCTCATTGATAGTCGGGTCTATTGGGATCATGAACATTATGCTCGTGACCGTTACCGAAAGGACAAAAGAGATCGGTCTGTTAAGGTCATTGGGTTTTACGAGGTCCAATATCCTTTCCCTTTTTATCACAGAATCAATAATACTTGGGCTCATTGGGGGGATCTTGGGGACGATATTGGGTTTAGTCGGCTCTTATGCTGCAGTGACCATCCTTGGTCTGCCTTATATTTTCCCCATGTACCTTTTTGTTCTGGGCGTTGGCATAGCAGTTGGTGTAGGTCTGATAGCAGGTGTTTATCCTGCAAATAAAGCTTCAAAGCTTGATCCTGTGGAGTCTTTAAGAAAGGGCTAATATAAAGCATATCTTATAGATGGATCATTTTATTCGTAGATGGCTTTTTGTAGCTGGATGCCTAAAATAAATGTGAGGTACAAAAATGGCTAAAACATCACTTTCAGTTGGAGAAACAGCCCCACAACTCAGCCTTCCAGATCCAGAAGGCAATGAGATATCTTTGGAGGAGCTTAAAGGAAAATGGGTAGTCCTTTATTTCTATCCAAAGGACAACACATCTGGCTGCAGTATAGAGGCCATGGAATTCACAAAGCTAAAAGATGATTTCGAAAAAGAAAATGCTCTTGTGATCGGTGTCAGCAAAGACAACCAAGCATCACACAAAAAGTTCATCGATAAGAAGGAACTGGGAATCACTCTTCTTTCAGACGAAGATACTGAGGTTCAGCAAAGTTATGATGTTTGGCATTTGAAGAAAATGGCAGGTCGGGAATATATGGGTACTGTCAGGACGACCTTCCTTATAGATCCGGAAGGGAATATCGCGAAGGTATGGGATAAGGTCAAGGCTAAAGGGCATGCAATGGAAGTATTTGATGAGCTGAAGAAGATCAAAGCGGAATGATCCATTCGTTCCTTCTTTATCATTTTAACTTTCCTTGTTTATTTTTCTGTTTCTTCTTTTATTTCCTTTTCAAAAGAAAGCATTCTGAAGGACAGCAGGAACACTGTGTAAATAATCACTGCAGCTATTATAAACGCCCTTCCTCCAAATATCTCATAGAAGAATCCTCCTAATATCAGTCCTAAAATACTGGCCAGGCTTGAAAAACTGCTGGCAAAACCCTGTACTGCACCCTGATGATCTTCACCGGCAAGCTTTGAGATTATGGACAGGATCGAAGGCCACATGATACCGTTACCAAGTGCAAAAAAGGCAGCTGCAAGATATGTAAGGGCAACGTTCCCGGATGCAAGCAGGACGAAATTCGTACCAAGAATAACACTTCCGGCTATGGCAAGGTGAACATCTGCATACTTCTTCACTGCTCGACTAAGTATAGGTCCCTGTACTATTATCATAAGGATCCCAAGTACTGAGAAATATATTCCCATTTCAGCAACTGTCCATTGAAGGGATCTTATGGCATGAAGCGGGAATGCTGTATAGAATATATTGAATCCAAAAAAGATCAGGAAATATAGCAACAACATGTATGGTATGTTCTTTATTCCTATCACTTCTCTGAAACTGATCTTCTTTGTTGTCTTTATTATGCATTGCTTTGATTCCGGTAGATATAGCAGTATCACAATAGTTCCTACCAGGGATATGAGGGCAGCAGCAAGTACTGGGATAAGTTCTTTGTAGATCGTTATGCTAAGCAGTCCTGCAAGTGCCGGTCCTATTATGAATCCCAGGTTTGCGGAAATGGACATTTTCCCAAAGTTCTTGCTACGGTCCTTTTCTTCGGTTATGTCTGCAAGGTAAGCATTTGCTACGGCTATATTTCCTCCCGTAAGCCCGTCAAAGCTCCTTGCTATGAAAAGGATGAGAAGGGGTATTGTGATGATAAATGATCCAAAGACCGTGGAATCCACGGTGATCAGGGTTTTCAAAGGAGTGAAAAATGCAAGCAGGAATATTATCCAGGACAATAATGTTCCTGCCTGGGTTATGAACAGTATCTTCTTCCTTCCGTGAATGTCAGACAATCTTCCAAGTATAGGTGCCCCTATTAGCTGGAAAGCCGGATACATAGCACCGATGAAACCGTAAACGATGGCGTTCCCCCCAAACTGATCTACCAGGAAAACAAGGAATGGGATGACTATTCCAAAACCAAGGGTGTCGATGAAGGTTATGAGAAGTAAGGGAAAAAGTCTCAGCTTCTTTGGTTTGCAGTCATTTTCATTCATCAATATTTAGTATCTGTTTCTATTTATTTATAGGTTCCATGCTCCATTTCTACACTTGATGATAACCACATCTAGCGGACAAATTTATCTATTATAACTTCCATAATTTAATTCCAAGGACTCCACAATAGTCTGGAATCGGTCAATCTTCATTTAATCTTATACTGAAAATAAGGAGTGATGTCTATGTCTATGTCTTTCGAAGAAAAATCGCAGAGAATGTCAAATAGAGAACTTAGATCAAACCCGATCATTTTTGCACAGATCAGACCGATTGAATATGGTGTGGTCGAGCGTTTTGGTAAATTCACAAAGGTACTTGAACCCGGATTACATTTTTTGATCCCATTCGTGGATAAAGTAAGGATCGTGAACATTACCGAACAAATGGTGGATGTCGATCCGCAGATGGTTATCACAAGTGACAAATTGAACGCAATTGTTGATGCCGTAGTTTATTATAAGGTAAAGGATCCCCAGGCTGCTCTTTATCACGTAGATGACCATAAACGTCAGCTTTCCTCACTTGCACGAACCACACTTAGGGCGGTTATTGGTAAAATGACATTGACCGATGCGAACGAGAACCGTGCTGAAATAAACGATAGTGTGGAACAAA
Source organism: Methanococcoides sp. (assembly GCA_021108275.1). Lineage (GTDB taxonomy): Archaea > Halobacteriota > Methanosarcinia > Methanosarcinales > Methanosarcinaceae > Methanococcoides. The sequence goes on from JAIORD010000028.1 coordinate 66,174, forward strand.
TATTAAACGAGGAAACAAAAAGCTATGGTGTGGATATTCTTCGTGTTGAGATTCAAAGAATTGAACCCCCTCAGGATGTCCAAGAGGCAATGAACGAAGTCGTGAAAGCAAACAACAAAAAGATTGCTGCTGCTGATTTTGCGAATGCTGCTGAAATTGAGGCAGATGGTTTCAAACGTGCGGAGATCAAGAAGGCCGAAGGGCTCAAAGAAGCCGCAATTCTCGAAGCGAACGGGCAGGCGTATGCAATAACAGCAGTCGCAAAAGCCGATGCAGAACAAATAAAGCTGGTCAACGAATCAATTCAAAAATACTTTGTTGATAATGCAATCGATTATAAGAAACTTGAATCAACCGTTGCTGCACTGAAAAACGGAACCAAGATCATCGTTGGTACAGATACAGAACTTGTCAATGTGATCAGTGATGCTTCTGGAGTTGTACCAATACCTACACAAAAAGAAATGATATGATACAAAATGCCAGTCGAAAGACGAGGGAATTTTGGGAAGGGGATCTCTACAGAACCAATTGGTTTTGTGTTTGATATCTCTCAATAAGTATCAACCATAGACAGGACTCTCGATTTCCCTTGATCTCTTGGTCTGAAGGTCGCCTTTAAGGTTCTCGTAATATTTCATGGTGTCAGAGGTAACTGATGTTGCTGTTTCATCGATCGCTTTCAGGAAGTGCTTCTGTGAGACCTCTTTTGCCATGAGGTCTTCACGAAGGGCAAAGCGTCCTGCTTTTTTACAGACTGCTGCAACATCAGCTCCTGTATACTTGTCTGTTGAAGTAACCAGTTCATCTATATTTACATCATTTGCAAGTGCCATTTTTCTGGTATGGACCTCAAATATCTTACGCCGGGCTGGCAGATCTGGCACAGGGACAAGTATCATTTCATCAAATCTTCCCGGGCGGATCAGTGCCGGATCGATGATATCAGGTCTGTTCGTAGCACCTACTATCACAACACCGTGTAACTCTTCAAGACCGTCAAGCTCTGAGAGTAGCTGGTTCACGATACGTTCGGTAACCTGCGGTTCTCCCATCGCTCCTCCGCGTATGGGTGCAAGGGCATCAAGCTCATCAAGGAAAACAATGGATGGTGCAACCTGGCGGGCACGGGCAAATATCTCTGAGATGTGCTTTTCAGATTCTCCATACCACTTTGAAAGCAGGTCGCTTCCTTTTGCGGTTATAAAATTAGCTTTTGATTCATGAGCGATGGCCTTTGCCAGCATGGTCTTGCCGGTTCCCGGTGGCCCATACAGCAAAACTCCCTTTGGAGATTCTACTCCGATACGCTGGAACGATTCCGGATTTTTAAGAGGCCATTCAACAGCTTCCTTGAGCAGTTCCTTGACATCTTCCAATCCCCCTACGTCGTCCCATCCCACATTTGGCGTCTCGATCATGATCTCACGCATGGCGGATGGTTCCACATCTTTCTGTGCTAACTTGAAATCTTCCGATGTCACGCTGAGCTTTTCAAGGATCTCAACCGGGATGTGTTCATCTTCAAGGTTGATCTGGGGAAGGACCTTCCTGAGGGTGCTCATTGCCGCTTCCCGACAAAGTGCTGCAATGTCCGCTCCCACGAACCCATAGGTAGTTTCAGCCAGTGCCTTAAGGTCCACATCATCTGCCAGTGGCATCCCTCGGGTGTGTATCTGGAATATTTCCAGTCGCCCATCCTGATCAGGTACATGCAAAACTATCTCACGATCGAACCTCCCGGGACGGCGCAGGGCCATATCCAGGGCTTCCGGACGGTTGGTTGCACCAATGACTATTACATTCTTCCTCTCTTTCAGCCCGTCCATCAATGAAAGAAGCTGTGAGACGACCCTCCTTTCTACCTCTCCTGTGACCTCTGCTCTCTTCGGTGCGATGGAATCGATCTCATCAAGGAATATGATCGCAGGTGCATTCTGTTCGGCATCATCAAAGATCTCACGTATCTGATGCTCGGACTCGCCATAGTATTTTGACATGATCTCGGGACCGTTGATAGATACGAAATAAGCATCAGATTCATTGGCAACTGCCCTTGCCAGCATTGTCTTGCCGGTCCCGGGAGGGCCATGCAGCAGTACTCCCCTTGGTGGTTCTATGCCCAGCCTGTCAAATAGTTCCGGATGCTTTAACGGAAGCTCTATAATCTCTCTTATTTTGGAAATTGCTGGTTTGATACCACCCAGATCCTCATACATCACAGTTGGTATCGACTGCTCCGGGGGAAGTTCTACAGCTTCAGGCAGCAGTTGAAGTTCTGTCAGATCAGTGATCTTTACAATGCCCTTTGGAGATGTTGAGATCACCTGCATCTTTATCTCACCCAGGCCGAACGAGTAATCAAATAGGTCACTGAACATGTCCTCTAACATCATGCTTCTGGCAGGCTCGCTCTTTGATCTCTTGAAATTTGTTGTAGAGATAAAATCCCCTTTTGACACGGTCCGATTCCTAAAAACAGATGCAAGTATATCACTTGAAGCTGAGATGTGCATTCCTTTGCTCACAGGTGCGAGAGTGACCTTAATTGCTTCCTTCCACTCCGCTTTTCTAACTTCGATATGATCTCCTATGCTGATCTTTGCATTGGCACGCATAAGGCCATCCATTCGGATGACATCAAGCCCGGCATCTACTGGATCAGTATTTATCGCCAGTGCTGATGTCTTACGTCCCCCCTCTATCTCCACTACCCCATATTCTGCAACATCGATCTTTTCCCTGTGTTTCGAATCGATACGCACAATACCTTTACCTACATCTTCCTGGGTCGCCTCAGCTACCTTCAGTTTGATGCTATCCCCGTTCGAATTACCTTTTTCTATACTCAACGGCATCCACCCATCTCCCACAGATGACCTTTATATATAGTTACAATATGTCAACTTCCTGTATTTATCATTGTTTGGAAATGATGTGGTAAAGAAATTTGTTGGTACTGAATTTAACAATCGTACATTTTTTGACAAATTACACATAAATGTCAGGTATAAGCAGTTACACTTCACAAGCGTTCATAATTTGACATTCTTGAATGAAATGTAAAACTTAGGAGTTGATTCTATGGGTGATAAGCCGTTTACTCTCAATGCTCATATTGGGGAAAGGTTGGAAGGGTGGGAACAGGTAGTTTCTGTTGTTTCATGATGGAAATAATATTTTCCACACAAATAATATATATATGATTATTCGCTTTTAGGAAAGACGATTTTTACAGAGCTAAGTTCTTTTTTGTTACCAGGTTGTATATCAAAATAAATTAATAGTTTTAAAACATATTATTTATTACCGTACCATAAATAGTACGGTGAGGCAGTGAATCAGAAGGTAGAACGCCATTGGGTGTGAAAGCCCATAAATATTCAAAGTTTATTTGGCATTTGTAAATCCTTTAGATTGACCTCATACATCGGGACAGGGTCGCCCAATGATTGCATGATGAGGTCGGCAATTCGATCCCTGATCACTGCCATTAAATTACTATCCTACTATTTATTTTCAATCACCTTTGGCTTTATTTTTGCATCAATCTCTATATTCCTTGATGATTTCTTCGAATTTCAAATATATGTGTTGCCATTTTGTAGTACGAATAATTGGCTGTGCGATATAGCCACAAAACCCCGTTGCCATATTTTACTTTGTATATATCCCCTACTTGTTATGCGAGGGATTAGATTTGAACCTACAAATCTATCTAAGTCTTAATATCAATCTTCCTTGTTTAGATGTCAAATATTGAAGAATTACAAATGTACATAAAAGGACAGATATAAGCAGTTAGACTTTACAAGCGTTCATAATTTGACATTCTTGAATGAAATGTTAAAAATAAGGAGTTGATGCTATGAGCGATAAGCCATTTACTCTCAATGCTCATGTAAGGGAGAGATTGGAGATGTGGGAAGGTTACTGCTGAGTTTAACGCTATGATGAAATTAATCAGAGATTTCACGAATGTCCGAGTTCTGTTCTAACACTAAAAAACCCAACAACGTCATAAAAGAGAAAAAAGAGAAAGTGAAGCATTAACTTCTCTTCCTCATTAGCAGATGGACTCCAACCAACATCAGGATCAATGATCCTGTTGAGATCCAGGGTATTCCCTTGGGCTCTTCCTCAGGCACTTCATGCTCCGGCTCTTCCTCAAGCACTTCCTCAGGCACTTCTTCCACCATCTTAGATTTCTGTCCGGTTATCGCAAACGGAGAGAATCCCGGAGTTTCTGCTTCGAAGTAGATGTACGAATCATCTTCTCCAACCTTCATGGTATTGAGAGCATTCCATTTGCCTTCACTGTGGCGATATAATGCTATTGAATTCTCATCAATGCCGTTCTCTGTCACCCAGGCTTTTGCTACACTGAAACCTATTACAGGATCAGCAATATTGTCTTCAGTTGCAAATCCTACTCTACCAACCCAAATGTTAAGGTTACTATAGACAACACCCGGAGCACTTTCATCAACCATTGCAGATCTGTTCTTAAGCACTTCAATCGTTGTTGAAACCCTTCCGTAGTTTCTCAGTGCAGAGAAGTTGATGTACTGAATTGCATTCTGCTCCTCATCGAATATGTAACTGATTGCAAGTCCACCTACGATGTCCTCTGTTTTCACATTCTTAAGTGCGATGTTCTCAAAGGCTTCGCCGGTTGCTCCACTTCCGCCACCGCCACCACCATTGTTGCCATTATTATCTTCAGTTCCATCATCGGTACTTGAAGGGATCTCTGCCATGGCAGCATAGGTGGAAAAATGATCTACGTGTGCAACCCAGTACTTGATAGCATCAATCACTTCTATGGAAGTGGCGATTGGTTCCCATGTGTCGTTTGTTTCATTGTAGTAATAGATGACAACGTCATCCTCATTGAATCCTGATGGGAGTGTAGTTACATTGGTAGGAATCATAATAGTAGCACTGGAGAAATTAGCTTCTAGTTCGCTTCCAAGATCCACATCAATAAAGTAAATTCCTACATAATCATTCGTGACGTTCGCCATTGGCTGATCACTTTCCGTCACAATTACAGTAGAGTTTGTTGCGTTTGTAGTCCGGAATATGATAGAAATACCGGACTGGCTGCTATTAAATACAGTGCTATTATCTGCAGTTTCAATTGTTTCACTATGAATAGTGGAATTGCCCACTCCGACATTGTTGGCAAAGTCATAGGCAGTTACATTAATAGCAAAAACCTCATTTCCATTAAGGCTAAAAATACCCGACCATCCATTACCATTTGAAGTTACACTGATAGCTTCAGAATTTACTTCTATTTCAGGAGTTCCATTAATGGATTCTGAAGCACTGATATTAACCATACTATGGGTTTCATTATATTCTGAACCTATAATATACAGCAATGGAGCTGTGTTGTCAACTGTAACATTAACACTTGCGGAAGCTTCATTACCGGACGTGTCAGTGCTTTTTACAGATAGAACATAAGTACCACTTGGCACCGCGGTTCCGTTTGAAAAAGTTGCATTCCAGTCTTCGAAGGTTGAACCACTTACAACTTTATCCGTAACTGTTACATTGATTAAGCCATCGCCTTCGGAGTTAGCAATTATCAATTCCGTAAATTTTGGATGTTTGTCGCTGCTGTTGAGAGCTATGGTAACCGGATTATTAACACTGATGTTTGCTTCTGGTGTTGCAGAGATATTAACATCAGGTGCCGTATCGTCAATTACTTCCAACGTTGCTGAAACTGTATCAGACCATGCACCATCATTATCCTGTACACTGAAATAGATAGTGCGTGTGCCCAATGAGAGAATATAAGTGCTGAAATTAGCGGATGTACTCAACTGACCGTCAATGCTGGAAGTCCAGTTATAACCTATAATTGTACCATCGACATCCGTTCCTGAGCCATTAAAAATTACAACTCCATCCTCATAATAAGGATTGGGAGAAATTGAAACAATCGTTGCTGATGGAGGATTGTTTGATCCTGACAATAAAGCCAGCGGCAGGTAGTCAAATTCAGTTTCAGAGAGATTGTACTGCTCGTCACAGATTCCATCCTTGTTGGAATCGGCTGTGTCAACACTGAATCCTGTTCCATTAGGATGCACCCAGTAGTTTCCACCAAGGAGAGGACCTCCAACAATGTTTGTTCCAACAGTCTGGGTAATGTTCCAGATGTTGTTTCCGGTATTGGTGCCATTATATTGAACGTTATTTGTATTGTTGAAGTAGTTGTTGTAGGTGAGACTGTTGCTGGTATTCTCAAGATAGATACCATCGCCAGAGTTATTCGACACAATGTTACTGCTCAGAGTATTGTTGTTGCTGGAATTCAACAGACCGATGCCGAAATTGCTGTTCGAGCTTGCAGTGTTATTGCTTAGTATGTTGTTGCTGGAACCATCAAGCCAGATGCCGAACCAGTTGTTCGGCAATTTATTGTTAGTAACAATGCACCTCTTAACTTCATAGAGATATATTCCAGCATTACCAGCATCCATGGCACCTGTTGCATTAAATCCGCTAATGGTCACGTTATCTTTAGTCACATGGAAGACATGGTCGTTTGAATTGGCAGCCTGAACAATGGTATAATTTGGATTCCCGGATTGTGAGATTATTGTTAACTCCTTATTTACAAACACATTTTCCACATATGTTCCGTTGTAGACAATAATTGTATCCTCATCGTTTGCATTATACACGGCTTCAGTTATTGTTGCATAGTCTGCTGTACCGTCATCGTCCACGTAGATTGTTTTTGGTTCTATTGGCCCTGTAGGCTCATTTGTTAAATAAAAAATAAGATACTCGTTAGAATCTTCAACCTTAAACTTCAGTTCTTCTGCAAGCTCTTGGGCCGAACCTGAAGTTAAGGTTACTGGATTATAATTTTTCAAAACAAGACGGTTGGATATCTCCACTACTTCAAATACACCGAATTCGTCATCGGATTTAACCTCCATGACATTCTGGAAATCAATTAGCCAGATACCTTCAACAACAGCAAGATTGTCCTCCAGAAACACATTGGTTACATGCACTCTCAAGACTTCAGCATCTGACTCACCTGCAACATCAGTATCAAAGACCCAAGTTGCACCTTCCGCAGAAACTTCAATAACATGATCGTCAATAAATTCGCCATCCTTTGAAAATTCCATCCAGACCTTGTCACCATCAACATCTATTTGGCTTGGGGTGATTGCATATCCGTCTCCAAGGTAGAGGGTATCTCCAGTTCTCAGAATGTACTTCTCATTACAGTCGATAAGTAATCTGGCAAGCTTGTCTGGTGTGTTACTCTTTAATGGAACATACACATCCCCAAAGAATCCCATGACGTTATAGGTGTCCCCCAATGCATCAGATTCAAAATCAACTTGTTCAATTTGGGTTTCGTATACAAGCCCTTCTTCTTGGATTGTTCTACCTAAGACAAAGTCCCCACCGTAGACTTTAAGGTTTTCTGCTGAAACGAGTCCAGCGAAGTTACTCGCATTCATCTCGACAAAATCGGAATTATCAAAACCTACAATGTCATGAAGATTAGTAGCACTGTACACTGGCCCCTTTGCAAAAATGCTATCTTCTGTCATCTTGATATAATCAATCTTTGTCACCGTATTATTGTCAAAACCATTGCCAATAGTAAGATTGACAGTATAGTATCCTAATTCAGTGTATATATGTACCGGGTTCTGCTCATTTGATACATATCCATCACCAAAGTCCCATTCCCATGATGTGGGATTACTGATACTTTCATCTGTAAACTGGACTGCAAGTGGAGCGTCACCTGAGGTAACATTGGCTGTGAAGTCAGCAGTGAGTGGTGTGAGTACTATATAATCCGCCTTCGATTCAGTATCATTGCCCTGATCATTGCTTACTGTAAGAGAAACATCATAAGTCCCAGAGACGTTATACACATGCACAGGGTTCTGTTCATTTGATACCGATCCATCGCCAAAGTCCCATTCCCATGAGGTGGGATTATTTGTACTTTCATCTGTGAACTGGACTACAAGTGGAGCATCACCTGAGGTAATATTGGCTGTGAATTCAGCAGTGAGTGCTGTAGCTGTGATATAATTTTTCTTCAATTCAGTATCATTGCCATAATCATTACTCACTGTGAGTGAAACATTGTAGGACCCAAAGGCAGTATACACATGCACAGGGTTCTGTTCATTTGATACCGATCCATCGCCAAAGTCCCATTCCCATGAGGTGGGATTATTTGTACTTTCATCTGTGAACTGGACTACAAGTGGAGCATCACCTGAGGTAACATTAGACATGAAATAAGCTATAGGAGGTATTGTTTCTGTTTTTAGTAGATAGAATGTTAAGAAATCATCAGAATCCATAACTTTGAATTCCAACCCTTCGACAAGCTCCTGGGTTGAGTTTTTTATTAAAGTTATTGGATCATAATTCATTAGACAAAATGATGTAACATCAATAGTATCAATTTCAAATACACCAAATTCATCGTCTGCATTAATCTCAAAAACTTCTTGGTAGTCAATTAACCAAATACCCTCAATTATAATAAGGCTGAATATCTGTCCCTGAAATACATCGGTTACATGTACCCTCAAAACTTCAACATTATTTTCACCTGCAACATCTTGATTAGATATCCATGTTGATTCCTCTGCAATAACCTTCCTCTCAATTAGTATTCCATCCTTTGTGAATTCTATTGTGGCCTTATCACCTTCAGCATCAATCTGCTTTAATTCGAGAGCATACCCCCATCCCAGATTTAATTTGTCCCCCATATGAAGTGTATGTTGATTATTATTGTTCAGAATTAATCTAGCAAGTTTATCTGGATTATCTTTTAATGGAACATACTCATTCCCAAAGAATCCCATTATCGGATAGGTTTCACCCTCCCATGCACTGCTTTCATATTCAGCCTGCTCGATTCGAGTTTCATATACAAGCCCTTCTTCTTGGATTGTTCTACCTAAGACAAAATCCCCACCATAGATCCTGAGAGATTCTCCCTGAATGAATCCAGCGAAATTACTTGCATTCATTTCAACAAAATCAGAATTATCAAGACTTACAATGTCATGAAAATCAGTGCCATTATACACCGGCCCTTCCACGTAAATAGTATCTTCTGCTACTGTAGCTGTGGTTACCATCAAACATAAAAAAATCAATCCAACGAAAACAATATTGTTGTGTCTAATCTTCATTTCCCCCACTCCCACAATTATTTTAAAAAGGTGAATTGATTATTAATATATAGTATGTTTATTTTAATAATTAATAAAGACTTGGAAACGATGTTATCAAAGGTTAACGCAGTTAACAATAAATAAAAATGCAACAAAATGTTCGTGTTGTTGCATTCCTCATTATTTGAAATAAGGGAATTGGATAATATGCTAGGATAATTTTGTATTGAAGATTAAAAAAAGTAAATATTTTAAAAGGTTGCATTTTTACGAGTTACCTATATCCCCGACTTGCTATGCGAGGGATGCGATTTGAACCCCTAAATCTATCCAAGTCTTAATCTTAACATCTCTAATGCGGAAATGTCAGATATAAGGAACGAAAGCAAGGGGCTTATTTTTATGCCCTTGCTCTTTAATTAAGTCATGAAGTCAATAATATAAGACATTTCTCAATTTTGTCAGGTTCAAAACCATGACAAACGTCTCTTATTTTCTTCTTTTTCTATCGATGTGAATGGCAATCCCTGATAATGTCTCATTGAAGTCAAAGAATCGTGAAAAAGCAGGTGGTAAATTCCCCAAAGCTCTAATAGGGCTTGAATTTGCATGTTCGTATCAGTGCCAAGTTAGATATAACGGTCTTGACATCTCTCAATAAGTATATATTAAGTTACACACCTTTTTTTAGTGGGGAAATGTAATTCGGGGTGTTCCAGGGTTTCTGGATCAATGCAGTATTGACTCTTGCACTTATGCTGGCATATTTTACCCTGCAAGCAACCCGAATAAGCAACTTTAATAGAATATTGAAACTGCTTCAATACATTTTGTAAATATACTGGGAGTGACAATCAATGGACAAGATGAAGAAATTAGGCATATTGGGAGCAACTGCTTTGATCGGTGCAGGACTGGCAGCACTATCTGAAGAGAGGATCAAGGAGTGTGTCAAGGATAAGATCGAAGCAGGAACAATGAGCAAAGAAGAAGGCAAAATGCTTGTTGAAGACCTCATGAGCGAAGTAAAAAAGCAGAAGTTCAATCTGGAGAAGAACATCGTTGAAAAGGTGCACTGCACGATCAAAATGGCTGATAAGGAGCTAGTAGAACTTTCAGATAAGATCGATGAAATGAAGATCCAGGAACTTGAAGCTGAGCTTGAGAGGATGAAGGGCTTGAGGAAGGCTAACAATTAAATTATCAGGCTACTGATAGTAAAGCCAATTACTCTTTCTTTTTTTAATTCATCTCTATTTCATATCGATATTGTTAGATCTATTTATTTTTAAAGAAGTCTGACTGTCAAACTGGTGGTATCATGCAAGAGAACGACCTTTCAGTGGAAGAGATCGAAGATCTGGGTTACTATGATTTCATGAGCTATCTTGGAGTGCCATATTTTCATGTGGGTGGCCTGACATCAACGAAAAGATTGGCTGAACTGTGCCAGATCAACAAAGCCAGCAAGGTCCTGATGGTTGGGTGTGGTACAGGTTTCAGTGCATGTTTTGTAGCTGAAATGTTCGTTTGTTCTGTTGTTGGTGTCGATATTGCAGAGGTGTCCATCAGGAAAGCAAAGGAGAGGGTAGAGAGCTTAGGTCTTGGGGATAGAGTGGAATTCCGTATAGGTGATGCCTACGACCTGCCCTTTGAACCTGATACTTATGATGTGGTGATCACCGAGTTCGTATCACAGTTCCTTGATATGGATAAAGCGTTCCGGGAATTCGTACGGGTATTGAAGCCCGGAGGCATGGTGGGGATCAATGAGATGTACAGGGATGCGGATATCCCTCCAGTCATAGAGGAAGATATCCTGGAGGCTGAACGCATCTTTGGTGAGCTCACACAGTTACCTTTTTCCATCTATTCTCCTGAAGAGTGGGAGCAGCGGCTCGAAAGAGCGGGATTTAGCGATGTCCATGTGCACAAACATAAGGTTTCTGTGAGTGTGAAGGAACTAGAATTGGTGATCAGGGCAATGGGTGGGCTCGGGAAATTTGCCAAGCTGTTCCTGGGTTTGATGATCGGAATGATCAGATATGCTTTGTCGAGCAAGGAGATAAGGAACAGGTTCAAGCAGATCAGCAGAGGTAAAAGGATATTGTTGAATAAGAGATCTACTTCGAAGTATGTGGGCTATGTTCTTGGTGTTGGTACAAAAGTTTAAGGTTCTAATATTTCATAACAAATGATGGTCAGTAATATGAATATGTATTTTGGGAAACGATTATAATTCATTATCTTTCTGTCTTTCCCTACTAATCATATCCCACCAAAAGAATCCATTTGGATATTGAGGAGTAGCAAGTCTAGTTTTTTTAATTGTTCAATAAATTCACTTCGATACCTTGAAATAAATCAAATCGCTAAAAGTTTTTATAATGGCATATCATTTCTTTACAACATTAGCCGGTATTAATTGGGGTGTATGAACAATATGGAGTCTAAAAGGAGATTAGCTGGAGCTATAACTGGGGCATTGATAATTTTTGTGTGTCTGTTGCTGGTAGTTCCTGCAAATGCACAGTCTAATGCAGAAGTCGATTACCTGAACCTAGATGTCAAGATCAATGATGGTTATGCGATCACTACAGTGGAAGAAAAGTTGGACAATGGGAACAATTTTACAATTACGGACAAGTTTGAGTTCCTGGTACCTGAGAAAGCATTTTTATCAGGATTTTCCATAAGCATTGATGGTGAGGAATATCAGGCTGATATATTGAAGAAGGCCGAAGCACAGCAAAAGTTCGAAGAAGCTGCATCTGGCGGTAGAACTGCAGGTCTTCTGGAAACCAGAGATTCCGAACTATTTTCGTATTCCCTTAATTTTGAGGCGAATCAGAGTATTGTAGTGAAACTCACCTATGAGCAGGCTCTTACAAGAACACTGGATGAATACGAGTATCTACAATATTTGCGTAGCAATCATGATGTGAATGATCTGCAGGTATCCATAGACATTGATTCATCAATAGATGTATTGAGTGTTGGAACCCCGGGTTTCAGGTCAGATATAACTTACCCGGATACCAATAGTGCCCGTGTCAGATATTCTGATGTCGGACTTCCGGGGCAGGATCTGAAAGTTGTTTTCAAGACCGAAAATACACCTCTCAATGGTAACATGATTTTCTATGAAAGCGATGGTCAGGGATATTTCATGCACATCTTCTCTCCTACGGAAGAGGAAGTTGGTATCTCTCCACTGAACAAGGACATCATCTTTGTGATCGACAAGTCCGGTTCAATGAGGGGCTTGAAGATCCAGCAGGTCCAGACAGCTTTTTCTCAGATCATCAATGAACTTCCCGAGGGTGATAGATTCAATGTTGTATTCTTTGATTCATTTGTTAGAGTACCTAGCGATGAACTTTTGATCGCAAATGATACCAATAAGGCTCGATCAGTTGAACTGGTAACTGAAACGAATGCAAATGGTGGCACTAATATCAATGAGGCACTGGTGGACTCACTTGTTTTGTTCAATACTGAAAGTGACAACGTTCCGATAATCGTCTTCCTTACAGATGGGGTGCCTACTGACGGAATAGAATCAACTGCAGTTATCAGGCAAAATGTGATGGATGCTAACGTGATCAATGCATCAATATTTTCAATTGCTTTTGGTAGGGAATATGATTATGATTTCAATTTCCTGCAGGCATTAAGTCTCGAGAACGGAGGAATTGCTGTGTACTTCGAGCCTGATACTGAAGCATCAAGCGGTATAAGCAACTTCTATGATACTATTTCCACACCTCTGGTATCTGACCTGATGTTCTCATATGATGAACAGGTATACAATACCGTTCTTACGGGAAAGAAACATCTGTTTGTTGGTTCAGAAGTTATGCTCTTGGGTAAATACGATCAGGATGCAGAAACCGTCATTGCCAGAGTAGATGGAAATACCAGGTCAGGCAAGCATGTTTTTGAACGTGAGTTCATTGTACAGCCGGAGGAAAAGAACGACTTCGTTGCAAGACTATGGGCTTACAACAATATAATGAACAAGCTTGACAGGATGAAGGTAGAGGGTGAAACGGATGAACTTGTTTCAGAGGTTACAAACCTGTCTCTAGAATATGGTTTTGTCACTCCCTATACTTCATTCTTCGTGGAGGTCCCACAGGTCGAGGAACCAGATGAAGGGCCTGTAGATTCTGCAACGGATGAAGCAGTGATGGAAGCAGCAACGATGGATGAAGTCCCGGCAGAAGAAGCGATGGTGGAATCTGCTCCAATGGTAGCTTCTGACGAAGTAACTGATGTATATATGCCAGAAGAAGCAGAGGATAGTGCTATGGAGGAACCAGCAGATGAAACTCCTGGATTCAGCTTCTTGCTGGCAGCATCAGCAATCGGAGGCGCCTTGTTGTTTTTGAGAAGGATGGATAATTGAGATATTAATTGAAAGTGCTGGGGATAAATGCAGTCTCCAGCACGTACAATATTTCTATTATGTGTGGTCTACATTTGCATTCTATGAGAATACAGAAAAATCATTTCAATAAAAGTATAATCAAATATCCTCTTTCTGAATTATTAATTTCCTGAAGCATTTTTTCTTTTTCTATAGGTATTGATAGTTTCTTGAAATACTCTATCAGGTCAGATCCCCATTGCAGAGCCTGCGGGTCAGAGCTTGTAAGCTTCAGATGATCAAGCACCATTTCTTTATTGAAAAGTGCTATCATGAAAAGATTATCAGTGACCGAGATCGATCCTATTGTTACATCTTCTTTCAGAATGAACAGTTCTGACCTGTCAGATCCAAGTATTATCTTCAGGTCCTTTTCACGATCCTGTTTCATCCTGTCAAACACGGCTTTTGTGAGTATAAGTGTTATATTGATGCCTCTTTTGGCAAGCATGGCATAGTTATGAGGGCATTGCGGGTGGAAAAAGGAAGCAAGGGTTTCTATACTTGCTGACTTTGCAAGGCTGTCATTAAATTCTTTGGGAGGCTCAAAAATACATGTCATGTCAGGCCTTTTGAGCTCGCACTTTTCCAGATCCCATATCCTGTCACAAAATTCTTCAGGAATAGAGCTCAGGTTACGGCTCATCCAGTACTCATAATTGTCCTCGAAAACTTCAATGGTGCCAAGAAGGGGTTTCATTTTCTTGACAAGTATCCGTGCAGCATCTGTCAATGAATAGACTTTGTCATCATATGCAATAAGGTCAAGTTTTCTCAGCTTCTTGATCTGTGGAAGCATGGCACTGGATGTAACATCGAGTACTTCCTTTATCTCATCGATATCCTTCGGTCCATCCATTAGAAGCAGAAGTAAGTTCTTTCTTTTATCTGAAAGGAAGATTGTATCGATAAGTGAAGCTTGCATTTTTGATCTTGTCCTGAATGTATCCAAATGGCGTTTGTTTACTATCTATTTAGTTTCGTTCCTTTGTATGTGCTATTCTAAATCTATAGTATTTCAAAGCCCTAATGAATTTTAACGCCTTTGCTTATTTTAAGCCCCTTTATGTTTTTTAACGTTTTTACGATACAGTAGAAGGTTAGGTTATATAAATTCGATTTCAACATATTATTGTTAATACTCTTACCTATCTGTCGGATCTTAGGGATGCATACGCAAAATTGAATTCAGGAAAAATGAGGGATGATCCATGACCAATAATGGAATTAATGCAACTTTAAAAAGCAAGCTTGAAGAGATGTTTGAAAACCGTGTATCTTTCAGTAAACTTGAGAGATTAGTATATTCTCATGATGTGGGAGTTATTCCAGACTCTGTCAAAAAGACGATATCTACGATGCCCGATGCAGTTGTCCAGCCTGTGAATGCTGATGAGGTATCCGCTCTTGTGAAACTTGCAATTGAGAATAAAGTTCCTATCATTCCAAGAGGTGCAGCATCCAGTGGGTTCGGTGGAGCTGTTCCTGTTGCAAATGGGATTGTCATCGACTTTGCCCGCATGACAAATGTAATTTCCATGGATACTGATGATCTCACCGCAGAGGTTGAGCCAGGTGTGGTCTGGTCAGAACTCGATGGGAAGCTTAAAAGAAGCGGATTGACATCGCGCCTGTATCCAAGCAGTGCCCCTACTTCCACGGTTGCTGGGTGGGTTGCCCAGGGTGGTAGTGGAATTGGCAGTTATGAGTACGGTACGTTCCGGGACAACATAGTTTCAGTTGAAATGGTCGATCCACAGGGTAATTTGAAGGTAATGAAAGGGGATGACCTTGACCTTGTTTATTCACTTGAGGGTATTACAGGTATAATCACAAAGGTCACATTCAATGTGAAAAAGGACGAAGAGAACATTCCGGTCCTTGCAGCATTCGATGATGAAAAGAAATTGCAGGCTGCACTGGATGAAATTCGAAAAGCAGGAACTAAGGTCTGGTCAGTGAGCATACAGACTCCCGGCTATGTTGAACTGAGCCAGAAGGCTGCAAACGATACAACTCTTCCAAAGGGCAAGTATCTTGCACAATTCGTGTATCCACGATCATCTGTAGAAGTTGCATCCGAAGTGGAGGATATTGTCAGGCGTAATAAAGGTGAAGTTCTCCCTGAGAACGTTGCCAGGCATGAGTGGGACAATAGGTTCTACACCATGAGGCTTAAGCGCCTTGGTCCTTCAGTGATCGCCAGTGAACTTATCGTGCCTGCGGACTCGATGGGGGATTTCCTGAAGTCCGTTGATAAGAAGTTCAAGGGCGATTTTGTCTTTGAAGGTATAATGGAAACTCCTGACAGGTTCATCATGATGGGATTCATGCTGGCTGATGAAAGGAAAACAAATTATCCACTGAAATTCTCCTCCTCGCTCATTGTGGCAGATATTGCAAAGAAGCATGGGGGCAGACTGACGGCCACAGGCATATTCTTTACAGATGAGTCAAAGGGGCTGCTGGGTGAAGATCTGTTCAACAGGATCGTTGCCTTCAAGAAAGAATTCGATCCCGAGCACATAATGAACCCTGGAAAGGTCCTGCCACCTTCGGTGGAAAAAGACTCTCCCATAAAACAGCTTTCCATTGCCATGAAGGGTGCAAGCAAGGGTAAATCCATAATGAGCCTTGCCGGTAAGATAATGGAAGGAAAGGATGTGGAATACAAGTATGCTGACAAATTGCCTGAGGAAATAGGCAAGGATGCGTTCATCTGTGCTCAGTGTGGAGCCTGCAAGACCACCTGTACAGTGTATGAAGCAGATCCCTGGGAAAGCAAGTCGCCAAGGGGCAAGTGGTACTTGCTTGCTGAATATCTCAAAGGTAACATTGAATTCGATGAGGAACTTGCAACTGATATGTTCCTGTGTGCCACCTGCAAGAAATGTGACATCAAATGTCAGACGGACCTGAAGATCGCTCACCAGTTCATAAACATGCGTACTATCATGGGTGGAAAGGACTTTGAGAACACCGGTCTTGGCATGATAAGGCAGAACGTGCTAAATTCAGGGAACTTCTGGGGATTGCCCAAGGAAGCCCTTGATTGGAAGACAGACGATATGAAAATGGCTGAGACGGGAACGATCGGCTACTGGCCTGGATGCTGGTCATCTGCCGTTACCAAGAACATGCCACAGAACATAGTGAGGATACTGGAGAAGGCAGATATTGAGCTTGTTAATCTTGGAGAGCAGGACAACATCTGCTGTGGCCTTTACCTCGCACTTGGAGGATATTCCGAGGACTTCGTAAAGGTTGTTGAGAGAAACATCAACCTGATCAACGAGAAAGGTGTCAAGACACTCATATTCTCCTGTCCCGGATGTTTTGCGACCTTCACGGAACAGTATTCTGCTGTTGCAGAGATGCTCGGACTTAACTGGGACGTTGAGACAAAGCACGTGGTCGTCCTGCTTGATGAACTTATCAAGGATGGCAAGTTGAAGCTCGAAAACCCACTGGACAAGAAGGTAACATACCACGATGCATGCCATGTTTCCAGATGGTTCAATGCCTATGATTATCCAAGAGATGTGATTAAAGCGATTCCAGGTGTCGAATTCGTGGAAATGGAACATAACAGGGAAGAAGCCCTCTGTTGTGGCATTGTAACAGCATTCAATGATCTTCCAACAGTGGCCCATTGCGGACAGAAGCGTATCGGTGAAGCTACTGAAACGGGAGCCGACTATCTTGTGACCAACTGTGCAGGATGCGCCTCACAGCTTAACCTCACTTCCAATATGATGGAAGCACCTGTAAAACAAAAGGATATCACAGATCTCCTGTGTGATTCAATGGGAATCGAAGTGACCTATGATCCTACAGAGGCCATCGGTCAGTTCATGGGACAGGCAATTGAGCTTCTTGGAAAAAGCTGCATACACCGCCGTTAAAGATAGAAGGGGCTGATGAAGGTCAGCCCTGTTTCTTTATTTTATTTTTGGTGTATGTCTTCTTTTATCTTTTCCACTTCTCCTCTCTTTGACCTTCCTTTTAATTTTGTTAAAGATAACTAACGTACATGATTTGACTACCTTGAATGAAATGTAAAACTTAGGAGCTGATTCTAAGGGTTATAAGCCGTTTACCCTCAATGCTCATGTAAGAGACCGCTTGGATCAATGGGAAATGTTGGTTTCAAACATTTAATTTAATGGGGTTTTGGTGTCGCTTTTGTCGTTTTCCTGCGGGAATTAGGCGACAAATGTAAACGACAAAACGAAATGACACAATAAACGACAGCAAAAAACGAACGGGAAATAAGCAGAGATCAATGATGGTTTGGGTTATTTGCTTTGTAGAGATCCTCTTTCCTAAATTCAAACATCAAGATCGATCAAGTTGTAGGAATACTTTGATTGATGACGGTATCGTCCAGGCAGTTTGAGTAGCATTAACAGAGAAAATAAAAAAGAGTGAGTTACTGTGATCAGGGACTGACAAAGTACAAATGCTGTCTACCCAAGCAGTTGCATTCGAGCTAATATTAATCAATGGGATGTGCTTTTAAGACTAGTTGGTATGCTAAATCCAAATGTGCTACCTTTTCCAACTTCACTTTCAACCCAAACCTCACCGCCATGCAATTCTACAAACTTTTTGACTAATGTAAGTCCTAGTCCGGTTCCCAGTTGTTCTCTTGTTTCGAGATTATTAATTTGTTGATATGGTTGGAATAACTCTTTCATATTTTCATCAGAAATACCAATGCCATTATCAATGATATTGATTATTATCGAGTTGTCTACAGAATAGGCTTCGATAGTAACTGTACCATTTTCGGGTGTATACTTTATAGCATTGCTTACAAAATTATAGAGAATTTGTTTAAATATTTTCTTGTCTGCGTTCATCTTGATCAAAACGGTGTCAACATTATCAATTAAATTAATGTTCTTGTTTGATGCCAGAGTAACCAGTGTGGATATTACTTCATCAATAACATTAGGTATAGAAAACTCTTCAATATAAAGTTCCATCTTATGGGCTTCGACTTTGGATAGATCAAGTATATCATTTATGAGTGATAACAGATATTTTCCACTATTCAAAACATTTCCTACATACCGTTGTTGCTTCTCATTGAGTGGGCCAAAGTCTTGCATATTAAGCATCTCTGAAAAACCAATAATTGCGTTTAAAGGTGTACGCAGATCATGGCTCATACTGGCTAAAAATTCACTTTTGGCACGACTCGCGGATTCTGCTACAATTTTTTCATTTAATGCTTTTTCATAGTTTATTCGTTTAGTTACATCTCTGTTAATTGACATTATTGCAGGTTTACCTTCATATTCAATAAACGAAACATTTACTTCCAATGTAACTTTACTTCCATTTTTATGGTATGCATCTGTATAACCAGTATCCAGAGTTAAATTTCCTGTTTCTTGAAACACTTTCTCGCTTTCCAGATGAGTCTGTTTTGATTCTTCAGTAACAAAATCAAGTCTATGATGGCCTATCAGTTCTTCTGGGGTGCGTCCAGTCAATTCTCCAGCTTTTTTATTTGCATATTTTATCAGGTCATCTTGGATAATAACAATTCCATCGTTTCCTTTTTCCACAAGGGTCGAGTATTTTTTCTCCGATGCTTTTAAAGCCAATTCTGCTTTTTTACGATTGGTAATATCCTGCACCAAAGCCATAACACAGAAAGAATTATTTCTAGAGCTAGGTAGCAAAACAGCAGAAGCATGTCCCCAGACAATCGAACCATCCTTGCGGACAAAACGCTTTTCAAAATGGAAATGCTGTCGTTTCCCTAAAGCAAGTTCTTCAAAGAAAAAGCGTACATATTCCCGATCATCAGGATGAATTGGATCAAATGCTTTTAGTTGTAAAAGTTCATCTTTAGAGTAACCAAGGAATTGCCATAAGGATGGGTTTACTTGAAGGATATCTCCATCAGATGAGAATACGGCCATTCCAGCGGCAGAATGCTGGAACATGGAACGAAACTTTTCTTCGCTATCCTGTAAAGCTTCTTCTGTCTTCTTACGCTCGGTGATATCGCGAACACTGCTGAGAATTGCTGGAATACCTCCATAATCAATGAGACAACTGCTCATTTCAGCTGGGAAGGTAGAACCATCCTTGCAAGAAATAATCGTCTCAGAGATTTTATGTCCATTCTGTGATACTTCTTTAATTAACGCTGGTATCTTTGCTGCATATTCTGGAATGTCCACTTCCATGGGAGCCATTCGTAACATTTCAGCTCTATCGTAACCAATGATTTCGCAAGCTGTCTGATTTACTTCCATAAATTGACCATCAAGGTCATATATGCCAATTGCATCACTGGCATGGTTAAATAAGGTTCTGAACTTGTTTTCAGATCCCTTAAGCTCCTCATAAGCTAATTTTAAGTCATCATGAGCCTCTTGTAATTCAGTTGTTCGCTCTGCAACCATTTGCTGGAGATGATTACTTTGATCTTGTAATCTTTCTATGAGCTGTTCGCGTTCGGCTAATTGGAGAACAACACGCAAATCTGTTTCAACTGATTCCTTGAATTCAAATATTAATTCTTTATAAGATGTAGCCTTTGGATTATCCTTAACGTCTAGCACACAGATCGTACCGAATATTTCACCGTCGGACCACTCGAGTGGAAAACCAAGATAATAAATCATCCCCAAATCAATATCCGGATTGTGATCCCATTTCGTATCCTTTAAGGCGTCAGTAACCAAAAGTTGTCTGCGCTGCTTCATAACAGTTTCACAGTAAAGTCCAGTATTGAGGTCTGCTCTTTCCCCTTTCTCATATGGATTATCCTCCGTTGCACTCGATAGAAATACCTCTATCTGCGGAGGATCAACCTTCATGATCAATCCAGCAGGTACACCGATAACCTTGGCCATCTGATCTACGATTCGTTGCCACTTAGTAACGGTTTCATCGGGAATTTCAGGTTTTTTTAGTGTGATACTTGCCATAATTTCCCCATTTCAGTTTGCATCCGTAATTCTCTTCATTAATTGTTAATATTATATATGAACTTTAGAATATATAGTCAGACTGAATATATACCTAAGTCATTGGTATTTTCCAGTAGGGGAAGCATATATACTTCGAGGTACTTCTTAACTGACACATGATTTTCTTCATCGGCCACGGATTCACTCCGGCATTTCGATATCGATGACTTCTCTAATCTTACTCACAATCTCCTGTGCTTCTGCAGTTGTAACATTGTCATCTGCAAGAGCATTATCGAGTGTGTCAATGAGTTCACTGACATCGCCAAGTTTATCTTAGACTGCTTTCAGGTTCGAGTTGACTATATCCAGTCCTTCTTTTGCTGCCCTGTCTTCAAAACCCAGGGCAGGCATGGCAACTCCTATCAGACCACTGGCAAGCGTGATCAATTCAGCTACGACTAGGTTATCCATGGCATAACCTACTGGAAGGTCACACTCAAGATTAAATATCGCATCTGTTTGATTCAAGTTTTTTCATCTCGATGAGGGAATTTGAAGAATTAATTTTATCAATCACACGGGCATATCTCCCCGCAATCTGTAAATATGTGAGAATTATTAATGCTTTGCTTCTGTCGATGCCTTTTGCTTCTACTTCCTTTTCAATGATATGATACCCATGGAAAGAATCGATATCCCCATATTCGTATTCATCAAGAATATCACAAAAGTTTATGAGATCGTATCTTGTGACTACTTTTTTTTCGTCCGTAATGGGTTGGTATCCCATTGCTTCATCAATCACTTCTTCAATTCCGTTAGATAATCCGTATATAGTATCATCCGTTACCGGACACATGTCAGGATCGACTCTTTTTTGAAGTTTGAATATTTCGCCTAATATCTTGGCAACGTCGTATTTGTCGATTATTTGATTATTATTACTCATGCATTTTACCTATTTTTATCATTAATTGATTAAAAAATAATATTTTAAGAACGGACATATGCAGGATCAGTTAATAATCTTGCAAGAACACAAAATTCGGATGGGGAGTAAGTATCATTGGTAAGGATTTAAACTTTTTTTTTGATGTAAATATTCAGAATATATTCCTAAAGAGGTTTTAAAAATTATTGAAATAGTCACTTTGGAAAAAGGAATACAATCTGTTTGTTAATATTCGGAGAGTTCGGTTTTTTCAAGATAACTATAACCCCAAAAGATTGTGCGAGGGATAAAATTTAAACTTGTTAAAAATCTAGCGTACACTTTTTCCACGTTGTATATATCCCCAATGAAATGTGCGGGGGGTGGAATTTGAACCCTTCAAATTCCTAATATGACCTGTCCCTCAAAGAAGAACATGAACACCAGCACACCGAGCAGGGCTTCCGCTGCAGAGATCAAACATCATGTGGCATTTCTGGAAGTGCGTGGCACCAACCGCTTAAACAGTACAATACTTGCCTTCCAGTATTGATGTAAGTTTCATATTCTCCGAATAATCAACGGGAACGTCGATCAACCAGACGCCTCCTTCCTTAAAGGCAGATTGCAGGGCATCATCAAGTTCATCAGCGCTGTTTACGCGTATTCCCCTGGCGCCAAAACTGTTTGCGAGTCCCACGAAGTCCGGGTTCTTGAAAGAGGTACCGAAAGATTCTCCGAATTTAGTATTGCTTTCCCATTCGATAAGACCGTAGGATGCATCATCAAAGATAATGATCACAAGATCGCAGCCCAGTCTCACAGCGGTTTCCAGGTCCTGGATATTCATGAGGATGCCGGCATCTCCTGCGATCGTCACGACTTTCTTTTCAGGATGCATAAGGCAGGCCGCTATGCCGGCAGGTAGGCCAAATCCCATGGCAGCCAGGCCGTTCGACATCAGTACGGTGTTAGGGGTGAGTGCTGGATACAGTCTTCCGATCCAGAGTTTGTGAGCACCCACGTCGCTGATCAGTATATCCTCGCGATCAAGTTTCTGTCGGACCTCCCAGAGAATGCGCTGGGGTTTCACCGGGAATCCGGGGTCATCCTTGTAGCGAAGTAATTCGTCTTCCATTGAAACCTTGATATTCCTGTAATGGTCCGGGAATTCCTGCGGGGTAACTGCAGAGGTCAGTGCACGGAGGGTTGTCTTAAGGGTGCCCAGAAGTGCACATTCCGGGATATAACTGGCCTCTATTGCCGGATGCCTGTTTTGAACATGAATAATGCTTTTTGAACCGTCCATGTTCCAGTGGTCCGGGCTGTATTCTACGGAATCAAAGCCAACGGCAATGACCACGTCCGCTGCGTCCAGGCCACATATGATGTAATCCTGTTCGGACATCCCCATGGAACCGATAAAATGATCATCGTCTGCTGGAATTGCACCCTTCCCCATGAAAGTGGTAACAACGCCGATATTGGCTGCCTCCACGAATTGTTCAAGTTCAAGGGAAGCATTCTCGCGGATCACTCCGTTCCCGGCAATGATCAAAGGTCTGGATGCACCCGAGATAAGTTCGATCGCTTTCCGCAATTCCTTTTCATCAAAGCTACATGAATGGGAATATTCTTTTTTCTCAAGGGGCAGTGCATCGGTCTCCTGGGCGGATACATCCTCAGGCAGTTCAATGTGAGCAGCTCCGGGTACATCCGTGGCGATATCAAAGGCTTTCCCTACCAGTTCCGGGATCTGGTGTGCAGCGGTCACAGTTGCATTCCAGGAAGTTATCTTGCTGAACATTCCCGCAACATCCAAGAACTGGTGGGATTCCTTATACGACCTGTCAAGGGAACCCTGGCCGGTAATGGCCACAAGGGGTGCCCTGTCAAGATGGGCATCCGCCACACCGGTCATGAGATTAGTAGCTCCCGGACCCAGGGTTGAAAGGCATACACCGGGCCTGCCTGTCAGGCGTCCGCACACATCCGCCATGAATGCTGCGGACTGTTCATGCCTTACCACAATGAATTCAATGTCAGATCTCGAAAGGGACTCCATGAGATCCAGTGTTTCCTCTCCCGGGATACCAAAAATATATTTCACGCCCTCGTTTTCCAGGCACTTGACAAACAGTTCGCTTCCTTTCATATCAATACACCTTGATCGACTTGATGTTCATGAACTCATAAAGTCCATACTTGTACAGTTCACGTCCTATACCGCTCTTCTTAACACCGCCAAAGGGAAGGCGGGGGTCCGAGGCAACCATTGAGTTCACCGACAATATGCCGGATTCAATACGTTTTTCAATCTCCATTGCATGTTCCCGATCTTCGGTCCACAGGCTGGCACCAAGCCCGAAATCACTGTTGCCTGCAACCCGTATGGCCTCCTCCTCATCCTTGACAATGATAATGGGTGCAACGGGTCCGAATGTCTCTTCCTTCAACACACGCATGTTCTCGTTGACATTACCGAGGATCACAGGCGCATAGAATGCCCCTGGCCTGTCAAGCCTTCCTCCTTCAAGCAGGAGTTCGGCACCTTTGTCCAGAGCATCCTTTACCTGTGCGTCAATGATATCGACCTGTTGCGCATTGACCAGGGGGCCAACATCTGTTTGTGGGTCCATTGGGTCTCCGACCTTCAGCTGGCGTGCGGAGTCAATAAAGATACGCAGGAATTCATCGGCCACAGCTTCGGTAACAATGAAACGTTTGGCTGCAATGCAACTCTGGCCGCCGTTCTGGAAGCGACTGTTCACTCCTGCCTTCGCGGCCATCTCCACATTGGCATCATCAAGAACGATGAACGGATCACTCCCCCCAAGCTCAAGCACAGCCTTTTTCATATTCCTGCCTGCAGCTTCCGCCACCTTGCTGCCTGCATTAAGGCTGCCTGTGAAAGTGACTGCTGCGATCTCATCCCTTGCGATGAGTTCCGAGGCGGTCCTGCCATCGATGAGCAGGGTCTGGAATGCACCTTCCGGAAGGCCTGCATCAGCAAACACCTTTTCAATCGCAAGGGCACACATGGGCACGGAGCTGGCATGCTTCAGTATGACCGTATTGCCTCCTACAAGTGCCGGTGCACCGAAACGAAGGGCCTGCCAGAACGGGAAATTCCAGGGCATTATACTGAGAATGACTCCCTTTGGTTCAAACGCGACCCCGGAATCCAGGGCGTCGGTTTCCACAGCTTCCGGCGCAAGGAAATTCTCCGCATTCTCCGCATAATATTCGAGAGCCCACGCGCATTTCTCCACTTCGGGAACTGATTCCTTGATGGGTTTGCCCATCTCGATCGTTATGATACGGCCCAGTTCATCCTTATCCTTTCTTAGTTGTGCAGCTGCCGTTTTTAGATAATGTGCTCTTTCGGAAATGTCAAGGTATTTCCATTCAAGAAAAGTAGTCCTTGCCTTTGTTAAGGTATGGTTGATCCTCTCTTCGGAATAAAGTTCAAATTCTTCATTTATTTCCCCTGTTGCCGGATTCATAGAGACTATTTTCTTCATGTGATCACTCCTGTAGATTGGAGGAATACAATCTCAAGCCCTACCTTACAGGGTTTTTCAAATCCCCCTCATTTACCCATATCAATGTTGTTGGTCATGCGATATAAAACAAATTGGGAGTGAGTTCAATATAATTTCATGGACCTTGCATGCATGAATTCGTATGATGCGAAAGCTCACACCCCACTGCTTGGAGTGTCTGAAAAAGGTAGTAGTGATAGCGAACAAGCAGTGAATAAGTACTCTGGGACTCTAGTTTCAGACTATGTATGTTAATCCTTCCATACTTGTAGCCGCTGGCTCTGTGTTAGCAGAATTTTCAGAAAAGATGCTTAATTGTAATAGAAAAAGCTTATGTTTTGTAAAAAACATTTTAAAAAAGTTATATTGGTGCTCCGGCCGGGATTCGAACCCGAGTTTTCAGCTCGAAAGGCTGGAATGATTGGCCGGACTACACTACCGGAGCACTCTGTTTTTCGCTCGCATTGAAGCGAGTCCTATAATGGCGATTAAGGATATATACCTTTCTAACCAATTATAATAATTACAATGGAATCTGCATGATCTATATTACACTTTAAAAAAGTTATATTGGTGCTCCGGCCGGGATTCGAACCCGAGTTTTCAGCTCGAAAGGCTGGAATGATTGGCCGGACTACACTACCGGAGCACTCTGTTTTTCGCTCGCATTGAAGCGAGCCCTATAAGGGCTATTAATGATATATACCTTTCGCTTGGAAAGGCTTATTCTTCTTCTTCTGCTGTCTCGACGGGTTCTGCGTCCAGCTGGCTGACCCATGCTGACAACAGTTCGCATTCTTCGGGTTGGCAGGCAAGCCTGCAACCTGCGCAAGGGGAGAACATCTCTCCTGCAAGGAGCAGATCAAAGGATTCCTCTTCTGGAGTGACTACCTTAATAAGGTAGGTACTGGCTCCATTATTAACAGATGATTCGCGGGATATAAGCTCCGCTTTAATCAGCTTGTTAAGTATCCTTGAACATTTACGGCTGTCTATCTCCAGAAGCTTCCAGAGCTCGTTCTGATAGACGCCTTCCTTGCTATCGCGTATGATCTTTAGAGTCTTCTCTTCTATTTCCATGATCTTTCCGGGAAATAAGATCTTAGTTCTCTACAGGCACTATCAATATTATGTTGTTTCCTCTCAATACAACGGAACCAAGTGATCGTAGGCGTTCGCCATCAGCGAGCTCTGTGGTATCTACAAGATGCAGGTTTAGGTAATCATCAGCACTCTGTAATGTACCTTCAAGGATATGCTGGTCGCCCTTCATCTCTACCTGGACTTTAGATCCAATCATTTTCTGAACTTTCTTATTTGGGAACAAGATTGTATCCTCACATCATTGTTAATAGGTAATAATCAATACTATATACGGAAAAAGTAAAGTGTTCTGCCTACTATTTATGGTTACCGATTAGAAGTAAAACATCGTTCCCACAAATTGTAGATCGTAGGTGATCTCTTAGATATATCCCTGTATTTCGGCTGTATCTTCTGGCTGTTCTACTGCACGCGGATGGTTCTTCACTTTAGCGATAGGTCCGAACATAGCTTCAAAGTCGCGAATATGCTGTTCAAGCCAGTGGGATAGTTCCAGTGCGGCAAGAGGTGACATGATCACTTCTGTCTCGATAGACCTCTGTATGACCTGTGAATTCGAAGATTTCTCAAACCCTTTAGGGCTGTCATTATAGAAACCGATCCTAAAATCGTAAGGACTGTGACCACCCAATGCACCAATAGCATAGGTCTGCTTAAAGTTCTCAGGTTTAACGATCTCTATCTTCAACTTCTTTGTAACTTTCCCTTCGGGAGCGATCTTATCTTCGGTCATATTAATATATCCTTCAAAAACAATTCCTGATTTGGAAAGTAATTGTTAACATCGCTTAAAAGGGTTTGTCCCATTCGGAATAAACCCATATTATCCTTCAATGAGCTTTTTCAGATCTTTTGCAGAATATGCAATATCTTTCTTTGAATATACTGCCGCTATCCTCTCAACAGCATCAAGGTTTCTTATAGTATCATCAAGATATCCGAGCAGATCTCCCGGATATGCAGTAATACCGTACTTATCCTCAAGCTGCCTGACTATCTGTATAGGATCATAACCATCCATCCTCATGTTGATGATCTTCTCGGAGAACAAATGCTCAGGACATCCGCAAAATGGGCTATCCTTGCATCCACACGTCAGGAAATCTGAAGCAAAGTCCAGTATCTGGTCCTGCATCTTGGTCTCAAGTTTCGAAAGGTTCTCACCCTCCATAACAATATCCATTGAAGCTCCCTGGAACACCCTTGAAGGCATATTTATCTTCAGGGCAGTTGATATCTGGGCTGCATACTTGAAATAAACAGCCTCGAAGAACTCGAGATTCGTGACTATCTCTATGGCCCTGTGGTCGGAAAGGACCGCATCACGTATCAAGAACGCCTTTGAGATCGAAAGGAAATGTCCTGCGGCAATACTTCCGAACTTCGTAAGTTTGATGGAATCATCCTTTATCGTAATGAACTTCTTCTTTTTCAGTTTAGCAAGCAATGAATTAAATTCAAAGTCCGCCAGCATGTTCCTGTGTATGGTCTCCAGGTCCCTTTTAGATGCAGTGACAGCAGCGGTTGCCAGGATCTCCTCTATCTGTTCCTCTTCACCATACTTCACATCCGTATGTTCCATCTCGCCATTCAACAGCCTGATGGCAACTTCCTCTTCAGTACCGGTCTGCTCGCTTGTGTAATGTTTTTGAGGGGTGGCAAGCAAGACGACAATACCCCGGTCATGGAAATCAGGCCTTCCCGCACGGCCAAGCATCTGCAGGAACTCTTGCATGTTCAGCCATTCGATACCCATTGCCAGGGATTCAAAGATGACCTGCGATGCCGGGAAATCCACTCCTGCCGCAAGGGCTGCTGTAGTTACTACTACCGGTATGTCTCCCTTCTCGAACCGCCTTTCGATCTTCTTTCTCTCCTCCATTGAAAGACCGGCATGGTATGGGGATGCGGGCATCGATATTGCCTGTGCGATACTGTGACAGTTCCGGCGTGAATTTGTGAATATGATCGTCTGTCCCCGGTGTCCCTTCGAAGAGACCTTGGCATACTCGTCCTTGGCAAGCTTTGTCATCAGTCTGATCTTGCTGTTCTCTGGGCAGAACAGCAGATGTCTTTCAATAGGTACCGGCCTGTACTCATATTCCACAAGCTCGGTATTGAGTCTTTTTGCGAGCAACTTTGGTTTTGCCACAGTTGCTGAAAGGTAAATGAACTGTGCACCTGATGCAACGTATTTGAGCCTCCCGATAACTCCATCCAGACGGTGACCACGCTCAGAGTCTTCTATCATATGCACTTCATCGATGACCACAGTACCGATCTGTCCCAGAAGATCGGCATCCCCTGTACGAAGTATAACGTCAAGACCTTCATATGTACCCACTATAATGTCGGCATCAAGTCCCCTTTTCATCTTCTTTGTCTTCGATGTCCTTATCTTCGAACTTCCTACCCTTATCGAGGTATTGAGCCCTATACCTGAATAACGTTTGTTGAACTGATCATATTTCTGGTTCGCCAGTGCCACAAGAGGGACAAGATAGAGCATCTTTCCGTGTCCATGCAAGATGTTCTCAATACCCGCGATCTCTCCAATAAGGGTCTTTCCGGTAGCAGTAACTGATGTAACAAGCTGATTCCTTCTCTCCAGCAATCCCTTTTCGATGGATAGTGATTGTACCGGCAGGAATGTATCGGATTTTTGAAGCAGTATATCTTTAAGCTTTTTTGAGAGCGGAATATCCTTTATCTTTATCTTATTGGCATGTGTCTGTTGCTCTATCGTATCGAACCGTGTATATTCAAGGTCAAGTTCTTCCGGGCTCAGCATGCCTATGGTACGATCAAGGTCACGCGTGGTGAGCATGATCTGCAGGATGCGATCTGCAGCCTCATCGCCAATATAGCTATGTGCATTACGAAGTGCCATCTCAAGCTCTTCCTTTGCACAATCCTCGCAAATTAGTTCGTGATGATATTTGATCGACTTCTTATTAATGAAATTGAACTGTT
The DNA here is from genome assembly GCA_021108275.1 of Methanococcoides sp. Taxonomy (GTDB): domain Archaea; phylum Halobacteriota; class Methanosarcinia; order Methanosarcinales; family Methanosarcinaceae; genus Methanococcoides. The sequence goes on from JAIORD010000028.1 coordinate 95,303, forward strand.
TCTTTAGCAGGCAGAATCTGCACACATGCACATCTTCCGATTCCAGGTGGAAATCATCCATAAATTCCCGGACGGCAGCTTCGCTCCTCTTTTCACTCTCAACATCGATAAGAATGCGCTCTGAGATCCTGAGAAGCTCAATGAACTCCTCTGGTTGTCTTAACTCCTCTTTATCATCTTTGACCACGCGAAATTTATGCGGACGTGGGCCTGCGGGGGATGTGTGAAGGATGAGCTCTCCGGTTAAGAGTGGCACTCTTTTACGGTCCTTGATGGCCATTACTATGACCTTTGCTTTCTCAGCTTTTAGGAATGTCCACAAAGTCATTTTCTGATTTCAAAGAGGTGCACTCATATATAAATCATGTTTGTCCAAACCTTTTTAGAATAAAGGTGTTCACAAAAGTGTATATGTGTTCACAATCCTTATATGTATGCGCACAGTTATATATTTCTTGAACAATATTACATGGATACAATTGGTGGGGATATGAAATGTCAGGTGGTCTTTCTATGGGTGTGGAGGTAATACTTACTCCAAAGTCGTCGCAGAATCAGAATACGGCAGTACAAAAACGCTCGACTTCAGAAGAGCTTTCCAACCGTCGGAAACTTGATTTTTGTGCCGTCCCAAAATCGGAAGTTCTTACTCGTGATCAAGTACCTGAACCGCAAACTCCAGTCTATAAGGGTCCTGTCATTTCACCCACTGGTATCTATGTTCTGGACAGAAGCCTTGGCGGTGGTTTGCCACTTAGTTCCATGATCTATTTTTCGGCAGATCCCCGATCGATGTCAGAGGTCTTCCTTTATGAATTTACTCAATCACGCAAGACATACTATTTTACCACAGGCCGCAGACCTAAATATATCATGAGGGATATCATAAATCAGAATCTTGATTCTTCTCACATCACATTTGTCGATATCTACGGCGAGTATTATTTTACTCCAACGGGCAATATGATCGATAATGTAGGCAATGAGTATGTCGATTCCAAGATCATCGAGTTCACTGAATATAATCTGCAAAACATCCAGGGCGATGCTGGCGATGAAGCTATCAACATTATCTTTGACAATTTCTCATTCTTCATGAATCTCAATGTGAATCCCGGTCTGTTGAAGAGGTTTACTAACATAATCTACGAAATCTCTAAAGAGACCAATAGCATGGTCTATCTTTATTCATTGAAAGGATGCTACGATGAGCATATTGAAAATGAGGTGCTTAACGCTTCTGATGTCATCTTCGATGTAAGTGTTGACCACAGCTGTGATCATGTAATAAGCAAGCTCGCAATTCCCAAGATTCGTGGGATGGTGCCAAATTCAGACGTTCTCAAGTTCAAAGTTTCAGAAGGTGTGCAGATCGATACATCAAGGGATATTGCATGATGAACGACAGCATGGGGCAATATTTCACTTTGTTTTCCCTTTTTCCTTAAAGAGTTAAACTGCTTTCATGGGATGTTAGCTGCTTTTTTTCACCAAGTTCGAATTGTTTTCTGAAAATGTATGTCCTATAGCTTCGGGTTCAAAAAGGAGCTTTACTTATATTTCCATAATTTATTTAGTTACTTTTTATCTGGCAAGAAGGCTATGTTTATACGTTAACAGGTCCAAATATGTAATACGGGGAGTTCAATGAGGACAATTCTTTTATGTGGTTTGCAGGGAAGTGGAAAAACTTCCTTAATAGGCAAGATTGGAACATATCTTGGTGAAAGAAGCAAGAAACTGGCAATAATAATTATAGGTGAAGGTGATACAAAGCTTGATGAGAATTCCTTCCCTTTTGAGGGAATATCTATACAAGAGTTATCTGTTGACTGTGTGCCCTGTAGTTTGCGTTTTGCTGTCGAAAAGACCTTAAAAGAGATGGCTGAAAAATCTGTCCCTGAATTTGTGTTCATAGAGCTTGAAGGTACTGCCTTTCCAGCTCAGATAAAAGAAAGCCTTGAACACATGCCTTTTGAGGACATGTCCTTCCTGCTTGTATACCTTATAGATGCAGGCACTTTTAGCAGTGAAATTAATAAATTGCCAAAATTCATCATTACACAGATCAAGGAATCGGAAATTATTGGAATAAACAAGATCGATTCTACTGATGAGGATAAGGTATTTTCAATAAAATATATGCTTGAAGCTATCAATCCGGATGTTAGCATATTTGAATTTTCAGCTAGGGATGACGATGAAGGGTTTAGAAAGTTCCTCGAAACGCTGGTGAGCAATTAATCAATGACCTTGTCGAGATCTTTTGTATCGGGGAACTGGGCAGCAAGCATAATGGAATGTTCAGCTACCGTAGGTTATATTTTTTGCAAAATTCCCCTGAGATCATCTATGTACTTGTCTTAAAGGCGTGCACCGTGGGTCGCATCTTTGCAGCTACAATCCCTATCCATTGGAAGGTTGTCGATGGCATCGAACAGTATTTCCAGCAGGATATCCTGTTTTGTACTAAGTTCTTCCACAACTTCATCTGCGGTTATCTTGCCATCGGCCATTCCACAAGCCTGGTTTGTGATGGTGCAGATGGACGCATAACAAAGTTCCAGTTCCCTTGCCAGTACAACTTCCGGTAATCCTGTCATTCCCACGATGTCTCCGAAAGTGCTCATCATCGCTATTTCTGCACGTGTCTCAAAACGTGGTCCTTCGGTGCATATGTATGTGCCTCTGGTATAGCTGAGACCTTTTTTGTCAAGGGAATTCATCAGGCATTTGCTTATGATGTGACAATATGGCTCCGTCATGTCCACATGAACGGTTTCCTTGTCATAGAATGTGGATATGCGGCTTTTGGTAAGGTCGATAAAATCATCAGTTACTACAAAGCTTCCTATTGGATGATCTTTCATGGTGCCTACTGAGTTGGTTGCTATTATCCTTTTCACACCAAGTTCACGGATGGCCCATATGATGGCACGGTAATTGATCATGTGTGGAGGCACATGTTCTGCTGCACCGGAATGTCTGGGAACCATTGCGATGTTCTTCCCATTGTTATGGATGATGTACACTCCTACATCTCCATAAGGAGTAGCTACGATCTTTGTGTCTCCGTCTGTAAAAGAAGAGGATCCGACACCACCAAGTATTGCTACATCTACGCTCATGGGTGGTAATTTGTCGGTTTAGTTCTTATTTTTATCCTTTTTACCTTTCTTGATCTTACGTTGTGTGTCAGAAAAGGATTCATTCAGGGATATCTTAATGCCTGCAAGAGCAATTATTATCGCTCCTACTATTGAATAGATGAAATATTGGATACTAAGGTTATGTTGATCCGTTGCACCGGGTAATGCGCTGACTGTAAGTATGTAGGTACTCGCACCCCAGAAAAGCAATCCCATTGCTATAATGAAAAGGGATGGTGAAACATCTTTTAATGAAAAATGATCGTTTATTTTCAGGTCGACCATTTTTCCGATGTTGGCGAAAAGTATGGCTATCACATACCACCAGACCGTAACATTGATGAATACGGTAAATAACGTGATAAGTCCATAATACCAGCCACCACCTGCGTTAAAGTAATTCCACAACGTGATCGCTCCTATCATTGTGGCTATTACTGCAAGGATTATGGCAATTGTATTTGTCATAAATGTCATTTGACCTTCATAGTAGGAACCCTTCATCCTTTCCCTTAAAAGGGCGAAGGGTTGGTCAAGATTGAATCCGCGGTAAAGCATGTAAGCGCCTATGGCTGCTGAAATACCGATTATAGCACCTTCGGGATAGTTTGCCAGAAGGAATATTGCATATATCAATGCTGTAAGGCCAATTGGTACGAAGAACGTTTGTGATATCTTCGGGTCATTGAATGCGTTCTTGAGGATGTAGTATGTACTTTCAAGATTTGCACTCTGCTGTACCACTATTCGTTTTACGGAGTCTATCTTGACGCGTGATTGGACGATAGGTATAAGAGTTTCATCCTCTGCACCATCGGAAATAAAGATCGCGTTAGTGATATCATTCTCTTCCAGGAACGCATCAAGCTGGACAACTATCCTCTGATCTGATATTACCCCTACGTTCTTGTCCCCTGCAAAGGTCACAATTTCCGCATCAATACCCTTTGAGTGTAGCTCATTGAGGACATTTATACCTCCGAATATCGTATTTGAATCGGAGTCTTCAGGATCGACAGTAGCAAGTTCCACTGCAGCCTTGATATTATCTTCACGCCCTATGATAGGACTGGAGACATTCGCCTTTTCTCCCAGGTCATTATCCCTGTCGATGCAGATCACTAAAGTTCGCATAAAACCTCTTTAGAATTTATAATAAACGTTATTTTATTTATAATGTAATGAAGGACTATATTTTCGATTGAATATTAGAATTGAAACAATATAAAATATACTGTATTATTGTAATTGCTATCAATATTTATGGGTGAAGCATGGAAACAATTTCATCTTTGATTTGCCTGAAACAATTGTTTATTCTCTGGTGTAGGCTTGAACTAATGTTACATTTATCCTTAAAAATACTATTGATGAACAAAGAGAGACTAAAAAAGAAGAAAGAAAGAAAGAAAGAAAGAAAGAAAGAAAAAAAGAAAAGCTCAGAGGACGCCGAGCAACTTCTTCGCCCAGCCAAGTTTCTTATGCTTCATCTCATTTACGTTCTCATCGTCAAAATCGAAACCTGCAAGGGTTATGCTGGTCGCATTGAACTCACCTGCGAGGAAAACGCATCTGTCACCGTCGGTGAAACCACCGAAGTTGTATATGTTGCTAAAGGGTGCTGCCTGTGTGGTGCCGATGATGTTGTTGAATCTTGGAACATACTTCAATATCTGTTCAATATTGTCGCCGTGGGCATGTATGACCGCAATTGAGCCTTCCTTGTTTGCCTGTATCTCTTTTTCCACATCACCATCAAGGTCTGTCACGATAACGGCCGGGATAATGCCTCTGTCCACAAGGGTTGCAGTGGCACCATCGGCTGCGATGACAACGTGGTCTTCGATCTTGACCTGGTCGAGCTCCTGTGCCAGTGTGGGGGCATTCCCACAGACTAGCACATCCTTTCCGGAAATGAGCTCTTCAAGTACATCGGTACTTGCGGTGTTAGGTCCTATCAGGAGATGGGAAAGGATGTTGGCAGCATTCTGATCATCTTCCCTTGAGAAACCGAAGTCCTCGAGGATCGCTTTATAGACTGGCTCCCACTTTTCAAAATCCATTTTTTCACCTTTGTATTATTCTTCCTTTGAGATCGCTATGCTCATTGGGATGCCTTCGACATTCCATTCCTTTGCGAGCTCTCCGGTGGTTTCGACATCCAGGCCGATCACAAGCACGTTTGCACGTACCTCTTTTGCGATGTAGTTCTCAAAGTCGAGAACAAGGTCGAGTACTCTTTCATCGCTGATCTGTATGTGACCTCTGATACTGTCATCGACATCAAGGTCCAGTTCTTTACGCATGTCCTGTATCCTGCGAATGACCTCTCTTGAATATCCTTCTGACTCTATCTCATGGGAAAGTTTTGCATCAACGAAGACCACTCCGCCATTGAATTCAGCACTTCCCACATCTTCAGGGACCGTTTCGCTGAAGTTGACCATTTTCTCGGTGATGGTCACGTTCGTACCGTCTGCAAGAGATATCTCCATCTCTCCGCCGACAAGTCCTTTCTTCAGGTCATAAGCATCCATTGCACCGATAGCTGCACTGATCTTACCTGCATCTCCCTTAAAGACCGGTCCGATGGCTCCGGGGTTAGGTGCGGATTCCACTCCAAGCTCGTTCCAGCTTTCACCGACCTTGGTAGTCTCGATATCCTTGGCATTGGTCTGGTCCATAAGGACAGAGCGCAGTCCTTCGACAGCTGCAATAGTGTTCTCATCTGTCGGGCTGACAACGATGCGGGAAACTGGCCATCTGAGTTTACGTCCTACCTTCTGGCGAGCGTTGGAAGAAGCCTCGACGATAGAGCGTGCGACCTTCATCTGTGCTTCAAGGCTGGTGTCAACAAGTGCTTCGTTGACAGTTGGCCAATCGCAGAGGTGGATGGTCACAGGAGCATTCTCGTCAACGTTCCTGACAAGGTTCTGGTACATTTCCTCTGCAAGGTGTGGCATGAATGGTGCGATCAACTTTGCAGTGGTCACGAACACATCGTAGAGCACCCTGTAGACTGCCAGTTTGTCGGGATTGTCTGCTTCTACCCATGTCCTTGGTCTGATGAGCTGGATATACCATCTCGAAAGGTCCTCGAGCACGAATTCATTGATGGAACGCATTGCCTTGTGCAGTAATCTCGCATCCATTGCCTTATTGACCTCTGCGATCACTGTCTGCATGCGTGAAAGGATCCATTTGTCCTCGCTTCTCAAATAAGCTTCAACGGATTCGTATGAAACCTTCTGAGGGTCGAAATCGTCAAGTGCCATATATGGAAGCGGGAATCTGTATACATTCCACAGGATGTTGTTCGTCCTGTGCACTGTTGCCAGCTCATCCCAGTTGAACTTCAGGTCTTCCCAGGGTGCACTTGCTGATAGTACATATGATCGGAGGGTGTCTGCACCGAACTTATCGATTACCTCGGCAGGCTGTATGACATTGCCAATGCTCTTTGACATCTTCTTTCCGCTGCCGTCAAGGGTGAAACCGTGCATGAGCACATTCTTGTATGGTGCTTTTCCGAATGCTACCATACTGGCTCCAAGCTGTGAATAGAACCATCCACGTGTCTGGTCATGTCCTTCTGTGATAAAGTCAGCAGGCCACCATTCATCGAATTTTTCCTTTGAATGTGGGAATCTCAATGTTGCCCAGGATGCCACTGCGGAATCGAACCAGACATCGAAGACATCTTCGACACGTTTCATGGTTCCGCCACACTCACATGGCATTGTCACTTTGTCAACATAAGGTCTGTGCAGCTCGATATTCGGGTCTGCTCCTGAGCGTTCGATAAGCTCTTCCCGGGTTCCGATAACTGTCAGGCTGTTACAACTTGAACATTTCCAGACAGGGATCGGGATACCCCAGTAGCGCTGTCTTGAGATACACCAGTCACGTGCACCCTCTATCCAGTCCTTGAACCTTGCAGAACCTGCCCATTCAGGTGTCCAGTTGACCTTCTTGATCTCTTTGAGCATATCTTCCTTTAGCTCGCCTATCTTCAGGAACCACTGTTCGGTTGCAAGGTAGATGATAGCTGTTTTACATCTCCAGCAATGACCATACCTGTGGCTGATCATTCTCTCGGCCATGAGAAGTCCTCTCTCCAGCAGGTCATCCATAACAACGCGGTTTGCGTCACGGATGTTCATTCCGCAATATTTTCCTGCTTCATGAGTGTAACTACCATTGGGGCCCACAGGACAGAAGATCGGGAGTTCGTTCTTTACGCCAACTTCAAAATCGTCAACACCGTGTCCGGGCGCAATGTGTACACAACCTGTGCTATCTGCTGTAACGTAATCTGCATTGCATATCCTGTGTTCTATCTCTGCCTGTAAAGGCACAAGGTCTGCAAGGGGATGCTCGTAAACTGTGCCCTCGAGGTCTTTGCCTGACATCGTACTGAGAACTTCATAATCTAAATATCTGCCAATTCTGAGAACGTTCTCAACAAGCTCTGATGCGATTATCAATATCTCAGTTGCATTATTTTCACTGATAGCTTTTACTTTTGAATATTCGAATTCCGGATGGACTGCCACAGCAATGTTGGAGGGGATGGTCCAGGGGGTTGTTGTCCAGATGACGACAAAAGTGTTCTCTTCGTCCTTTAGTTTGAACTTGATGTAAGTTGAAGGGTCTTCGCGGTCCTCATACTCGACCTCCGCGTCAGCAATTGCGGTTTCGCATCTTGGGCACCAGTTGACAACTCTCTTTCCGGTGTCAAGCAGGTTCTTTTCCTGTGCTTGTTTAAGTGTCCACCATGCAGCTTCGATGTACTCATCCTTGAGCGTCATGTAAGGGTCTTCCCAGTCAAGCCAGACGCCAAGGGTTTGGAACTGTCCGGTCATATCGTCCTTCTGGCGAAGTGCGAACTCCTTACATTTCTCAATGAAATTCCCTACACCATATGTCTCGATGTCCTTCTTTGATTCAAAACCAAGGGCACCTTCTACCTTTACCTCGATGGGCAATCCGTGCATGTCCCAGCCTGCCCTGTCAAGGATGTCATGGTCGTTCATTGACATGTAACGCAGGATACTGTCCTTGATTATCTTGTTCCAGGCAGTACCAAGGTGGATGTGACCTGTGGTGTATGGTGGTCCGTCCACAAAATAGAATTTCTTAGCGCCTTTCCTGTGTTCACGTACTGATCTGTAGGCGTTGTTCGCCTCCCAGAATCCATGAACCTTTGTTTCGATCTCTTTGGCATTGTACTGGTCAGTAACTTCTTTGATCATGATGGTGCCCTCCTGGATATGTCCAGTTCCTTGGCTACGTATAGGTGTTATCCTAATGCGGTAACTGATTTAAATATTATTGTTAAAAGGCGTATGTTTTAAAAATATGATATGTATGGGAACAGGGGTAAGGTGTCCCCTTAAGTGGTTATATCGTTCCTGGCTCTTCAAAGAAGAACTTCTCTTCCCCAAATGCAGGCTTAAGGTCGGTAAGCCATGAGGCTGTCGGGGAATATTTTGCAAAGAACGGTTTACGTACCCATCCGCAATCACGGCCTTGCAGGAATTCAAGCACAAAGACCTTTTCACCGTTTATTTCCTGTGTGCCAAGGACATTTATCTTCCCTGGGTCAGTGGACATACTTGGTCCGCGTACGGTCCTTGCGAGTCCGCTCACGTTCTGGTATGCTTCCTGGAAGATCTCCCATGCTCTTGCTATCGGAGTGTCGAAGTAGTGGTTTGCACCTGTGTCCCTTACCATGAACATGTAGTAAGGGATACATCCAAGACGTACCTGTTCTCTCCACATCTGCTCCCAGATGACGGGATCATCATTTATGTGGGCTATTAGGGGGGATTGGGTTCGTATCTGTGCTCCGGTCGCACGTATGTTCTTTATGGCTTCCTTGACTGTATCTGTTGTAAGCTCTACAGGGTGGTTGAAATGGCCCATGATGGCCATGTGCTTGTTGTGGTCGGTAACATTGGAGAACAGGGACAGTATGTCTTCGCTATCCTTGTCCGAAACAAAGCGTTGTGGCCAGTAACTTAATGATTTTGTGCCTATCCTGATGTTCTCAAGTGTGCGAATATCAGCCTCGAGGAGAGGTTCGATGTATCTTTTCAGGAGATTTGCGCTCATTGTCATAGGATCTCCTCCTGTGAAAAGCACATCTTTGACCTCTGGATGTTCCTGGAGGTATGATACTAACGTCTCTATCTCCTTGCTGGCGAACTTCAGGTCTTTCATGCCGGTGAATTGTGCCCACCTGAAGCAGAATGTACAGAATGTATGGCAGGTCTGTCCCTGTGTGGGGAAGAAAAGGACGGTTTCGTTATACTTGTGTTGCATTCCCTCAAGGACCTTGCCGTTAAGTTCGGGAACGTTCTTATCAAGCTGTCCTGCAGGATGTGGGTTCAGGGTCAAACGTATCTTATGTATTGCCTGTTGGACCTCTTCTTCCGATGCACCGGTGTGTAAAAGGTGCTTCATCTCCTCGTAGTGAGGGGGCAATAGCATGTCCTTGTTAGGAAAAGTAAGTCTGAACATTGGATCATTGGGTACATTGTCCCAATTAATGAGCTCATCGATGACGTAATTATTAACGCGGAACGGAAATATCCTTGCAGCGATCTCGATATCCTCTTGCTGCTCCTGAGTAAAATTCTGTATCTGTGGGATCTCTTTATAATTTGAAAGGGTGTATGCGCGGAAATCTCGTTTTGTAGCACCAGTTATGCTGATACCTCCCGTTTTTTGTTTAGAAAAGCCGCCTTATAACAGCGGTTTTAATTAATCCTGAATATAATCTGTGATCTCGGCAAATCACACTACAAATAATATATAGTTATTAGTTTCTAAACTCTCCTATTACAAATCATTATATAATAATTTCCCTTTTTTTATACTACTCATTCTAATTTTTACCCATGCGGCCAAAACAATTCTGATGGTTGGGGTGTAGTCCCCGCGTTCTGTTTATTTTCGAATACTTCTCCATTCTTTTTTGCAATTTCCTGTTCGAAATGTTTAAAACAATACGGGGCTATAATGCATGGTTAAAATCATGTTTTATTATCAAAGTTTATTATCAAAGGTGATAAGTTGAAAGTAAAGTCTAGGGTTCAACTAAGAAAATCTGCAAAGAACAAATTGTTTAAAAGTCTTCGATCTACTTTCGGGGATGTTATTGATAGTATTTCAGAATGCAAGTTTGATAGTGCTATGGCTGATGATTTTAAGATCATCATCGTTGATGGCAAGGTGCTTTTCTTCCAGATGGGTGAGGTATCTTTCCCTACTGTAAGGGGTGTGCTGGAATTGGGACTTGATTGCAATGTCGTTACTGTTGATGCAGGTGCTGTGAAGTTTGTTGTGAATGGTGCCGATATAATGTGTCCGGGAATCGTTAAAGTTGATGATGGGTTGAATGAGGGCGACCTTGTTATTATCGTTGAAGAAACACATGGTAAGCCTCTTGCTATCGGACGTGCCCTTGTGCCAGCGACTGAGATGGTGGGCAGGTCAGGTAAGGCTATTAAGTCTATACATTATGTCGGGGATGAACTTTGGAACCTTGAGGCATGATATTTCAGGATGGCTGGGAAGCTATCATTAAAATATGATGAACATCCATATTGAACCCTATAACATTGATGCGAAGCCAGAAAATCAAAATAGCTAATGGCTTAAATATTAAAAGAATTATTAAAGATATATTCTAAATCCATTCAATCGAATCTTAGGACAAAGGTGCTGACTATGGCAAATTTCATGGATAAAATATTTGGAAGTGGAGTGAAGGGTGCGACAGATGCTGATGAATATACTGAGCTTGACCTTGGTAAATTTGAACAGGAAATGGCAGATGAACCTGCAGAGACCTATATCAGAGTGGCAGAACTTACGAACCTGAACGAACTTCCTGACTTGAAGAAGGAGATCTATAATGGTAATATCCTTATGATCGATATCTCTAATATCAAGGCTGATAAACTCATGCTTGACAGGGCACTTAAGGATCTGAAAGATGTTGTTATCGATGTGCATGGGGACATTGCAGGTATTAAGGATGATCAGGTACTTGTCACTCCGACCGGTGTCAGGATAGACAGATCCAAGATAGTTGGTGGAAGGTATTGAGCGCAGAGGGTAGTTCCGGGGGAGAGTCTCCAAGATCATTCGAGACCAGAACTTCCTGTCCTATGTGCCAGGAAGATCTTGTTATTAAATGGCAGGGGGATGAAATTCCCTATTTCGGGGAAGTTATGTACATTTCTACTTCCTGTTGTAGCTGTGGGTTCAGATTCACGGATACAATGATACTTGCTCAGAAAGATCCTATGCGTTTTGAGCTCAAGGTAAATGGACTTAAAGACCTCAATACAAGGGTCATACGTTCGACCTCAGGCACCATAAGGATTCCTGAACTGGGGATAGATGTTGAGCCTGGGTCTGTTTCTGATTCATATGTTACCAATATTGAGGGCATTCTCCAAAGGGTGCAGTCGGTTGTAGTGACCGCTACTGGCTGGGTCAAAGATGATGCCGATGCGTATGCACGTGGGCTGGAGTTGCAGGATCAGCTTGAACAAGCTATAGCTGGTGATTTTCCTCTGACGATCATTATCGAAGATCCTCTTGGTAACAGTGCTATAATCTCTGAGAAAGTTGTATCCAGAAAGCTCTCAGCCGAAGAAGCGAATGACCTTCATAGTGGCATGGTTGTCTTTGATGTTGATACGTCCCAGATGGAAGCAGATTCTTCTGATAAGATACAGCCGATTGGAAATAACTATAAATGATGCCTGTATTTAGCTCAAAAATTCTTATTTAATCGTTTCGATCTTATTGGTGACATTATGGCTGAACAAGAAAAAGAGGCAACACTTCCTTCAAAAGAGAATTTTAGCGAATGGTATAATGATATGCTCCAGATCGCAGAGATCATGGATGTACGTTATCCTGTGAAAGGTTCATATGTCTGGTATCCTTTCGGTTTTTCCATTCGCAGAAATGTTTATGATATCATTCGTGGATTGCTTGATAAAGATCATCAGGAAACAATGTTCCCTCTTTTGATACCTGAGCATGAGTTCATGAAAGAAGCAGAACATATCAAAGGCTTCGAAGAAGAAGTGTACTGGGTCCTCAATGGCGGCACAACTCCTCTTGATGTGAAACTTGCGCTCCGTCCAACCAGTGAGACCGCTATTTATCCTATGTATCGCCTTTGGGTGCGTTCCCATGCGGACCTTCCATTGAAACTTTACCAGATAGTCAATACTTTCAGGTATGAGACAAAACACACCAGACCGCTTATCCGTCTCCGGGAGATAACCTCTTTTAAGGAAGCTCATACTGTTCATGCAACCTGGGATGAGGCTGCTTCTCAGGTGGATGAAGCTATCAGGCTCTATATCGAGTTCTACAAAAGGCTTGCTATTCCTGTGCTCCCTTCAAAACGTCCTAGCTGGGATAAGTTCCCTGGTGCTGATTATACAATTGCGGTAGATTCATTGATGCCTGATGGAAAAACGCTTCAGGTGGGAACTGCACATCATTTGGGTGATAATTTCGCAAAGACCTTTGATATCAAGTATGAGGATGCTGCTGGTGAACAGGTCTATGCTCATCAGACCTGTTATGGCGTTTCTGAAAGGTGCATTGCCACTCTGCTTTCTACCCATGGTGATGATAAGGGTCTGGTACTTCCTCCTGAGATCGCTCCGACACAGGTCGTTATCATACCTATCATTTTCAAAGAACCGGAAGCTGTGCTCAATGCATGTAATGATGTGAAGGCTGAGCTTGAGGCTGCAGGTATCCGGGTCACTATCGATGATAGCGATAAACGTCCGGGTTCCAAGTATTATAAGTGGGAGATGAAAGGCGTTCCTTTGAGGATCGAGATTGGTCCGAGGGACCTGAAGAACGAGGCTGCAATGCTTGCCAGGCGTGATACTGGTGAGAAGGAACAGGTACCTCTGGCTTCTATCAAGGATGAGGTTCTCTCAAGGTTCGAGATCATTCAGGCAGCCCTTTTGGAAAAGGCGACCGCTGAGTTGAACGAGCGCATCTTCGATTGTTCCACTGTGGCTGATGTTAAGGAAAAGGTGCAGGATGGGATTGCTCTTGTCCCGTGGTGTGGTGAAGAAAAGTGTGGTCTCGATCTGGATGAACAGGCTGGTGCAGGCATACTTGGAATTCCTACTGATATGGATGAGGATGGTATTTACAAGTGTCCTATCTGTAGCAAGGAAACTCGTACAAGGGTTTACGTGGCAAGGACTTATTGATACTGACTGGGTGATTTGATATGGGATCTCTGATAGCTAATGATAAAAGACCGGAAAAGCCGTTATTCATTTGTGTATTGGGAAATACGGAAACTGCATATATCGAGAAGTTGTCTGCGGCAGGAAAGACTGCTAAGCTTACGGATTATACTCCGACAGGCGACGCGGAGCTTGTGGAGACTGGTGGAATCATCAGTACTCCTGTGATTCCGATGACACCTCCTTATAATACTCCCACTCCCGGACTTATTACACGTGCATCATTACAGCTTTCAGGGGTCCCTCATCTTTTTGTGAACTCTGGTCTGAAGATACCTCCTAAGGTTCCTTTTGAGGACCTTGGTGCAAGGTATGGGGAAGATATCAGGAACGATGTTGCGGTGCATGATGTTGAAGGTATCATCAAGGCTGCACTTTCTGTTGGCGAGAGGGTTCGCGATGACCATGATATGTTCGTAATAGGGGAGAGCACTCCTGCCGGCACGACCACTGCCATGGGCGTCCTCGATGCTCTCGGATATGATAGCAATGTGAGTAGCAGTTCTTCCGAGAATCCTGTGGAACTTAAGAGAAGGGTCGTTAAAGAGGCAATGGATGTGTCAGGCATCGTCTCTGGTGGTCTTAAGGGGGACCCTATGCGCGCGATTGCCTGTCTTGGTGATCCGATGATGCCAGCTGTGGCTGGTCTTGTTTCAGGCCTTAAAGGTAAGCGTGTAATTCTTGCAGGCGGAACTCAGATGGCAGCAGTGTATGCTTTTATGAAGCATCTGGGTACTGATCTTAGTAATGTGTCCATTGTGACCACAAGCTATGTCGCTAATGATGAGACTGCAAATTTCAATGATATCATCGAAGCACTTGATGCTGATATGTTCGCAATTGATCCTCGTTTTGGTAATTCTTCCCACAAGGGATTGAGGCAGTATGAGCTTGGTTATGTGAAGGAAGGTGTAGGTGCCGGAGGAGCACTTTATCTTGCAGGCCTTCTCGGAGTTTCTGTCGATACTATCCGTGAGGAGATCGAAAAGATCTGTCTTGAACTTGCTGACCTTATCAATGCAGAATGATCGTTTTGGGTTGAAGGATGTGCAATTGTTACATTCTTGAACCCTTTTTGTTCTTTAAACCGATACCTATATCTCCGATGAGGTGTATCTTTGGGTTGTAATCGCAAGGTTGCGGGGCTGTGGCCTAGCCTGGAATGGCGACGGGCTCCAGCGGATAAATGATGAACAACGGGTCTACTGAGATCTACTCGACGGAGTGGGTCGGTGAAGAGCCGTTGGAGCACTGATGTGTGTTCTTAAGAATTGACTGTCGTAAGGCAGTTGTTCGGAGAGACCCGTCGATCGAGAGTTCGAATCTCTCCAGCCCCACGTTTTTCTTTTCTTGTAATACTATACTATAATGTCAAGTTTTTCTGTTGTCCTTGTAACTTTTTCAAGAGCGGTCATATGGCTTTATGCACATTATAACTCCCAAGACAACGTTTTTGTGTTGCAGGTTTTATTCGATAAAATTTGGTATGGATATCCTTCCATTCCACACCTAAAGAATATTTCCAACTTATTTTTTTTTAATGTGATATTGAACTGCCTTAATTTACTTATTTTATGTGACTTGTGTGCATTAGGTGTATATACTTGTTCAGTATAACAGGCTGAATGCAATTATATAAACACAATTCGATAATTATTGGACTATTGTTAATGATGGTCTAATTCTAAAAATGGGCGTTAATTGAAAAATGAAAAAATTAAAGATCCTAGCAATTTCCTTGCTAATGGCTTGCTTTTAACATCTCTTCCTTTGTTCGTGGTGATTTAAATGAATGATACTTTAAAATCTATATCGTCGGGTTATTTTTTCCGAATATTCCTATTGTTACTCTTTGCCAGTGTCTTAATTGCACCGGTCTCAGCGGAGACCCTTGTAAGCATTTCTCCTTCTGATCAATCGGTAACTGCTGGTTCTACCGTAACTGTTGTAGTTTATATTGAACCGGATACTCCTATATCGGGTGCTCAATTTGACTTTTCTTTTGACAGTGACGTCCTTTCTGTGGTCTCTATCTCGGAAGGTGAAGTTTTCACAAATGGTGTCTCTACAATGTTCAATGAGGGCACGATCGATAATTCGGAAGGGGCCATTATGAACGTATACAATGTTATTTTTGGCAAGAATGAGGTAACGGAGTCTGGAACACTTGCTACGATAGTCTTTGATTCAAAAGGATCAGGTGCTTCCTCTTTACAATTGAGCAATGTGGTGGTCAGCAATTCCGGTGGTGCTGCGGTTCCGGTCTCAGTTGTTAATGGTATGGTCTCAATACTTGTCTCTACGTCAAGTGCTGATAATCCATATGCTGAGGAAGAACAACAGATGCTTGACCTTATAAATCAGGAGCGCGAAGAAAATGGGCTTGATCCCTATAGGTTCAATTCTCTTCTTAATAGTGTGGCAAGTGATCATAGTCAGGAGATGATCGAAAAAGATTATTTCAACCACAATTCATATGATGGTTCCTCTTTCTCTACAAGGATCGGGAACTCTGGCTACGCATCCTATACATATGCTGAGAACATTGCTTTCCGGGTACCTCCAAGTGTTGTGTCTGCGCATGAAGGTCTTATGAATTCTCCTGGGCACAGGGCAAATATATTGAACCCAAATTATAATGAGATTGGCATTGGCATATGGGTTGGTGAATACACTTATGGTGGCAGATCATACAGCAATGCTGCAACGTACACACAGAACTTCGGATGGGGTGAACCAGTTACAGATCCTGCAATTCCATACAATGTGTACGATAAAAATAAGGACTGTTTGATCGATTTTGGTGATGTGAGTGCAGGAATCGATGGTTATCTTAATGGTTTATCATCTTTTGCAGAAATTAGTAAACTGATCGACCTATTTCTTTCAAGTGAACCCTACTGCTAAGTATTAGTTGAGAGCTTTATCTCTCAACCAATTTCTTCCTTTTTTTTGTCTACTTGTTTTATTCCATAATCCTTTCAATCCTGTTGGATACAAAGACTTAAATGCCATAGCGTACGTACTAATCGATGTTTCATTGTCGGGATAATATCCCGTGGGAATGTGGCTGAAAACTTCAGCTGAACCGTGAAACTAACATGAAACTAGGTGAATAAATTGTCAAAATCATTTTATGGATATATAAGAGATGCATGGAAGAACCCTGACGAGACTTACGTCCGTGACCTTAGATGGGAAAGGCTTCAGGTATGGAGAAAGGAAGGCTCTGTTACAAGAGTAGAACGCCCAACACGTATCGATCGTGCACGATCACTTGGTTACAAGGCCAAGCAGGGTATCGTTGTTGCTCGTGTAAAGGTACGAAGGGGTAGCATGAGAAAGTCCCGTTACATTCGTGGAAGGCGTACTCAGCACACCGGTAAGAACAAGATCACTGTCGGTAAGAGCATTCAGAGGATCTCTGAAGAGCGTGCTGCAAGAAAGTACCCTAACATGGAAGTCCTTAACTCTTACTGGGTAGGCGAAGATGGTAAGCAGAAATGGTACGAGGTAATTCTCGTTGACCCAAGCCACCCTGTCATCAAATCTGACAAGAATCTCAACTGGATCTGTGGCAAGGCTCACAGCGGTAGGGTATTCCGTGGTAAGACCAGTGCAGGCCGCAAGGGCAGAGGCATGCAGACACGCGGTACAGGTACTGAGAAGACCCGGCCAAGCGTACGATCAAACCTCAACAGAAGCAAAAAGTGATCCACTATATCTCTGTGCGTGTAAGCGCACATGCTACTGAGGATGAGTCCAGAGTAAGATCTGCTCTGGATCTCTTTTTATTGAATTCATTTGACAAGGGCAAGTGTACTGATACTGATAAGTACGTTGAGTCCCTGATTATCGAAGGGTATCATGGTAATCCTATTACCATGTTCAGTGCTACTATTAAGCGCAAGCCCGACACAAAGGCCTTTGCTGCATTCGTCAGGCCAAAGATGACGCCTGAAGATGTAGAACTTCTTCGTGAGGAGATGCCTGACCGTCTTGATGATGACCAGATGTTCCATCTGAGGTTCGACAAGCAGGCAGCTTACAATGGCCAGATCAAGTTATCCTCTTCATCGGATGCGATAATCGTGAAGGTGAAGATCGAAACGTATCCAAAGGATCGGCTTAATGCCGGCAGGATCGTGGAGGAATTATTTGGCTGAACGTTCATTCTATGATCTTAGTGTACACTCTGTGCCAGATGGAATAAATACGGCAGACGAACTGGTCTCAATGGCAAAACACCTTGGTTTTGCCGGGGTCGGTCTGAGCAATCATTCCACGGCAGAAGGGCCGCTAAAATCTAATGGCGTTGAGGTTTTTGATATTTTTCGTACGATCGAGCTTGTGGCTTCCAATCCATCTAAGCTTCATGGTCTTGTTGGAAAATATCGCAATAAAGTGGATGTTCTGGCTGTGCATGGTGGCGATGAGGGAATTAATCGTGCAGCATTGGAGAATTCGAACGTTGATGTCCTTTTACATCCATCCACTCCAAAGGGTAGTGGCTTAAATCATGTACTTGCAAGATCTGCGAGTGAAAATAATGTTGCTATTGGATTTGATATTGATTCATTGATCATGTCCCGTGGCGGCAGACGTGTGCACAGTTTATCTCATTTCAGGGATTATCTGGCACTTTCAAGGAAATATGATGTTCCAATGTTGCTTACAAGTAATGCTTCATCTGTCTTTGGTCTGCGTGCACCTCGGGAGATCATTGCACTTGCAGTTCTTTTTGGAATGGATAAGGATGAGGCCATCACGGCATTATCGGAAACTCCTTTGGGAATAGTTCAAAAGAAACGACATGATAAGAACTATGTTTGTGAAGGGGTGGAGATACTTGAGCCTTCTCTTTCTGTTCAGGAGGATGAATGAAGCTGAAAGTCCTTCCTCCGACCTTGCGTCAGGACCGCAGATATTTTGCATTTGAACTTATAGGTGGCAATAGGACTGATCGAAGTGATCTCCTGCGTGAGATATTCTCATGTGCCAGTTCGCTAGTGGGCGATAAGGGTTCAAGTGAATGCGATATAAAGTTACTTGACTTTGAGGATTCAAAAGGTATTGTACGTTGTCTTCGGGATCGTATGGATATGACCCGTGCTGTTCTTGCTTCGGTTACATCGGTGAATGGCAAGCCTGTGATAATTCATGTTCTTGGTATATCCGGGACGGTGCATGGAGCAACAACAAAGTATTTAGAAGGGTGTACTGTATATAGTCCTGAAGAAAAGACATAAACAGCCATATATATTATAATTTGGAATTACTTCAAGTGAACTAGGTGAATGTACAGAAACTCTATTCATACGTTTTTTAGAATCACAAAATAATTAGTAGGAGATAAGAGAGCATGCAAATGGCACCACAAATGGGTTATGATAGAGCAATTACTGTTTTTAGTCCCGATGGAAGGCTTTTTCAGGTCGAGTATGCAAGGGAAGCCGTAAAGAGAGGCACTACTGCTGCTGGAATTAAAGCAAAGGACGGTGTTGTCCTTATTGTTGACAAGAGGATCACAAGCAGGTTGATCGAAGCGGAATCCATCGAAAAGATATTCCAGATCGATGAGCATATCGGAGTCGCAACATCAGGTCTTGTTGCTGATGCACGTGCTCTCGTGG
The DNA here is from genome assembly GCA_021108275.1 of Methanococcoides sp. GTDB lineage: Archaea > Halobacteriota > Methanosarcinia > Methanosarcinales > Methanosarcinaceae > Methanococcoides. The sequence goes on from JAIORD010000028.1 coordinate 114,398, forward strand.
ACAGGGCTAGGGTGGAAGCTCAGATCAATATGGCCACCTACGATGAGCCTATCGGTGTTGAGGTTCTGTCAAAGAAGATCTGTGACCACAAGCAGACATACACACAATATGGTGGTGTCCGTCCTTATGGTACTGCACTTTTGATCGCAGGTGTCGATGATAAACATCCAAGGCTTTTCGAAAGTGACCCTAGCGGTGCACTTCTTGAGTATAAAGCAACAGCGATCGGCGCAGGCAGAAACGTTTTCATGGAAACTTTCGAGGAAATGCATCGTGATGACATGACCATGGAAGAAGCAGTAATGCTTGGAATGGAAGCGCTTTACAGAGCATCTGATGTAAAGATCGATCCTGCAACACTTGAAGTGGGTATGGTCACTCTTGAGGATCGCCAGTTCAGAAAATGCCCTGCCGAAGAGGTCGAGTCATACGTCGAAACAATTCTTGCGAAGCACAAGGAAGACGATTCTGACGAAACCCCTGAAGAAGCAGAAGATGAGGAAAAGCAGCAGGACGAATAATGTGTTTATGAGCATTATTGTGTAATATAGGAGTGTGTAGAGTATGGTATCTCTTGATGAATCATTGGTTGCAAGGCTAAAGAAAGGCAGCAAACATTATGAAGTGCTTGTGGATCCTGACGGGGCTCTGGAGTTCAAGAAAGGAGGCAATGTTAAAATTGAGGACGTTCTTGCAGTAGAGTCAGTTTTCGAGGATTCCGGCAGGGGAGACCATGCATCTGAATCCGATCTTACCAATGCATTCCAGACAGATGATGTTTTTGAGATCGCAGCGTATATTATCAAACACGGCGAACTTCAGCTTACCAAGGAACAGAGGAAACATATTCTTGAGGAGAAGACTAGGCAGGTAATTTCCACTATTGCACAAAATGCAATAAATCCTCAGACAAGGGCACCTCACCCACCTAGTAGGATCGAAAAAGCAATGGAAGAGGCAAAGATCCACATCGATCCTCTGAAGAGTGTGGATGAGCAGGTCAATATTGTCATGAAGGCGATAAGACCGATCATTCCTATTCGTTTTGAAGAAGTTGAGATCGCTGTCAAGATCCCTTCAGACTATGCAGCAAAATCCTATGGGGATATCGCAAAGTTCGGTACCATGCTTAGGGATAGCTGGGAGAACGATGGTTCCTGGGTTGCTGTTGTCAAGATCCCTGCAGGTATGCAGAATGACTTTTATGGTCTTGTGAACCATCTGACAAAAGGTGATGCGGAAACAAAACTTTTGTAAGAGGTTAATTAATGGATCGTAATATTGTAATTCCCGGGCAATTGCTTTCTGAGAAGAAAGAAATGGCCGGGCCAGGCACTTATGTTAAAGACGGAAATATATATTCTTTACTTTATGGAGTTGCAAATTTCAAGGGAAGGGTTTCAGTAGTACCCTTCTCCGGAAAATATATTCCTTCGCGTAAGGATTTCATTATTGTGAAGGTCATTGATGTTACTCCTTCCAACTGGATAATGGAAACAGGCTCTCCGTATGATGGTCTACTTCATGTATCTGAATTTCCTAAACGTGTTGATTCTTCTGAAATGAGGAAGTTCATGGATATTGGGGATTCTGTCGTTGTTCGTGTGAAAGATGTCAGCAAGGCTATGAAAGTAGAGCTTTCAATGCGTGAACAGGGCTCAAAGGTCCTAAGACAAGGTCGTATCATTGAAGTTATGCCTGCAAAGGTGCCACGTGTCATCGGGCACGGGGGTTCAATGGTGTCTGTTCTTAAGAAAGAGTCGAATTGTGATGTTTTCGTAGGAAAGAACGGCCGTATCTGGATCAATGGTAGGGATAACGATATGGATCGTCTGACAACAGCGATCGAAATGATAGAAAGTGAATCTCATATATCCGGTTTAACGGATAAGATCGGAATTTTTTTGAGGGGTGGGCCGGAAGGGACTGAGAGTTCCGATGAAGAACAGCTAGTAGATGAGGAAGTTGCTGGTGTATCCCTTGAAGATGATGACGTTACCGAAGAGACCAGTCGTAAGGTCGATGTCTTGCTGGAAAATGATTCCGAAGAGACTGATTAAGACCTTTTGTGTTTGCAGATGGGAGAATGAGATGAAATTGGAGATTAAATATGAGTGATAAACCGGAAAAATTTATTGACGAGAATGGACTTCGTCTTGACGGTAGGCGTGTTGATGAGATCCGCCCAATGACCGTGGAAATGGGCGTACTCTCAAGAGCAGATGGCTCTTGTTATCTTGAATGGGGTAACAACAAGGTCCTTGCGGCTGTTTATGGCCCAAGGGAACTTCACCCACGCAGGCTTCAGCGTCCAAGTGAAGCACTTGTAAGGTATAGGTATAATATGGCTGCCTTCTCTGTGGAGGATCGTATCCGTCCTGGTCCAAGCAGGAGGAGTACTGAGATCTCAAAGGTAAGCGGAGAAGCATTCGAACCTGTTGTGATGAAACAGTTCTATCCAGGTGCTGTTATTGATGTGTTTGCAGAGGTCCTTCAGGCAGATGCAGGTACAAGGACAGCAGCTATAAATGCTGCTACACTTGCACTTGTGGATGCAGGTATTCCTATGAAAGGACTGGTTGCATCATGTGCTGTCGGAAAGGTGGATGGTCAGCTGGTGCTCGACCTTAATAAGCCTGAAGACAATTATGGTGATGCTGACCTGCCTATTGCAATGACCGAGGATGGCGAGATCACTTTACTTCAGATGGATGGTAATCTTACCGCTGATGAGATCGCTAAGGGTATCGAGATGGTCAGGAAGGGCTGTGAGCAGATATTTGCTATTCAGAAGGAAGCCCTTTTATCAAAGTTCGGTACTGCTGACGAGGAGGAGATCCTCAAAGAAGCTGAACTTCAGGCTGAGGTCGCAACCTCCGAAGATGAATCTGAGGACGTTGAAGTAATTTCTGAGACCGTTTCTGAAGCTGAGATTCAGGCTGAGGACGACGAGCTCGAGGCTGAGGATGAGGACGAGGATATCGAGCTTCAGGATGAGGCTGAGGCTTTCACAGATGACGAGGTAGGGGATGCTTCTGATGAAGCTGAGGACCTGTTCGGGGAAGATGTCTCTGAGTTCGAGATAACTGAAAACGCTGAGTCCGAGGATGACAGCTCTTCAGAACCCGAGGGCGCTGAGTCCGATGAGGATGAGGGTGAGAAAAATGAGTGAAGCTATATCAAGACTTAAGAAAGATTATTTGTTCAATCTGGCTCTCAAAGGCCAGCGTGAAGATGGTCGTGGGTTCGATGAAGTGCGTGATCTGATAGTTGAGACCAATGTCATTGATAAGGCAGAAGGCTCTGCAAAGGTCTTGCTGGGTGATACGCAGGTACTTGTCGGTATCAAACTGCAGGTAGGCTCTCCGTTCGCGGATTCTGCAGATAAGGGCGTCATTATCACAAGTATGGAGCTTAATCCTATAGCTTCACCAAACTTCGAAGCTGGTCCACCACGAGAGAAAGCTATTGAAATGGCACGTGTGGTAGACCGCGGTATCCGTGAATCAGGCGCAATTGATTTAAACAAGTTGTGTATTACGGAAGGAGAAGAGGTCTGGATAGTTTTCATAGATGTTCATGTGCTTAACGACAGTGGTAATTTACTGGATGCTGCTTCACTCGGTGCTATTGCAGCACTTATGACGGCGACTATTCCGGGAGAACGCGAAGGTCGCGGAGGGGATGTAAAACTGCCTATCCGTGAAATGCCGGTCTCTCTCTCCTTTGTTGACATTGGAGGGGAACTTGTCATTGATGCGACCAATAATGAGGAATCTGTTAGTGATCTAAGACTCACTATAGTGACCAATCAGGATGGTTCGATCTGTGCTATGCAGAAAAGCGGTCCAGGTACGCTCTCAGAAGAGAACTTCCTGAGGTCCGTTGAAAAATCACGTGAGATAGGAGCGCAAATCAGAGGGGAATACCTCCTCAACATCTGAATCGTCTCTGATTCAATGAAGGCTCGTAACGATTATACTCGATCATTATAAGCTCGATCATAAATAGGAATCTGCTTCAAGGAGATATTTATAATGGCAAAGAAATATACTAAGAAAGGACGTGTATCTAGGTCCGCAGGAAGATTTGGTACACGCTATGGTAGAAGGGACCGAAAGTTAGTTGCTGATCTCGAAGAGAAGATGCATGCAGCACACAAATGCGCAAGCTGTGCACGCCTGACTGTAAAGAGAGTTGGGACCGGCATCTGGAAATGTAAAAAATGTGGATATACTTTTGCAGGTGGTACTTACATCCCAGCTACAACCGTCGGTAAGACTGTGGTGAGGACTGTTAAGAAAGCCACTGAACAGGTTGAGTAATCAATATGGACTATAAGTGTACACGATGCAAGCGGCCAGTCGAGATCGACTATGGATATACTGGTATTCGCTGTCCGTACTGCGGGCACCGTATACTTGTAAAAGAAAGACCGCAATCATCGATCAAAAAGGTTAAGGTCGAGTAAGAAGTCATGCTAATCACTTCTTCTCGCAAACCTTCAGCCAATACTCGCACTATGTGCAAGTATTTGGCATCTTTTTTTAATTGCGAATATGTTGCCCGTGGAAAAACGGGTCTAATGGACATCATCAACTTGTGTGAAGATGGTCTGTTGATGGTCATAGGTGATTATCACGGAAGTCCTGGTAGCATTATGTTCTATGATGGCGAGGGCGCTGAACTGTTATCGATCCATCTGAGCGTATTTTACCCCGACGGTTACAAATATGTTCCTCTTAAGGCGCTGGAGCCTTCAATAAATGGTGATGGCGAGCTGTCCGAGTTGCTTTCCTATTATCTCGATATTCCTGAAGGGGAATGTTATTACGATTCAAAATGTCTTATTGCCAGCGATGATCATCTTGAATTCATTTATCTTGATAATCTGCTTTTTAGGCTAAATATCAAAAATTATCGCAAAATGGGGATATCTGAATGAAAATGGCTTCTGAATCTGTTTTTGTAACAGAGAATGCAGAGGCTATATATCGTTGCATCTTACCTGAACTTGGGACCATGATCTCAGAACGTTCTATTGTGGATGTAAATGTCAGTAATGATTCCCTTGTGATGAATATCACTGCTGATGACATCATATCAATGCGTTCCACACTCAACACCTGGCTTCGTCTGATACAAATAGCACATGATGTATGTGCTGTCGGTAAGAATGCCAGAAATGGTGTATGAGATACCCTGCTTTTTATTTTGATGGACCTTGGATAGAAACATTAAAATCATTTCAGGTTTATTGACTGGTCAGGTGAAACCAATATGAGTTCAGAAATACCCCCACAAGTACAGAATCAGCTTGCACAGTTGCAGCAGGTTCAGCAGCAGGCGCAGGCTCTTGCTATGCAGAAGAACCAGATGGAATCTATGAAGAAAGAGTCTGAAATGGCACTGGAAGAGCTTGAAAAGCTTTCCGATGATGCTGTTGTCTACAGGGCTGTAGGTGACCTTCAGATCCAGTCAAACAAGGATGATACTGTCACAAAGCTGAAAGAGAGACTTGAGACACTTTCACTTAGGCTTCAGTCCATCACACGCCAGGAAGAGCGCATCTCAAAGCGTTTTACCCAGCTTCAGGAACAACTTAAGCAGGCAATGGGTACTCAGGGACAGTGATCCTTGTAAACCCTCCTTTATCCTTTTCAGGCGATACTGTTTGAATGGATGAGAGGTAGCAATGCAGGTTGACGAAGCTGGATTCTACAACCGTCTCCTAGATTATCACAATATCCTATACCTCTGCCATCGAAATGCCGATCCGGACGCCATAAGTAGTGCATTTGCATTATCTGAGGCTATCGGAGGCAAAGTGGGGCTTGTGGATGGCTGTAACAGAGTTGCAGCATTACTTGTTGATAAACTGGAGATAGATGTAATAGATAATCCTGATCCTAAAGATTATGATCTGGTAGTGGTCGTAGACACATCTACCAGCGCACAGCTCAATGATATTAAACTTACCAACTATTGTGTAATAGATCATCATGCAACTACTGCACTGACAGAGAACGCGTCTTTTTATCTTCACCGTAATGCCACATCAGTAGCGGAGATTGTCTATGATGTTCTGAAATGCATGGGTGCACCTATAATGCATCGCATGGCTCTCGGACTCATGGCCGGGGTCGTGACAGATACAGGTCATTTCAAGCATGCAACGAGCAGGACGTTCAAGACATTTTCTGAGATAATCGATTCAAGTGGTGTCGAATATGCAGAAGTGCTCGACCTTATGGCATCAACACCTCAGGATGTCTCCATGAGGATCGCAATGCTTAAAACCGCATCACGGGCAGACGTTGAACGTGTCGGTGATTGGCTGGTCGTTACTTCGAACGTAAGTTCCTTTGGTGGTTCTGCTTCTTCCATGCTTATCAATATCGGTGGAGATGTTGCTTTTGTAGGCACTGCAAGATCCGATAACATAAGAGTAAGCGGTCGCGCCAAACGCGATGCTGTCAATGCAGGTGTTAATCTTGGCAAGATCATGGAAGAGATCAGTAGCCACTACGATGGAACCGGTGGCGGTCATGCAGGTGCAGCAGGGATAGATGTTGTAGCTGATATGGACACTATTCTCTTCGAGTGCGTTGAGTTGGTGAAAGAAATTTTGAGAACTAAGAAAAACCCGTTGAGTCTATAAGTGGTTGTAACAAACCACCATCAGTATTGATCGACAATAGCGTGATAAATATGATAGAATATTGGAATCCACAGATCGAGAGAATGCCTGTTGAAGAGTTGAAGGATATACAGGGGGAGAAGTTATGCAACCTCGTAAAATATGTCTATGAGCATTCTCCATTTTATAGAAAACGATTTGATGATGCAGGAATAAGGCCAGAGGACATCAAGAGTCTCGATGATGTCACGAAGCTTCCTTTCACGTACAAAAAGGACCTGAGGGATACGTATCCCACAGGTATGTTCTGTGTTCCCAATAACAAACTTGTACGTTTTCATGTATCATCCGGTACTACCGGAAAACCCACAGTTGTCGGTTATACTGATAATGACATAAAGGCATGGACCACATCCCTTGCCCGTGCCATGACATCGATTGGTGTCGGACGTGACGATATCATGCAGATAGGTTATGGCTATGGCCTTTTCACAGGCGGTCTGGGTATGCACTATGGTGCAGAAGAGACCGGTTGTACGGTATTGCCTGCAAGTTCCGGTAACACTGACAGGCAGATCGAACTGATGCAGGATCTCGGCACAACCGTTATCGGTTGTACTCCTTCATATTTCCTCTTCATGATAGAAGCTGCAAAGAGTGCAGGCATAAGCTTCCAGGATGATACTGATCTGCGTGTAGGCGTTTTCGGTGCTGAACCCTGGTCCGAAGAAATGCGTAAGAGGATAGAGGAGTCGGCAGGTATCAAAGCCTACGATATCTTCGGTACATCCGAACTTAGTGGTCCTCTCTTTACGGAATGTCGGGAACAGAAAGGTATTCACATCTGGGCAGACCAGTTCCTTGTTGAGGTAATAGATCCTGGTACAGGTGAACCTGTGCCAAACGGCGAGCGCGGTGAACTTGTGATAACCACACTTGTAAAGGAAGCATTGCCACTCATACGATACCGCATAGGTGACATCACTGTACTGAACTGGGATGAATGTGAATGTGGGAGGACACATCCACGTATCATGCGTGTTCTTGGTCGTGCAGATGATATGCTCATTGTCCGTGGTATCAATGTGTTCCCCGGACAGGTCGAGTCTGTGCTTATGAAGATACCCGAAGTTGGCGAACACTTCATGATCATCGTAGACAGGATAAATGAACTTGATCTCATGAAGGTGCAGATAGAGATGACCGATGTGGGATTCAGTGACAAGGTCAATGATATCATCAACCTGGAGAAAAAGGTGGCATCAGCCCTTAAGGGTGTGTTGAACATTGCTGTTAAGGTGGAACTTGTGGAACACGGTTCATTACCACGTTCTATGGGCAAGGCAAAGAAAGTGATCGATAACAGAAAGTTATAAGCTTTAGAAGACATCATTTAAATTAGGATATGGGGCTGATCTCATGGAAGATAAAATGATCAAACAGATTTCATTATTTGCAGAGAACAAGCCGGGGAGGCTTGCAAGCGTTTCTGACAAGTTCAAAGGTGCCGGTATTAACATCCGGGCGTTCACCATTGCTGAAGCAGGCGATTTCGGTATAATCCGAATGGTGGTCGATGATCCTGATCTGGCTCACAAGGTACTGCATGATTCCGGATTTACCGTCTCGGAGACCAATGTCCTTGGTGTGGAGATGGAAGACGTGCCCGGTCAGCTTGGTATGATCGCAGAGGTTCTTGGTGAGAAGGATATCAACATCGATTACGCTTATGCTTTCGTTACCCGAACCGAGAAAGCTTTCCTCATTGTCCGCGTCAGTGATATTAGGGGCGCTGTCAAGGTCCTTGGTGATGCGAAGATAAAGCTTCTGGACATGAGTGACGTTCAGAATATCTGATACTGGAAAATGCACCTTTTGGTGCATATTCTATCTTTTTTTTAAATTTTACTTTCTGTAGACCACTAACGTTTTATATGATTCTTCCAAATTTTGTTCATGGATGATACTGCTATAAAAAGTAAGGAAGCGTCATTGAAAGAGAAACTTCATGGAGCACACACTACTGTCATTGGTGAACGTCAGGGTAAAAAGATCCTTGGCATCATCAGTCAGCATGAAAAGGTCAAGGGCATCGTCCCTTCCGTGATCACTGTTAGGGGTAAGAGCTCTCCTGGTGGGAATCTGAACGCAAAAGTGCTTCCACACCCCGATGAGCATGGAAATCTCCGTCTTCTTCTGTCCCATGGGACCTCAGCTCAGGAAATCAGGATTGTTACAACGGTTGCTACCCGTGAAGAAGGGGAACCTTTGATGGAAGAGCTTAATGCTATGCTTTTCGATATCTGATGGCAAGGTGTGATCGATGTTTATCGGAGTTGACCACGGAACTAACGCAATGCGTTTTGCCGGGATCTGTGAAGGAACTGTACGAACATTTGAAATGCCGCGTACAGAGGTCTCCTGCATGTCCGAGGCTCAGATAATCGATTCGATCACTTCTCATCTTGATATCGGAATATCTGATATAGAACTTGCAGCTGTCACCTATTCTATGGGTGATGGTATTGTAAGCATCGAGGATATGGACAATGTCAATTCCAGGGGCGTTTTGAGCATAGAAGGTGTCGGTAAAAAGACCGGAGCCGGAACGCTTGTTTTCGATGCCATAAGGAACTCTTCCATCCCTGCTGTCCTCATTCCTGGAATTCATGCAAAAAGCAATACTGATCCACGTTTGAACGTTTTTTCTCATTCCACAAGTCCTGAAAAGATAGGCATAGCCTACAATGCCAAATGCAAGGGCATAGATGACCTTGTGGTCTCAGACATAAGTTCCAACACGGTTACAGTGGGTGTTTGTGATGGTAAGCTCATAGGTGCTATCGATGCCTGTATCTTTGCACCGGGAACTCGACATGGTCCGCTCGATCTTGAGGCTATACGGGATGTCGATGCGGGTAAATGCAGTGCCAATGAAGCTTTCATAAATGCAGGTGTGCTGAAACACACTCCTTATTCAGGTAACGATGAACTTCTTGAGGCTGCAGCCAATGGTGAAAGTGCTGCCATCCTGGCACTGGACCAGATCGCTTTATTCGCATCAATGGAAATTGCAGCAATGCAGGTCCTGATGAAAGATCACGGTTCATATGGCAAGGTCTTCCTTGCAGGTTCAGTTGGTGAAGTTGACTACGTTGCTGAAAGAATAGGTTCTCATCTTGACCTGAAGCCCGAACTGCTCGGTAAATGGAGTGCTGCCATAGGCTGTGCTGAGATAGCACGTGATATTGCAGGCGGTGTAAGGACCATTCTTGGGCTTGATGTCAATTTTAAGGTATAAGGTCGTTAATGGCCTGAAAATCTCAATTGCCTTTGTTTTTCCCTTTCTTTATTCTTTCCTCAATATAGTTCTGGTCTGCGATCATCGAAAATTGGTATTGATTTTCTTGTTTTTCTCATAAGGGATGTATCAATTTCCGCTATGATCACACATTCCTCATCCTTTGCACCTGACATTATGTTTCCAAGGGAGTCAATTATCATAGTGCCTCCAAAGAAGGTGGAATTAGGGTCTGAACCGGATCGATTGCAGGCAATGTGGAATATCTGATTTTCAATGGCACGTGCAGTGGCAAGCGTTCTCCATTGCTGCTCCCTTGGGTTCGGGAACTCGGCAATGGTTATAAGTATGTCAGCTCCTGAAAGACAAAGCTTCCTTGCTATTTCAGGGAACCTTATCTCATAGCATATTTGTAACCCAATTGTCAGGTCCCGTCCTTTAAGATGTATCGGTTCGATGGTATCTCCTGATGTGAAATATCTTTTTTCCTTTCCGAAAGGATGTGTCTTTGTGTAGGTCCCGACAAGTTCTCCATCTTCCAGGCAAAAGCCCAGATTTGTATATGTTTCTCTGTTCTCAGAGCTGTGTTTTTCGATTATGGAGCCTATCATGATGCATTTGTTCTTTTTTGAGAATGCTGCTAGTTCTTCAATTGTGGGATATGGACTTGATTCTGATGCCTTCTCAAGGTCTTCATAGCAAAAGCCCGTGGAGAAAACTTCTGGAAGGATGATAATATCAGCACCTTTTGAAACGGCTTCTTCTGAGAAACGAAGGGCCTTTTCGATGTTCTTTTGTTTATTGCAATGACAAATATCCATCTGTATGGCTGCAATTTTGATTGGTTCCACTTTATAGCCTCTTTTTCTGATATTTGATGTTATTATCTGCTAGTAATGTTGGTACTATTATCGGTCCTTTGTCGTCTGTATCTATCTATTTACCTAACGTTACATTAATATGTAACTACTTTCTTCTACAGCGCAAGATATACTAAATCATTTGAATGAGGCTATTATTGTGAGCGATGAACTTTTTGATCTGCAAGTTGGTTATGTTACTTTCAGAAACCCCATTGCGCTTGCGCCAATGGCTGGTATCACTGACAGTGCATTTGCCAGCAAAAATGCAAAGAATGCCGGTCTTGCAGTGATCGGTGGTTATAATCTGGACAAAGAAACGAATGCATCTGCGGTAAAACTTGTTGAGAGAGGCCGGCATGAGTTCTTATCGGATGCTCCTCTTGAGTTTTTTGAAACTGAGGTAAATGTTGTCGATACCGTTGGAGCTGTAGGTTTTAATGTAAGGGCTGTAAGCCTTGACCCTCTTCTTAAAGCTGCCAGTATCGTGAAAGCTGCAGGTGGCATACTTGAGCTTGATGCACATTGCAGGCAGGAGGAAATGGTTTCCATCGGTGTTGGTGAAGCATTGATGAAAGACCTTCCCAGACTTACCGAGTGGATAAAAAAGATCAAAGAGACAGGTGTGGTCCTTTCTGTGAAGGTTAGGGCAAACGTTGTCGATGATGTCGCCCTTGCAAGAAGTATTGAGAACGCAGGAGCAGACATTCTCCATGTCGATGCCATGAAAGAAGGTGCTGGTGCTGACCTTCGTGCCATTTTGCGTATTCGTGATTCTACAAGGCTTTTCCTTATTGGAAATAATTCCATTATGGACATTATGGACGCAAGAGACATGTTCTCAAAGGGTGCTGATATGATCTCGGTATCCCGGGGTGTGCTTGAGGATGATGGGTTCATTGATTCTCTTGTTGAAGATGCCTGTGCAGTTCAGGAACAGATGGGCTGGTATAATTCTCCCAAACATGTATGTCGTGGCGAAGGTGACCTTAGAGGACTCGCATTCTGCTGTTTGCCTGTTAAACAATGTGCAGTGCATGATAAGGCGGCTCAGCTTGGATATAGTCCAAAGGAATTCGCTAACATCAAAATGGAATTTGTAAAAGGAACCCCTCTCGAATTTGGTGATAGTACATGTTTTGGCAGCCTGGCATGGTGTTGTAAGATCTCAAAACCCTGTTATTTGAGAGACGGTGTTCTCGATGTCCTTGACCTTTCTGCTTCGGATTATATGCGGTTGAAAAAGGACCTTGCAACTTATATATTAGATAATGCCAAAAAACCTGTTAATGAACAGTGATCAGGGTATGCATTCTATTGATGGTTGTAACAACCGGTCTGTATACTCACATATCGCATGCTGTGCACAGCTGGCAATGATACTTGAGGTTTCCTCATCTCCAAAGCCGGGTAATATTGACAGGCACCATGACTATGAGGATACCAGGTATGAACATTTTTTGGCATCTGCGGTAAGTATTCATCCCGTTATTGAAGCTGCAGCAAAAAAAGATGCCCGGGTTGGTGCTCTGCTAAGAAGTGCGGTCTGTCATAGTAATAGCTGGCAGAGCGGTGGGAACACGCATTTTGGGGCATTTCTTCTCCTTATACCGCTTTCAATGGCTGCCGGTGAGATCCTTGGCAGTGGCAATGATCTCGATATGGATGAGCTCGTTGCCCGTGCTCATGAAATAGTCAGTTCAACGGATACTGATGATGCTATTAATTTCTATAAGGCGTTCCGTTCAGCAGGGGTGCGTGTGAACGATGTGGATGAGTTCGATCTTCAGGATGATTCATCATTTGTATCATTGAGGGAGGAGGGGCTGACTCTCTATGACCTCATGAAGATCTCACAGGGCTACGACCAGATCGCTAATGAATGGGTCAATGGTTTTGGTGATTGTGTGAAGTGTGCCCAAATGCTGGATATTTTTATGGGTATGTCCGGGGATGCACCACTGATACCTGATATCAATCATGCAGTTGTTTTTTCATTCCTGAAGCTGCTCTCTGAAAGACCGGATACGTTCATCAGGACAAAGACCGATGAAAAGACCGCTGAGGAAGTTTCATGGCAGGCGAAATGTATTGTGGACAGGCTGGAAAGCTCAGGCTACCACATGTCTCCTTTCTGGGATGATGTGGAGGAATTCGATGAACTGCTTTTGGAGAAAGGTTTAAATCCCGGTTCGACAGCAGATATCGTCATAGCAGGTTTGTTCATATCTTTACTAGGGGGTTTGAGATTCTAATGACTGAATTCGATCTGGATGATTTTGGTATCACTGAGGGTATATCGGAAGTGATTGTGACTACCTCTAATGGTTGGGAGCCAAATGCAGCTCCAATAGGTATCATAAGGAAAGGCAATGATGTATTTGTAAGACTTTACAAAGGTTCGCAGACATATGATAATGTAAAAACAGAACGCATACTTGTCGCAAATCTTGTTTATGACCCTCTTATTTTCGTGCGTAGTACTTTTGGGAACCTCGCTGAATTGGAGTTTGAAGTTCTTTCCTATGAAGGACTTGGGTTTGCAACTGTCAGGGATTCATTTTGTTGGGTCGTATTCGAATGTGATGAGGTCAAGGAGACTTCCGAAGCAATAGTTGCAAAGCTCGTTCCAAGGCATGCCCATGCAGGTCCCTGTGTCTTTAATTCGATCAACAGAGGTTTCAATCTCGTGGTAGAGTCCTGTGTACATGCTACCCGATATGAATTGACAAATGATGAGAAGTATATGAGGCTCATAAAAGCATATTCTATCACCGTCAACAAATGTGGTAGTGAGCTTGATAAGGAAGCAATGGCCCTTCTTCTTAAAAGATATGATGAACAGGTGTGAACATGTCAGAAGATCCTATGAGCAATTTCATGGATGTTGCTGTAAAAGAAGCATTAATAGGTATGCGTAACAATGAAGGTGGCCCTTTTGGAGCTGTCATTGTAAAGGACGGTAAAATCATCTCAAAAGGACACAATGAAGTTCTTGGGACCAATGATCCGTCTGCTCATGCTGAGATCGTGGCTATCCGTAAGGCATCAGCGGCTCTGGAGGATTTCGATCTGTCGGGTTGTGAGCTCTATGCGACAACAATGCCTTGCCCGATGTGTCTTTCAGCTATCATGTGGGCACGTATTGGGAAGCTATACTATTGCACCAGCACAGAGGATGTTGCATCTATAGGCTTTGATGATGGTGACATTTATGCAATGTTGAGGGAAGGTGTTGACCCTTCGGTACTTAAAGAAGTGAACCTGGAGTGTGAAGATTGTCACGAACTCCTTAGCGAATGGTCAAAAAAAACGGATAAGAGGATGTATTGATCATTCTCTAACATCTCAGTTTGAACCGAGCAATTCCTTTGCTTCTTCCTCTCTTCCAAGCTTAAATAGTAAGTTTGCCTTGTTCTCAAGTGCTGCAGTAAAACCCCTTTCTACTTTGAGTGCATTGCTGTATGCATTCAAAGCATTCTCGTTCTCTCCCATTTCTTCAAGAGTATTTCCCATGCAGTACCATGCATCGGAAAATGCTGGTTTGATCTCAAGGGCATTGTTGTAAGCTTCAATTGCTTCTTTGTGCTTTCCCAGCTTTTCAAGGGTGTTGGCCTTACAATACCAAACTCCGGATGCATTTTTCTTGATAGTGGGGTCAGGGTTCGTGTTCAGGAATGAGTAACGTGGGAAATTGAAGTGCATCATGTCTGCAAATTCTATCGCTTTTTCATAGGACTCAAGAGCTTCTTCAAAACGTTCTAGCTGATAAAGGGTGTTTGCTTTGCAAAACCATGCATCGGGATATTCCGGTTCCAGGGAAATGGCCTTATCGAGTATCCGGAGTGCTTCTTCATATTGACCGATGTTGAAAAGTATGAACCCTTTGCTGAATATGGGCTTTATGTCATCGGGCGTTTTTTGTATCGTATCTTCGACTATAGCAAGGGCTTCTTCCTTTTTGTCCAGTTTGAATAGGATGAAACATTTGTTGAATCTGACTTCAAGTTCACGTTTCGCAGCATTCTCAGCTTCATCTTCCATATCGTTTTGGAGGAGCTCTTGTCGCAGTTCTTCCCACATGGATGCTGCTTCATCATATTTTTCCAGCGCGCCTTCAAATCGCCCGATCTCATGTAGCACATAACCTTTTCCATAGGTGCTTTCAGCGTTCTTGACCATTTGTTTTAGTTTTCTTTTATTTGATGCCTGCTGGAACATGTCCTTGATATTATTCATATATTGAAATATCCGGTGTCCAGTGATATACTTTTTGCAATGGAGTTGGGGTAGTAAGTGCTTTGACTTATTCTTTACATTTATCCGCATAAGGTCAATTTATTTTAATGTATGAGAAATTTATATAAAATGAACTGTTATTTTGTATGCTCACTCATCAATGTATAAATATGCCTTTTATCTTATTACTTTATGAGCAATATTAATGAACTGTATTATCTAGCAGTAATTATGGAGTTGATCGCATCAGTGCCAAAAAAACGAATGTAGGCGGTGCAAAAGTATCTACTATTGATGCGGCATCCCGGGAAGAGGTTTTCAAATCTGTTATAAATTCCAGCCCTGCGATTGTCTTTTTATGGAGGGTGGAAGTGGGCTGGCCTGTGGATTTCGTTTCCGAGAACATCTCGCAATTCGGGTATGATGCAAAAGATCTGATCTCCGGAAAGTTTCGTTATGTTGATATTATCCATCCCGATGATGTTGATCATGTAATATCTGAAACGTCTCTTCATATGGATGATAAAGACCGCAATTTCAACCTCCGATATCGTATTCTAACAAAGGCCGGGGATATTCGATGGGTCGATGAAAGGACGTCCGCTCATTGTGATGATTCCGGTTCTATCCAGTTCTATCATGGTATCGTTCTGGATATTACTGAGCAAAGGATGGACGATATTGCTTTGCTTGATGGTGCTCTTGGTATGAACAAAGCGCTTCAGACCGTTATCAATTCCAGTCCGGTAGTTGTATTTCTATGGAAGGCAGAGAAGGATTGGCCCGTGGAGTTCGTATCGAAGAACATTCATATGTTCGGTTATTCGGTGGAGGATTTCATCTCGGGAAAATTGGTCTATGGTGATATTGTACATCCTGATGATATTGGCCGTGTTCGTGAAGGTGTTTCCAAGTGTACTGAGGGTGGATATTCTGATTTCTTCCAGGAGTATCGTATCCTCACAAAGACTGGAGAAGTGCGCTGGGTCGATGAAAGGACTCAGATACAACACGATCCACTGGGCAATGTGACCTATCTCCAGGGTATCATTCTTGATATCACTGGGAGGAAGAAGATAGAGAATGCACTTCATAGTGAAGAAAAACGTATTGAAGCGCTGTTACGTTTGTACCAGATGACGGATGCTTCCATTCAGGATATTATTGATTTTGCCAGGGATGAGGTCGTAAGACTGACTAATAGCAAGATCGGATATCTGGCATTCATGAGCGATGATGAAAGTGTCATCACTACTGATTCATGGTCTGAGGGTGTTACGAATGAATGTTCTCTGAACAAAAAGAAACTTCAGTCACATGTGGTCGATGTTGGGTTATGGTTTGAATCTCTGAAACAGAGGTTGCCGATCATAGTAAATGATTATTCAGAAGAGAATCCTTCTAAAAGGGGATATCCTGAAGGGCATATGAAGATCGATCGGTTTTTGAGCGTTCCTATATTTGAAAGGGACAAGATCGTTGCTCTTGTAGGGCTTGCCAATAAGACTGATAATTATGATCTTTCCGATGTGCGTCAGGTCACACTTCTGATGCAGGGTATGTGGAGTATTCTCCTTCATAGGGGGGTGGATGAGGAGCTACGCCGTTCTCTTGACATACAGAAGATCCTGGGGGATGTCATTAAGAATAGTCCTGCGGTTGTCTTCCTTTGGCGCGCTGACCCTGATTGGCCGGTCGAGTTCGTTTCAGAAAATGTGACCCAGTTTGGTTATTCGGTGGATGATTTTATTTCGGGAAGGTTTGTGTATGCTGATATTGTCCATCCTTATGATCTTGATAGGGTGCAAAAGGAGCTTTCTAAGAGGATAGATGCAGGCTTTATGGATTTTAATCAGGAATATCGGGTATTGACCAAGTTCGGCGATATACGATGGGTGGATGAAAGAACGTTCATCAAGCACGATGAGGATGGTAATGTGGCTTATATGCAGGGTCTCATTGTGGATGTTACTGACCGTAAACATTCTGATGATTTTATGCATATGCAATTTGATCTTGATAGTGTTCTAAGTTCTGCGCATAGTCTTGAGGAAACCTTTGAACAGATGCTTGAATTCAGCTTAAAGGTCGAGCCGGTGGATTCTGGAAGATTGTATCTTTTTGATGAAGCAACTGGGGATCTGAGGCTTGTGGCGCATAAAGGTCTTTCAGAGCGTTTTGTGAAGGAAACTTCGGTGTTTGGAAAGAATTCTGTGCAGAACCGTCTTGTGATGACCGGGCAACCGGTTTACAAACATCATTCGGAGCTTAGTGCCATTACTACTGGTGAGAGCTCCCAGTACGAGGGTTTGCATGCTACCGGTATAATCCCTGTGATACATGATGGGAAGGTCATTGCAGCGCTTTGCTTATCCTCGCATTCCGAATATGAGATCCCTGCCGATGCACGTAATTCCCTTGAGACCATTGCTACCCAGATCGGAGTGGTCATTTCAAAGATCCGCTCGGATTCAAATGATTCTAAGAAGTACAATGACCTTCAGTCCCTTGTTGATATGGTGGATGAGATTCTGGTGGTATTGGACATGGATGGGTATGTCCTCTATTCAAATAAGATGCTTGTAGAAGGTCTGAAACTTTCTGATGAAGATATTTCAGATATGCATTACCTTGAGCTTCATCCTGATGGGGAATGGGATAATGTTGATTCTATGCTTTCGAGTGCCCGGGTTGGGGAAAAATTAGTATATGAAACTGTCATGCTGGGTGCGGGTGGTTTTCTGGTCGGGGTCGAAACAAAGCTTGTCTGTGGTGAATGGTCGGGACAGCCTTGTATTATGGCTTCATCAAGACTTATTGACTGAT
Source organism: Methanococcoides sp. (assembly GCA_021108275.1). Lineage (GTDB taxonomy): Archaea > Halobacteriota > Methanosarcinia > Methanosarcinales > Methanosarcinaceae > Methanococcoides. Next base: position 132,264 of record JAIORD010000028.1, read on the forward strand.
TGGTTTATGGACTGATGGATCGGGTTATATTTTCTGTCCGATTCTTTTATTTTAGGACTCGATAAATAGTCTTTATATATGATTATGTAGATAATTGCTTTAAATATTAGATACGATAATGCATCGATTTTTTGGAGAGTATAAATGAATACAAAATATATAGCCATTTTTTTGGCGGTTATAATGGTCATGTCAATCATGCCTTTTTTCTTCAGTGGAAGCTCGAATGGGGAGACTGCGGATAATTCGGTTGTGGATGCCGTTGGCTTTGAATCTATTCCTGGTGAACATGTGAATCACGAACTGAACTCCCTTGCTGATGGTCTGGCAGTGACACCTGAAGGGGTAGTATTTGCAGAATACGTTGATATTGACAGCATAAAGGATACACCACTTTACCTTATGATGGGTAATACATCACAGTTGGATTCAGTATATGGAGTTTCGGTCACTAAGTTGTACTCTGCAGAATATGCTAACCAGCACAGTTTCAATATGCATGAGATAAACCCTGAGGTAATTGCTTTCCCTTATTATCTTTCAGAGGAAACGTATAATGGATACTATTTCGCTTCACGTGGTAGCGACCTGTATAATGTAATAGGCAATCCTATGCTCTTTGGTCAGCAGGATCGATTGGAGGATGTTCTGGATGTCATGGAAGGCAGTGCTAATGCATCATCTGATTTTAGCAGGGTGATGGAGTTCGTGGAGCCGGGTGCACCTATACAGCAAGTTATGGTCGTGAATGACGGTTTTGCAGATCAGTATTATCTTGATCTGATGTTCCTTGATGATTCACGTTTGTCCCGTACTACTGTCTATCTTAATCCGACGGATGGTACTCGCAACAATATAACTGCTTATGCAGCTGAAGGTCTTGATAAGGGTCTGGACTATGATATAGAGTCTCAGGGAGATATTTTGAAGGTGACCGTTACCTTAGATTCTTCAGATTTCTATACTTTCATGGGTGAACCTGCTTGGTGAGCTTGTTCTCACCTCGTTTTTCTTTTTTATATTCTGTTTTGCATGTGTCTTTGGTGAGCTATCAGGCATTTTGGCGCAAGCTATATATGTGACTGTGGCGATTCATACCAAATACTTTGGTTGATGCAACATATGCTCATTTGTGAGTGAATGTGCATTGCTGATGTTAATTACAATGAATAATGACAGACCGCAGATAAGGGCGGTTTCGAAGGAGATATAAATATGGTTAAATTTGAAGTTCCTGACGAATTAGCAGATAAAGCACTTGAAGCAATCGAACTCGCAAGAGACACCGGTAAGGTAAAGAAAGGTACGAACGAAGCAACAAAAGCTATCGAAAGAGGCATCACAAAGCTTGCGGTAATCGCAGCTGACATTGAGCCATCCGAGATCGTTGCTCACATTCCAGCTCTTTGCGAAGAAAAGAACACACCATACATTTTTGTAAAACAGCAGAAAGAACTTGGTGCAGCATGTGGAATTGGTGTAGGCTGTGCAGCTGTTGTGATCACTGATGCAGGAAAGGGCAGCGAACTTGTAGAAGACGTTGCACAGAAAGTCGCTGCACTCAAATAATCATTGACTGGAGGTATCCCGAATGGCAGATGATGATATGGGTTTTGCAGCTGAGGTTATCGACGTGATCGGTAACACCGGTATGCATGGTGAAGCCAGCCAGATTCAGTGCAGGGTTCTTGAAGGTCGTGACAAGGGTAGGATCATTACAAGAAACTGCGTTGGTCCAGTGAGAATTGCTGATGTTTTCATGCTTATGGAGACATCCAGAGAGGCTAAGAAACTAACTACCAGGTGATGATAATGGAACAGAGAAAATGTTCATTTTGCGGAGAGTTGCTTGAGCCAGGTACAGGTCTCCTTTTTGCAAAGAGGGACGGATCCACATATTATTTCTGTTCTTCTAAGTGTAAGGGCAACTTCGATCTTGGAAGACTTCCAAGGCGTACTGTCTGGACAGAACAGGGTAGGATCTACCTTAAGAAAGCATAATGTGGGTGAATCTGATGGAAAGAACCTATGTTATGGTCAAACCAGATGGCGTTCAGCGCTGTCTTGTTGGAGATATCGTTTCAAGAATCGAGACAAAAGGTCTTAAGATCGCAGCATTAAGGATGAATGTGATGACCGAAGCGGCTGCAAAGGAGCACTACAAAGAGCACTCCGAGAGGCCTTTCTTCGGTTCACTCATATCCTTTGTAACTTCAGGACCATCCGTTTCGATGGTCATTGAAGGCAATAACGCGATCAAGATCATGCGTGCGATCAATGGTGCAACAAATCCTATCGATGCATTGCCCGGAACTATCCGTGGCGATCTTGCAGTTGATATGGGTCGAAATGTTGTCCATGCATCCGATGCTCCGGAATCAGCAGAGCGTGAGATAGCTCTTCACTTTGAAGAGTCTGAGATCTCCGGCTATCCACGAGCAGATGATGAATGGTTGTATGAGTGATTCGAAAGGATCAGACATCTGAAAATCGAATAACATTCAGGGAAAGAGGCGATAATTCGGTCCTCTTTCATTGTTAGTATGTATGTACTAACACTCCTGAATGTTTTTTTTAATATTAATGAATTCAACAGGATTTCAGAGAGAGTTGTGTCATGGTTGTAAAAGATAACTTACGAACTCCTATCGTTTGTGTTATGGGGCATGTGGATCACGGCAAGACCTCACTGCTTGACATGATACGTGGAAGTGCAGTTGTATCCGGAGAAGCTGGAGCTATCACCCAGCACATTGGTGCAACTGAAGTTCCTATAAGTGCTATTGTGGAAAAATGTGGGAATCCAGGTCTACTTGACAAGTTCATGGTTCCTGGACTTCTTTTCATTGATACGCCTGGACATCATGCGTTCACTACTTTGAGGAGTCGTGGCGGTGCTCTTGCAGACCTTGCCGTTGTTATCGTTGATATCAATGAAGGTTTTAAACCACAGACGATCGAGAGCCTGAATATTTTGCAACAGCATAAGACCCCGTTCGTTGTTGTGGCGAACAAGATCGACAAGATCCATGGTTGGAACCCTCAAAAAGGTGCTCCTTTCATGACGTCTTACAATAAGCAGAGCGAACACGTAAGGGGAAGCCTTGACACCAAGTTCTATGAGGTCGTGGGTGAACTGTATAACAATGGTTTCAGTTCCGATCGATATGACCGTGTAAACGATTTCCAGCATAATATCGGTGTTATTCCTATCAGTGCGATCACAGGTGAAGGTATTCCTGATCTATTGATGGTTCTGTTGGGACTGGCGCAGAGATTCCTTGAATCGAATCTTCATTATAATGCAGAAGGGCCCGGTGTGGGTACTGTTCTGGAGGTCAAAGAAGAGCGTGGGCTTGGTACCACCCTTGATCTTATATTGTATGATGGAGTGCTGAAAAAAGGTGATACGATAGTTGTTGGATGTTTGGGTGAACCTATACAGACAAAGGTTCGTGCTGTCCTAAAACCACGTGCTCTTTCAGAGATTAATGTTGAAGATAAGTTCAAGCAGGTCAGTAAGGTTACTGCTGCAGTTGGTGTTAAGATCTCAGCTCCTCATCTCGATGGTGCATTATCCGGAGGGTCAGTTAGGGTAGCTACTGCTGAAACACTGGATGCTGTTGTTGAAGAGGTGCGTAATGAGGTCGAAGATGTCCAGATCGATACCGATCAGAGCGGTATAACCATTAAAGCTGATACAATTGGCTCTCTTGAAGCTCTTGTGAACGAACTTAAAAAGGAAGATATCCCTATTCGCAAAGCAGATGTGGGTGATATTTCCAACAGGGACATTATGGAAGCTTTCGCTATCGAAGATCCATTCCATTCTGTTATTGTAGGTTTCAATGTCAATATTCTTCCTGATGCCAAAGAAAAAGTACAATCTACTGGCGTCAAGGTGTTCATGAACGATGTCATCTACCGTTTGATAGATGACTATAGGGATTGGGTAAAGGAACAGCGGGCTATATCCGAAAAGGCCGTTTCCGAGACAATTGTCAAACCCGCTATGTTCACTATTATGCCTGACTGTGTGTTCAGACAGAGCAAACCTGCTGTTGTAGGTGTACGGGTAATAGGTGGTACCATCAAGACGAAGGTCGATGTTACGACAGGCGATGGTACTGTAGTGGGAATTGTAAAAGGCTTGCAATCCCGAGGCGAGAACGTAAGTGTTGCTACTATCGGTATGGAGGTTGCTATGTCTATCGAAGGCCCTACAGTGGGCAGACAGATAAACGAAGGCGATATTCTCCATGCGAACATACCTGAAAGGCATGCTAAGATACTTGAGCACGAACTTTACGATTCACTTTCGGCAGACGAATTAGAAGCACTTGACTCCTTCTTGGATATAAAAAGAAGGGATAACCCATTCTGGGCGAAATGATCGATGGATACAAAATAAATACCTGTAATTATAATACAGGCTTAAGCTAACTTTAAATACGAATTTATTCAAACATATTGGAGGCAAATCATGGCAGATTTTAAAATTGTAGTTTCAGATCCAAAAACAAAGACCTACCAGTTCGACATTACTGGGGCTGAAGCAAACCAGTTCATTGGAAGATCTATTGGTCAGACAGTAGATGGCGCAACAGTAGGTCTGGATGGTTACACACTAACCATTACAGGCGGTACCGATAACAGTGGTTTCGTAATGAGCCCAACCCTTCCAGGTCCAAAGAGGCAAAAGGTCCTCATTGCAAATGGTGTAGGATATTCAGCAGTAGCAAAAGGCGTACGCCGAAGGAAATTCCTTCGTGGAAGCGAGATCGCTCCTGACATTACTCAGATCAACACCAAAGTTACAGGATACTCTGACAAGACCATTGAAGACATCCTCGGTGGCGGTTCAGAAGACGTTGAAGCATCAGCAGAGTGATATTCGTCACTCTCCTTTTTAATTCTTTTTTTTAATTAATTTTATTTACCTTGTATTATTTTGATCTTGTATATTTTGGTGAGTCCAGCCCAACATCGATGAGTGCTTTCTTCTTGACGAGGTTATCTATGAATTTTTTAGCTCCTCTCAAGTTAAGCCCGGAATGTTCCATAACATCATTGAGGTCAAAGTATTCTTCATCTTCAATGAGTTGATCCACGATCTGTGTCAGTTTGGTCGGGGCACCATTTGTGGAATGCCAGAATACGAATTTCCGGTTATTTTCATCAGTTTCATTGTATACAAGATCGTCTTCCACCAGATCGTAGATGAAAAATCCCAGTCTCTGATGTGAATATGTCCTTGCCCAGTCCTTTATACTTTGATCCCATGAACTGCTGATAAAACACAGACTCATGTATTGGTTTTGTTCGATGGTACTTGCTTTTGCCTGTATCATCTCGATGATATCTCTCTTGTCGTCTATGGATTTCCAGTAGTTATCGACAATAAGCATTGGAGTTTTGAACTTTCCTTCCTTTATGGAGCCACGAGCACTTCTTTTTGAAAGTTCGACCTTCCATTGCTTGTCTGCAATGTATTCTCCATCATAAGAGACCTCTGGAGGCTGTTTCTCAAATTTTTCCTCCAGGATATTTATGTAACTGTAAAGTTTTGAAAGGGTCTCAGTATCAAGCTCATCTTTTTTAGTATGGGCCTGGGAGTCAGAGGGGACTGATGTTTCATCTTCAACATCATCAGTTGAGCTAGTTTTGATCTCGGAGGGGAAAGTTTCAGACATTTCAGTTTTGTCTTCTGCAGGGGCTTTTTCCTCAGCTTCCTTCTGCTCTTTCTCTCTTATTTCCCTTTCTTCTCTTTCAGCTTGCTTTTTACTTCCGATCCTGTTCTCGTATTCGCTCAGGTTCCTGTTTGTAAGCTCGATCCTGTGGCTAAATCCCATGTCCATTCTGTCCACAAGGTCACTGATGGCAAAGACATCGACATTCCCACCGGTAGCAAGGACATTCTCCACTTCCTGAAGCAGCAACGTAGGGGTTTCTACGAATCTTTCTTCATTCTCATAGAACTCATCAATGTTGCCGTTATGACTTCCGAAGGAGTCAAGTTCTTTTTTTTCTGCTTCTGATGTCAGTCCTGTTATCCTCGTCCGAAGCTGTCGAAGTTGTGAAGTAGTGGCTGAATCCTTTTGTTGATATGTCTTCTGGATCAGTTTTTCGATGCGTGAATGCGTGCTCTTCAGGAGCTCATGCACTTTTTTCCTGTTCTCTTCCTGCAATGTTGTGGGGTGGGATTCCAGATCCATATCGTTCACTCTCTGTTATTAGTGGAATAGCTCTCTAAAGACTTCTTCTTCGCCAGTTTTCTTTATTTCACGTTTTGCTTCGGAATACCAGCTGGTGATCGAAGGTTTCCTTTGCTCCAGTACTTTGATGAAATCATCCATCTTTATCTTCCGGGGTTCTGCACCACGTAGTGCCTCTCCAAGGGGAATGTCAGCGGCTTCTTTGCAAATAGCTGAAATATCTGCTCCTGAATATGATCCGGTCATCTCTGCCAGTTTCTCCACGTTGATATCATCATCCATCGGCCTTTTCTTCAGGTTGATCTTAAAGATGGCACTTCTTGCAGGAAGGTCCGGTTCCGGCACGAAAACGAGTTTACTAAAGCGTCCCGGTCTGCGAAGTGCCGGGTCTATGGCCCAGGGTTCGTTGGTCGCAGCAAGGACTAAGAGATTATCATCGGCGGTATCCACTCCATCCATCTGAGCAAGCAGTTCATTGACCACTCTTTTGGCATAGCCTTCAGCTTCACTTCGCCTGCCTCCTATGGAGTCTATCTCGTCAAAAAAGATGATGGCTTTCTCACATTCCCTTGCAGTGTCAAAGACCTTCTTTATGTTCTTTTCAGAAGCACCCACCCATTTGCTTACAATACTGCTTGTTTTGACACTAATGAAATCTGCACCACATTCCTTTGCAGCGGCCTTTGCCATCATTGTCTTTCCACAACCGGGGGGCCCATGCAGGAGTATTCCTTCGCCAGCTTTCTGGCCATACATTTGGTATAGTTCCTTATGAGTGAATGGGTATATTATGGCCTTTCTGATATCCTCTTTAACAGACTCGAGGCCTCCAATGTCCGAAAATCCGATATCGGGCTTTTCTGTCATTATAAGGTCATCTTTTGATAGTGATGATTCATCAGTATCTTCCTTTGTAGCCGTGCCTGAGCCGGAATACTGGACGCCTGATCTTTTGAATGACTGTGCCTTTGCAAAAAGGTGTTCTGCAAGGTCACGCTGTGTATTCTTATCGGTTTTGTCAGTTGAGAGTTTCGAAGCTTCGTTGTAGAGCTTTGCAGATCTTAGATATAGTTCCCTTGCTCTCTCTTTTTCATTCTCTTCTTCCAATGTCTTAGCAGCTTTTGCATAGCCTCTTGCCTGTGCTGCCAGTGAACTTGCAGATCCCAGATTTGCACCCCCTTATCTGTAGGTCAGTATGGTCCTGTTAGATCACTCTGACTCAGCCATCTCTTCATCGATCTTCTTTGATAGCTCATCTTTGGATGATATATCAGTGCTAAGTTCTGCTAATAGCTCTGATCGAAGTGAGTCTTGCATATCACTAAGCTCTGTGCCACCGTTCATAGCCGCATCCATTGAGGATGTCATGAGGTTGGTAGCAGTATTCACTTTCTCCATGGATGTGCGGATGTTGGTAATAGCTCCCTCGAGCTTTGTTGTGTCAAAACCAAGCTGCTTTTGCCATTTACCGAGATTTTCCCCGATCTCAACAACCTCTTTAAGTCCACTTTCCATCTCCATTACGTCGGTCATGGACTGTGCCATTTCGACCATACTTCCAATGGTATTGACCTGGCCTTCTATCATCGAGTATCTGCGAGATGCTACCCTGAAATCCCTGTCATTCCCATCTGAAAGGGCATCTTTGGCTTGTGTACGTGCCTGTTGTCTTTTCTTGTTGAGCTCTTTCTCACGTGCTGTCAATCTCTGTTCGGACATCGATAGCTTTGTTTTCAGTTCATCAGGTGATACCTTTTTGAATGGATTAGCGAATCCCATTATATCTCCTCCTCCATTTTCTTTTGTTTGGCATACCTTATACATATTTTCAATGCTTCGGACATGTTTATAGCAACTCCTTTTTCAACAAGATCTTGTAGATATTGTTTACTATCTTCTGAGACCCTTGCACTTACAGGATACGAGCGACCCATTTTATCTCCTCTTGTTTAGTTATTTTAATTAGATATATCTATTATTTTTGTTGATCTCTCGTCTATTGTTCTATCAAAGAGATCAACGGATATGTATGCCTATGTATACAATGGAAAACATTATATATAATATTTGTTCAATGTTACTCTATAGCATATTCCCTGAGGATGGAGGTATTGGAACTATGGCGTTCAAATGGAAGAAGGAACTTGATGATATTGCACGTGTTATCCCTAAGAAGAATGTAAAAGGTTTCTTCAGTAAGTCTATTACTCTCTCACCTAATGAGAAAGCTGTCATGATAAAGAATGGTGTAGTTGAAGACATCATCGACAGTGGAAAAATGAAAGTTGGTGGCTTGCTAAAACCAGGAACTTTGCGTAAGGATGTGGATATCGCTCTTATTGACACTTCTTTTAAGGAGCTGAGGTGGGAGGTTCCCGGTCTATGGACTCGTGATGATCAGGAAGTTGGATGTGGGGGTATCCTGAGGTTCACCATAAACGATCCAAAAAAGTTCTTCAATATGATATTCTCCTATACGGTTCCGGAGAAGAACGGTGAAAGAAATCTCTCTATCTTCAATATTTACGATCGCCTTGAAAGTGAGACAATAACCCGTGTCCTTGAACCGGAAGTTCATGGGGAGGATATTGAATCCCTTTATGGTAACCGTGATCTTCAGCTAAGGATGGAAAATGAGCTTGAAATGCAGCTTAAAGACACTCTTTTGCTGTGGGGGATCGAGCTTGTAAAATACACTTGCGAGTGGGATTTTGGCAACTATGCCGTTGTCAGAAAGGAGCGCAGTGGATTTCAGGTTAGCGAGGAGCTTAAGGAAATGTCTGTCCTTGAAAAGGAAGGCGACCTTGATCGGGAAAGTCGTATAAATGTTGCAGCCACACGAGCTGGCTTTGCAGAAGAAACAGTGCGTTCATCTCATTACAGGACAGAAGAGGAAAAAGATGCTCTCCACAGGTCAAAGATATCACAGATCGAGACCGAAGCTGATGCTGCCGAAGCTAAACAGGCAATTGAGACTTTTTCTGATTGGAAACAGACCAAAACCGGATCCAAAAGGGCTGAACTTGAACTTGATGAGGATATGACCGACCGTCAGCATTCCCGGGACATGGAGTACATGGGTAATGTTATGGAAAAAGGCGGTTCAGATGTCGCAAAGGTCATTGCACAGGGCAGGGAGTTCCAGAATATGTCTCCTGAGCAGCTTGAAGCCCTTGCCAAAATGAAAGAAGCTGAGAACATTGCAAAAGAGGACAAGGTCCGTTTCATGATGGATGTTGAGGACCGTGAGCGCGATGATTCATATCGCAGGAAGGAACTTGATGCTGAAATGATGGGTGCTGCACAGGCCCGCAGAACTCCGGGTGTCAAGAAATGCCCTGGTTGTGGTACTACAGTCCCTGCAGAAGCACATTTCTGTGGTCAGTGCGGGACAAAGCTTGAGTGAACTCAATGTAGGGGTAAAAATTCACTTTTAAAACAAATATTCCTCTAAAATCAATATGCATTATCTGTATAGCTTTGCCCCGGAAAGAACTAATAGCGATCAAACTTAACATAATATGATAGTTTCCACAGGTGTCCGATCTTGATAGAAAAACACGTAAAAATATTGATATTATTATCCTTTTTAGTCCTGGCATTATCCGTTACTGGCAGTGCTTCATCAACTCTGGACTATGAGGTTGCCTTCTCTGATGGGGACTCCTTCTGGCTGGAAGAAGGATATGTTCTCAATATAATCGATATTAATCCATACAATAACTATGCTCAAATATCTATGACATGGAACGGCCATGAAGTCTACAATGACTTCTACTATGAGGGAGATTATTTCTATTACGACGACGGCCTTATTTCTCTGGAATTTGGTATAGTAGACATCTATTCGGAATCATATTTTGACTATATGAATATTGATGACCTTTATATATATTATAAAGAATTCCCACAGGGTTCCATAGTGCTCTATTCCATCCCGATGGACTATAATGTCTATCTAGATAGTTATTATCAGGCCACAAGTGATGGATACACTCTGATAGAATTAAGTGGTCTGGAACCTGGTTATCATGCAGTTACCCTGGAATCTTCAGTATATGATGATATGGAGGCAAGTTTCTACGTTTCATCAGGAGAGGTCCAGTACTATTCTGTCTCTGACTTTAGCAGGTCTTCATCTGCTGCTACTGACAGGATAGATCCCACATATACTGACGATTCCGCCAACAGTGACAATGGTGCTGGTGTTGTTATTCTTATTCTTTCTTTCATCTTTGTAGTGCTATTCTTAAGAGGCATAATTAAAGCACGAAGGCGGAACAAGAAATCTGAACGATCTGGTGCTGGTAGTTTTGGAGCTAGCCCATCAGCAAAGAGTGATCGTTCCTCAAAGACTGCTACTAAGCCTAAACCTAAATCTAAACCTAAGCATGAGCCTGTCCCTGAAACAATTACTGAACCTGAAAAAGGTCCATCCATGCCCATGGGAGCCGGTGTCGGAAAAGCACCATCTTCACCTTTGAAGGAAAGTAGTTCTATTGTGGTAAAATATGCTTTTAATTACCGGGGTGCTCTTCTCCAATACAAGGTAAAGGTGGAGAATCACACTTCTGAACCTATAGGGGATATCAAGATCTCTCTTTTCGTACCTGATGTTTTCCTTTTGAAAGAAGCTGAGAAAACAATGTCTATGCTTGAACCCGGTGAAGGAAAGACGGTTACCTTTGAGATCCGCCCGACTGGTGAATGTGGTGACTGTAAGATATCTGCAGCTATTGATTATTATGACTATAACACGAAGAAGCGTAAGCATGTTGATCTTGAAGGCAAGATGGTAAGCATAGTTTGTCCTGTACTTCGGGTCAGGCAGATCGATGAACCTTCCTGGAGGTCGGTGGTCAGTACTCTCATTTCAGCAGAAGAGGATTCCAAGGACCTTGAGATCCCTGCAGAGAACCTGTTCGATATTGCTACCCGGGTTCTCAAGGACATGAACATGTACATGATCGAGCCAGAGATCACATCAACACCTCGCCTTTTTACGGGTGTTGCAAGGTTCTATGCTGAAGGTGTTAGTGGGTTGAAGTATGCATCATATGTCGAAGTTGTAGGCAAGAGTCGATCACGCCTTATATTAAGGGCATGGGCGGAAAAAGAGGATGCACTTGCCGGTTTCTATCATAAGATGCTGGAAGATATCGAAAAGAGGACAGATATCAAACTTTTCGTTGATGAGGGTTCTGCACAATACAATATAAGCACTACCAATATTAATGATAGCCTTATCCAGCGCTCTACTATAGGTTCGGAATCTGAAGCCCGAAAGTGTTCCGTTTGCGGAAAAGAAGTAAAGGAGAATGCAAAGTTCTGTGAAGAATGTGGGGGAAAGCTGGACTGAACAGGCAGACTATTTATGGTCTGCAAATAGTCTTCCCTTATTTTTTCGTTTTCCCACTGAAAAAACATATAACTTATGCATTTGTTTCTTAGATATAGTTTGCTTTATATATTTAATAATTTAAAAAAGTAGTTCGGTGTCAGAATAATGGATCAGAAAAGAATGAATGAGCTTTTTGTATGGAACAAAAAAGCTTCCCGTCTGGAATTGTTCGTAAGGATATTCTACAGTATACCTGTTGCGATCGTTCTATCTCTTTATAGTTTTCTAATGACCTTTTGTTTTCTCCTGCAGTTGCCTTTTATTTTGGTACTCGGAAGAAGACTTGAAATTCTGAACAAGGTCGTAAAAGGCTATTTGGAATACTATACCCAAATTGCAGGTTATTTCTATATGACTACCGATGAACGTCCTGGTATCCTACCAAAGGATATTTCTATCTTTGAAAAGCAACTTTATTATGATCACAATACGGTCGAAATATTTGATATGGATGAAAAATGATCGTCCTAACCAAATAAAAAAGTGATAATCTATTTCATAAACGATATTAATGAAGGGGGTAGCATGCAGAATAGTTATGTAGGCGAAGTAGGCGATGGAAATTGGGAAAAGGAAATCGAAAAGGAACCAAAACCTGTTCTGGTAATGTTCTATCTGACAACATGTTCACATTGCAAAGCGATAGAACCTTACTTCAGGGAGTTTGCAGAGGCATACAAAGATTCATGTAAATTCTTCAAGGTCAATGCTGAAATTAATCCCTGGGTCTCAGAAAGATATGGTGTGGAGGGGACTCCCACGTTTGTGTTCATGTGTGCCGGTAAAATGATACGGGGCATGGCAGGTGTTTCCCATCCTTCTGAACTTAAAAGGAACATTGAGGATTTCCTGAAGAACGGTTCAGTGTGTGCTGCTAATGTCACATCGCTTAAGTACGACATGTCACTGTACGGCTGACCACTTATTCACTGCTCTCTTCTTTTTATTTTTCATTTATTAACAGGAATCGTAAAGGTGAAAGTGCTGCCTTCGTTCATCTCGCTTTCCACCCATATTTCTCCACCGTGCAACTCAACCAGTTTTTTCACAAGAGCAAGACCAAGACCTGTACCTTCTTGTTCTTTTGTGGCAAAGTCTCCGACCTGTATGAATGGTTTGAAAACTTCATCGAGATGGTTCTTTGAGATCCCGGTCCCGGTATCTTCAACATTGACATACAGTTTCTTGTTCATTGACCATGCATTGATGGTAACATTCCCCTCTTCAGGTGTGAACTTAATAGCATTGCTTACAAGATTGTACATTATCTGTTTGAACATTGTCTTGTCAGCATTTGTAGTAATGACATTATCAGTAATGTTGTGGGATAAATTTATTCTCTTTTTGTTAGCAAGGGGTAAAAGGATAGAGGTCGTATCTTCGATCATTTCATTGAGCTCGAAATCTTCGCTTCGCAAGTGCATCTTTCCAGCTTCTATCTTCGAAATATCAAGTACATTATTGATAAGAGTCAGCAGGTGTTTTCCGCTGATCAAAACATTACCGACATACTTGGTCTGTTTTTCATTAAGTTTGCCGAACATCTCTGTTTTCAACAGATCTGAAAATCCAATTATCGCATTAAGGGGTGTCCTTAGTTCATGGCTCATGTTCGCCACAAAATCACTTTTAGATTTATTTGCTGCGTCTGCTTCCATCATTAAGTTTATCATTGCATCCTCTGCATTCCTTTTGTCAGTAATGTCAATAATAAGTCCTCTCAGATGGTCAACATTCCCTTCACTGTCGTGCAATACGGTCGTCCTTTCATTGACCCATCTTGACTCTCCGTCACCGGTTATGATCTTGTACTCGAGATTCACGGAATGGGAATCACCATTGTATAGCTTTTGAAATTCTACTTCAACATTCCTTTTGCTGTCCGGATGAATAATGTCATCATAATTGAGATGCCCCTCAATGAACTCATGAGCCTCATATCCAAAATTACTGATATTATCCGAAATGATCTCTACTGGCCACCCTTCCTGTGCCTTCCATTTGAATACGATGACAGGACTGCTTTCAACCACTTTCTTCAATTCATCATTAAGCTCGTTCGATCTTTGTAATGCATCAAGTATATCGTTCAAACCCTCTGGTATATCCTTAAAATCGACTTCTATATCGGTATTTGCTCGCTTGTTAAACGATCCTTTAAGGGCAGTATCTGATATGTCTTTAAAGTCATCGACTATATTTTTGATAGGTTTTGTTATTCTTTGTGCAGAAAAGACCGCAATAGTTCCCATAAAAAGAATTGCGGTTGCAGATATGGCCACCAATATATTCTGCATGGCTGTAACACCTGCATACATTTCCTCTTTTGGAACTACGACCAGCATGGAAAAATTACCAGTTCTGACCGGTTCATAGAAAACGATAGCTTCCTTATCTGTTACATGATCGATCATCTCGATATGACCTTCTTTGCCATTTTCGATATCTTTTGCCATTTTCAGTATTTCTGGCTCTTCGAAATCGTAGAGTGTCTTTGATCCGATCCATTCTTTAACTGGGTGGGATATGAACAGTCCGGTATTACTAACAGTGAATGCATAGCCTGAATCTAATATTTTGATTTTCGATATTTCCTCATCGATGTAGTTCAGAGAAACATCTGCACCACCAATGCCAATAAATTCTCCATCGATCATAATGGGTGAAACATAGCTTACAATAAATTCTCCCTGATAAAAGTAGGGTTCTGTGAGCACATCCATTTTTCGTTCTTTTGGTAACTGGTAGTAGTCAAGGGAATCATAATGTACAAGAGGTTCGAGGAAGATCTCTCCGCCTATCCGGTTCCAGTATGGGAGTACTCGACCTGTTTCATCGTGAAATTTCGTATTTGCATATGCAGAATCATTTAGGTCAAACGCGTTAGGTTCGAACCCTGCATAGGCTCCTAAAATATTTGGATTATCTACCAATGTCTGTTTGATAATGCCATTGACAATTTCTCTATCTCCCTGTCTGTACCCTTTCATTGAGCTGGCAATACCCCTGGCAATTGCCATATTGGCCCGCATATCTGCATCAAAATGAGCGGCATGATTTTCCGTAAGAGAAACAGCTTCTTTGTATATCAATTCTTCATGTTGTTCAGTTGTTGTAGAAATGATCAGGGAAGTAGTGAATGCCATGACTAGGATGATACCGATTACTATATACAATAATATTTTTAAATCCAATGGCACATCTTTAAAGTTCATTCATTATCCCTTTCTTTAAAAATACAGTATTTTAGTATAAGTGATAATTAAGTTTAATTTCTTTTATATACCCTGTCTTCATAAGGGTGATATTTATGAGGCGTTGTGTATAATAGTTATAAGGTTAAATTATTTATGGTTATTTTTTTAATAAAAACAGAAAAGGGGGAGCTTTTAGCTCCCTATATGCCGTGATATGGTCGGTCAGTTTTGTTTCATCAACTCGACAGCCATTTCCCTAAGCTTGAACTTCTGAACTTTTCCGCTTGCTGTAAGTGGATATTCATCTACAATGAAGATGTGTTTTGGCACTTTATAGCGTGCTATCTTTGTGATGCTGAAATCCCTGATATCTTCCGGTGTGAGCTTTGAATCTTCATTGAGTACAACGAAAGCCCCTACTATCTCACCGTATTTCTCATCAGGGATGCCAATTACCTGGGCATCTTTAATTCCTTCGATGGTGTAAAGGAATTCCTCTATCTCTCTTGGGTAGATATTTTCTCCGCCACGGATGATCATATCCTTTATCCTTCCGGTAATGCGGTAGTAACCTTCCTCGTCAACGGTAGCGAGATCTCCGCTGTGCAGCCATCCATCCTTGTCGATGGCCTTCTCTGTCATCTCAGGCATCTTGTAGTAGCCTTTCATGACATTGTAACCACGACAGCATATCTCTCCCTGCTCATTCGGTCCTACTTTCTCGCCGGTCTCAGGGTCCACTATCTTTACCTCTATATGTTCCATTGATGTTCCTACCGTGCTCACACGGCGTTCGATGGGATCATCTGTACTTGTCTGGGTAAATACCGGAGAAGCTTCTGTGAGGCCATAAGCTATGGTAATGTCCTTGCAGTTCATTTCGTTGATAACTTTTTTCATGGCTTCTATCGGGCATGGGGACCCTGCCATGATGCCTGTTCTCAATGAGGACATGTCGAACATTTCGAACATCGGGTGTGAGAACTCTGCAATGAACATCGTGGGTACTCCATAAAGAGCAGTACATTTTTCTTTCTGTACAGCTGCAAGCACCAGAAGTGGGTCGAAGAGTTCTATCATTACAAGCGTTCCGCCGTGGGTGAGGGTTGCGAGAACTCCAAGTACTATTCCAAAACAATGGAACAATGGAACAGGAAGGCATAATCTGTCTTCCTCTGTGAACTTTTGCCTTTCTCCGATGTAATATCCGTTGTTAAGGATATTCTCGTGTGTCAGCATAACACCTTTCGGGAATCCTGTGGTTCCTGATGTGTATTGCATGTTGATGACATCTTTGCAGTTCAGTGTTCCCTTGAGGCGGTCAAGTTCTTCTCTGTCGGAATACTTTCCAAGCAGAAGCATTTCTGTTGTGTTGTACATTCCTCTGTGCTTTTCCTGGCCGATAAAGATAACACTTTCAAGTTTTGGGTACTCTTTACTTTTAAGGTTCCCTCGTTTACATGACCTTAGTTCAGGTACCAGCTCATAGACTGTTTCCACATAGTCAACGTCCCTGAACCTGTCAACGATGGCAAGTACCTTCATATCCGATTGTTTCATTACATATGCAAGTTCGTGGCTCTTGTATGCAGTATTTACGGTAACGAGCACCGCTCCGATCTTTGCTGTTGCAAAAAGGAAGGTCAGCCAGTCAGGCACATTTCGTGCCCATATACCAACGTGATCGCCTTTTGTGATGCCTATGGATATGAGTCCTTTTGCAAGATCATCGACCCTGTCATTGAATTCACTGTATGAGAATCGTAAGTTCCGATCAGGATAGACTATAAAGTCCCTGTTCGGAGCCTTTCTTACCTGTTCTTCAAAGAACTCTCCAATGGTAGCTTTAGTAAATGGCATTGATATCAGATCCTTTTTAATTTTATTCGTTTTTATCTTCAGGGATCAGGTGCTCTGCCAAAGCTTCCTTTATGTCCTCTGGTAAAGGCTTTGACCTCTTGTTGACAAAATCATAGCACACCAGCACAGCGTCTCCTTTTGTCCTAAGTTCTCCTCTTTGCCAGGCTTCGTGATGCAACGTAAAGGATTTGTTCCCTAATCTTTTTACATATGTCCTTATCTCCACATCGCCATTGAAGAATATCTCACCGAGGAAATCAAAATCGATCCTTGCCATTATCAGTCCCCATTTCTCATGACTCAGGTCGAGATCTGGCTCGAACATACGGAATATCGGGTTCCTTGCCAGTTCGAACCATTCGGGAAGGACTGTATTGTTAACATGTCCCAGGCCATCGATATTGCCGAATCTTGGGGTAACAGTAGTAACGAACATTTCTCCTCCTTTAGAGTGGGGTATAGACAACTGCCAGTATCTTTGATTCCTTTCCTGCTGCATGTAGGTCATGCGGAACGATAGAATCATAGTAGATGCTGTCGCCCTTTGTCAGGGTGTGCTTATCCTTGCCATAGGATACTTCGATATCTCCCTCGAGCACATAAATGAACTCTTCACCTTCGTGGGATGACAATACTGGCTCATTTACATCTTTGCAGGGGTGGACATCTATGATGAAGGGCTCCATATGTCTGTCCTGCTTATCAGCAGCAAGTGAGCAAAAATCAAGTGCGCTTTCTTCACAGGATGCACATTTACCTGAAAAGCGGACAACGTTCTTTGTTTCTCCATTACGGTTTATCCTGGGACCTTTTTGTGGTGTGTCGTCAAGGAATGTCCCAAGGCGCACTCCGAGGGCACGTGCGATCTTCAAAAGAGGTGTTAATGACGGGATGAGCTCTCCCGCTTCAAGCTTTTCTATCAGTTCCACATTGCTCTGACTTTCATTTGCCAGTTCTTCCACTGTCATATCACGGTCTTCACGGAACTGGCGGATCTTTTCTCCAACACTGTTTTTTTCAGTCAATTCATTTCACCTCTTTTTGCATATATGTACATCAAATAATGATCAAAAGGGTTTTTGAATTGGTATTGCAACTTAAATAGATATCTGCGTTACTGTGTGGCTACCTTTATAATTCTTGAAAACAAAATATGAGTGTGAGGAAAATGAACAATAAAATGCTAATATTATTGTTGGCGACCATGTGTATTTTTGCAGCAGGCTGCATAGGTGACAGTGGCGATGATGATGGGGAGACCAATGTATCAGATGATGTTATCTCCGGAGATATTCCGGATGAAGATATTTCTGAAAATGTCTCTGAAGATATTTCTGAAAATGTCTCTGAAGAAATGATCGAGCCAAGGATATATTCTATTACGCTTGATAATTATTTGTCACGACCTGCTTTACTTGAAATCAATAAAGAGGATACCGTTTATTGGAACAATCGGCAGAATAGCGGTGATCGGAAACGGTTCACTCTTGTCAGTGAAGATGGGTTGTGGGAGAACCATACCATAAATTATGGAGTACCTTTCAATTATACCTTCACTGAAGAAGGAACATACAATTACAGCATTCTCGGCCAGCCAAGAATGGATGGTACCGTTATTGTTAAATGATGTTGTTCTGTTACACGTTCCAATATGCAAATGTTGAGCACTAAGGTCACAGAGGGTAGTACTACAGTCTCTGTGCCGGTTCCTCCAGAAGGGGTTCCATTCCCACCTTCTGAAGCACCGGTTTTCTACAATCCTCATATGGAATTGAATCGGGATATCTCGGTTGCAGCAACCTCAGCTTGTGCTAAGCGTATTCTTCTCAAAAAGGATATGGAGCTCAAGGATATTACTTATCTTGATGCGATGTCTGCATCAGGTATCAGGGGATTGAGGATTGCCAATGAGGTGGGCATCACTTCTATTTTGAACGACTGGAGTGATGATGCTCACGAACTCATTCTTGAGAACATTGAACTTGCGGAGGTTTCCGATATTGCGGAAGCTACTTGCAAGAATGCCAATGTACTGATGCACGAGAGGCGTTTCAATATAGTTGATCTCGATCCTTTTGGAACCCCGGCTCCTTATCTTGATGCGGCTACAAGGTCGGCAGTTCATTTTTTAGAGGTTACTGCGACAGACACAGCTCCGCTTTGTGGTGCTCATTTTAATTCAGGGATGAGAAAATATGCTGCAGTGCCATTGAACAATGAATTTCACAGTGAGATGGGTGTCCGCATCCTTCTTGGCAAGATCGCGAGAGAACTTGCCACACATGACAAAGGTATGACCCCCTTGCTCTCTCACGCTACAAGGCACTATGTGCGCACTTATCTTCAGGTTAAAAAAGGTGCTAAACAGGCTGATAAAGCGCTTAAGGAACTTGGCTTCCTCTCCCATTGCGAGCACTGTGGTCACAGAGAGGTATCTCACGGAATGGCCATATCGATAAGTTCTCATTGTAGCTCTTGTGAAAAAGATGTCTATATCGCAGGTCCTCTGTGGTTAGGACAATTACATGAAACCCAGTATTGTGATGAGGTTCTCCTGGAGATCGAAGACAGACCTCTTGGAACGAAAGAGCAGGCAAAGAAGCTTGTCCTGGCATGCAGAGATGAACTGGATATTCCTTTCTTCTATGACCAGCATGTCATTTGTAAGATGATAGGTGTCTCCGCACCTGCAATGGAGCTGTTCATTACAGCTCTCAGGGATACAGGGGCCAACGTCTCAAGGACACATTTTACCGGGATCTCGTTCAAGACCGATGCAATGATCGAAACTATCAAAGATGTCTTAAGGGGACTTTAACCCTGACCTTTGACCTTTTTAGTATGGGCTGAGCTTTATTTATGTATTATAGAAAGTAATATATATCAAATTAGATAATGTTATGTTGACTAAAATCTATTATTAATTTTATATATTTATGAGGGTATTTGCATGCCAAAAACAAGTCCTGAATATTTGTTCCTTCAAGAGAAACCAACACTTGCCTTGCTTGCGATATGGTTCTATGGTAGGACCTATGGTTCCGTTATTACAAAAGAGATCAATTCAACATTTGCCCACACGACCAAGATCCTTTCAAGAATGGAGGAAGACAGACTTGTTCAATTTTCATTTGAGGGGCGTATCAAATATGTCGAGTTGACGGAAAAAGGTGTCAATGTCGTATCGATCCTTAAGGATCTCATAATTTCTCTTGATGGTGAGCTTCCTGATGAATATGATGTCGAAGATCGCCATGAAGTAAGTGGATCGGAACTCGATACAGCTTCTGCTGAGATACTTGATATGGTCAAAAAGTTACGCCTTAAAATAGAGGGTATCTATAAAGAACTTATAGACTCAGGCGCTGATGCGGATACTATCAAGAGGAAGCTTGGGCCATTCAGTCGTGATATGGCAATGATGGGTGATATGATCGATTCTTCAGAAACACCTGTGGCTGGTGAGGTCATCAAGGCTTATGACACTACAAGGGATGTCTTTTCTTCCCTTCTGAACAAAAACGGTTAAATGCTTGCTATTCAATGAGTACCCATGGAAACCGCAATTTTGACCATCAAGATCTACGGCAATGTAGAACGTGCATTGAGCTCTGCTTCCTTTATGCTGGAAAATGAATTGAAAGACATCGATGCGAAAGCTGAGGTATCACTGGGTCCGGAGGGATGGCTTCAGGTATCTGCTACCGGAGATGATGGTGAGTTCGCTATTAATTTCCTTAAGGAAAAGTTCGGCACTCCGGTGACCTATGTAGATGATAAAGCAGTTTATAGAGGCTTCATTTCTTCCATTGATGAGGATGGCATAACTGTAGATATCGGTATCAGTTTAAAGATCAAGTCTTCTGAGCTCAGTGTTCTTGGAGCCGGCACTAGTCAGCAGATAGCATCAAGGTTTGGTCTTATACCTCACCTGCCTGTATATATCAGGGTATTAAAGCAGGAAGATGGTACGTTCGCTTCTTTTACGAAGAAGCAGGTTGATCTTTTCTGGAGCTGGAAGAAATTGCCAACTGACCGTCTGACCGTGAATTCAGTTACACGTTCCGAACTTAAGAGTGCTATTAAGAAAAAAGGGCATGGCAGGGATGTTTATGGCATTGAAAGGCTTGGTCTGCTTGAGAATCTGGTGGTATGCCGTGAGAAAACGGATGGCCCGGGTATCGTGGCAGAGATAGGTCCTTTGCTGAATGCAGAAATTGGCGTTATCAAAGGAACTCGTTAAGTTGATTGACAGACAAGTCCCTTTGGTGATCTTGTCTGATCTTACCCTTTTTTACCTTCTCTCTAAAATGGTCTTCTAATAGGTATAATGAATAGCTTGCAGTTTCATTCCTATGCATTGAGTATATTTGCAAGGGCAGTTATTGCATAACAAAGAGGCAGTGTCCATAACCTGTTCCACAACATTCTGTTTCCACGATGTTGCATTGCAGGTTCAGTCTATTTAGGATAATTCCCTGAAGTATGCCTTCATTAAAAGAGCATAATGTCTGGCCTATGTTCTTTGTACCTTCGCAGATAAAACTGTCCTTTATATTGATAATGAGGGCATCATGGGATACAATGGTGAGTTTGCCCATTTTGTGCCTTTGCCAGTAATCCGCAACTTCCTCGAACAATCCTTCGATATCAGTCGAAGTGAATGTTTCTGCGATCTTCATTCCTATATCCTGTCCGATATTTTCCATTATTGGCGTGTGGTTGAATCCCTGTGCCTGAAAACCGCTTTGTACTGTCTGGAATATTGATCTGAGAAGCTTTCCTTCACTATCGAAGCTCGAGGTAAACTCTTCCAGGTTCTTTTTGTAATGGTCGAATACTGGTTTTTGTGAGCATGCGGCATATTGTGAGCACATGACATATGTCTTTTTACGCCTGTCATCAGGGTCCACATGTTCTTCAAGTAAATGGTTTGCCTTTAGATCCTTCAGGTGTACGGAGATTGTTGATTTTGCTTTTCCTGTATGCTTTACGATATCATCAAAAGATTGTGCATTCTCGTGCAATAACTCCATTATTTGAAGCTTGACCGGACCGTCAATGGCAATAATACCATTTAGGGTTGAAAATAGTGCAGTTTGTCCATCAGGCTCCATATAGAACAATTAAAATATAAAATATATAAACGTTCGCTATGTAACGAATCATAAAGCCTCAATTTGCACTGATTTTTAAGGCAACCTAAATGGATTTTATCACAGTGGCTAACAATTTTAACTCAGTTGGGAATTATTATCGGCTTTTCGAGTAATTTTCAACTATTCTTTCCAATTTTGACCGTTAGTTTATTTTTACTTTAGTGCAGATTCAGACCGTTCTATGAAATCTGTTGTTGTACCCATTGGATCAGTTGAAGCTGTAAGGGCTGAATTTGTAGAGTTGAATGTGTTGGATAGGTCCCGGAAGATATTGGTAGTTGGTTCACTGGAAGGCAGGATGGCTGAAATTCCCATTCTTCGTGATGTGTCCGGTTTCACTGTTGTGGAACAAAGCAGCCCGGAATTCTATCGGTCAACTGCTTCATTGAAAGAGCATCTAAGAGGTATTATTCCTGATGAACTGATTCAATACGTTCCTTCGGGCTGGCAGTTGATAGGTGATGTCATAATAACCCATATTCCTGCTGAGATTCGAAATTACAGAAAAAAGATCGCGGAAAAACTTCTTTTGATGAATCCTCGATGTAATTGTGTTGTGCAGGACCTTGGAATAAAAGGACCTTTCAGGGAACCTGAGCGTGAGATTATTATTGGTGACAAGACAGAGACCATACAGAAGGAGAACGGTTGCCTTTTTAAGATCGATGTGATGAAGTTGATGTTCTCAAAGGGCAACCTTGCTGAAAAAAGACGAATGAGTAAGCTTGGAAAGGATGATGTAGTAGTAGATATGTTCGCAGGTATCGGATACTTTTCCATTCCTATGGCAGTACACGGAAAGCCTAAAAAGGTCTATTCCATCGAACTGAATCCTGTCTCATACAGCTATCTGCTTGAGAACATAAGGCTGAACCATCAGGAAGATGTCATTGAAGCTATCAATGGAAATTGCAAGGTTGTGACGCCTGTGGGCATTGCCGACCGTGTGATCATGGGATATGTGGGCACCACTCATGAGTATCTCCAGCAGGGGATATCTGCTATCAAGAAAGAGGGCGGTACTCTGCATTATCACGAGACTACGCCTGAATGTCTTGTCTTTGACCGTCCCATACAGAGAATAAAGGATGCAGCAGCAACTCTTGGAAGGGATGTTGAGATCATTGGATGCTATCACATCAAAAAATATTCGCCAGGCGTATGGCATGTTGTTGTGGATGCATTTATCAAATGAATTGTAACCTCATTCTATGGATCAATGATGGATCATAGCAATGCAAAATGAGCACTAAAAAAGAAAAATAATGTAGATGCTTAATTCTCTGATATTTTTTTCTAATTCAAGCTTTCAATGTTTTGATCGATAGGTCAGAATTAATGATGTGATCGAATTCTATCGGTCCTATCCAGCATTGGTTCTCAAAGGCTGACTGGAAACAGACTCCGATGGTAGTTCTATTTTCCGTGTTCTCAAATACTTTTTCAATTGTGGTCTTCATGTCATTGATGTCTATCCCCATCTTTGGCATGGAAAGTCCGCCAAGAAGGACAATAGTGTCTGCATGGAAGTCTATATTATCTCCGATCTGCATCCCAAATGGTGTTTTGATGATCTCCCTTGCTTCCTCGGGTCTGGTCTCTGGAATAAAACCTATCTCTATCTGGCTGTCACGTATGACGTATGCCATAAGTTCTGCAAAAGGTGTACAGAATCCGGCTGTGCCAATGAACATAATTTTGTTTGAGTCCTTGACAAGCTTTCTAAAAGATGTTAAAAGACCGCCGACTCCACTGGAATTATCTATTGTTTCCATTTATCCTCCAAAAAAAGAAATATCGCAGCCATAAATGATGGCTGCATTCTGAATTATACTTATACGCTCTTGATGCCGAATGATTCGAGCAGAATGCCAGGGTTGATGCGACCGCTGGTGAATGACTTCTTTGACTTGAGGTCGTTGATGGTGATCTTTGCAGGTGCGAACATTCCTGCGTCAACCTTGAAGAAGTCGAATCCTGCTTCCTTGAATGTTGTGTAGAATGGCTTACCAAAGTCCCTTGATGTTGAGGATGGTGCTTTCTTAACGAAATCTTCGAGCTCTTCTGCATTTCCGTCTTCTACGGTGTAGTATGTTTCACCACAGTAGATGATACAGTCGTTGGTAGATCCCATGCATTTAGTATCGTCGCCTACGATAGGTGCAATAGGCGCAACACCGAATCCACTCTTGATCTTGTTGATGTCATATCCAATGGATTCGAGTTTGTGGATACCTGTTTCAACAACCCTTGCGGAGATCTGTACAGATCCTGCAATTGATGAGGTTGGTGCAACAGCAATGTAAACGTTCTGTGGCTCTACACTGCAATGTTTTGCAATGTACTCGACGATCTCCTCGGTTGGAAGTTTGTCGGATTCCATTACAAGGACCGCTGCATCAGCCTCGTCTTTGTATCCGATCTCTTCATAGAGCTCTTTTGGTTTAAGTCCGAGACCCCTTGCAGGACCTGATCCCATTCCAAAGTAGTCGCCGACTGCAATTCTCCAGCCTGCATACTGTGATGCCATACATGCGATGGTAGGATGGTCGGTAGCGATCTGAATTGCAGGTACTGCTAATCCATCGAGATCTACCTTTGTGTAGCTGATCTCAGCAAGGTCTGCGAGGCAGAGGCGTGAGAGATACATACCTGCATCGTAACCGCCTTCGGTGTTCACACCACAGTCGATGATGGTTGCGCCGTTCTCAAGCACTTTTGATTCTATCTTTACATCTTCTTCCCAGTCTAACATCTCATCGATGATCGCTAGTCCTTTTTCATTGACACTTATCATGGTTATCACTCATTATTATTGGTGTCTTTGATTAGCTCGGGGAGAATATAAAAGTGCCGATTGCACGAAGCTAGGCCAGATCGTGCCGAAGAGAGCTAAAATTTAAAAAAGGGAATCCGGGCAGTTCAACTGCCCTGAGAAAGGCCTGATGGTGTGTATTTATTTGTCCTTATGGCCCTTGATAGAGGCCAGCATGTCAACGCCACTATCCGTCAATCTGAAAAGATCTTCCTTGACCACAACGATATTAGCATTTTTCAAAAAGTCCATGTGATACTTTAATGTATTATCATCGGTTTCCACTTCAGCCTTTATGTCAGCTTCCGCTTTACCGAATACACCAATAGATGTTACGATCTGTCTTCTTATTGGGTGGGATGCAGCTTTGTCAAGCATTTCGTGTTCCATCCTTACTCTGTCTCCCTCTGAAGGTTTCTGCATTATAATATCATCAAGTTCATCGTAGTCATCTTCCATTATATTCGCCTCTTTTGTTGTGTATTTGAGTATGTGTCCATAACGATTAATCATTTATATTCATATCGGTAACTTCAAACTGATCTGTTTTTCATCGTTTGATACTGTTTATTCCTTGTTTGGTATATATGGCCTTATTTGTTCGGTTTACTGATAAAGAGCCTGAATATATCGAAAAATGTCATATTATTGTCTTCGACAACATTTGCTCCTCCGGCTTCGATATTGCTTCTTGTGTTCCTATTGACATTGAACCCGAAGAATCCGCTTGTTATCGGGTTCATCAGCTCTTCCATAAATGCAATTATTCGGTACTTGCTGCGAACATGTTCCAGATTGATTATCTTACCTTCAGGTTTGCAGACCCTTACGCATTCTTCCACTCCTCTTACAGGATCTGGCACCGAACAAAGTACAAATGTCATTACAACTGAATCAAACGCATTGTCCTTGAAGGCAAGATGCTGGGCATCCATTACCACCATTTCCACATCTGCTTTTGCTGCTCTTCCCTTAGCTTTTCCCATCATTCCAGGTGAAAGATCGATAGCTACCATTTGAGCATTTTCAGGATAGTGATCAAAGTTCTTACCTGTGCCTAACCCGACTTCAAGACATCTTCCTTCAACTTTTGAGAAAACGACCTTACGCCATTTTTTGAAAGCAATATGCTCCATTACCCATTCAAAAAGATCATAGACATGTGAATAGCGGTTATATTTCCGGAGTGTATCTTTTGTTGTGTTCAATCCCTTTTTCCCCATATAAGTTCTGTCTGTTTAATATATGTAATTTTTTCATAGGTGGTTGCAGGGCACGTGGGTTACAAGTCACACCATGAAAAGTTATTTTATGTATCAACATCAATTCTTATTTGGGGTTATTGTGATGAAAATGATCGGTATCTTTGTCATCTTGTGCTTGTTCATATCAATTTCAGGCTGTACTTATTCAGATACAGGTGGGGATGATGTTGTTACATACGGGGATGAAGTGGAAACTCTTGAATTTCAGGAGATCGAGCTTACTCCTATAAGTGAGCAGAGAAACAATGCTATCAAAGGAACACAAAGGATAATTGAGGATACTTATCTGTTGAACATCAATGGTATGGTCGATGAACCATTGGAACTGACCTATGAACAGATCACTTCTTATCCGAACGTTTCAAAGGTGGTCGATCTCAATTGCGTTGAAGGTTGGGACTTTACTGGAAAATGGACCGGTGTGCCAGTTGCTACATTACTTGATGAGGCAGGTGTACAGGAAGGAGCAACAACAGTTATTTTTTATTCAGCAGATGGATACTCTACAGCCCTTGATCTGGACTATCTTATCGACAACAACATAATTCTCGCTTACCGGCTCAATGATGTAACCCTTCCTCAAGACCGGGGTTTCCCGCTTCAGCTTGTTGCTGAAAGCAAATACGGTTACAAGTGGGCAAAATGGATAACCGGCATTGAGGTTATTAATGAACCATATGAGGGGTACTGGGAAAGCAGGGGATATAACAATAATGCAGATTACGGTGGTCCACGATTTGGGTGATCTGGTTATATTTCCATGATTATGCTGACAATGTGGTAACTTTCGGTTTATCTCACCGTCAGATACGTCAAATATTAATCATAGGCTATTATCTCAGGATCATTTGGTAAAGTAAATCCAAATTCACTTCCTTTTCCAACTTCGGTCTCAACCCAAACTTCGCCTCCCTGCATTTCCACAAACTTTTTGACAATGGTGAGGCCGAGGCCAATACCCCCATATTCCCGTGTACGTGATGAATCGATCTGGACAAATGGTCTAAATAGTTTCTTCATATCCTCGGATAAGATCCCAATGCCATTATCTTTTACAAAAAATGAAATATTATCTTCAGAGGTTCGGGATTCGATAGTCACAAAACCTCCTCGTTCTGTGAACTTGATGGCATTGCTTATCAGATTGTAGAGTATCTGCTTGAGCTTTGTTCGGTCTGCTTTTATAATAGGCTTTCTGATGTCGATATTGAATTTAAGTTCAATATCCTTCTTTGAAGACAAAGGTACTATTGAAGTCTCTATTTCTTCAATTAATCTGGTCAAAATGAATTCTTCTATTTTCAACTCCATCTTTCCGCTTTCTACCTTTGAGAAATCCAATAACGCATTGATCAGTACCAAAAGCTGCTTCCCATTTGCAGAAACATTATTAATGTAGCGTTTCTGAGTTTCGTTCAATGTGCCAGATTTTTCAGTGTACAGTACATCTGAGAAACCAATGACCGAATTAAGAGGTGTTCTTAGCTCATGGCTCATATTTGCGATAAATTCGGATTTAGCCCGATTAGCATCTTCAGCAGCAATTTTAGCATTGATCATTGCGTCTTCTGCTTGCTTCCGCTCGGTCAGGTTTCTGGAAGTGGAGAGGACAGCTGTTTTTCCATCATACTCAATGACACTGTTGCTTAGTTCTATAGGTACAAGAGTGCCGTCTTTGCAAAGAGCTATGCTTTCAAATATAGCACGTTTTCCTTTTTGTAATTGCCTTATATTATCAGCTAATCTTGCTGCTTTTTCAGGAGAATCCAAGTCCATCACTGACATACTCAGCATTTCATCTCTGCTATAACCAGTGAATTCACAAGCAACTTCGTTCACTTCCAGGATGATGCCGTCAAAATCGTATATTAGGGTTGGATCATTAGAATTGTTAAAAAATGTTCTGAACTTCTGTTCAGATATTTGCAAAGCAGTTTCTATCTGCTTCCGTTCAGTGATGTCATTCATCGACACTACTGCTCCGAGTGGATTCCCTTTGGTATCGGTCAGTTTGCGTCCAGTGGCAATTAGCGTGTGAGGTGCAAGTCCTTTCATTGCGATGACCATCTCCTGGCTGGACACATCTTCACCCTTCCACGCCCGTATCAGTGGGTTACGCTCAAGCGTCAGCGGCGTTTTGCCATCCGGCTCGTGCAGGCTGTAGTGGTTCGCCCACTCCTCCGCCGGGATCGGTTCAATAGGGAAGCCATGGAGTGCGCATATGGCCCGGTTGAAATACGTCAGTGTCCCCTTCTGATCGCAGGCTACGATGCCATTTGCGATACAGTCCAGTACCGCCTCTTGGAACATCAGGCGTTCCTCCAGTTCTTCTTCCACCTTCTTGCGCGAGGTAATGTTGGTTAAAGAACCAACGATAGCTACGGTTTTTCCATCTTTTACGATAGGTGTTTCGTTTACCTCTGCCCAGATATTTCGCCCTTTCTTTCCTGCAACTTCCATTTGGTATGATGGCTGTTTTTTTCCGGTTTTGATCGCTTTTTCTGTAAGCACAAATCCTTCTTTGTTGACTGGATTATCGGTGGCGATTTTGCTCCATCTGACCATGGCTTCCTCGGGTTCGCATTGAAGGAACTCACGGCACTGAGGGCTAAGATATGTTAATTCGTGTTCCGGTGTATGTGAATAGAAGAGATTAGTGCTATTCTCCACGATGTTGCGCAGTTTTTCTTCACTATCTCGCATTGCATCCTCTGCTTGCTTGCGCTCGAGACTAGTTCCTATTATATGGGACACCATACCAAGAATGGAAATATCTTCTTCTTCCCACTCTCTAGTATTTTGAACATTGTCCAATCCGATAAATCCGATAAGTTCATTATCCCTGTTCAGAGGCAAGACTAGCAATGATCGGATTGCTTGCATCTCCAGGATCTCTTTTTCAGCTGATGCTTCTTCGGGTAATGCTGAGACATCTTTAATATGGATCGATTCACCATTGTGGAGTTTGTTCATCCACCAGGGGAACATATCTACGGGGAGGTCTTGAAGGTTCTCTTTGTGGGCTTCCACACCTTCCGGACAATACTCATGGGTGTTGTCCATCTGAGTTCCATTGTCACGGATCAGAAATACGTAACTTCTGCTACTTCCACACAAGTTACAAATTTTCTCCAGTGTAAAATCTATGTTAAGATCAATATCTTTATTGGAGATGAACATCGAAGAAGTGTGCGATACTACCTTTTCTATCTCAAGTTTCCGTTTGATGATCTCATTTGTCCTTTTGATCTCTGATATATCATCCACGACCAATGAGACATTTGGACCATTTTCACCTTGTATCAGGATCGTTGAAATAAAAAAATGAATTGGTACGGGAAGACCATTGGTTACTATATCCAATTCACCTTCCTTTTTATAAATGTTCTCTCCAGTCTTAAAAGTGTGCAGTATGGATCTTCGGATAACACAATCTAGACATTCTATGTTTTTCCCGCATCCTTCACCTGAAAATGAATTTATACATTGAAATATTTCGCCACCAAGAAGACCAACACAATCCTTTTTATCCTTCCCCAATTTAACAGTGGCAGCTCGATTTACATTTTTAATTATTCCGTCCTCATCGATAAGGACCATGATAAAAGGTAGATCATCAAAAATAGAATTTAAGATCCCAGAATCAACGGTCGATTCAGTTTGAGCTTTACAATATCCTTCCAAAGCTAAATCGCTCCGAATGTCTTCCGTTCCATCCATATTCGGTTATATTCCTCAATTTCTCATGTATAATATCGATTATCTTTTAATATTTATCATATATATTATTTGTTATATTTCATTGTGCAATTAGATACATTTTGTGACCAACAAAGAAGTTAAGGGGCGTTTTTTCATAAAAATAAACTACGCATGTATCCACAAAAATTGAAATACTACCACTGCCATAGTTGTAAGTAGCAGGGGTATCAATGTCAAAAATCTTCAAAAGATCAACTAAAGCAGGTCTTCCACCAGGGTCTCTTATCCATATCGGTGAGATGAAGGAAGAAAGGGTCAGATTTACTATTTTTGATTACGATGAAGATCACTTCTCGGAAGTGAAAATGAAAACTGTAGAGGAATGTTTTCATTCTAAGGATGAAAATACAGTTTCATGGGTCAACATAGATGGTATACACCAGGTTGATGTCATAGAGAAGATCGGAACACATTTTGGCTTAAATACTCTTGTGCTGGAAGATATACTTAATACGGATCAGCGTCCGAAATTAGAGGATTTTGAAAATTACATATACGTTGTAATGAAAATGCTCTCTTTTGATGAAGAAGTGAATAAAATAACAACAGAGCAGGTTAGTTTTATCTTAGCACCAAAGTTGGTCTTATCTTTCCAGGAGAGGATCGGGGATACTTTTGATCCGGTCAGGGAGAGGCTGAGGACATCAAAGGGTCGCATAAGGAAGATGGATGCAGACTATCTTGCTTATGCGTTAATAGATTCCATTGTCGATAACTACTTCATCATACTCGAAAAGATTGGGGATAAAATTGACTCTATAGAAGAAGAACTGGTGACAGATCCAACGCCAGATACCTTGCAGATGATCCATGAACTGAAAAGAGAACTGATAACTCTTAAAAGATCGATTTGGCCACTAAGGGAGATCCTAAGTAGACTAGGGTCGATGGAATCCATGCTTATAATGGAATCCACAAAAGTATATCTTAGAGATGTGCATGACCACATAATTCAGATAATCGATACAATAGAGACGTATAAAGAGATGCTTTCCGGAATGCTGGACATATACCTCTCAAGTTTGAGCAATAAAATGAATGAGGTAATGAAAGTTCTGACATTGGTTGCCACGATATTCATACCCCTGACATTTATAGCTGGGGTATATGGAATGAATTTTCAGCATATGCCCGAACTTGCCTGGAAGTGGAGCTATCCAGTGGTGTGGATCGTCATGATCTCGGTGTCAATGTCGATGGTCCTTTATTTTAAAAGGATGAAATGGCTATAAGATAGGAACTATTCTATGATCAATGGTTCTGGATCCTTATTTAAGCATCATCCGAGGATAAATCAGTTCATATTTCTTATTTCCAGTACCCTTCGACATATGATTCTGTTTGCTGGATGTATGGGGTAACATATCGAAGTAAAAATGGAACTATCACGATAGTGGCTACAACATTTCCCATGAACCATTGTTCAAAGGTTAGGAAAATTTCCTCATAAGGGACGACTCCATTGATGGCTAACATATAGCTTCCCCAGAATGCACCTATTAGGTTGTTCAGAAATACCCCGAAAATTAGAAAATAAACAAAATCTCTTCTTGTTTTTAGGCGGATGTTTACTTTAAAATAAGTGAATGCAACAAGCGGGATCATCACCTGCCATAGGTCTGCAATGGACCATATAATGTTCAGCGAGGTTGGCATATCTGCAAGAATACCTGCTCCTACAATACAACCAAGATAAGCTGCCAGTGCACCCCACATCCCATAACATAGGGCAAACACTATCATAAAAGCTACTGCGAAGTACATGCTGGACACGCCTGTTGAAGGGGATAATGGGAAATTTACAACTGCGAACCTTGAGAGGAGTGAATTTACCAATGTCACAAAAAGGAAGATGTTCAGGTACATTGAAGCAGATTCTATATCTCGTTGCATTCTGATTCTTCCCTTTCTGGACCGGTACTTGGTTTATGTGCCAATAAATCTTTTATAATGTTGGCAGTGTACTATCCTTTTATATTATGCATTTCTTATTATTCAGTACACATTATATAAAGCCTTTCTATAAATCAATTTATATCAATTTTAGTATATTGGGAGTCGTAAAATGAGGGGGGAATATGAGGATGAAGATCCGCTTCGAATAAAAGAGTGGTTCAAACGTTCCTATTCTGTTCCTGTCACAATAGTCCTATTTTTCTTATTATTTCTTTATCCTGCATGGCTTTATGTCATCGATTGGTTTCAATATATAATTGTCAATGGCTTGTCTTCAGCGGACCTTTCCTTTATCAAAGCCCTTTCCTTTATACTGGTCCTCATGTCTGCTAATATCTCTTACATGGTACTGAGTAAGAACGTTAGTCTCTCAAGGACAATTGAAAAGCAGGATATAGAGCTGCAAATTAACGATAATAAATTCCGTAAATTCATAGATGATATACCCAATGTCGCAATTCAGGGGTTCGATATTCATCTCATTGTTCATTACTGGAACAGTGCCAGTGAAAAGATGTATGGATATTCCAAGGAAGAAGCGATCGGTCAAAAGATGACTGATCTCGTAGTTACCACTGATAATGGCAAAGAACTGTCTGAGATGATCAATTCAGCCATAGCCGATCCAAAATTTGAACGATTTAATGAAACTACTTTTGTGACAAAGAGCAAAAGGAGTATCCCGGTACTTTCCAGTTATTCAAATGTTCTGTTACCAGGAACCCAGTTGAGCATATTTTCCATGGAGATCGATCTAACTGAAAGAAAAATGATGGAGGAAGATCTCATAATCTCAAAGGATATGGCAGAAGCTTCGAATATTGCTAAAAGCAAATTCCTTGCAAATGTGAGCCATGAGCTCAGGACACCACTGAACTCTATTATAGGTTTCTCCGATCTGCTTGCTAACGGATATACTGGACATTTGGATGAAAAACAGGTGAAATATGCAGAGAATATCTCTGCAAGCGGCAAACATTTGCTTAGTCTTATCAATGACATTTTAGATATTTCAAAAGCAGAAGCTGGCAAGATGGAACTCCATTATGAAAAAGTTAATTTAAGACTATTGCTTTTAGAGATATCGGAGTTCATGCGTGTATCTGCCAGTCGCAAAGGAATAACGATCAGTACTATGATAGAACCTGATGTAGGTATTGTTGAAGTCGATACTGGTAAACTCAAGCAGATACTCTACAATCTGGTAGGTAATGCCATCAAATTCTCCAACGAGAATGGGGTCATAACTATAAAGGCCCTTATAGATAAGGGATTTTTGGAAATTGAAGTTGAAGATAGTGGCATCGGGATAAAGGAAGAAGATATGGACAAGCTTTTCAAGCCATTTAGCCAGATCAACTCCTTTTCCCAAAAACAACATTCAGGAACTGGCTTAGGTCTTTCACTGGTGAAAAAGCTAGTTGAGCTCCATGGGGGGAAGACCTGGGTCAGAAGCGAATACGGAAAGTTCAGCATATTTGGTTTTTCTATTCCAATTGTAAGGATCAAATAATATGTGTTTTCATTTGGTCGACTTTTAATCTATTTCTCTTTTCTAGTTCTCATAGATCACTGTTGAGATCTGATGTGAAGACAGCACTACTATGCGAAGATATAACATCCCCTACGTCATTAAAGACCCAAATTCATATTCAGGAACAGATGAACAATGCCAGGCGGAAAAACACATGACACGATAAACATTGCAGTGCTGATAGTTTTACTGGCAGGCATTTTCTATCTTACTATGTGGAATGTAAATGAGCTGGCTGTCCGATATCTGGATATTTACACGATAGCGGTCTTTTCCATATCCTACCTATTTGCAACATTCTTCCTTAGCCCGGACCTCGATATAGAAAGCAAGCCCTACAAGAGATGGAAGATGTTCAGGATACTCTGGTGGCCTTACAAGGTCATATTCAAACACAGGGGTCTCTCCCATAATCCTGTTATAGGACCCCTGTCCATAGTGATCAACCTTGCATTGATAGTAGCCGTATTGCTGCTGCTTATGGGCGTTGAGCTGCACCAGGGACACTCAAGGTTTATTGTAGTAGCCACAATAGGGATGGTTCTGTCAATGGAGGTCCATATAATATCGGATTTCTTGGTCTCAAAAATGAAAAGTATTTTTTGAGAATACAGTTATTCTCATCGTCTATGACATGTAGCTATTCGCTATTCACCATCTTTCAATTCATTTTTTTGGTCATTCTGCCAAATAATATTCCTTTGATCATGGTGATTAATATTTCTCAAAGTATTCTCGATTTGTCCACAAACCAATGATCCCTAAAAGCGAAGGTACAGTCCATAGAAAAATGGCTATGGCCACTGTTTCCGGATAAGTCGTCCATCTCTCAAATGCAAATACGAGTGGAAAATAGACGCCTATGGAAAACTCCATCAATCCCGCAGCAAAACCAAATAACCTTTTTCTTAAGATACCGACGAGAGCCACAATTCCTAAAGGCATTGCCCATAGCATATCGGCTAATGCTACGCTCCAGCTCTCATGAGCCCAAGCACGTTCTGCAGTATCACCAGTGAAACGATCATTCTGGAATCCAAGGTCCACAGCAATATCCCAATTGATAAGTGAATAGGCTTGCATGAACCAAGCCAAAAACAGAGGTAGGAGTGCAATTATGGCAATCCAGACGCCCAATGGAAATCTACCGATGCTTTTGTTCAGCATGTTCATTGTTTGTTCACCTTTCGTTCTTCAAAGTTCTCAATATTTGTTTGTTGGATGTGGTGTTCTTTTTTTCAGAATTGTATGTCAGCCAATCGTAGCAAAGCATAGGCAACGACAGCTATTCCCCAATACACGAAAAAACCCCATACATATGTATAATATGCCAGTGGTCCGCACGATGGATACACATATTCACGCTCAGAAAACCACAGCACAATGCTGATGTAAACCGAAACGACTCCCGATCCTGCCCACAAAACATAGCCCCATATCTGGCTTTGCAGTACGCCGATACTCCCAACTGCCAACAGTGGCAGCCAGATCACCAGATCAGCCCAAGCGAGTCCGTTAGCTGTGCGGAAGTGTGTCTTATCGCGCCAGTCCTCTCCTTTTCCGATAATTATGTCCTTTGATCTCTGGCTATGGGGCCGAAATACCATCTGGATCTGGGCGTATAGTATGGGCAGAAAGATAAAGAACACTCCGAATATCACGAGTACCCATGTGATGAGTGTTGGTTCAAGCATTTGGAATTCCCCTTAAATTAGATCATTATTTTCAAAATTTTGTTCTTGCTAGTTATTACTTTTGTACAGATAGCAATTAATTTTATTATCTAATTTTTAGTTTGGTCACAATCTTTATGCTCCAACAATGTTCGCACCCGAAGGAGAAGTGCCTGTAACAGTAATGAGCATTTTAAGTTTGAGTTTCTATATAATATTCGCAGCCTTGGCTTGGTGGAGCGAGAAAAAGAAAAAATGATGGAATAATGAAAAGCTTGTTTGATCCCGTTTGATGTGATCATTAAGTTGATCAGAGAATTCCAAGCAGCTTTGAGACCTTTAGAGCTATGTTTGCCATAAAGAAGGTAATGTTATTAACGACCCCCACAGGCTCTATGACAATATCAGCAGCGTCATAAGCATCTAAGAATGTATCCGCAGGCTGTTTAGATTCCATTATACTTCTGATCGTATCTTCATTTGATATTACCACGACTGTCGGATCTATTTCAGAACTCAGGCCTACTACAGATTGTAGTATTATCCTTGCATCCAGGGATGTGACAGCTCCACTATCATCAACATCGACATTTGCGTCTTCTTCCATCTTCCCGGTAGACATCTTCAGTGCACACAGGGAATCCACAGCACTTAGATAACCATCTCCATTGCAGTCACCCTTTTCAGCTTCAATCTTGATTCCCACTTTATGGAATTCTACAACCGTGGCATCCTTTGTAACCACTTTTAGTTCTAGTGCACTTCCATCATTTAGCTCTATAATACCATAGATCTCTTCATTTCCAAGAAGACTATTTACAAGACTCGGGACTTTATCTACATTCTGATTATATGCCACGACCCTCTGATTCATATCGTCAAATAGGTCTGCTGATGCTGGGTTTACCAAAAATATAAAAAGTAGAAATGAGATAATGATGATCTTCTTCATTTCTACACCCCCTTACCTTCTTCTCTTGACAACGAACAGAGCCATGACGATTGCTGCCATTGTCATCAACAACATGCTTCCATAACCTGCACTTTCTGAAGCTTTCTCGGTAACACTGAGGGTTCCGTCAATGGTGGGAGAAATAACTTCAACAAGATCAGTATTGTGAACTGATACATCACTCAGGGTCAGGGTACTGGATGAGCCGACCGCACCGAGCACCTTAAATGATACGACTGCGACCGCACCATCACCAGTTATGCCGGAAGAGTCTGCCAGTGCAATTATGACCTCTCCTTCATTACCTGTATTGGACTCGAGATATGCATTTCCACCAAGTTCACCGGCCTCTACGCCCACAGCCTGTAGAACTGCTGGATCATACATCAGGGAAATATCCATACTTCCCACATCTGTAGCTCCTTCAAGGTTGATAGGAACCTCCACTATACCCCCGGATGCACCTGTTGTGTCGCTCAGACTAACGGTCAGACCCTGTGCCGATGCAAGAGATACAAGACACAACAAACTAACTAACAATAACATTCTTTTCATGACATCACTCCCTATTTTCATTATTACTATTTCCATTATTTACTTTCTACGACTATTTTCAAAATCAGCCTGGCATCAATTGATGTAACACTCCCGTCTTCGTTCACATCCATGGACGGATGTTCCGGTATCTTTCCAACAGCCATCTGAAGCGCATAAAGAGCATCAAGGGCTGTAAGTTCACCACCATCACCGGCAGCGTCCCCTTTACTACCCCCCAGGCTTATGACTGTAAATATTCCATTTCTGACAGGAATCGTGATTGTTGCCATGTCCTCTGCCATATTTGCAGACAGGAACACAATATCCAAGGGAGAAGATGAACCTTCAGACCCAATCACATCGAATTTGACGTAAGCGATCGAACCATCACCACCGAATCCATCTTGGTCAGCAAGACTTATCTTAATCGTCCCATCGATAATATTGTAATCGAAAAGAGAATCACCTGCTAAACTTCCTTTTATCACCTCATTGGCATCTAGTACAGAGGAATCATATTGCAGTTCAATATCCATATTTCCGATATTTTCCTTTATTCCATTCAATGTTAAAGGAATCTGTACGCTGCTATCAACCGGTTTGCTGCGGGACTCGAATACCAAGCCTGAAACTGCTGCAAAACCACGTGCTGTTCCAAACGGAGAACGCGCCCACCACATATCATGCAAATCAAGGTCGAAAGATTCAGGGTCAGAAGGAACACCACTTAGTTCACAAATAGTTCTTTCTCCGGCACTAACAGAGACAGTTTTCTTGAGATCGTTGTCTGAAACCCCAACCACACCATTAAAGATATAGAAGATGGAGGTTCCATCATCCCCCACATGCACCTCAAACATTGTGCCTTTGACACTTCCTTTTGCTGAAGGGGTGGTAACCTCGAAAGGCGGGTCAACAACATTACTCAAAATGTCACCCTTTTCAAGGGAGATGGACCTGCTATCAGAGTCAACCTGCACACTTGTTCCAGGACTAAGCATTACATTTGACCCATCAGTATATTTTATGATGGCATTTCCTGGTGAGGAGATTTTGGATGTCCCTATACGATCCTTGTCAGATATCTTCGACAAATCTCCTTCAACCACTTCATTTTCATTTACCGTCACTTTCCCGGATTTTACCCCTAGGGATGTCTCAGAAACTTCTTCATCAACAGTAAAATAAATATAATCCTCAGCAACTCCCCCCCTGCCATCATAGACCTTTACTATAAGCTGATAAAGAGCATTCCCGATTACGGGTTTACTGCGTGACCAACTCTGGTCTGGTGGCAAATCTAAATATATCTTCAGGTTACGGTCATACCACTTATAGGTCAATTTATCGCCATCTTTATCCTCTGCTTCGGCAACAACAGTGACGACATCACCAGGTTTTGGATCCTTGGGGAAATATGTAAGTGTAATAGTCGGCGGACGGTTTATCGGAGATTTCTGAGCTCCTATTACACCTGCTGCACATCTTTCCATTTGATAGAAAAGGTCCAATGCCTCCTGTTTATCTAGAGAATCGGTATTAATTACTACCACATAATTAGATTGATAAAGGAATCCAGAGACAGTAAAAACTCGTTCACCGTCTGAAAGAATCCTATTAGTCATATATACGAATCTACCTGGACTGTTCTGGACTAATGTTTTATCAGGATACTTTATAGCGAAATCCTTTGTGGTTAATGCCTTCTCCCAGTAACCAGTTTCATCATCAAACTTTTTTGCTGCGTTTCCAGGAATATTAAAAGCAAATAGCATAAACGCTGCATATGGCCTGAAAGCTTTCCCTCTCGTGTAACTGCATGAAAGCAGACTGTAATCGGGATAGGAATATGAGTCACCAGAAGATAATTGCATCCCCAACCCAGGACACTCAGGACATTTTACGGATTTTATTAAAGAGGGATCTAGAGGCGGCATATCTTCTGGAGATTCAGCGGGTTCATCTGGTTCCCCCGAAACAATCCCGGCTGATGCAATGAGGAATATGAGTAAGATAATTCCTCGAATAGTCAACATTCTGCATTACCTCCCAAAGAAGTAACCATCTTCATTCCTCTAACCTGGCAGACATTTTCAGTATCTGCCTTGCATCAATTGATGTTACACTTCCATCTCCATTCACATCCATAGCCAGATCTTCCGGTATCTTTCCCACAGCCATCTGGAGTGCATACAGGGCATCCAGAGCTGTAAGTTCACCACCGTCACCTTCAGCATCTCCTTTGCTTTCCTCCAGACTGATCACCTTGAATACTCCGTCCTTTGCAGGAATTTTGACGGGTGACAGATCTGCCCTGTTCGCAGACAGAGATACAATATCAAGAGCGGTGGATGAGCCTTCAGCTCCGACCACATCGAATCTTACGTGAGCAACAGAGCCATCACCGGAGAATCCGTCCTTATCAGCGAAACTGATCTTGATCGTACCGTCAATGATATTGTAATCGAACAGTGAATCGCTTGATAAACTACCTTTAACAACTTCAGTAGCTACAAGGACAGAAGAATCATATCTCAGGGTCATATCCATATTTCCGAGATTCTCCCGTACTCCATACAATGTCAGAGGGATCTGGACACTGCTTCCGGTTGCCTTGCTACGGGATTCAAAGGTCAGGCCATTGAACCTGTCAATTACAGGTTCCGGAGAAGAGGGTGGTGTAGGACTCGGAACCGTTGATCCCTGACGAATGGAGTTGATCTCACTTTGTGAAAGAGCAACATTATAGATCCTCACCTCATCAATGATGCCTGAGATATAGCCTCCATAAGACGGATTGGAAGCAATATTGGTATAATCCCAGCCTTTACTCAGTTTGCCTTTTTCTTGATACACCTTATCATTTACGTACAGTGTCACAGTTTCAGCATCCTGGTCATAAACCGCTGCCAGGAAAGTCCATTCCCCGGTTGTGACAGGATGGAATCCTAAAACACCACCCGAACCACTAAAGGCAGACCAGCCAGCTCCCCCGCCACGAGTGTCGAAACCTATCGTACGATCAAAACCACCATTATCATGTGAAATGATGGTTCTCGCAACATCTGCCTGAGCCCAGGCAACCATGGTCAGTTGTGGCATATTATCCGGATTAATGTTAACCGGTGACCGCACGTAATCATTCGTTCCGTCAAAGCTCAATGCCTGATTCCTTACTCCGGATACAAAGACTGCACCATTGTTGGTTCCATGGTTATTGTTGCCTGAATAATCTCTTACATCACCATCAAAAGGATAGTAGGCAACAAGACCCCTCTCAGAAATGGGTGTTGGGGTTGGAGTAGGTGTTGGACCTGGAACTGTTGCTCCCTGACGAATGGAGTTGATCTCGCTTTGTGAAAGAGCAACATTATAGATCCTCACCTCATCAATGATGCCTGAGAAATAGCCTCCATAAGAAGGATTGGAAGCAATATTGGTATAATCCCAGCCGTTACTCAGTTTGCCTTTTTCTTCATATACCTTATCATTTACGTAGAGTTTCACAGTTTCAGTATCCTGGTCATAAACCGCTGCCAGGAAAGTCCATTCTCCGGTTGTGACAGGAGAGAATCCTAAAACAGCCCCTGTACCACTAAAGGCAGACCAACCAGCTCCCCCGCCACGAGTGTCGAAACCTATCGTACGATCATAACCCCCGTTATCATGTGAAATAACGGTTCTCGATTCAGCATCAGACTGAACCCAGGCAACCATGGTCAGTTGTGGCATATTATCCGGATTGATGTTAACAGGTGAACGAACGTAATCATTCGTTCCATCAAAGCTCAGTGCCTGATTCCTAACTCCGGATACAAAGACTGCACCATTGTTGGTTCCATGGTTATTGTTGCCGGAATAATCTCTTGTATCACCATCAAAAGGATAGTAGGCAACAAGACCCCTCTCAGAAATAGGTGTTGGGCTCGGAGTAGGAGTTGGACCTGGAGTTGGGCTCACCGGCGATGGATCCATCAGACCAAAGAAAAAGATGGTCACATGATCCTCGCCTTCAAGAGAACCAATCATTCCCATATTTTCCACCCTGATGGTGTGGATACCTCTATCCAGGCCGGATATCTCCAAATACTTGACAAATGCACCACCTGGATAGGCGCCATCACTTCCGTAAGTATTTCCGGTCCATACCTCTGTGCCATCAACAAGAACACGTGCCCAGCCATCGTTGGTGTCACCCCAGAACTGGACACCTACTGTGGTCGTTTCAACGGTCGTCTTTGCTTCGACCCAGTTACCCTGATCCAACAACGCGATCCACTGATTATATCGCCAGATCGAACCGCTAGTTGTGATCTGGAACTCGGATGGAGGTGTAACATATGCCGTATTGGCAAAGGCTACGACATCTGGTGGAGCTGCTGAATCAAGAGCATTTCCATCATACAATACAGCGTTCACTTCTGCAGATGCAACTGTCATAGACAATGACAAAACTGCTAAAGAAATGAAAAGAACATACAATAACCTCTTTGTGGTATTTTTCATATTTTGTCCCCCACGAACAAATATTTTTTTACATTGGAACGTTTGTGATTACTAATTATTAAAAAGAACCCTCTGACCATTAGGGGAATAATGATATAAATCCAGGGTAAATGTCAAATTCAAATTATAACTACTTTGACACCGTAACCACAGATTCTGCTTTATTTAGAGACGTTACTAAAAGTGGACATCTTACAATCAAGCCTTTAATCGTCTTGAGAACTTCAATGGACAAGGCATGTGGGCAAATTTTACCTCTAAAAAAGTTATAAAATATCTTTATCGCAATATTGAAATTAAAGATCAACAATGAGTGCTATCTGATGTGTTATCCTCTTCGCTCATAGCAGACAGATGAATTTTGATCTTAGGTGGTAGTATGAACGATCGGCTTGATGTATTACAAGCAAATTTGTCACATGTAAGCTTTCTTTCTGAATTCGGAAAAGAATCCTTTATAGATGCATATAAGGTAACTCTTCCTATGGATGAACTTAGAACTTATGTGGAAGAAGCCTTCTCGGAAGAAAGAATCAAGCATGAGGTTGAAAGCTCTGAATCCATCTATTTGATCTGTAAAAATGCAAAGGGTGTAATATGTGGTTATGCAAAATATGTAGATTCTGAAATGCCAGATGACTTAGTACATGATAGAGTAATAGAGTTGCAACGTCTTTATGTTCAGAATGAATGTAGGGGAAAAGGAGTTGGGAGGCTTCTATCCAGGTATGGAGAATCTATCTCTCAGCAAAAAGGATTCAAAGCTATATGGTTACGTGTGTGGGATGGCAACACTACTGCTCAACAAATTTATTTGAAATGGGGATACACATTTTGCAGTGAAGAAGCATACCAGGTAGGACAGGAAAAACGAAAAGTATTGATTATGATGAAGCACATTCAAGCAAGTTCCGATTGACATCATCTGTCAGTTCATTATTCTAAGGGTACTTTCCATATGTTTTGATGATGGCAGGGTCATTGTATTGAACAAGTATGTCAGAGAAAATGAATTTAATTTCTTAACAAATAACCTGCAGCAAAAACAATAAAACCAATTACTCCAAGCCCAAGTAAAAATAGAAAGGTTTTTCTTTTTAATTCCTCTTCTTCTTTTGTCAGAGGTCTCAATTCATCCTCATGTTTCTTTTCCCATGCAGAACCAATAGCAAATCCTATTGCAACTACGATGGGGATGCCTATGGAAACGTTATCCATAATAATTCCAAAGGGGATTCCGAGTGGGATACCTATTGCTAAACCTTTGTTCAAGTAATATCCTTTTGGATGTTTCCCTGTCTTGTTGTAGATATCCTGTTGAACTTTCATCGATCTGTAAGCAATAAAGCCTCCTAATATGATCATGACAAAAATAATCAGCATTATCCAGGGAACCATGTAAACACATTCTTTATGAAATGAATATAAGAACATTTCTTCATTAACAAAGTAAAAACATGAGGCATGGTGTTGAGTTTGATAATTCATTCATTCTCAATGTTCATGTGAAGGAGATATTTGGGATGTGGGTAACAAAGCTTTTACTTTGATATGACTAACTTAATGGTATGAATTACAAACACACTCAAACAGGATATTTTATAATAGTTGTCTCACTTGCACTTGTTTTACTTTTTGGATTTATTTTATCAACAACAGGGTTTGAACCAGTCGTTTTTGCCATTATGTTGCTCAGTGTGCTAATCTTAATTTCTTTTACAACACTTAACGTAATGATCAATGAAAACTACCTAAGAATAAAGTTTGGTTATGGGATATTTCGGAAGAGTTTTCCGCTTAGTGAGATCGTTTCAGCAAGAACTGTAAGGAATCATTGGTATTATGGCTGGGGGATAAGATTATGGCTATGGCCTAAAATATTGATCTTCAATGTTTCTGGTCTTGATGCAGTTGAGATCAGTATGGAAAACGGTAAAATATACAGGATAGGTACAGATGAACCCAAAGAACTGGAAAGTGCGATCTTGCAGGCTGTTAGATAATTTTTCCTGTATTCTTGCAAATGTATATCCTTAAAAAAGATCAGCTAGCCAAAGCTGGCCAGCAATGCTTATCCATATAAATTTTAACAAACTCCCTGAGATGCAAGCAGTTTCTGTATATCTGCCTTAGAGCTTTCAACGAAAACGCCTCTTGTGCCTAAGATAACCATGGTCCAATCGCCACCCTGTACATCCAGTTATGTTGAGGTGTCCAGTTCATCTTGTAGAGCTCTGAGTAGGCAGTGGCCAGAGTATCGAACATAGTGTTCACAGCTTCGCAGAACTTAGCTGTCATCTGCACCATCTCTTCAGGCATTCCGGTCTTGGATTTATAGTTCACAAGCTTTCCTTCAGGACTGAAGATACCAGCTGCCATGACTCCGTCAAGTTCTAGAAGCTCCTCTTACGATCGATTGCATTCATTTCTTTTCATATTATATCCCCTTATTTAATTGAGATGATTTCCACTTCCTCAATTTTTATAGGGGTATCTTACTGCATATAAGTATTCAGTTGTATATCTTATTAAAACAAACATGCAAAAAAGTGACTTGAATTTATACCTTACTTGTTAGGTGGGGTTTAAGGTCCGAATCTTCAAATAGCTCCAACTTGCACCTCTAAAAACAAAAATCAAAGAAAAGCCAAAAATCATTATCGAGCAATCAACCATTCTAATTTTATGTAATTTTTCTTGAGTTTGTTTTTTGGCCGTTATACAATATGCACGATCATCCATTCAGCCCATATTGTAGCTAGGATTATGATCAAACCTACAAAACCATCTGTTAAAGTTTCTCTGCTTATATTTTCCATTGCCATTATAGACCTCCTCGTTTTACAAAATCACTTGTTCACATATATAAATGCCTTGACCACAGTGTGCGTAATTGTGGCCATCTATATGTTACAAGTTGAACTTGAGTAGACACGACAATCTTTCAGCATTTAATCGAATCTATAAAAAAGAATTATCCCTCAAGTTTTCACAAAATCCAAATGCTGCCTATTGGGACAGTACATATCCATTTTTATACGCTGGATGAGATCACAGCAGTAAACAGCAACCACTCCAAATTATTCCTTCAGCACCCGACACAGCTCGCATATCGTGATGCTGTCATAACCGTGTTCACATAGTTGTTGCAGTAGAA
Organism: Methanococcoides sp.; assembly: GCA_021108275.1. Taxonomy (GTDB): domain Archaea; phylum Halobacteriota; class Methanosarcinia; order Methanosarcinales; family Methanosarcinaceae; genus Methanococcoides. The sequence goes on from JAIORD010000028.1 coordinate 176,253, forward strand.
ATACTGCAATCTCTTTCTTAGATCGTCTCTTCCACTTCGATGTTCTCGACCAGATCACTAATTCAATAAAGCTCCTCACTGATCTGCTGCATGTCAAACACAGGAATTTCCACATCAGAATACCATTGCTGCAGGAATGTGAGCATGTGATATTTCATGAAGACACTTGCAGGCAGGGCAATAAATGCAAGCAAAAATATGAAGAATATCAGCTCGATCAAAATTACTGGTGCAATGATCATCCAGACAATGCTATCTGATCCTGGTAGAATTGCTGAAAGGGCAAAATAAAGAAGCATGTCTGCGAACAAGATGAGAAGACCTACTGCAACCATTACTATCAACAAAATGATAGCTACTGCAATTCCAACAGCAAGACCAAGCACTATCCTGCCAAACCAATAAAGAACGATTTGCTTCCAGTCTCTCCTGAACTGTCTGAATACATTGGAAAATGCGCGGAAAATACCGGACTCTGTGTAAATGGCTACAGGTATTGACAGGTTGATAAATGAACTAATGATTCCGCCAACTATTGCTGTCACCATAATTATGCCAATTAGCAGGAATATTAAGGAAATAATATTACTCACTATAACGTCTGCAAAACTTTCACCCGAAGAACCTATCAACGGTAGCACAAAGGGAAGGGCCATAACTGCAATGACGGCAAGCAAAAGAATGCCTGTCAATATCTTGAATACGAACAGTTCCAATCCTTTCCTCAGGTATCTGTGGGAATATTCCCAGAACCTGACATCATTGCTTACGAGGGATTCGACAAATACAAATTCCATGACACTGGAAACGTAGGTGAAGAACAAGATCAGGACAAATATGAGAATTATTATCCCAATGATCAATCCCATACCTGGAGCAGTAGGGATCTGATCAACAAAACCTCTGAAAGCATCGGTGAAGCTGTCAGTTGCACCTGACTCAGGAAGATTGTAACTATCAGATGAATAATTATTTCCACCACCATTGAAATTGCTTCCAGCACCGCCGATAAGCATAACGATAATGACAAGTTTCATCCACTTCCAGAAATCAAAAGGCTCAAAAAGGCATTTTTTTGTTCGTCCAAATGCCTTGTCCAGAGCGTCTACTACATACCACGTCATAAAAATAAATAGAGACTGTTATGATAAATAATTTATGATGTATTATTCTACAAAGTAGAGATGCTTTCTATCAGGTCAATAAATGTCCTATTCAATTTTTATTTACTCGCCGTTGTTCTCTTCAATAATCGGTTTCATTCAACTATGTCCCTCACGTTAAAGGGTATAGTCACGAACTGCTGTAATAGGTTGATCCTGGACCAGTTGAACTTGCACGATCTCGTCAGACAATTCAACTTCCGAAGTTGTACCAGTTTCTGCACTGGATACTTCGTTCACTGGCGCTTCGGCTGCAACGTCTGTGCATCCAATTGCAGTCATAGATGCTAATATTAGTAAAAGTGCAATTATTTTATAGATTATTTTCATGTTGTACCCCTTTGATTATAATTCTTAATTTGATATGTGGAATGCTATATTATAAAATAGAATTGTAACTATATATAAAAATTCGGTTTTGTAATTGCATTTTAATGATGAAGATTAAAACAGATGATTTTCTATATTCAATAATCTACCTCGCAGACTGACTAAATACAAGTGCTTTCTGTAGCATTTTGCATTACATTACGCAAAATACCAAGAATCATTTACTTTGAATGTCATAAGGCAAAAAGGAGAGTATTTACAATGGATCCTATAATTGATAAAAATACGACATTACTAATCGTTGGAACATTTCCTTCACAAATTTCCCGGGATGCAAATCAATACTATGGAAATCCTAGAAATCAGTTCTGGAAACTGATGGGTAAAATACTTGCAATCGATTTGCAAGATTCAAATTACGATGGCAGAATTCAATTTTTGCATGATTATCAAATTGGATTGTGGGATACTTTGAAAGATTGTGAGATAACTGGAAGTTCAGATAGCAGTATCCGTAATGAAGAATACAATGACTTTTCTCAACTAACCTCTATCAAAAAAATAATCTGCAATGGGAAAAAGGCAGAGAAATACATTAAGCACTGTAATGTACCAACCAATGTTGATATTTTAGTTGTTCCATCTTCAAGTCCAGCAAGGGCTATGAAAATTTCGGATAAATCTGAAATGTGGAAAGAAGTAATTGGTACAGTAGAAAAACGGTCATGTTTAGGGAATATTTAAACTAAACAATCGCATAGTAAAAATGTAATTTTAAAAGAAGTGTGGACGCTGAGGAAGAGATTCGAACTCTTGCAGCGCGTTAGCACTACCGGTTTTCAAGACCGGCGCCGTAGTCCACTTGGCTACCTCAGCAAATGAATGATTCCTAAATAGTCTTTTCAGCTATAAGGCTTTTGCTTTGAAATGAATATAAAAGTTTTAAAGAAAGGATGTGAAGAGGATTACTCTTCACTTTCTGTAACTTCTTCTTCGGTTGCTTCTTCAACAACAGGTGTAGGCATCTGAACTGGGTATGATTCTATGTAGCTTACTTTTTCGAGACCAAGGTGCTCGATAAGTTCGCTTGCTACTCTTCCCTTTGCCATTAACCAGCGCTGGTTGAATGAAAGCATTGCAGGGACCTCAATGGATACTTTGTTGTCCTCGATAGCAACCTCTAGGTCAGGAACACCTGTATAGAGTGCAAGGAGACCTTTTACTTTCTCGATAGGCTCTTCGATCTTCTCGTCAATGGAGTATTCGTAGTGGATGTCCTTTCCTGCGAGAGGGTGGTTGAAATCGACGCGTACTCTGCGGCCGATGACCTTTACAACAGTACCTCTTTTGTCGTCAAGCTCAACGTTCATGCCAGGGTATGCTTTCTGGTCCTTGAACTTTGTCAGGGAAATGTTCTCCACAAGTTTTGGGTCATGGTCGCCAAAACCTTTCTCAGGTGTAATGATTACTGTGCCTGAATAGCCGACCTCTTTACCTGGAAAGTCTTCATCAAGACCTATAATGGTGTGTCCTGCGCCTACGATAACAACATCTCCACCGTACATACCGCGTGGGTTGTGGATCTCGTTTGCCTTTGCAAGCTCTTCGTCGGTCGTATCAAAGATCTGGTCTCCACCGAACTTTCCGGTGTATGATACTTTAATGATATCTCCTTTTTCTATTGCCAAGATGATCAACTCGATTGGATTTTATTAATTCAATTAATATCTATAGGGAATTCCTTCTCGGTATACTCTTTTGTCTTTAATAAGTTTTTGGGACAAATCGATAATTATTGGATGATCGGTGATATGGTCCGTCAGGCTTCCGTGTTCTTAGTATCGAACATGCTATAAAAGGGAGTAAACTCTATATGTCATTAAATTAAACTTTTATTAACATTCAGCTTTTATAATTTCTATGCCATTTAAAAAATGTACGACACAGTATGACATTTTTTAAAACTATTCGCAAATATTTATAATAAGCTATTAAAAATATGTATATTTATATATAGGATGGCATATATTTTACATTAAGTCTGGTATCTGGCCAAGGGATGAGTTCATATGAATGATGAACACGAAATGTTTAATGGGACGGATGGTCTTCAATCTGAATTGCGTCAGTCCCTTAAAGAAATAAAGCTATCGGCCGAAACGAAAATACGGTTGGAATCTGTCATTAACAAGAGCCCTGCTGTTGTATTTTTCTGGAGTTCGGAGGAAGGACGCCCGGTCGAATTCGTGAGCGAGAACATTGAAAGGTTCGGCTACTCAAAAGAAGACCTTGTTTCCGGCACATTACTTTACGACAGTATCATACACCCAGATGATCGTGATGGTGTAAATGGTATGATCTCTGAGGCTGTCAATGCCGGACTGGATGAATTCAGTTGTGAATACCGGGTCGTAACAGAATCCAATGATGTAAAATGGGTATATGAAACGACAGTGGTCCATCGAACAAATGATTCAAATGTCGACCATTTCTACGGTATCATTTTTGATATAACCGGTCGAAAACGTGCTGAACAATCCGTCGTGGACCATGAACGTGATATCTCTGTCCTTTATTCTGCTGTAACACTTGCATCTGGATCACTGGATATCGATGAAATGCTCTCTGAGGTTTTGATGGAGCTTGGTAATCTTTTCGAGATCGAAGCCGGTGGTATCTACATAATAGATCATGATCTGCATGAAGCAAAGCTCAGGACGAACATAGGCATTGGTAATGTGCTTGCATCTACAATCCACTATTCTCAGGATGAGGATATGTTCAAGAACGTGACGAACCTGCCTAAGAACACTATTGTTTCGGATGAGCTCATACGTCAGGATTCCCGCTTTATAACAAAAACAAATCTAACTTTCTATCTTTATTCGAGGGACAAGGTTGTAGGTTTTGTCCTTCTGGTACTTCCAGCTGGCTATCCTCTATCTGAGAAGAACCTTCAGGTTCTTGAGCATGTGGGAAAACATATTGGTATCGCTATTGAGAACGCCCAATTGTTCGAAAAGACACAAAAAGCCTATGATGAGCTAAGGTCACTTGAAAATCTCAAGAACGAGTTCTTTGCGAACCTAAGCCATGAGCTTAAAACGCCCATGATATCCATCAAAGGCTTCAGCGAACTTCTTGGTGATGGGAAATTTGGTCCTCTGAACCCCGAACAAAGCAAAGCGAACGATGCTGTTGTGCGCAATGCGGAACGATTGAAGGACCTCATCGATTCATTACTTTATATGTGCATGGAAAGGGAGGGCAAATACAAGTATGAGTTCACAGCCCTTCCTATCAAGAGACTAATTATCAATTCCATCGAAAAGGCACGTGCTCAGGCCGGCAGCAACAACATCCTCTTCAGAGGGGATATTCCTGACAATATGCCGGATATCTATGGCGATGAAGAAAGGCTGACGACTGCATTGAACAATATTATGGACAATTCTGTCAAATTCATGTCTGAGGGAGAAGTCGTTGTCTCGGTACAGGATGAGGCTGACTATATTCATCTTCGTATCAAGGACAATGGTATCGGAATTCCCAGGGACAAGGTCGATAAGGTCTTTGACAGCTTCTATCAGGTGGATGGTTCCCTTACTCGAATGTACGGTGGGACGGGTATTGGTTTGAACGTCTCAAAAAGGATAATTGATGTACACAATGGTAAGATCTGGTTGAAGAGTCTGGAAGGGTTTGGCACGACGGTCCATATACTGTTGCCAAAATAATTTTACTCTTTTTGCTACTCTTAGTTTTTTAGTTTTCTATTTGAATAATTTTTGTATCGACCTTTCTTTCTGTTTTCACTCCCCTTTATTTTATCGTCTCTCTTCTTTTCACTTTTCCACTATCTTTTCTTCCTTTCGTCTTTCCTTTTCTTTTTTGTAAGCCATTATTTTAGCCTCGATTATATGTCTGAAATAACCGGAAGTAATATATGTACAGTTGATTATTACTCGTTAGCAGGCAGAGGTAGTAGATATGGTCAAAAAAACAATACATGAGATCAATGGCAGGATTCGTGACGGTAGTGTCAATGTAGTGACTGCTGAAGAAATGGTAGATATCGTGGGCGAGTTAGGTGCAGAAGGTGCAGCAAAGGAAGTTGATGTCGTAACTACCGGTACTTTCGGAGCCATGTGTTCTTCCGGTGTATGGCTGAATTTTGGTCATTCGGAGCCTCCTATCAGAATAAACAAGCTCTGGCTCAATGATGTTGAAGCTTATTCCGGTGTCGCCGCGGTCGATGCGTACATAGGGGCCACACAGGCATCCCGTTCCAAAGGACTGGAATATGGCGGTGCTCATGTCATAGAAGATCTAATTCGTGGCAGGTCCATCGATGTCCATGGAACATCTTCTGGAACAGACTGCTATCCTCGAAAGGTTATCGATACCACCATTAACATCTATGATCTGAATCAGGCTATCATGCTGAATCCTCGTAATTCATATCAAAAATACAACGCTGCTACTAACAGTACCAATCATACTCTGAACACCTATATGGGTACTCTACTGCCTAATCACGGCAATGTGACCTACTCTGGTGCGGGGGTGCTTTCTCCAATGCACAATGACCCAAACTATGAGACCATAGGCACAGGCACGCGTATCTTCCTTGGTGGTACCCAGGGCTACATCGTAGGTGAAGGTACACAACACTCTCCGGAATCAGGGTTTGGAACCCTCATGCTTAAAGGTGATCTCAAGGAGATGAGTTCCGAATACATACGTGCTGCCAGTTTTGAGGGATATGGAACTTCCCTTTATGTCGGAATGGGTATTCCTATACCGGTGCTTAATGAGGATATTGCAAAAGCTACTGCTATAACAGATGACGATATCGTTACAAACCTTCTTGATTATGGCATTCCCAGCAGCAATCGTCCTTCTATTAGGTCTGTCACTTATGGCGAATTGCGTTCCGGTTCGATAGATGTCAATGGTAAGGAAGTAACGACTTCATCTCTCTCAAGTTTCAAGAAGTCCCGACAGATCGCCAATGAACTTAAAGATTGGATAAAAGCCGGTGAGTTCTTTGTCAGCATGCCTGTGGAACGTCTTCCAAGGGATACTGCATGCAACTCGATGAAACTATCCAGTGTGAATCCTCTTGTGGGGGATATTATGACTTCGGACGTTAGTATCATCCAGGCAGAGGCAAGCTTCAACGATGCTGCAAAAACCATCATGGATAAACAATTCAGCCATCTTCCTGTGGTCGATAAGAATAATTCCCTTGTGGGTATCGTGACCGCATGGGACATTTCCAAAGCTGTCGCAAAAGCAGAATATGATCTTGTTAAAGATATCATGACAAAAGACGTGGTGACCACAAGCCCCGATGAAGCAATAGACATTGCGGCTTTCAAACTTGACAGCAACAGTGTTTCTGCACTACCTGTCATCGATGCAAAGAAACAAGTGGTTGGTATAATCACAAGTGATGATATCAGCAAATTGCTCGCAAGGAGGCAATAAAGATGAAGATAAAGATAAGCATTGAATCTTCCATTGTTACAAAACCGATATTAGCGGAGGCTATTGTCGAAACAGGTGCTCTTCTGAACATTTCACAGGCACACTTTGACAATACTCATGGTGAGGTCGTAGCTGATATTCCTTCTGAACAGTTCGGGCATATAAGGGATTCTCTTGTGAAGAAAGGTGCCGAAGTCGTAGTTCTTGATACTCCCATCAGCAGGGATGAGGAAGAATGTGTGGAATGTGGTGCATGTGTATCTGTTTGTCCTGTGGGGGTATTTTCCCTTGCTGATGACTGGAGTCTGGAGGTCGATCCTGACAAGTGCATACAGTGTGGTACCTGTCTGACCATGTGTCCGCACAATGCTCTGGTTCTCGGGCAGTGATAGTTGAACATGAAAGAACATTTCCAGTTAAAGGAAACTATCGTAACGATAGTTGCAGATGATCAGTCCTATATCGAGGTGGCGAAGGATGCCATAGCCGTACACCGGCTGGAGCTTGAGGACTACATCTGCTCTGATCCTTATTTTAAAGTAACTCTTGAACCTTACGAATGTTCAAGTGATGCACCTGAAGTTGTCAAAAGGCTCGTTGCTGCTGGCAATTCCGTTGGCATCGGTCCCATGTCCGCAGTTGCGGGTACGATAGCGTCACTTGCAGTTGGATCAATGATCGATGCCGGTGCAACTTCTGCAATTGTCGATAATGGGGGGGATATTGCGGTTATCAACGACAGGCCTATAGTTATAGGGATATATGCCGGTCAGTCCTCTATAAGGAACATTGGGTTCACACTCGAGCCTTCTGACCACATTCGTGGTATATGCACATCATCCGGCACAGTTGGTCCCTCTATTAACTTCGGGTGTGCAGATGCTGCTGTGGTCTTTTCAGATGATGTCGCTTTGGCGGATTCAGCAGCTACCGAACTGTCCAATGCAACAGGCATCGGACATGATGGCGTAGAAAGGGCGTTCGATGCTATAAGTTCTATTCCTGGCATCGATGGTGCGGTCGTTATACAGGGTGATCACATGGGTATGTGGGGTATAATTCCGCAGATCACACGTGCTGATGTGCAGTATGAGTGTATCACAAAGGGCTGAATCTAAAAAAGAGTTTTGAAAAATGTTTGGCAGTACCTTTTGGTCTGCCATTTTAAAAATAATATGTTTAAGCTACTGGCTGCTGGAAAGGTATCTCTTCATAAGGCTGGATCACAACAAATCCTTCTCCTTTGAAGGCCATCTGTATACTTTCACCACTTGAACGTCCGACCAATGATTTTAGTGATATATCTGTTTTAAGGTCGGGGGTAAGGTTGCCAGACCATGCAACTGTGGCGTTAGGGTCGGTAAATACTGGTGTGTCCTTTGTAACTCTGAGTGTGACAGGGTCGTAATGTGTGGTTATGGCAACCATTCCGGTACCTTCGAGCTTTACATTAAAAAGTCCGCCTGCCATTATGCCGGTTACCTTTTTCATAAGCTTGATGTCCCATCCTATGCTTTCCTCGAATGCCAGAAGATCGTTACCGTTAACGAATATTGCTTCATTATCAAGGTTGATTATGGATATCTTCTTTCCTGCATCTGCAAGATATACTTTACCTTGTCCTTCTGCTTTTGTGAGGCTGATACCTTCTCCTGTGACAGCTTTCTTCAAAAGTTTGCCGACCCCGTGTTCCAGTACGCCTTCTCTTGTGAATTTCACATTACCAAGGTATGCTACCATTGAACCCCTTTTGGTCCAGACGCGGCCATTAAGGTTAAGTTCGAGCATCCTGTCGCGCTCAAGTTCGAATAAACCTTCTCCTTTGTCCTTCTGTCCGGTTTCAGCTATGAATTCTTCTATTGAATATCTTTGCATTTTATCATGTCCTCTAAAATATAAAATGTAGTTAATTTCTATTATTCTTCTCTATGTTTAATAAAGTTTCTTGGTACGTATTTACTGATTAATATTATTATATTTCAAGGGCTTATATATCGACAATCCCAGAACTTGAATATGGGACAATTTGGAAAATCGATTGCAGTACTGTCCAAGTGCTTTCCGACAATTGTCGATAAGCTTATATATTAACATTTATGAATACTATATCTGAAGATAATCTAATGGAGACAGTTCGGGCGGACGTAGGTCTGTCAGATATATTTCTATATTGGATGAGATCTGAAAACAAGAGAAGGCGATGATCGATAGAATAATACCGGTTGATCCGGTAGTGTTTGAGCTTTTCGATCAAATTCCAGCCTGATCTGACCATCTGCTTACAACACGGATGGTGCCAGGAAAACCTGGCAAGAGAGTATAAAAATCAATTCATATTAATTTAATTAGGTCAATGCGCAGTAGAGCGCATAATTTGCACTAGAATGCAAATCCAAGAGAGGGGATGAACATGCAGTCTATAGTACAGGAAGCACTAAAACACACAGAGAAAGAGAGAGAGTACAGGCAGTCAATCACAGAAGACGACAAATTCGAAGGCTTTGGTATGCCTAGGATAACCATCGTTGGTTGTGGCGGTGCAGGTAACAATACTATCAATCGCTTATACAATATCGGCATTGAAGGTGCAGAGACTATTGCTATCAATACTGACAAGCAACATCTGGACCATATTCGTGCTGACAAGAAGATCCTCGTCGGTAAGACTCTTACAAGGGGTCTTGGAGCAGGTGGATATCCTGAGGTTGGCGCCAAGGCTGCAGAACTCGCACGTGGCACTCTTGAAGAGATATTCAAAGAGAGCGATCTTGTTTTCATTACCGCTGGAATGGGTGGCGGAACCGGTACTGGTGTTGCACCAGTTGTTGCAGAGATCGCAAAGGAGCAGGGAGCTATCGTTGTTGGTATGGTCTCCAGTCCTTTCAGGGTAGAGCGTGCACGTACCGTCAAGGCTGAAGAAGGTCTCGATGCATTCCGCAGTGCAGCTGACACAGTGATCGTTCTTGATAATAACAGGCTTCTGGACTATGTTCCAAACCTTCCTATAGAGCAGGCATTCTCTGTAATGGACCAGCTTATCGCTGAGACCGTTAAGGGTATTACTGAAACTATCACTCAGCCATCCCTCATCAATCTCGATTACGCTGATATCAGGGCTATCATGGGCTGTGGCGGCGTTGCGGTCATGCTTGTTGGTGACAGCAAGAACCAGGACAAGAGTACTGATGTTGTTCGCACAGCACTTAACCACCCACTTCTCGATGTTGATTACAGAGGCGCTACAGGAAGTCTTGTGCACATCACAGGTGGTCCTGACCTCAGCTTGAAGGAAGCAGAAGAGATCGCAGCATCCCTGACATACGAACTTTCGTCGGATGCAAACGTTATCTGGGGCGCACGTATAAGGGATGACTACGAAGGAAAGGTGCGTGTCCTGGCTATTATGACAGGTGTTCAGTCTCCACAGGTCCTCGGCTCACAGTCCCAGGGCGGTATGGTCGAGAACGTTGCTACGAACACAAGCTCACACTCAAAGCCAAACTTTACTCGTGCAGAGCGAGGTCGCCGCACAGTTGTCGAACCTATGGGTTCAAAGGCATCCTTTGGCGGTTCAATTATAGATATAATTCAGTAATGTCATGCGTTGGTCGGAATGGATATTTCCGATCAACATATACTTTTTTAATCTTCAATCAAGTTCTATGGATATTCTTTTTTACGATGCCGGGAATCTAAATCCATGAAAGTTCTGATTGCTACGGGCAGACTTGCGGAAAGGACCGTAAGGCATTCAGTAGGTGATAATGCTGATGTTCTTGTACTCGATGTTGACGTTGCCGCATTTATAACTCCTCATAGATTGCTGTCTGCTATTAAAGAGCAAAAGGGGATATATGACGTTATATTAGTCCCGGGGCTTGCGTCCGGTGATTTTTCCATGGTGGCAAAAGAACTTGGGTGGAAGGTATTTCTTGGCCCCAAACATGCTTATGATATTGGTAGTGTGCTCAAGTTCGTTGATGAGATCGATCTCTCACTTGAGGTGCCTGCATGTGAACTTCTTTCTGATATCTGGAGGGAACTTGCCCTTGAAACACTTGTGGAACTGGAAAACAATGCCGATATGCTTGCAATGATCGGTGACGTGAAGCTTGGTGGCAGCTCCCGAATGAAGGTCATGGCAGAGATAGTTGATGCAACTGGGTTCGAAGAAGACGCTTTATCGCTAAAAGTTATTGAATTTATCAGAAAGGGTGCGGATATCATTGACCTGGGAGCTTCGTTGACGTCATCTGTCGAAGATGTCAGGAAGGCAGTCCGTGTGGCTCGTAAGGTCTCGACGGTTCCTGTTAGCATTGATACTCTTGAACCCGATCTATTAAAAGCTGCAATGGACGAGGGTATCGATCTGGTGCTTAGTCTTAATTCCAGCAATCTCGATATTGTAGGGAAGGATGTGGCTAAAGCAGGAGTCACTGCGGTGGTAATTCCAGATACCGGGAATAGCTTTGAAAGTCTTGTGCATAACATCCAGGCAGCAAGGGATGCTGGCATTGAGAGTATAATTGCCGACCCCGTGCTTGATCCCATCGGACATGGGTTCGTCGATTCGATCGTCAGGTATGCACGTTTTCATGAGGAGTATCCGGAGATCCCTGTCTTCTTCGGTGCGGGCAATGTGACCGAACTCATCGATGCCGATTCTGTTGGCGTGAATGCCACTCTTTGCGGACTTGCAGCAGATGTTGGCTCCTGCATCTTGTTCACTCCGGAGTTCAGTGAGAAGACGAGAGGTTCTATTGCTGAGCTTAATACGGGTGCCAGGATGATGGCACTTGCTTTGACGAGGGGCAGTTCTCCGAAGGACCTTGGGCTTGACCTTTTGGTGCTTAAGGAGAAAAGGCGTCGGCCGGATGTTGCTATTCCTGAGGACTCTTTTCCTGCTAAAAGGCTTGCAGGTTGGGAACTTGATCCGCTTGGGCCATTCCGTATTGGGATAGTTTCCGATGAGTGTGGCGGTATGATCGTTGCACAGCATGAGGATGCGTCCATCACGGGTAGAACTGCAAAGGAAATCATCGAGACGATAATTAAAATGGGTCTTATATCAAAGCTCGACCATGCGGGTTATCTTGGATGTGAAATTCAAAAAGCTGAAATAGCCTTACGCCTTGGTAGGAGTTATTCACAGGACGATGATCTTTGATATTTAGGTGTTATGATGAAATTGCAAAATTATGATAAGGAACTGATCGTTGAGATTATGGCTGCAAGCTATTTTGCTCAACAGGGCTGGAAATGGATCAACCTGAAACGCGATGCTGGCAAGCTATACAAGATCTATGATGAGCTTGTTGACCAGTACAATGCATATCCCTATATGAGCAAAGACTGGTATGTGGAGAACTCAGCTTCAAAAAGTATCCACATGTGCAGTAAATGGGAGGAGCTTAAAACGCTTGTGGATTTCCTCAAAGCTCATTCCGATGATCTTGATTTCCTTGTGAACAACAATGGTAAAAAGATGTTCTGCATAAAAACCACAGATGGTGATATCACTGATTCTCAGAGACGTGCCATCGCAGAGGCAAGGAATCTGAGATGTAATGTCTTTGTCTTCAAAGCTGAAGTTCCTGATGAGATGGACTTTGAAATATTGCAGGTAGGTGGCGGTTACTGATCTCACCTCCTTCTCCTATTTTTATTGGTGACCATAATGTTTATATTCCAGTTATACATATTTAGATTTGCTTCAAAGTATAACTTTCTACTTCAAACGTAAGGCATTAAATAGTATTTACTTATGTATTTGCTGCTTTCTTCCATTATGTTCTGTTTTAGTCAGTTCTTTTTAGCATTAATATAAGGACGTGAAAAGTTTGTTTAATAACATGGAATCCACTGCACCAGTAGAAGCTGGCGAGACTTACGAAGTGACAATTGAAGATATCGCAAGGGAAGGAGACGGCATCGCAAGAGTAAGCGGTTTTGTAGTCTTTGTACCTAACACCTCCGTCGGTGACGAAGTTTCCATCAAGGTAACAAAAGTAATGCGCAAGTTCGCATTCGGCGAAGTCGCTGAGTAATTTCTCAGTGTTCATATCTGGTGTGAAAGAAAGAGTTATCTTTCTTCATACCATTTACTGACAATCTTTTGATCCTCTTGTAGTTTTGTTCTAATTTTCTTCTTATATCATCTTGTTTCGTTGATCTTGCTCTATCTATTCTAATTGTTCCCTTATATTTCCTGCTGAAACACATTTATAATATATCGCTACTATAGAACACATTCTCATGATGCCTGAAGAATTATACGATATTATTGTTGTCGGAGCAGGACCTGCAGGTTCAACTGCTGCAGCTTATGCTGCACAGGCAGGTGCATCCGTACTTCTCATTGAAAAGAAAAAGGACGTAGGAGTACCACTTCAATGTGGAGGTTTTCTCCCCCACCTTGATACTTTACAGGAGCTTGTGCCAAATGCACAACTTCCCTATATGCTTGAGAACATCCCTGCGGAGTGCATTCAAACTACGAGTAGTGTACAGCGTTTTATCGCTCCAAATGGATATTCCAAGGAATTTGAGGTTGATGCTGATGCCATTGACAGACGCAGATTCGACAAATATCTTGCAAAGGATGCAGGACGCTGCGGTGTGGATATGATGGTGGGCACAAATGTTCTTGAGGTCAATGGTACTTCCGTTAATGTGGATGGTGTTTTTGGAGCTCATACTATTGGTGCTAAAGTACTTATTGGTGCTGACGGTCCAAATTCCACTATCGGTAGGGCAAAGGGATTGGTGAGGGAGCATGATCCCATGGGGACTGCCACTGCATTCGAGTATGAGCTAAGTGGTGTGGATATTGACCACGATGCAGTTGAGATGTATTTTGGTAAGGATTACGTGCCCGGTGGGTATGCGTGGATAATCTCTCAGGGTGGGGATACTGCGAATATAGGTGTGGGTATAAGGGAAGTATTGTTCAGGAATGGTTTGAATGCAAGGGATTATCTTGAAAGGTTCATGAATAAGCATCCTACAGCAAGTCCGAAACTTGTCGGTGCTTCCATTGTTTCAGTTGTGTCAGGCCTTGTGCCAGTAGGCGGTGCACCCAAAGTAACTGCCACGAAGGATACGCTTATAGCAGGGGATGCAGCAGGTCACATAATAGCGACCAACGGTGGCGGGATATCGACTGCGATGGTGGGGGGTAAGATCGCAGGACAGACCGCAGCTGAATTTCTTGATGGTAAATGTGCTTTACAGGACTATGATGAACGCTGGAGGCGGGAGATGGGCCTTGAGATAAAAACGTCGATCTATGTGCGGAAGCTTATGGATAATCTCATGCGTTCCGATTCCATGATGTCGGCTGCTATCAGGATGATCTCCTCTGAGCAGATGAAGGCATTGCAATGTGGGCAGTTACCGGATGCTGTGCGTAAGGGTCTCATCAAGATGAACTTTGGGCTTAAATGAATTTCCTTTTTGTCTATGGCACTTTGAAAAAAGGACATAAGAACCATTATCTTCTTGCTGGATCTTCATTTGTTTCGGAAAATTGTACTGAAGATAATTTTCAGATGCTCGATATGGGTGATTTCCCGGCAGTCGTGAAAGATGACCCTGTGTCGAGTATCGTTGGTGAGTTGTTCAGTGTCGATGACAGTACATTGTCCGCTATAGATGGATTTGAGGGGAAATGGTTTTGCAGGGAGGAAGTCCTCCTAAAGGATAGTTGTGTTGCATGGATGTATTTTCTATCGGACAATGTGTCCTATGAAGGGTGTTCATCTATCGTTCCGGGAATATGGCTAAAGGATAAAGGAGGCAGTTACGAATGATCGAAGAGGAAGTCAATGGGGATGTTGCAGGTGTTGGAACTCTCTATTACGAAGGACATGACAATCTTTATCTTAACATTACTAACAGATGCAGTGCAAACTGTATCTTTTGTATCCGTGATATCTCGGATGGCATTTATGGATATGACCTTCGCCTTAAGAAAGAACCATCCATTGATGAGATCCTGGATAAACTCGGTTCTCTTGATCTTAATAAATACCGCGAGGTCGTTTTCACCGGTTTTGGTGAACCTACCATAAGGTTCGATGTTGTGCTTGAGGTGACTAGCTGGCTAAAAGAGCGCGGTATGAAAGTAAGGATCGATACCAACGGTCATGCTCAATTACTTCATCCTGAAAGAAATGTTATCTCTGAGCTTAAAGAAGCCGGTCTTGATGAAGTTTCAGTAAGCCTTAATGCCGAATCGAAAGAAAGATATGACGAACTATGTCAGCCTGATTTTGAAAATGCCTATGAGGCAATGCTCGAGTTCACAAAAGAAGCAGTAAATGCCGGAATAGAAGCTCGTATGACCGTAGTGGGGTTCAATGATGTCGATATTCTGAAATGTGAAAAGATAGCACATGATATGGGTGCCGCTTTTCACGTAAGATAATATCTTTTTTTAATTTCAGATATACTTGAAAAGGTCATCTCTTTTTTCTTCGTGGAGACGTTTTCTAAGAAGGCCTTTAAGGCTTTTTATATCTCCCTTTTTAGCACTGGTGGGTGCAACGATATAATTCCACTGTTTCCATGGTGCTGACAAACCGAACTTTTCAACGATGGCATCAAGTCTTTCATCATGCTCCACATCCTTTATGCGGTCCATCTTGTTGACGGCTATGATGGTGTCGAATCCAAGTTCATTGAAAAAGTCGAATATCTCAATGTCGATAGGTATTTCATTCCGGCTTTCCCAGCGTTCAACTACATCGACGAATGAAACGGGATCAGCAACTATCACTGCAATCTTTATCCTGTCAGCATTTGTCTCTATGTAGCGGACGATCTGGTCTTTAACAATATCCTGCTTCCTGTCCTTTACACCGCTCATGAACCCAAAACCGGGCAGGTCTGTTATCAGCATATCGGAAAAAAGGATCTGTGTCGGTTTTAGTGTAACTCCAGGGCGTTTTCCCACCTTTACTTGCTTGCCGGTGAGCTCTCTTATTATGGAAGATTTACCAACGTTCGATCTTCCTGAGATGATTATCTCAAATTTGACTTTATCTAGATTCTGCTCATATTTCATGTCATGCTCCCGCTGTCCAAACTCCTGAAAGGGCTAAATAGGTTTCGTTCAGTGAATTCCAATATATATCAGAATGAAAGAGCTTCGTTGATTATTTTAAATGTGGTGTCCACAAGGTCTCTGATCGATCTGATATTTCCATAACTGGGTATATCAGCGTTTATTGCCGCGTCTTCGGAAGGTCCGGTGGTAGTATTCATCTGTGCTGGTATGTTTTCATAATTCTCTTCGATGGAGTCTAATTCTCCATTTTCAAAGATATCATTAAGATAATATCTATTTGTCCTTACTGTGCCTGAATAGCCTTTCGCATCAGTAAATTCTATCACTGCTGAAGGCACGATCATATAGGAATGGATCGAGTTCATGTGGACGCTGTATGATAAATTAGTGGTGTTCTCCGGGAAAATCACAAGGTTTGCCGAGGTCTTACCATCAATAAATTTGGAATCGATGATCATCTCATCGTGAACCCTGATATGTGCTGCCCTATCACCTTCGTTCTTGACATTCACTGTAAAGTCGAGTACTTCCGGATCAGTTTCATTTATTTTAACGGTCTTTGTAGCGTTGATGTAAGGGCCATGAACTATCAGGTTGGTCGAATTGCTGTATTGGAAATAGGTGATCCCTTTATTGACAAACCGTATCTCTGTGGGGGGTATGGTATAATTTCCCGGATACAAGGCTTTTACCGAATACTGGATAACTTCCTTTGAGTAGGAGCTAAGGTCTGCAATATGTATATCTTCTATTTCCGGGTCAAGGATAAGGTTCTCTGGAAGGGTCTCATTGATAGAGATATCTTCTATATTGCTACCTCTAAGGTTATGCAACTGGATGGTGATGTATGCCCGTTCATCAATATTTGCATTCTTTAATTTTGTCTTCGAGACCTGAAGCGTTGTGTTGACCCAGCTATCAGCTTCGCTCGTTGTGACATTGAAAATTGAAACCCCTATTTTCGTATATGGGGATGGTATGTCATTACCGGTAACCACTTCCAGAGCAGTTATGTTCAACCTTCCCTTGATTATCTTGCTGTCAGGTAGAGCACTATTATTTATCGAGAGCATAGCATTCCATTCTTCTGAACTTTCAGAAAGGATTGTGAGCATAACATAGTCTGTATCAACATCAAATGGCTTTGCCTTTGAAAAATCATGTGCTGTTATCAATGATCCATTAACATCGATACTGTCGCCCCAGTACAGTGTATAGTTAATACGTTCTTCCCAGTTCCCATTCTCCTCTGCTGCTATGGGTGCATTCGCTAAGGCCAAGATCAAGATAGCTAGTATAATGCAAACGTATGCTTTCATCATATGACCCTTTTAATTTTTCCTTCTCAGCAGGTATACGCCTGCAATACTAGCGATAGCGAAAAGGGAACCAAATCCGGGTTGAACCTTTTCTTCACTTGTTTGTTCAAGGTTGGCTCCATAATTTCCAGAAGCTGAATGCGAAGCTGCCCAAGTGTCTGAACTATCTGAACTATCTGATGTGCCTGAAGTTTCAGTATCCACTGTTTCAGGTGGGATCTCTACTGTTATGCTGGGCATGTTCGATATCTTTTCACCTTTGAAACCTTCCATATCGATGAACGTTGCAGTTGCAGGAGGAATTTTAAATATGCCAAGTTCGTTCATTTTTAAGATGTATGTATAACTACTGGATTGATCTTTACCAAGAACCATGTCTAGGATCGTATCCCCACTAATGAATGTTGTACCTTCCGGGAACTGGGTCGAAATGACCCTGGTACTGGCGTCCCTGTTACCTTCATTCTTCACCGTAATTGTTACCTTCACTTCATTTTCGGGCTGTATGATCGACTTATCCAATGCCTGGGTTATTACGATATCCGGTCCATTGATGGTTACCTTCGGGCCATTTGACTCGTAGGTATACTCTTTGTCATTGGAAGCTACAAATGATGCAGTTGCCTTAGGGGCAGTAAAGGTACCTTCTTTAATTGGTTTTAATGAATATGAGAATACTTCCTTTGTTTCACCTGGTGCGAAAGAGAGGGTCTTTTCAAGGGTTATACTGTCCCTCAATTCAACACCATCGATCATGAAATCCTGTATGGTGACCGAATTAATAGTATATTTACCTGAATTTCGGACGGTGACAAGGACGTGTGCTGTTTCATCCATGTATATCTCCTTTGTCATGGATTTAGTAAGTATAAGTTCGACCTTTGGCTCTATCGTAAGGGTCTTTGTTTCGCTGTCCTCATTCAAGTCGTTGTTAATATCTTTGGCTTCGACCGTGGCCTTCAGGTCTATCTCTGTTTCATCCCATAGCTGAGGTGCCTTGAACTTGACCGTTATGGGTTCGGCAACTTCATCCTTCTCAAGACTATAAATGTCATATTTGAGCTTTCCATTTGCAATCTCCATTCCATCGGAATCGATGATGAGTTTAGTGTCCTTTCCTTCGGCATATCCGATGTTCTCTATGGAGAATGTCGCAGTGATCTCTTGGAGTGAGCTCATGGTCTTAGGATCGAATTCATCCTTCTCTGTATCGATCGTAATCTCAAATTCCGGCAATCCTCTTCTGTATATCTCTATCTCTGCGCTGGGATTTTCCATATTGCCGGTCCACTCATCAATGTTCAATGTCACTTTCTTTGCATGGACCTTTATATCCTGTCCGTCTACCTCATCCCTTAGTTCAAAGCTCTGACCGACATGTATGAAACTGAAACCCTTGATCTCATTGTTTCTTGTCAGTGAAACATGTACATATCCATCTTTGGTGAAATCTTCAACCTTTATTATGTACTTATCACCATTTTCATCATCAGTCATCGTCTCTCCCCAGTGTAACGTGGAAGAGCTAGTTGATTCCCATTCAACATCCTCGATAGAGTATGCAGATGCGGTTAATGGGAGCAAGCAAAGGAATATCAATAGTGCAGAGGTTACTAGTAAAGATATTGAGCGTAGAGATACAGCTTTCCGGAGCATAGGACACCTTCTTTGAATTGTTGATATTGATCAGTGTAGATCTATGATGTGATCATATGACCTCTGATCAACTTTTAAAATGATCGAATATATTTATGTATTTATTGGTTGATAATATATATTATTGTATTTTATTTAACTTTATAGTTTAAAGGCTCTGTAGAAATCCTCAATATTCGGACAATAATCAAATAAAAATATGAGGGGATTCTATGAAAGTCCAGGAATTATTGAATCAGTCGATATTTATTGGACGCAAGATTCTTTTTAATATATTCATAAGAATTTTATATATCTGATACGAAATGATATCTCACCAAGTTTCCAAACTCTCCCCCACATGGGCATTGAGTGTGAACAGCTTGTCTTTTTTAGCATTCTGTTTCATGTATATAAAGTACCTTTCAAAAATCCCATCTTCTCCCATCTTCTCTCATCTTCTTCCATATTTGTCTCTTGGGAGTTCTACAGAATCAGAAAATAAGAATATCAGAGCTTGAAATAAGCCATTACATAGCAAATATTTTGCATAGATTTATATAATTGTTTTAGATATTACACTTATAAATTTTTGCAAGGTGATATCCATCATAGAAATAATCAAAGCTTTTTTTCTAGGAATTACAGTGGCAATATCTGCTGCTCTCATTCCTGGCCCTATGATGTTTGCAACGATTGGCATATCCCTTAAGAAAGGTTGTAGAGCAGGAAAATCAGTATTCATTGGGCATGCCCTAATCGAATTGATCATATTTCTGCTCATCTTAGTAGGAGTTTCATCCTCTATCAGTGAAACCATGATGTTATATCTGACCATAATAGGTGGCTTGATGATGGTACTTTTGGGAGTGATGCTAATAAAAAGTTCAAAAGAAGTTTCTACAATGGATATTTTGGCATCAGAAAGTAGATTGAACCTCTCTTTTAATCCAATATATGCTGGGGTTTTAACCTCTGCATTGAACCCTTATTTTGTTATCTGGTGGCTAGCAGCAGGTACTGCGATTATCCTGCATGAATATATGATAAGTATCTTTGCAGTGGTTGCATTTATCGTTGGTCACTGGATAGCAGATCTCGGGTTCATTGTAGCTGTCTCATCCTCCTCTTCAAAGGGAAAGGAGCTGATATCACAGAGTACATACAAAAACATGTTCTACTTCTGTGGAGGATTACTGATGATCTTTGGACTGTGGTTCCTAATCAATTATAATAATTTTTCTGCAATGGTTTGAATTGGTTTAAATTATTTGAGATAGTGTCGTTTCAGATTCGAATGGGTTGTGCAAATTAGCTACAATACCTCGTTGCCATATTTTTCTTTGTATATTCTTCAATCTATAAACCCATCGGTTAACTTATATACTAACTGTTATGGTATGTTGGACCACTAAACAAAAGGTTCGAATCTCTCCCCCGCATTGAAAGTTGCTGAAAGCTGGTCTGAATCGGGCTAAGAGAGGCGGGAATAATTTTGAGAACGGAGGAAGCGATCCTCAATTTTTTATTGGGATGAAGGATCTAGGGATGTATTGGGGACGGCTGATGGAAGAATGTGGAGTCAAGAAGGGTGTTAAGAAGTATGTGTAGGAGCATGCAACAAGGCATGACTGAATGAACGTGAATGTGGTTGATGATCGTTATAATGAATATATGAATTTTGGAAGGTGAAAAAGATGTCTGTTGATGCTGAATTTCTAGAATATAAAGAAGATATAATGAAATTGTTGGAATATTTTGAATGTCCAGAGGGATGTGATAAGTGCAAAAATATGGGTGAGAAGAACGGTGTCACGGTGGACATGTTCCCATTATGGATTCAGAATAAAGAGTATTCTGATAAAATAGCAATAGCCCCTTGTGATAAGGGTGTAGATATTGTGAAGGCTCTTGCAGAACAGAAGAAATCATTGTTTGCTCATATTGTTGATGCTGGACAAATGGATGAGCAAGAGGCTGTGGGATTGTATGCGTCTTTACTTAGCAATGTTGAATTGTTGGAGGAACAAAATAAGACATTTACTGGAACCGAAGAAGGCTGTGGCAATTTGATAGTTGATATAAAGGATGTCTTTCTGCTTTTGTCATATATGAGTTATGATGAGAACAATCCAGAAGAATCCCATAAATATTTTAATAAGGGTTTAGGCTTGAACTAAGCCTCGCATAGAAAGTTGGGGTATAAGGGAGATTGAGAAAAGGCAATTCCTAAAACTTTCTAATGATAAATTACGAGTAAAGGTCGTCTACTTATCTGTATTTTAAGGAAGTATTGCCAAGATCTCTTCTTAAGTCTCCGATTAGAAAATATAGATAACTAAGAAAAATGCAACTAATTTTAAAAAATTTATGAATTTGCAAATTTATGTGATTTTGGAGGTTCGAATCTTATCCCCGCACAGCAAGTCGGGGTAATAGGTAACAGCAAAAAACGGAACTATATCTTTTAATTAGTAATGTAGTGACGAAATTTAAATGATTAATAATAGTTTATTTTGCTAATAATTCAAAGTAGAAAACAATATTTAACATTAGTTTCATTACTAATCTCAAATGCAAAATAAATTTCACAATTTTTTTAAAAAATTACATAACTTATGGGTTCAAAGTGCCCCAATAATTAGTACAGTATCTTCAATTTTATTTGGGATATTTTTAGTAGTCGTTCTCGAACCCATATCAAATTTTTTATCTACCGTAATGGAGGCACTGATAATACTCTTCATATCCGGGATCGTACTAGGATTACTTGAGAAGAAAATAAAATATTCTAGAGAGGAACGATTTACCTTTATTAGTTTAGTATTGCTTTTTACTTTTGTTCCCACGGTTTACAAATCATTTTTCACAAGTAATACTTCTGCATCCATTACATTATCACTTATAATTGTTCTATTTGCTATACGATATATTGTCTATTATTTTTATATATTTATCTCAAGAAAACAAGAAGATACAAATTTAAAAAAGAAATGGAATGCATCTTCCAATTCATACAAGTTTATTATGATTATTTGCATACTTCTTTTCCCTATAATAAAGATACAAGCATACACAATACTTCTAATGTTTTTAATCTATACTATTTATGATTATATTAAAATGAAATATTTACCAACCGTTTATAAAAAAAGTAAAACTGAGAATCCCAATAATATAACAAAATATTTCTCGTCAGTTTATGATATTGACCTCTATGCATGGGTTATAGTTTTAGCCTTATATATGCTGTATACCTATGGTGCTTTTTCTGTTGAAAAACAGACTATGTATTATTTTTATTCTACAATTGCTCAAGTATTTTCAGCACTTTTGGGTATAATTATTATGTTCGGAATACTTATTTTACAAAGAGAAAAAGAAACAAGTGAAAAATTAAACCGGATTATTTTCTTAAAAAAAGGACTACTGGGTTTTTCGCTTCTTTATGTTTTCGTAATAATGTTATCAATATTAGGAATTTTGGTGGTAAATGATATTGTTCAAGGTGATTCTCTAAACCTTTTCCTCGCATACGAATCAGAAGATATACGAAATTTTCTTGATATGTCTATATTTGAAATGTGTTTTTTGATGTCTCCAGTAGCTTTGTTATACCTCTATGCACTAGTTACTGAATTCCTCAAACTAGACCAAAATGAAGATGATGAATTCCAAAAAATGTTATCTGATTTCTAAATAAAATCTTTGATGTTATGTTGCATCGATTAATCTCCGCACTGCCGGAGTATTTAAATTGAGATCTCCATTATCCCTAATCCTCTGCTTAATCCCCTGAAACCTGCTCCTAGAAACTCCCCTTGCTTCAGCTTCTTTTTGAGATATATTGAGGATATTCTCCATGATCTCTTGCTTATTAATGAACTCTTGAGATTTCCTAACATCCAATTCCTGTTCATCAATATTGTTAGCTTCTTTCCCAATATAAATAACAGAATCAGCAAGAACATGCTTTCTTTCAAGAACTCCAATCTCTCCATCAAATTTGGCTTCAGGATAATCTATCTGGTCGATATTCCTTGTTCCCTCAATGATTCTCTCGGTTGTTTTTCAGGCTGAACAGGATAAATCGCATAATTGTTCCTTTCTTTTAAATAATACGGCTATTGATGTTGATTTTTTTAAATAATTCAATTTGCATATAAACTAAAGCCTTTGGAAATTCTCATGTCTTTGGAATATCCAACATTCCTAGTCATTTCTTATGGGTATTTCCATTTCCAATATCAGTCGAGTTTCCAAAGCAAATTATGCTATATATTATTCTGATCTATTCTATATTATTACAAGGAATCATTGTTAAAAGGAGTGATGTAATATGTCTGAGGAAAAGAAATCGGGTGTAGACTGGAAGCA